>JAGCGA010000040.1 GCA_017649855.1 Bacteroidales bacterium
AAGGTCACCGTGTTGGACTCGTCGCTCGTCAGGCCGTTGGTGCAGTGGGCCACCACATTGGCCACATACTGGGCATTGGCCGTCAGGTCGGTCAGCGTGTAGGTGGTGCTCGTCGCAGTCACGGTGCTCCAGTTACTCTCCGTAGCCAAGCGGTAGTTGATCTGCCATTCGGTAGCCGTGTTGGGCTCCTGCTGCCAGGTCAGGGTCACGTCGGTGTGGTCCACCGTGGCGGTCAGGTTCGTCGGGGCAGGACAGGTCTCCTGTTGCTGCTCTTCGGTGGTGAAGGTCATCTCATCGCCATAGGTTGTAGTGCCATTGTAGGTGATGAATGCCTTGAAGGTGTAGCTCGTGTTCGGGGTCAGGTTCGTCAGGTTAGCCGTGAAGGTGTTGCCCGTGCCCGCACCTGCCACAGGGGTGAAGTTGCCACCCACAGTGGTCTTCCACTCGAAGCCCTTGGCCGAGATCGTCACCTGGTCAGGATTGGTGATGGTGGCGTTCAGCGTGGCTGTGGTCTGCGCAACCGGGTTGGCTGCATTGGTAGCCACCGTCGGATTGGTGATAACCGGACCGCCGCCGCTACTGAGCGTGACATTGATATCATCGATACAGCAAGAATAGTAGGTACCATCCTTATACCAGTGGAAGCAGATGTTACCATTCGCAATGTTGACATTGGAGAAATCCACGGTGATGGTGTCACCGCTACTGGAGCTCACAGACGGGATGGTTGCAACCTGCACAAAGGAGCCCTGCAGGTTGTTCAGATCAGTTACATAACCGACAGTCAGTTCTCCAGAAGAAGTGCTTTCCATCGCACGCCAGAAGTTGACCTTCAAGGTGTTCAACGGCTGGTCAAATGACGGGAGCGCTGCGTATGCGTTAGCACCATTGCTGCTACAGGTGAAGACCATACAGTTGCTACCGCTGTGTGTATAGTGATAGGATCCGGTGCTCGTAATGTGCGGGGCACCATAGGAGGTGTTGGCACTGTAGGTGGTCCAGCAATCAGGGGCGATGCCATGAGTATCTGTAAAGTCAGAGCTGGTGACATAACTGTCAAAGTTCTCACTATAGGGAACGCTGGTCGTGGCACAAGTAGTCTTGAAGTTAATCGAAGAGGCTTCTGATAGACCTGCGGAGCCACAATCGCTATGGACGTAAACGGTATAAGAGGTAGCAGGATCCAGACCTGTAAGAGTATAGGTCATCGCGCCCGTGACGTTCACCGTGGTGCCAGTACCCGGTGTAAATCCGGCGGGACCATATTCAATCACATAGTTGGCTGAAGTGCCATTCCAGCTGATCGTAGCGCCATCGCTGGTGACGTTAGAAAGAGACAATGATGCCGGATGATAACAACTGGGAACAACATCGATCGTAATATTGTCAAGAAGATACGACACATCTATGCCGTTCATCGCGCGGAAAGCGATATAGTGGTCGTTACCAGTGTAGTTGTTCATGAGAATCGAGAAGGGCAACCATGAGAAGGAGGCCGTGTATTCAAGGGTGTCATACGGGGTGAAAGTGGTCGGATCGGCAGGATCGCTTACCGTACCAATCTCAAACACACCGGCCGTGCCATTCAGGTGAATACGGGTCATACCTTCAATCATCAAGGTGTTCAAAGCGATGGAAGGATCAAACATCGGGGTGATGGCCATCGTATAGCAGTTAGGGGTGTAGTGGAAGTCCAAATAACCGCCATCATAAGAATCAGAGCCAGAAGCGACATACACCCAGTGGTTAGTGGGGTCGCTGGCGTGACGGCTCCAGCAATTGACGAAATTAGAACCATCCATAGAGGAGTATGTGTTGAAGTCAGCATAGAACGGCAGGGAGCTGATAGCACCACAAGCCGTGGTAAACTGCACTCCTTGCGAGATCACAGAGGAGTCCGCGCCACAATAGCCTCTTACGGCCACTTGATAAACGGTGTTGGCTGTAAGGCCTGACAGCACCAGGGAAGTATCGGTTGTTGTCTGCACATCCGGCGAGCCACCAGCAGCAAGGACAGTCACTCCGAAATAGTCTGCACTGCCGCTCCAAGAGACGGTAGCCGTATTCTCGCCGATATCGCTCACAGTCACATTCAGCGGGGTCGCACATTCAACTGCAGCAAGGCTGATATTATCGACAGCAGCCGGCGGATTGACAGAGTAGGAGGTGTTACGCCAGTGGAAATACAGACGGTAGATATGGTCACCATTGCCCATACCGGCAAACTGGGTGGCGGAGATGAGCATCTCCTCATGCTGCCAAGTATTCTCCTGGGAAAGCCAATGTGAGCCAGTAGTGGTATAACCGGGCATAGCATACAGGTCATAATTGACACCACCCACAGAAGGAGGATTACTGCCTGCATTGACGGGCACCACCGCCGGGTCGATCCAATAGACGCGAAGGAACTCATTGGCGGCGGAACCGCCCATGGCCTTCCAGTCAAAGGAGAGCATCAACTCAGTGGTGCCATCCGGGACCAAGATGTCGCGGAACGCATAGACACGGCTCTCAGAGCCCGTGTAAGTATTAGAGGCACCACCATTGTTGGAAACATACATACCATTGATACCGCCAGGTGTCGTGTTCACATCACTGGCAGCATCTGTCGGTGCGCCAATATACCACTTGTTGGTCTGCGTGCCATTGAGAATACCCCATTGGATATTGTCAGAATCATCTTCAAAGTCAGTCGTATAGGGCAAGGTAGCCGGAACGGTCGGGGTGGTGAAGGTGACCGGTGAAGACATGAAAGAAGTGTCAGCGCCGCATATCGACTGTACTGCGACTGTATAGGTGCTATTCACATCCAAGGTGGTCAGGGCAAACGTAGTGTCCATCACAGAAGTCACCGTAGTGTCCGCACCATAGAGATAGACAAGATAGCTGTCGCCACTGCCACCCCAAGTGAGGTTTGCCGAGTTGGTCATAATATCAGAGACTTGCAAACCATAAGGCGGAATACAAGAGATACAATGTACGAAAAGCTCATAGCCAGAATAGCTGTTCACAGATACGTCAGAGGTAAACTTGATGGTGAGCGGGCCATTGGAAGCGATCACATTCACAGTTTGTGAACCTGTATACTCGCCCAGCAAGCTACCAGAAGTGCCCACTCCGTCATAGATATACAGATGTTCATAACTATTCTCCACATTGACAGTTCCCGTAATCATCAGCGTGGAGCCGGGCGTTTCGGGATAGAGCACCAATGTGGTATTACAGTTATTGCTATAGTTTCCGCTCGGGCCACCGTCATCATAAATGGCCATACCGCAGGTGACGAGCGTGTCGCTGCCTGTGGCCTGCATAGTGTACTGTCCAGGGGTAGCGGACACGGGGCCGAAGGGATCCGACAGGTCGCTTCCGCATTCGGAGTACACATAGAAATCATAGGTTGTGCCGCCAGCCAGATTTCCTATCGTGAAAGGATTCTCTGTAGCCGAAACAGCAGTTCCATTACCTAGGGTAAAGCCCGCAGGACCATATTCGATAGTCCACGTGTTAGCGGTGCCAGCCTCAACCCAAGAGAGCGTAACGGCATCGCTGGCCAGACTATCAACCGCCAGGTTGGTAGGATGTAAACAGACGGGAATATAGTTAATGGTAAAGTCGTCAAAGATATAAGAGGTGGAGGTACCGTTGATCTCCAGGAAGGCGATGTACTGGTTGGTACCATTATAGTTTTCGAAACTGATCATCAGATTCTCCCAGGTGCTGGGAGCGCTCAAACGGACCGTATCATAGAACTCATAGGTAGAGAAGTCTGACGGGTCGCTCATTGTGCCCACTTCCATCCAGCCTTCCGCAAGACCACTGATAGCCCAGAAGTCAACCATTACCGTGTTCAACGGAATGCTTGGATCAAGCATCGGGGTGACAACCGCTGTTGTGCAGGAGGGAGAGTAGTTGAAGTCGAGGGAATAGGCACCGCTGTGGGTATTGGCACCGTAGCAACGCACCACACGCTCCGGAAGGGTGGTCAGACGGCTCCAGCAGGTGATAAAGTTGGTACCGTTATCTTCAATCACATCATCAAAATTATTGAAATAAGGCAGTTGTGTCAGAGGGCCGCACTGGGTACGGAAGGAGGCGATGTTGGACTCCTGAGAGTCAGAGCCATCGTCACAATGAGCCACCACATAAATATCGTATCTGGTATCTGCGTTCAAGTTGATGATATCCGCAACGGGCTGACCGGAAACCGGAACCTCCGTATAGGCATCCGTAGTGCCATGTACACGATAGAACACTGACCAGCTGGTGGCAGTACCGTTCTCTGTCCAAGACACAGAAAGAGAGGAGGAGGTGCTGCCTGTCAACTGGATATTGGAAGGTTTGCCGCAAGTGTAGCCGACTACAGAAATGTTATCCACAGCAGCAGGAGGGTTGGTGCCGCTGGATCCGTCATTACGCCAATAGAACACAATACGCTTCGAAGTGCCTACAACATTTTCCAAGATAGCATCAAAATGGGTCCAATCAGACAACAAGTTGGATTGGTAGAGCAAGGCCGCACCGTTGGGAGCGCCGCTGGAGGGAATCGTTGTACTTCCATCTACCAGGTATACAGAGAGGTAGTCGTATTTGTAACTGGTACCTTCACCATTTACATTATAGTCGAAAGAGAGATGCCATTCCATCGGGTTGTTGTCAAACACGACATCAATATAGGCATAAGCGTCGGAGGCGCTAGTGTTAGTGTAGCTATTGGAGGCACCGTTGTTATTGGAGATATACAAGGAGTGAACAGCGGGATCGCCGGAAGCCATACCCGTGGCACTGCCGATATACCAGCCATTAGGACCATTGTTAGAAATCGTAAAATCGGTGATACTTTCAGGGGACGTCTCAAAATCTTGGATGTAGGGCAGCTGCACCGCGACATTGGTTGTGGTAAAGGTGGTGCTGCGCCACATGCTGGTATCCCCGTTGCTGCACATATTGGCCACACGAACATTGTAGGTGGTATTGGGATTCAACATACCTGAGAAGTTATAGACAGAATCACTTGGGAAATCCGTAACGACATTGGGACCATCCCAGTCTTCACTGGAAGTCTTATATTGAAGAATGTAGGTGCCTAAATCCACCGGGATAGTCCAGGCGATCGTGGCATCATTGGACAGAACATTCGACACGCTCAAGGGTCCGGGAGGATTGCAGTTGAGGTTGGCAGGGGTGATTGTCAGTTTGATCTGGTTTTTCACAGACAAACGGCTGTCGGCCGTATAGGTAGCGCCCATCGGATCGTAATCTATGTTATCATCATAGTCATACATGGAGCAGTTGGAAGTGCTGCTGAAGACACGGCAGGCAAGACCGCTGCTGTATGACAAGTTGGCATCCACGATCAGTCCGAGGTTGCTGACTCCGTCATAGACAAACGGTGTGTTGAACTGGATGGTAGTCCAGGCTCCAGCCGTAAGGGTGACAGTTCCCTCAAACACCTTGTCGGTTGCCACGACGGTAAGCCAATCAGTGCTGTTGGTGAACTCCGTCTTGTCGGTATTGACCATGTAGATCTTGAGGTTGGGAGACTTTGCCGACCCTCCATTGAAGAAAGAGATCGCGGATATAGATCCAGCCATACCCACCTCATTCGACGTATAGATCTGCTCGGAGAGAGTATTGTTGTAGAATGAATACAGGGGCAGATAGCTGTTGGTGGTAGTACCTGCATCACCCAGAATCTCTACGATTTGCTGCGCTGACAGTTGCCAAGAAGCCAGTCCCAGCATCAATGTCAGCAAAATGGATAAAACTTTTTTCATAAATGTAAATATTTGGATTAGTACTAATTGTCGCTACTATCTCAAAAGTCCTAGCAGATAACTGCCATAGCCACTCTTAAGCAGGGGTTGGGCAATTTTCTCCAGCTGGGCGGCATCGATGAAACCGTGTCTGTATGCAATCTCCTCGATACATCCCACCTTAAGACCTTGACGCGCCTCGATAACCTGCACGAACTGCGTGGCCTCGATGAGGGAATTGAACGTACCCGTGTCGAGCCAGGCCGTGCCGCGGTCCAGCTTGCACACTTTCAACTTGCCTTCCTTCAGGTAGTATTTGTTCACATCCGTAATCTCGTACTCGCCACGGGCACTGGGCTTGATGTTTTTAGCCACTTCCACAACACTATTGTCGTAGAAATAGAGTCCAGGGACAGCATAGTTGGATTTGGGGACGAGTGGTTTCTCCTCGATGGAGATGGCATTCATCTTGGAGTCGAACTCCACGACACCATAGCGCTCCGGATCGGAGACATGGTAGGCGAAGATGATACCACCTTCGGGATCCTTGCTCTCCATCAGGTGCTGTTCGATGCCACCGCCGTAGAAGATGTTGTCACCGAGCACCAACGCTGCCTTGTCGTTGCCAATGAACTTCTCGCCAAGTACAAATGCCTGGGCCAATCCATTGGGTACCTCCTGCACCTTGTACTCGAAACGGCATCCTATGCGGGAACCGTCGCCTAACAAATGCTCAAAGTTTGGCAAGTCCAGAGGAGTGGATATAATGAGGATCTCGCGAATATCCGCCTGCATCAAAGTGGAGATCGGATAGTAAATCATGGGTTTGTCATAAATAGGCATCAGCTGTTTGCTCATAGCCAAAGTGATGGGATGAAGACGAGTGCCGGCGCCGCCAGCCAATACAATTCCTTTCATAATTTAATGATTCAGGCGGCAAAAATAATCATTTATCTTATATCTTTCAACAATTTTATCACCCGTCACAGCAATCCCTCGTCAGCGAAGCTGAAGTATCTGTTTTTGCTCACCACCACATGATCCAACACCTTGACGTCCAACAAACTGGCGGCCTCTTGGATCCGTCGGGTCAACGAACGGTCCTGCGGACTCGGACGCACGGAGCCGGAAGGGTGATTATGACACACCACCAGGGCGGTGGCTTCATGAAGAATCACCTCACGCATGATCATCCGCACATCCACAATGGTTGACGTCAATCCGCCTTTGGCTATCTGACACATCTTGAGAATCGTTGCAGCGGGATTCAACAAGACGATCCAAAACTCTTCGTGGTTCAAATGGCCGATCTTGGGCTGCATCAGCTCCACAATTTGGGCCGAGTTCTGGATGACCCTCCCCTGCTCCACTGCCTCCACGCGCAAACGTCTGCCCAGTTCAAAGGCAGCCATCAGGGTCACCGCCTTCACCTGACCAATTCCATTGATCTTACGAAGATCCGGAAGGGACACTCCCGACAGTTTGTTCAGAGATTGTCCGCAGACATTCAGAATTCGCTTGGAGAGTTCCACTGCGTTCTCCGTGGCAGTTCCCGTTCGCAACAGGATGGCCAAGAGCTCCGCATCAGACAGATACGTTGGGCCTTGCTGGACAAACTTCTCACGAGGTTTGTCCTGATCGCTCCAGTCGGACAAGGAGATTTTCGAGGCGTGAATGCTGCCAGCTGACATCTACAACATGTGCTCGCGCTTCAAGAGATACGGCAGCAGGATCTGGTCAAACCCTTGGGTTATATCGGCTGGAATCATGTCAATCTGATAGTTGCCGCACTGCACCTTGATCTCATGGAAGAAATCACGGATCGACTGCTGGTAATACTCCCTGATATTGTTGGCATGAACCTTCACCTCCTGTCCAGTTTCCATATCCACGAAACGATAGAGTCGGTTTTCAAAGGCAAAGTCGTACTCCAAAGAGCGGTCATAGGTATGGAAAAGCAGCACCTCATGTTTGTTATGGCGCAAATGCCCGAGAGCCAACATCAGCTCATCGAGATCTTTGCGGCTTTCAAACATATCGCTAAAGATCACGACCAACGAGCGACGATGGATTTGTTCGGCAATTTGATGGAGCGTGTCCGTCACCATGGAGGTTCGGTGCACTTCAGTACCGATAGGCTGCAGTATTTTCTCCAACTCCCGATAGATCATCTTGAAGTGTGCATCGCCACCTCGGGCATTGGTCTGCAGTTCCAATTTGTCGGAAAAGACACTCAACCCGACCGCATCACGCTGGCTCTTGAATATCTGCATCAGAATAGCAGCGGCATAGACCGCAAAGAAGATCTTGTTCGGTTCAGCCAGAGAGTATTTCTCCCGAATCGGGAAATACATGGACGATGAGTTGTCAATGATAAGATGACAACGCAGGTTCGTCTCTTCTTCGTAGGTCTTCACAAACAACTTGTCTGTCCGGGCATATAGCTTCCAGTCGATGTGACGAATAGGTTCACCGGTATTGTAGGGACGGTGTTCGGCAAACTCCACGGAGAAGCCATGCATCGGACTACGATGCATGCCCGTGATAAACCCCTCCACCACCTGCTTGGCAACAAACTCTACATTGTCAAACTGCGTGATCTTCGTTAAATCGATGGAATATGACATAGCTGTTTTTAAAGAAGTGCAAAAGTACATTTTTTTAGCGTATCTCACCTTATGGATTCGCTAAAAATTGTTCAACCTTCTCCAAGAAGGATTCCCTGAACTGAAAAGAATAGATGTCATCGGAAAAAATATCCTCCGAAGAAAAATAAATGGGGGACCGTCCCACTTCATAAAGCAGAATACCCGGGAAAGAACGATACGCTTCGACGGACGGATGAGGATACTGTTCATATCGTTCTTTATTCAATAACAACATCTGAAATGGCTTCTTCAGCGTCTTGCGGATATTTTCCTGCCATTCGAAAAGGGCCGAGCCCCCCAGAACACCAGGGCAGACAATGACTAGGTGAGCATCCTGATTTTTCAGTCCATTCAGCCACGACAACAGCACCTTCCGACAGCTGGAACATTCCAACTCTCCATGTAGCAGCATAATATATTTTCCCTCAGGAAGATCAGCCAGTGATTGCGACATGAACTGAAGATTGTAGAATGCGGGCCAAAATATCGGCTGAGCATGTTGATACGCACTGACCTTGACAGCAAGTTGTGGCGTCGAATTCCGGAAACAGTCTTCCCGCACCTGCCGATAGGCAGCGTCCGTCTTACCATACGGAGAAACGGTGTCCACCCACAACATCTCCACCAGCCGGTCGTTCCAAGAGCAAAAGGCCTTGTCAACATGGCGTTCCAACAAGGTGAAGGGGGTCTGCGGGGCATCATAGACATATTCTTCCGTCGGCTTTCGGCTGAAAAGGGTCGTATGGCCTTCTGGCGTGCCGATGGCAAAGCGCAACCTGGACTCATGAGTCACCGTGTCATATTGCGTGTAGTAAATCAGATAGTCTCCACCTATGGGAAAAACCATCTTAAGGTAAGAGTAGCGGTAGATATCCTTCATGGTGGCTTTGATTCGCTCTACCCCATACGGGACCTCCAAGCTGGCCTTCACATATTCATCTTCAAAAGGATGCCAACAAGGCAAGTCAAACACGATGGAGTCTTGCTTGACTCCGTCCAAGGAGTACAAGGACAATGACGGATATCGGTTGCTCAGGAAGTATACATGATGATTATCGCGAAATACATAACGGTTAGGCTTTGCCTGCACCACATGAGGAGCCTCATAGTCCAACGCTCGGACAAACAGTCGCTTCCCATCATGAAGCCGGCACCATCGATAGCCCACGTCATGATCCTCTTCCATGAAATAGATGTCACCTCGGTGCAGATAACAGACTTTCGCATTCTCACATTCGTAGACCGATACCAACTCGTAGGCTCCTTTTTCAAGCCTGTAAAGCAGAAGCTGGTTTTGAACCGAGACGAGACAGCTGTCTCCTGACAAATCGAAGTCATAGATCCACGGGAGCGCAACGACCTTATGAGAAGAGAGCTTGTCAAACGGAAGAGAGAGCTGAAATTCCGTCATCGTATAGCGATCCAGATCAACCGTATGAAAAGTTGCCGTATATTCCTGCCCTTGTTCACGAAAAGCGGTCGCCTCAGCATAAACCAATCTCGAATCAACCATACTAACAACCACATGAGAAAGATCTTCCATGGAAGGGAGAAAACAGACTGTGTCAAGATGGAAACGCTCGCCAATCCACTCTTGCGAAGAGACTTGGGAAATCACTCCAAGAAACACAATGGTCAGAAACATACGGGTCCTTTTCATATCATTTGCTTTATTGGTCTGTCAGACCGGAACAGGTAATGATTATCGAGTTCTATTATAGATTTCGGAGACGTCCTGAATGGAGATTTTCATTACACAGTCGCCATTCGCTTCAAAGCCCCAGACGCCTTTGACCTGATAATAGAGCGGTGCTCGGTTCGCTGTTGCAGGAATGGCCACGGTGATGGTGTGGACATTGTTCGAGAAGCGCGTCTGTTCAGGCGACTGGTTCTCGCTGTATTCAATCATCTGGTTCACGGCATTGGTGAGAGCACGAGACTCTGCGGCATCTTCCCTGCTGGAACCGCCGCCAACGGCTAACATGGGTACACGGCAGAAGGTGAAGCCATTGCCTGAGCAATCCAACTCTGCCAAACCACCCTCGCCATCCGCAGGCGTGTATTCAACGTCATTATACAGATTGAAAATGGCCCAGAAGCCACCATTGTGCTTTCTCACAATCACATCCGGATAGTCTCTGGCTGTCATTCCTAATGCCATGGCTATCAAACTTACAAATATTAAAACTTTTTTCATAGTCTTCTTGTTTTGGGGTTATATACTACTTTGTTTGTTTCGGTTTCTCTTTTTTCGGGGATGCGGATCCTATCTCCTTTTCCGTCAAACATCTCATCTGTCGAATCCTTATTTGAAATTATCTTCTTCCTCTTGGCCGCACTATATTTTTTCATAACACACTCCCCATCCCAAAGGGAGGCCACCCCCTTGACATGGTGTTTTGTCGATGCAAAGATACACCCACGCAACACATTTGTCAAGAAATATTTAAAAAAATATTTAACTATAAATCAACGTGTTGAAAAACACAAGAACAAAACTTTGCAGTCAATTGTAAATTTACTGCAAAGTTTTGGAGCGTTTTGGCCGAGAAAAGAAAAAAAATCACCAGACGGAGGTCCAGTCTTCCGCTTCACGGACGGAGGCATCCCGCCCATATTCCAGAAGTTTGGCATATTTCAGGAAGCTGTTATGGGCAATGGCCTTGGAAAGAACATAGCCATCCACGCCCGCGAACAAGCCTCCACGGAAAAAGTAATTGACGACAAAAGCCGAAAAGCCATGCAGGAAAGGCGTGAATGCATGTGCCTTCTTTCCTTGCAAGAAGAGAATTTTAGCCCCGCGGGAGCTGTAATTACGTTTGGAAAAGAGATCGTCGTAGCTCTTATATCTATAATGTATAATATCTGCCTTCAGATAAGAGATGTTGGATTTGGGCACAAAAGCGTGTTGTTTCTGTTCCACAAACTGTAGTTTCTCTTTCCGGAAGAATCGCACCAGATAGTCCGGGTACCAGCCACAGCTCTTGACCCAGCGCTGCCCGATCAGGTTTTTGCGTCTCACGGCGAATCCATCATAGGGCGTCTTCTCCAGATCAATTCCGCGAATAGCCTCCACCAACTCGTCGGAGAGACGCTCGTCGGCATCCAGACTGATCACCCAATCATTTTTGGCATAGGGCAGCGCAAGATTCTTCTGAGGCCCATCGCCAATATATTCATGCTGATAGACTTTAGCCCCTGCTTCTCGGGCAATCTCCACCGTCCGGTCGGTGCTGAAGGAATCCGTCACGACGACTTCATCGCAGACCTTCTGCAGCGAACGAATGCAGTCTAAGATATGCTGTTCCTCGTTCAGGGTGGTGACTATACCGGTAATGTTCATGATCGGCAGCAATAATGGTTATTTTCTCCGCTGGATAACCGCGCCCAGTCGCTGGAGACGTCCGACAATATCCTGATAGCCCCTGTCGATCTGTTCGACATTTTGGATCACGCTGGTGCCATTGGCCGAGAGAGCCGCAATCAGCAGGGAGACACCTGCACGGATGTCGGGAGACGCCATCGTCGTGCCTCGGAGCATCTTCTTTCGGTTCAAGCCAATCACGATGGCGCGATGCGGATCGCACAAGGTGATCTGAGCGCCCATTCTCTGCAGGTTGTCCACAAAGAACAGACGGCTTTCAAACATTTTCTGATGGATCAGGACACTGCCATTGGCCTGGATGGCTGTCACCAACGCAATACTGATCAAGTCGGGGGTAAAGCCCGGCCAAGGAGCATCGGCGATGGTCAGGATCGAACCATCCATATTGGTCTCCACCGTGTAAGGGTCTTCGCCATGCACCAGAATGTCATCGTCTTTCTGTTCGAAGTTGATACCCAGCTTTTTGAACGTATAGGGGATGATGCCCAGATGTTGGCAGGCACAGTTTTTGATGGTCAGCTCGGACTGGGTCAGCGCAGCCATGCCAAGGAAGCTGCCCACCTCAATCATATCGGGCAAGATCCTGTGCTCACAGCCATGCAGTTCCTCTACCCCTTCAATGGTCAGCAGGTTGGATCCAATGCCCGTGATTTTGGCCCCCATATTATTCAACATGGTGCAGAGCTGATACAGATAAGGCTCGCAGGCTGCGTTGAAAATGGTGGTCGTTCCTTCCGCCAGCACAGCCGCCATCACGATATTGGCCGTGCCCGTGACCGAAGCCTCATTCAGCAGCATGTAGGTGCCTTTCAGCTTGTCAGCCTTCAGCTCAAAGAAGTTGCCATCGTCCGAGATCTTCGTCTCGGCGCCCAAGTTCTGGAAGCCTTCAAAGTGGGTAGTCAGGGGCCGGCGACCGATCTGGTCACCCCCGGGGCGGGCGGCATAAGCCTCCCCAAAGCGCCCCAACAGCGGCCCGAGCACCATGATCGACGCCCGGATGGCGGATGACAGCTTGCTAAACTCGGGCGTCTTCATCATCGACAGGTTCACCCGGTCACTCTGAAACGTGAAGGTGTCCTTGCTCAGCTTGGTGATCTTGACCCCCATCAAAGAGAGAATATCCTTGTAACGTTGAGTATCGCGAATGTCTGGCAGGTTCGAGATGGTGACCGGATCTTTGGTCAGCAAAACGGCAGAAAGCACCTGCAGAGCCTCATTCTTTGCTCCTTGAGGCTCAATAGTCCCTTTTAGAGGATGACCACCTTCGATTATAAACTCGTCCATGTTTTTTCGACTTTGAACTTTGAACTTTGACTTTGAACTATAGTATTCTAACTGTCTGAACCCGTTATCGATTAAGCGATTATGAATAAAACCGATTAACTACGTCCAATCGGAACCGTAAACTGCAAACACTACGGCCGGCAAGACCCTGGCTTATTCAGGAATCACAATCGGGAACTGCTGGTTGAACTCCATACGATAGGGAGCACCGATGATGTTGGTCAGGAAGTCCGTATATTGGTCTGTAAACTGGAACTTGTTGGCGTCGTAGTAGGCAGCAGGCAGCGGGAAGTTGCCGATGTTGCCCATCTCAATCTCGGTGGCGTGGAACTCCTCCAGCTCATCGTAGGGCACGATGTCGCGCATGACAGCCATCTTGCCATAGTCCTCGCGGAGCAAGAGGTCCACAACCTTGTCGGCCAACGTAGAAGTTAAGCGACGGTCATACTCATAGCATTTGCCGGCACGAGGGATATAACCAGAGATCTGGCCACGGGCCTCGATACCGAGTTTGCGGTTGATTTCAGAAGCGATGACGCCACTGACACCACCAAAGCGAGGATGTCCGTACTCGTCGGTATCGGCAGAGGCATAGACCATGCCCAGTTCCTGTTTCTCGTCATCCCACCATCTCACACCTTCGGAGACCGCGATGATGAGACTGTGTTTCGGATCGCGCATATAGGCCTCCTTGACCGCCTCGAAGAAGAACTCCTTGCGTTCTTTGGTCATCTCGACTTCAGGAATGAGGGCCATCTGGGCGCCACCAAAGGAAGCGGAACCGGTCAGCCAGCCTGCGTCACGGCCCATCACTTCCAAGACCATGATACGTTGATGGGACTCATTCGTGGTATGCAGTTTGCTCGTCAGCTTTTTGATAGCCATGGCTCCAGAGGGGAAGCCCGGGCAGAGCACCGTCTCAAACTGCTGTCCTTTATAGTGATGGATCGTTCTGGTTCTCAAATCATTGTCAATAGTCTTGGGGAAACCGATCACCGGAATGCCATATTTCTCATACATCTTCTTGGCAGCGCCATTCGTATCATCGCCACCGATCGTCACCAGCACATCAATCTTATAACGTTCGATGTTGCGAAGGATCTGTTGGGAACGGTCCTCGGGTTGTTTCTTGCTCGGGAAGGGGTTGGTACGGGAAGAGAGCAACGCCGTGCCGCCATAGATACCATTATAGGAAATGTTGGTCAGATCCACGATATCGCCATCCCCGAGAAGGCCCTTCCAGCCGCGCAACACACCATACACTTTAAAGCCGAGCATGGAGGCTCTGTTGCGCACGCACTCGATACTGGAATTGATTGCAGGGGTGTCGCCACCACCGGAAAGAATTGCTAATGTCTTGCCATTGAATAACTTGTCGGTTCTCATATTGTTACTATTTTAATTATTATTGTTCCAAAAGATGATCCCTGTGAATACAGGGACACATATAACGCGGCAAAAGTAAGAAAAATAATCGTTGGAAACAAGACAGGCCGATGGCTACTTATTATTTTTATATCTTTGCCCACTCTTTTCATTATGCCTATGAAACGCATCGCCCTCCTATTGACAATCTCCCTGTTGAGTCTGACCCTCTCTGCGCAGAGGCACGCCCCGCAACCCAAGCCCGCTGATCCGCCGAAGCCATACGGTCCGGTGCCGACGGCCGCGCAGGTGGCGTGGCAGCGGATGGAGATGAACATGTTCTGCCATTTCGGGCCCAACACCTTCACCGGTTTGGAGTGGGGCGAGGGCACGGAGGCAGAGGACATCTTCAACCCCACCGCCCTCGACTGCAACCAGTGGGTCTCCGTGGCGAAGCAGGCCGGTTTCGGCGGCATCATCCTCACTGCCAAGCACCATGACGGCTTCTGTCTGTGGCCCAACCCCATGAGCACGCATACCGTGCGCGAGAGCGCGTGGCGCAACGGGAAAGGCGACGTGCTGCGCGAGTTGTCCGATGCCTGTAAGAAAGGCGGATTGAAGTTCGGCATCTACATCTCCCCGTGGGACCGCAACGCACCCACCTACGGCACGGAGGCCTACAACAAGGTGTTCCTCAAGACGTTGCGGCACGCTCATACGAACTACGGCCCTATCTTTGAGCAGTGGTTTGATGGGGCCAACGGCGAGGGTCCGAACGGCAAGAAGCAGGTCTATGACTGGAAGAAGTTCAACGGGCAGACGAAGAAACTGCAGCCCAATGCTGTGATTTTCAGCGATGTGGGACCCGGATGCCGTTGGGTCGGCAACGAAGAGGGAAAATGCGGGCGCACCTGCTGGTCGCGGCTCGATGTGGCTGGGTTTGGCCCGGGCGCCGATGCCCCGTCGCAGGACACGCTCAACGCGGGCAACTACAACGGCGCTTGCTGGATTCCCGCCGAGACGGACGTCTCCATCCGGCCGGGCTGGTTCTGGCGCGAGAGCGAGCACCCGAAAAGCGTGCAGGAGCTGCTGAAGATCTACTACAACAGTGTGGGCCGCAACTCCTTGCTGTTGCTCAACGTGCCGCCCGACAACCGAGGTCTCATCCCTGCGGAGGACTCGCTGCGACTTATGGAGTTCCGCGCCGCCTTGGACAGCATCTTCGCGCATGATATAGCAAAAGATGCGGTATTCTTCTTTACCACCATAGCAAGCATCTCTCCTGTTGATAATATATTTAATGATGAATATGATTCCTACTGGGCAACGGAGGAATGGACGAGAACAGGAATGGTGGAGTTGCATTTTCATGAGCCGCAGACGTTTAATCGTATTCTGTTACAAGAGTATATCCCTCTTGGGCAGCGGGTGGAACGCTTCCATATCGAAATTATGGAAGAGGACGGCTGGCGCACCATCGCCGAGGAGACCACCATCGGCTACAAGCGGATTGTGCTTACGGAGACGGTCACCACCAAGAAGGTGCGCTTGCTCATCGACCAAAGCCGTGCCTGCATTGTGCTGAACCGCTTCGGGCTGTTCATGGACAACATCCTTCCATAGAGTCTGGCGACCCGTGAAATTTTATCCAAACCACCTTAGACACATTCCAGAAAAAAATGCTATCTTTGCGGCCGTTTAACATTAAAAACTACGCATTATGAAAGCATCAGAAATTTTAGCATTCGTAGCAGGTGCCGCTGCCGCAACCGGAATCACGCTTCTCTGCACCACCGACAAAGGCAAAGAATTGTGTCAGAAGGTATCCAGCAAACTCACCAAAGAGGAAATCGACAAACTAATCGAAAAACTGAAAAAACGTCGTACGGAAGCCCCCAGCGAGGAAGAATCGTACATTGACTCCATTATCAACGAGGTGGTGGAAGACGACGAACCCAACGAGTAACCACACATTTTAATAACGGCACAACACATTAATATTGTGCTATTTATAATTTTTAACTAAAATTATAATCTAGGATCTGACCTATGGATTTGTTACACCGGTTATTTCGCAAATCCCCGCGCAATGAGAAAACGGCGCAGGATGTGAAGACTTATCTGTCAGAGTATTATGATCTCTTCAAACTGGAGTTGTTGGAGAAATCCTCCCAGATTCTCTCCATCATCTTTTCCATGCTGATTGTGATTGTGAGTGCTTTGGTGGTGATCATCTATCTCTCCTCCGCTTTTGTCAGCTGGCTCACCATCGCCTTGAATGCAGGATGGGCCTATACTATTGTCTGCGGCATTTTCATTCTCATCATCCTGATCGTCTGGTACTTCAAGGACACGCTCTTCATCAAGCCGCTCATTCGCAAGTTCAGCCGGGTGCTTTATCCGACACAGGATGCTGACGTGGAAGAGATCTTGCATGACGAGGAGCCATCCCCCATAGGAAAGCCTCAAGGTCCGGAAAGCGAAATGGAAGGAGGCGCTTATGAGTAAGAGAAAGTCCACAGCCCCCTACAACAGTCTGCAGGAGATAGCCTATCGTCGGCAGCAGTTGAAGGCACAGATCAGCCGTCAGGAGAACATCTTGGTGAAAGACATGGATGCCTATGAGGACGACATCGAGACCTTCAAAAGGCTCTGGTCCAAGGTCAAGGGTGTACGTCATCTGAGGCAGAATATCAGTTCGTCCGGGATTGGGCAGGCGGTGCAGGCCGTCCGTTCGCTCCCCATCGGCAAGAACGCCGCCAAAAGCGGCCGACGGCCAGGCTGGCTCACCGCTTTTGCCATCGGCACGGAGGTGGCCAACTGGATCCTGCAACGCAGACGGAACAAGAAGAAATAATCCGGCCTCGACAGGTCTGATCTTATCATCTGACCAGCAAGCATAACAACAATTAACGATTCAATAAACACAAAACAATGGCAGAAAAAATCTCAAAAAAGGTAAAACCCGGAGTGGTTTATGGTAAAGACTTACAAGAAATCTTCAGAATTGCCAAGGCAGAGAAGTTCGCGCTTCCCGCAGTCAACGTAGTGGGCACGAACTCCATGAATGCAGTCATGGAGGCGGCGGCGGCGGTCAACTCCCCCGTCATGATCCAGTTCTCCAACGGCGGCGGCCTCTTTGTAGGTGGCAAGTCGCTGAACAATGACGATCAGGCGGCGGCCATCCGCGGCACCATCGCTGGCGCCAAGCACGTGCACACGATGGCGGAGGCTTACGGCATCCCTGTGGTGCTCCACACCGACCACGCAGCCAAGAAGTTGCTCCCCTGGATTGACGGTCTGTTGGACGCAGGCGAGAAATACTACGCCAAGCACGGCAAACCGCTCTTCAGCTCCCACATGCTGGACCTCTCTGAGGAGCCTCTGAAAGAAAACATCGCCATCTGCAAACAGTATCTGTCTCGCATGTCCAAGATAGAGATGACCCTCGAAATCGAGCTTGGCATCACGGGCGGCGAGGAAGACGGCGTGGACAACACCGGCATCGACAGCTCCCGCCTCTACACCCAGCCCGAAGACGTGGCCTACGCCTACGGAGAGCTCAGCAAGATCAGCCCCAACTTCACCATCGCCGCCTCCTTCGGTAATGTGCATGGCGTGTACAAACCCGGCAATGTGAAATTGGAGCCTATCATCCTGCACAACTCCCAGCTATATATCAAGAAAAACTTCCAAACGGGCGACAACCCCGTCAACTTTGTATTCCATGGCGGCTCCGGCTCCGAACCTGCCAAGATTAAGGAAGCCATCAACTACGGCGTGGTCAAGATGAACATCGACACTGACACCCAGTGGGCTTTCTGGGAAGGCGTCATGAAATACTACAAGAAGAACGAGGCCTATCTCCAGGCGCAAATCGGCAACCCTGAAGGTGACGACAAGCCCAACAAGAAGTACTACGACCCGCGCGCCTTCCTGCGCAAAGGCGAAGAGTCTGTTGTGGAACGCCTCAAAATCGCCTTCAACGATCTGAACTGCGTGAACAGATATTAACAGAACCTTCCTTATCATCGCGTAACCCTCTATCCGACGGTTACGCGATGATATTTTATAGACATGAGAAAGATCACGGCATATATCCTGCTCTGGTGCTGCTGTCTGCTGCTGGCAGGCACCCTCCACGCCCAAGAGGCTGACACCACCCCCACGGACAGCGTCAACGCCTCGTCCGTGTCTCCCGACTATATGCCCGTGCTATACACCCAGTTGCCAACGGAGCAGTATCAGATGCTCGACTATCGCGAAGTTGACATCAGCATGTTCCACACGCCCCAGACCAACCCGCTGTCGGACCCTTATAACCTGTACCAGTCATTGGGCATCTACTCGCAGGCCCACCAGAACATGCTGTTCCACCTGGAGCCACGCACAGGCTTCTCGATGATCACCCTCCCCTTCCCGCTCTATTTCAGAAGACAACAAGACCTCCGCTACTATGAGGTGGCCACTTCCTACACCAAGCTCAACTACACCTATGGCATAGAGACCGAGAACAGCTTCCAGGCACTGCACACCCAGAAAGTGAGACAATTCAACTTCACCTTCGACCTGAACGGATACAGCAACCAAGGATACTTCATCCACCAAGCCACCAACATGTTCACCATGAATGTGTTCGGACATTACCAAACTCCCAAGAACCGTTATGGCGTCTTCGTTTCCTACCTGCTCAACCATGGCAAATTTGCCGAGAATGGCGGCCTGACCGACCATGCAGCCTTCGCCGAACGGAAACCCATGTCCGCCAACCCCATGGAAGATCTCGGAAGGTACAGTGTACTTTTCAGCAATGCATCCACCCTCATCAACACTCACGACACCTATCTGATGCAGTATTTGAACCTGGAAAACAAAAAAGGCTTCTATTTCGGAACCTTCACCCACACCTTTCAGTTCAACAGAATCAACAGTCTGTTTTACGACCATGACCTCAACAACGACTTCTATCAAAACCAATACTATATCAACACGGACACCACCCGCGACACCATCTGCTACAACAGCATCTCCAATGCCCTGCAGTGGTCCAATTACCGTCCTTTTGACACTGTCAGCAGTCAAAACTACTTCTTCCGCATTGCTGGTGGCGCCCGCCATGAATATGTAGGAGCGCTCATGCCCTATTATCGTGGCAACACCCTGACCGTGTTCGCCCGCACGAACATCCGTCTTTTCAGTGTCTGGGACATCTTCGGCGGCATCTCCTACTCCTTCTTCGGATACAACAAAAACGATGCTCATGCCTACGCCAAGGCCACTTTTGCCATCAACCGACGAACCCGTCACCATCTTGGCTTCACGGCGGACTTCTACCGTGTATCGCCCGACTATTTCTACAGTTATTACATTGGCAACAACAGCCTCTGGTACAACGACTGGCCCAAGCAGAACAACCTCAAGCTCAGCGCCTATTGGACCCGGAAAGACTACAAGGTGAGCTTTAACTACTACATGATGCATCACTACATTTTCCTCAACAGCCAATACGTTCCCGAGATGTCCAAAGCCGGGATCAGTATCATACAGTTGCAAGCAGAGGCACCCGTCCGGATCCAGAATTTCTATTTGGATGTCTATATGGCCTTGCAGCATGCCACCCAATCCGACATTTCGTTGCCGCTCTTTGCCGGCAAGCTGTCAACCGGCTACTGTTTCCGCATCTTCAAAAAAAGACTCAACATCCAGTTGGGAGGCGATTTGATGTTCAACACCTCCTATTATGCTGACGGCTATAATCCCTTACTGCACCAATTCTATCATCAGGAAGAGATCAAGTTGGGCAACTATCTGTACTTCGACCTGCATCTTTCCTTCCGTGTGAAGCGCATCTCCTTCTTTGTCAGAGGAGGCAACCTCTTGGCGGGGCTGATGGGCTTCCGATACGTCACCACGCCCAGTTATCCAATGCAGGCGCAGAATTTAAGGGTGGGCATCAACTGGCGTTTTTATGACTAACATTACAACCTTTAATATTTCAAAAAATGAACTATAGAATAGAAAAAGATACTTTAGGCGAAATGCGTGTGGAGTGTGACAAACTGTGGGGAGCGCAGACGCAGCGCGCCATGGAGAATTTCGTCATCGGCAAAAAGAAAATGCCCATCGAGATTATCTACGGCATTGTGACAGCCAAAAAGGCTGCGGCCATGGCCAATTGCGATGCGGGAGTCTTATCCTCGGAGAAGTGCGACCTGATTGTCCGCACCTGTGACGAGATCCTGGCGGGCCGCTGGGATGACCAGTTCCCGTTGCGCATCTGGCAAACGGGCTCTGGCACACAGACCAACATGAATGTCAACGAGGTGATTGCCCACCGCGGGCATCAGCTGCATGGCGGCCAACTGGATGACCCACAGCTCTTCTTATCGCCTAACGACGATGTCAACAAGTCCCAGTCCACCAACGACATCTTTCCCACGGGCATGCGCATAGCGGCCACGAAGGTCATCCTCGAGAAGACGGTGCCGGCGATAGAGCGGATGATGGAGACTTACCGCGAGAAGATTGCCGAATATGCCGAGATCAAGAAGATCGGGCGCACGCACCTGATGGATGCCACCCCGCTGACCTTAGGGCAGGAGCTCTCCGGCCACCTGTCCCAGCTGGAGCATGGCTTGGAGACCATCCGCTCTGCCATGAAGCATCTGATGGAATTGCCCATCGGCGGCACCGCGGTTGGTGACGGCCTTAACACTCCCGAAGGTTACGATCGTAACGCCTTGCACTATATCAACGAGTTCACGGGCCTGACGTTCACCAACACCCCGAACAAGTTCGAGGCGATGGCCACCCACGACTCCATGGCGGAGATGTCGGGGGCTCTCAAACGGCTAGCCGTCTCCCTCATGAAAATCGCCAACGACTTCCGGCTGCTCAACTCGGGTCCCCGCTGTGGCTTTGGAGAGATCATCCTGCCCGCCAACGAGCCCGGTTCCTCCATCATGCCCGGCAAGGTCAACCCCACCCAGTGCGAGGCCCTGTCGCAAGTGTGCTGCCAGGTAATCGGCAACGATGTGGCCATCACCACCGGCGCCATGCAAGGACACCTGCAGCTGAATGTCTTCATGCCTCTGATCGGCCGGAACCTGCTCCAGTCATCGCGACTCCTGGCCGATGTGATCAACTCCTTCAACGACCACTGTCTGAAAGGCATCACCCCCAACCTGGAACGCATCCGCATGCACCTCAACAACTCCCTGATGCTGGTCACCAAACTCAGTCCCCACATCGGCTACTACAATGCTGCCAAGATAGCCCAGCAGGCTCACCGCGACGGCACCACCCTCCGTGAAGCCGCCCTACAACTCGGCCTGGTCAGCGAAAAGGAGTTTGACGAATGGATGAAACTGTGATCAGTGATTAGTGAACAGTGATCTGTGATCAGTTAGAAGTCAAGAATTGAAAATTGAAAATTGAAAATTAAAAATAAGCAGTTAAGAGGATAAGAGGGTTTAGTTACTTAGTTACTTAGTTTCTTAGTTTCTTAATTACTTAGTTCCTTTTATCGGTCAAAGTTAAAGTTCAAAGTCAAAGTTCAAAGTTCAAAGTCAAAGTCAAAGTTAAAGTCAACGTCCCATGTCCACCATCCTCATCGCCTCGCTGCTGCCGGTAGTCATCCTGATGGCCTACATCTATGCAAAGGACAGATACAAGAAAGAGCCTTTCTCCATGATCCTCAAGGCACTGATAGGAGGTGCGTTGGCCGGCCTCTTGGATGTCTTGTTGCTCTCCCTCACGGGACTGGGCAGCATTCAGTTCTACGACCCTTTGATCAACTCAGCCTACATGGCGTTCGGCCTTGCCGGTCTTCCCGAAGAGCTATGTAAATTCTTCTTCCTGTATCTCTTCATCTGGCGAAGCCCCTACTTTGACGAATACTATGACGGCGTGGAATACGGAGCCTTCACAGGTCTGGGCTTCGCCGCCTTGGAAAACATCGGCTATGTGTCGCAATACGGCCTGCAGGTGGCAGTGTCCCGGGCGTTGTTCGCCGTCCCAGCCCATTGCTTCTTCGGCATCATCATGGGCTACTTCTTCGCTTACGCCAAATTCAGACCATGGCATCGCAAAAGATACCTGCTGCTTTCATTGTTCCTACCTGTGATCTTCCATGGAATCTATGACTTCTTGCTGATGTACAACAACGCCTTGGAAGATGTCCAACTTGGCTACATCCTCTATGCAGGCTGGTTTGTCTTCTTCTTCCTGATGTTCCGCTTTGCGAAGAAGAGGCTCCACAAGATGATCGGCAAATAGCGGGCCTATTTGCCCATTTTCTCCTTCAGCACTTGAGCGGTATAGGAGCGCTTGCGTTCTATCAACTTCTCGGGTGTGCCCTCAAAGACCACCTCGCCACCCTTCTCTCCCCCTTCGGGTCCCAGATCAATGATCCAGTCGGCGCACTTGATCAGTTCCGTATTATGCTCAATCACCCAAATGGAGTTATTGCGTTCGATAATGCGGTTAAAGGCGGCATAAAGCTTGTTGATATCATGAAAATGCAGGCCAGTGGTAGGCTCGTCGAAGATAAAGAGTTTGTTCTGGTCCTTGTCTTCCTGCGACAGATAGTAGGCCAGTTTCACACGCTGGGCCTCACCACCGGAGAGTGTGGAGGAGGACTGTCCCAGCACCAGATAGTCGAGGCCGACCTCTTCCAGAGGAATCAGGCGGCGCAAGATATTCTTGATCACATCGGTCATGGGCAGGGAGCGGAAGAACTCCACCGCCTCCCGGACGGTCATCTGGAGGATATCATAGATGTTTCTGTCATTGACTTTGATGTCGAGGGCCTCATCCCGGAAGCGTTGGCCATCGCAGGAGGGGCATACCAGCTCCACATCGGCCATAAACTGCATGTTGATACGGATCCGGCCCTCGCCTTCGCACTCTTCACAACGGCCGCCAGCCACATTGAAGGAGAAGAACGAGGAGCGGTAGTTACGTTGTTTGGCCAAGGGCTGCGAGGCAAAGAGCTCCCGGATGTGGTCATACGCCTTGACGTACGTCACAGGGTTGGAGCGGGTGGAACGGCCAATGGGGTCCTGGTCCACGAAGACGACCTCCCGGATGCGGGTCATATCGGCCTCAATTCGGGAATAGCGCCCCGGCTTCACGCTGCCCTGGTTCAGCATCTTCATCAGTCCCGGGTAGAGCACGTTGGAGACCAGGCTGCTCTTGCCAGAGCCGCTCACGCCGGTGATGACCACCAGGCACTCCAGCGGAAGCTTCACATCGATATTCTTGAGGTTATGTTCCTTGGCACCGAACACTTCCACATAGTTACGCCACTTACGGCGCGTCTTGGGTTTGGGGATGGAGAGGCACTCCTCGGGTGCATAACCGCCGATGATGCCGCGCATATAGGAAGCGGTAAGATTGTCTTTCGTCGCCAGCAACTGGTCAATCGTCCCACTGAACACAACCTCGCCACCATTCTGGCCCGCAAGAAGGCCAATGTCGATGATATAGTCAGCGGCGCGGATGATGGCATCGTCATGTTCCACGATGACCACGGTATTGCCGATATCGCGAAGATGTTTCAGCACGTTGATCAGATTATGGGTGTCGCGGGGGTGCAGGCCGATGCTGGGCTCGTCGAGCACGTAGAGCGAGCCCACCAAGCTACTGCCCAGGGAGGTGGCCAAGTTGATACGTTGCACCTCACCGCCCGACAGGGTGCCGCATTGCCGCTCCAGCGTCAAGTAGCCGAGGCCCACCTCGTTGAGGACCCCGATACGGTTGGTGAGTTCCCGCACCAAGAGCTCGGCAATCTTCTTCTCAGCAGCGTTTGCATAGTGGAATTTCTGAAAGAAAACATGCAGATCGGAGAGCTGCATGCTGATCAGATCCACGATGGTCTTGCCGTTCACGCGCACATAGGAGGCGTCGGGACGCAGACGGTGTCCTTGACAGTCGGGACAGGTCTCGCGGCCGCGATAACGCGCACGGAGTACCCGATATTGAATCTTGTAGGCGTTGGCATCCACAAACTGGAAGAACTGCTCAATGCCCTCCACCTGACGAGTCGGATCGCCATGCCAAAGCAGGTCATACTCCTCCGGGGTCAGGTCCTCGATGGGACAGTGCAAACGAAAGCCTCGCTTGGAAGCCTGACGCATGAAGTAGGTCTTCCACTCCTTCAGGACATCCCCATGCCAGCAGGCCACTGCATCCTCCGCGACAGAGAGGGAACGGTCCGGGAACACCAGGTCCGCATCCACACCCTCGATACTGCCGGAGCCGGAGCAGGTCTTGCAAGCCCCATAGGGGTTGTTGAAACTGAACAGGTTCACGGACGGCTCCTCAAAAAGCATCCCGTCAGCCTCGAAGCGGTTGTTGAACGACTTCTGGCTCACCGTGTCTCCCTCCACCTGAATCACACAGGCGCCCTTCCCCTCGTGGAAGGCTGTCTGCAGGGAGTCTTGCAGACGGGTGGCATTGGCCGACAGATTGTCCGACTTGAAACGGTCAACGAGCAGGAACATCACATCCACCCGCGTGGCCTTCCGGCCATTGAGGAACTCATCTATCTCGCACAACTTCTTATCATAGACCACACGGCTGAAGCCCTGCAGCTTCAACATGCCGAGTTGTTCCACCAGAGTACGGCCCTCGGGGATGGCGATGGGCGACAGCACATAGACTCTCTTTCCTTCCGGAATGGTCATCACATAGTTGAACACATCCTCCACATAGTCGCGACGCACCTCCTTCCCGCTGACGGGCGAATAGGTGTGGCCGATGCGGGCGAACAACAGCTTCAGATACTCATATATCTCGGTCACGGTGCCCACGGTGGAGCGGGGATTGTGGGACATGCTGTACTGCTGGATGGCAATAGCCGGCGGTATGCCTTTCACCGACCTGACCTCGGGCTTGTGCATCTTGCCCATGAACTGCCGGGCGTATGAGCTGAGACTCTCCACATAACGCCGTTGGCCCTCTGCATAAAGGGTATCAAAAGCCAACGACGACTTTCCAGATCCTGAGAGGCCTGTCACCACCACCAGCGCATTTCGGGGGATATCCACATCGATATTTTTCAGGTTGTTGACCCTGACACCCCGCAACTCTATCACTTTATCGTTTGCCATCTTCCGTTTTTATCCGTTTATTAAGCTATATCATATCATCTTGCCAAGTGACAACCCATCACACAAAAAGGATATCCTTGATGACAGGAAAGGCATAATCGGCATTGATACGGTTCAGGATGTTCGTTTTCTGACCCATCAGTTCAAAGCGCAAGGCGGCATTGGTCACCTTGACGCGCATGACACCGTTGATGACCGACTGGCAGGTGGAATACCTGGCACAGGCATCTCCGACATATTGCGGCCAATTTTCCATCACGATCCGTTCGGCATACAACTGCTGCTTGCCGTTTTTCTGCACGAACTTCTGCAATAACTCTTTGACTGAATGCGTATTATCAGATTTCATCCCTCTTAAAATTCAAGACGGCAAATATACAAAAATGGAGCCAGTTTTTGTGTATATTTGCGGCCTGAAAAAAATATATACTATGGATACTGTTGTTAGCGGCATCAGGCCGACTGGATTATTACATTTGGGCAATTATTTCGGAGCCCTCAGAAACTTTATCAAGATGCAGGAGGAGGCGCGTTGTTTCTTTTTCATCGCAGACTATCACTCCCTCACCACGCATCCCACCCCTACGGATCTGCAAACCAACGTCAAGAATGTGCTGATTGACTACATTGCCGCAGGACTGGACCCGGAGAAGGCCACCATCTATGTGCAGAGCGACGTTCCGGAAGTGTGCGAGCTCAGCCTGCTGTTGTCGATGAATGTCTACATCGGCGAGTTGCAGCGTGTGGCATCGTTCAAGGAGAAGGTGCGCCGCCAGCCGCAGAATGTGAATGCAGGCCTGCTCAACTACCCTGTGCTGATGGCTGCCGACATCCTGCTGCACCGAGCCGACAAGGTGCCCGTGGGCAAAGACCAGGAACAGCATCTGGAGATGACCCGCGACTTTGCGCAACGGTTCAACCATATCTACAAGCATGAGTACTTCAAGCTGCCTGTGGCTTACAACTTCGGCAACGAGCTGGTCAAGATCCCCGGACTCGATGGTTCCACCAAGATGTCCAAGTCCGACAACGAAGGCTCTTGCATCTATCTGGCCGACGCGCCCGAGGTGGTCCGCAAGAAGGTGATGAAAGCCGTCTCCGACAGCGGTCCCACCGAGCCGGGCCAGCCCAAGTCGCAGGCTGTGGAGAACCTCTTCCAGCTGATGAAGGCCGTCTCCGCCCCCGACACCCTGCAGTATTTCGAAGACCAGTACCAGAAGTGTGCCATCCGTTATGGCGACATGAAGAAACAGCTGGCCGCGGACATGATTGCCTTTATCCAGCCCATCTACGAACGCATCCAGGAGTTGCGTTCCAAAGACGACTATATCAGCAAAGTGGCCAGGATGGGTGCTGAGCGGGCGCGCGAGAGTGCCGCCAAGACCGTCCGGGAAGTACGTGAAATTATCGGATTCAAACCCTTATAGACCATGTCATTACTGGCAGAACACTCCCTTTGGCTGATACCAGTTGCCATCGCCTTGGGCGTCGGATACGCGCTCTTCCTCTATTTCCGCAACCACAACATCGAGTTCGAAAAGGGGCATCGTATCGCCATGGCCTCCCTGCGTGGCTTGGCTGTGACCCTCATGGCCCTGCTGCTGATGTCTCCCATGCTGAAACGGACCGTCAAGGAGACCGACAAGCCCGTGGTCATCGTGGCGGTGGACAACAGCGAGTCGCTGCGCGCCGCCCCAGACTCAAGTTTCTACCTCAAGGACTATGCCGCCCGCGTGGGCGAACTCATCGCCGACATCGGCTCCCAGTACGAAGTCAAGACCTATCTGGTGGGTGACGAGAATCGACTCACCCCCGAGAACGAAGCCTTACAGATTCCGTTAAACGACAAATCCACCAACCTCTCCTCCCTTTTCGAAGAGATGGAGATGCTCTACGCCAACCGCAATGTGGGCGCGGTGGTCATGCTCAGCGACGGCATCTACAACACCGGGGCCAACCCCTACTACCGGGCTGAGAAGGTGAAATACCCCGTCTATACGGTCGGCTTGGGCAGCCCAGAACTGAGCACCGACCTGCTCATCGCCGGCGTGGACTACAACAAGCAGGCCCTCAAGGGCAACTTCTTCCCCGTGGAGATCAAGGTGGCCGCCAACAAACTGGCCGGCAAACGCGCCGAACTGACCGTCTCTGAAAACGGCAACACCATCCTCACCAAGTCCATCCAGATCAGTGGCAAGCAACATTTCGAGACTGTCAAGCTCAGCATCGAGGCCAAGAATTCCGGTCTCCACGGCTACACCATCGATCTGACCGAGCTGGACGGCGAAGTGACCTACAAGAACAACCACACCAAGTTCTACGTGGAGGTCATCGAACAACGCGACAAGATAGCCATCGTCTATCAGTCGCCCCACCCCGACGTGGCTGCCATCAAGGAGGCGCTGGAGCAGACCGACAGCTATGAGGTCACCGTTTCCTCCATCGACCAATTCAATGGGACACCTTCCGACTACAGCCTCTTCATCCTGCACCAGCTGCCCGCCATTGGACAATCGGCAGCCAACCTGCTGACACAAATCCGGAAAGGCGGCATCTCCACGCTCTACATTTTAGGTCCTAAAAGCGACCTCAACAGCTTCAGCGGACTCAACAGCGGTGTCTCCATCACACAATCCAAAGCCCTGACCAACCAGGCAGTACCTGTCTATAACGAGAACTTCACCAGCTTTTCCTTTTCCGAGGAGACACGCCAGCTGATGGGACGTTTCCCTCCCGTCAAGACCGTCTTCGGCACCTATAAGACAGCCGTGTCGGCCAACGTGTTCCTCTATCAGAAAGTCAGCGGCGTGGACACCAAATATCCGCTCATCGCCTTCAACGAAAACAGCGGCGTTCGCACGGGCGTCATCACCGGCTCTGGCATCTGGCAGTGGAAGCTATACAACTTTATGTATAAGGAGAACCATGATGCCTTCAACGAGATCATCAACAAGACAGCGCTCTACCTAGCCTCCCGTACTGACAAGAGCCAGTTCCGGGTGCAACACGCACAGGTATTCCGCGAGAACAGCGACGTGGAGTTCACGGCCGAGCTATACAACGACAGCTACGAGCTGATCAACGAGCCGGATGTCAAGATGAGCATCAAGGGTCATGGCGACACCACCTACGAGGCCCAGTTCTCCAAGCAGAACAACGGCTACTACCTGAACGTCGGCGAGCTGCCTACGGGCACCTACCAGTGGACCGCCACCACCCAGTCGGGCAACAAGAAATTCTCCAAGAGCGGACAGTTCACCGTCCAGGAGGTCATGTTGGAGACTGCCAACCTCATTGCGGACCACGACCTGCTGAAGAGCATCTCTACCGCCACCAACGGTCAGTTCTTCACGCGGGACCAGATGAAAGAGGTGGCCAAAGCCATCAAGGCTAACGAGAACATCAAGACCATCGCCACCTACAAGAAACGCTACAAGATGCTGCTCAGCTCTCCCTGGTACCTAGGCGCCATCCTGCTACTGCTCGGCGTGGAATGGTTCTTGAGAAAGTTGAACGGAGGATACTGAGAGGAGTTAATAGTTAAGAGTTAAGAGTTAATAGTTAAGAGTTAAAAGTTAATAGTTATAATGAAGAGACTACAGATCATCATATTTTTGTGCTTGACGTGGATGGTTGGATCAGCGCAGCAGATTGCCTTGCTGAAGTATAATGGTGGTGGTGACTGGTACGCCAACCCCACTTCGCTGCCCAACCTGATTGCCTTCTGCAACCAGAACTTAGGGATGTCGTTAGACAGCAAACCCGCCACCGTGGAGGTCGGCAGCAGCGACATCTTCCAATATCCCTACGTACACATGACCGGCCACGGCAACGTGGTCTTCAGCGAATCCGAAGTGGCCAACCTGCGCATGTACCTGATGGCTGGCGGCTTTCTCCATGCCGACGACAACTACGGCATGTCCTCGTACATCCGTCGCGAGATGAAGAAGGTGTTTCCGGAGTTGGAGCTCGTGGAGTTGCCCTTCAACCATCCGATCTTCCATCAGAAGTACAACTTCCCGAACGGGCTGCCCAAGATTCACGAACACGACAACAAGCCACCCCAAGCCTTTGCTCTTTTCTATGAGGGACGCATGGTCTTCCTCTTCACCTATGAGTGCGACTTAGGCGACGGCTGGGAAGACTTCGTCGTGCACAAAGACTCCGAGGCCACCCGCACCAAAGCCCTGCAGATGGGGGCGAACATCATACAGTATGTGTTTAGCTATTAGCTGTTGGCTGTTGGCCGTTAGCCATTAGCTATATAGCCGTTAATCTTTCAAAATCTTAATTTCTTTGTTCATGAAAAAAAATTTTATCATCACCATAATGCTGTTCCTCTGCGTGGGAATCTCTTTCGCCCAGAAGGACACCATCACAGTCATCTCCTTCAACATCCGCTACAACAACCCTGGCGATGGCGACAACATCTGGGACAACCGCAAGGCTTCGGTGGTCAAGATGGTCGAGATGGAGCAGCCCGACTTCCTCTGCATCCAGGAGGCCTACATGGTACAGCTCAGCTATCTGTTGGACAAGCTGCCGGACTATAAATACATCGGCGTGGGTCGTGACGACGGCAAGCAAGGTGGTGAGCATATGGCCATCCTCTACCGGGCTGACCGCTATGAGTGGTCATCACATGGCGACTTCTGGCTCAGCGAGACACCAGACGTTTGCTCCCGAGGCTGGGATGCCGCCTGCCACCGCATCGTGACATGGGGTTTCTTCAAAGACAAGAAGACCGGAAAATATCTATACTGCTTCAACACGCACTTAGACCATGTGGGCGAGGTCGCCCGTTGCGAGTCTGTGAAGCTCATAACCAAACGCATCAAGCAAGATGCCCTCAACAAGAAATTCAACAAAGCTTTTGACAAGAAAGCTCCCATCTTCCTGACTGGCGACTTCAACTCCGGCATTGAGAGCGAGATCTTCGAACCGCTGAAGAAGATCTTGAGTCAGGCCCGCGAGGATGCACCCGTCACCGATCATCGTGGCACCTTCAACGGCTGGGGCAACGCGCCCAACAACATCGTCATCGACCACATCTTCTACAAGAACGTCACCCCAATCCTCTTCCAGACCCTCGACTCAGACAAGTACGGCCGCTGGCTCATCTCCGACCACTACCCGGTGAAATGTGTGTTTGTGAGATAGTTACTCCTCTGTTTTTGTTAACATGATGATTATAAAAAAAAGCCAGGAGCAGCATTATTATCTATAAAAAATAGTATATTTGCCGCCTGCTAATTATATATAATATGGTAATAGATGAATTAAAACAATCAGAAGCATTACTGGAAGGACATTTTCTGCTCTCTTCCGGACGTCATAGTGACCGTTATTGTCAATGTGCTAAACTGTTACAATATCCCGATCGGGCCGAGCGCGTCATCAAAGTCATCGCTGAGCAGGTCAAAGACCTGAACATCGACATGGTGGTGGGACCGGCTATGGGCGGCATCATCGTAGCCTACGAGCTGGGCCGTCAGCTGGGCAAGCCCGCCATCTTCACCGAGCGGGTGGACAATATCATGACCCTGCGTCGTGGCTTTGAGGTGAAACCCGGCCAACGCCTCCTCATCACCGAGGATGTGGTCACCACCGGAAAATCCTCCCTGGAGACCATTGAAGTGCTCAAGTCCTTCGGCGCCGAAGTGATCGGCATCGCCTGTCTGGTGGACCGCAGCGCCAACGCACTGCCCTACCCCGTCTATAGCGCCACCAAACTGAACATCCAGAGCTGGGAAGCCGACGAGTGCCCGCTCTGCAAGGAAGGCAAGCCCTACGTCAAGCCCGGCAGCAGAAAATTCTAAGTGTTCGAATGACACACGCATTTTTTTTATATCTTTGCGACCGTTTTAAAAGACGATAATGAAGAATCCTAAAGTAGCAAGCAGATACGCCAAAGCATTGTACGACTATGCTAGCGAAAACCACGAGATAGAAGCCGTCCGGGATGAACTCCTTCAAATCATCCAAGTGCTGAAGGAGAACCAGGAACTGCAAATCGTATTGAACAGCCCTGTCATCGTGCCTTCCAAAAAGCACACTATCTTCACACAGGTTTTTTCAGACATACTCAGCAAGACCTCTTTCAACTTCTTGGATGTCATCATCAAAAAGAAGAGAGAGCCCGCCATTGCCACCATCTGTGAGGAGTACATCAAGCTGTACAATCAGGCGCACAACATCAAGGTTGCCAAACTGACCACCGCTCAACCGCTTAGCGAAGAGCTCGTGGACAAGATCAGAGGCATCCTGGAGGAGAAGACTCAAAGCACCATCGAGATCCAACAGGTGGTGGACCCCAACATCATCGGGGGCATCCTCATCAAGTTCGACGACTACTTCATCGATGCCAGCATCCTCTCTAAGATCAACAAGCTGAGACAGGAGTTCGCACACAACATTTATCAAGTTAACTATTAATTGCAAAAACATATATGGCAGAAATTAAACCATCCGAAGTAACCTCCATACTTCGTCAACAACTACAGAATGTAAATTTGAAGACCGAAATGGAAGAGACCGGCACCGTCCTCCTGGTGGGTGACGGCATTGCCCGTGTCTATGGCCTGCAGAATGTCCGTTCCGGCGAGCTGGTCACCTTTGAGACCATGTCGGGTGCCGACAACATCACGGGTATCGCCTTGAACCTGGAGGAAGACAACGTGGGTGTCGTCTTGTTAGGCGACTCCAAGAGTCTGAATGAGGGCGACATCTGCAAACGTACCGGCCGTATCGCTTCCATCAAGGTAGGTGAAGGCTTGTTGGGCCGTGTCATCAACACCTTGGGCGAGCCTATCGACGGCAAAGGAGCCATCGAGGGTGAGCTTTGCGAGATGCCCATCGAGCGCAAGGCCCCTGGCGTCATCTTCCGTCAGCCGGTGAAAGAGCCGTTGCAGACGGGCCTCAAGGCTGTGGACGCCATGATCCCCATCGGTCGCGGCCAGCGTGAGCTGATCATCGGCGACCGTCAGACGGGTAAGACCGCCATCGCCTTGGACACCATCATCAACCAGAAAGAGTTTTACGAGCAGGGCAACCCTGTATATTGCATCTACGTAGCTGTTGGCCAAAAGGGCTCTTCCGTGGCCTCCATCGTGAAGACCTTGACCGAGCGTGGCGCCATGCCGTACACCATCGTGGTCACGGCCACTGCCTCCGACGCTGCTGCTATGCAGTTCTACGCACCCTTCGCAGGTGCCGCCATCGGCGAGTACTTCCGCGACACCGGCCGCAGCGCCCTCATCATCTACGACGACCTCTCTAAACAGGCCGTCGCCTATCGTGAGGTCTCCCTGCTGCTCCGCCGTCCGCCCGGACGTGAAGCCTACCCCGGCGATGTCTTCTACCTGCACTCCCGTCTGCTGGAGAGAGCTGCCAAGATCATCGAGTCCGATGAGATTGCCGCCAAGATGAACGACCTGCCCGCAAGCCTGAAGGGCAAGGTGAAAGGCGGCGGCTCCCTGACTGCCCTGCCCATCATCGAGACGCAGGCCGGTGACGTGTCCGCCTACATCCCTACCAACGTGATCTCCATCACCGATGGTCAGATCTTCTTGGAGACCTCCCTCTTCAACGCCGGTGTGCGCCCCGCTATCAACGTCGGTATCTCCGTGTCCCGCGTCGGTGGTAACGCCCAGATCAAGTCTATGAAGAAGGTGGCGGGAACCCTGAAACTCGACCAGGCACAATACCGCGAGATGGAGTCCTTCGCCAAGTTCGGCTCCGACGTGGACGCAGCCACGCAATATGTGCTCGACAAGGGCGCCCGCAACGTGGAGATCCTGAAACAACCGCAATACACGCCCTACAAGGTGGAAGAACAGATCGCCATCATCTTCTGCGGCTCCAAAGGCCTGCTTCAGAATGTGCCCATCGCCGACATCCGCAAGTTCGAGATCTCCTTCCTGAACTACATGCACGACCATCATGAGGACGTGTTAGGCGTATTGCGCTCCGGCAAGATTGACGATGAAACCATGAAACAACTGGAAAATGCCTGCGCCGAAGTGGTCAAATCATTTGAAGTGAGATAATTATGGGAAACCTCAAAGAAATACGAACCCGCATCAGCTCCATTGAGTCCACGCAGAAGATCACCAGCTCTATGAAACTGGTCTCTGCTGCCAAGTTGAGACGTGCCCAGAGCTCCATCCAGTATCTGCGCCCCTACTCTGAAAAACTCAATGAGATCCTGGGAGATCTTTCCACCGCTTCCGCCTCTTTGGAGAACATGCCGCTCTTTGAGCAGCGCTCCCCGGAGAAGGTCGTCTTGGTGGTCATCACCTCCAACAAAGGACTTTGCGGCGCCTTCAACGCCAACATCGTGAAGGCTGTCAACCACCTCGTAGAGTCACAATACACCGAACAGTTCAAAGCCGGCAACCTGCAACTGATCTGTTTGGGCAAGAAGGGACGTGAACAGCTGTCCCGCCTCTACCCTGTCATGCAGAGCAACGAAGCCCTCATCGACAACCCCGACTTCACGGAGGTGTCGGCTATCTGCGACCAGCTGACACAGCAATTCCTGAAGGGTGAAATCGACAAGGTGGACATCGTCTACAACCAGTTCCTGAATGCTGCCACGCAACGGGTTACGGTAGAACCGTTCCTGCCCATCACCAATATAGCCAGCGAGCAGGAGACCGCCTCCAGCAACGACTACATCATCGAACCGTCGCCGCAAGAGGTGCTGGAAGAACTGATCCCGAAGATCATGCGCACACAGCTGTACAAGACCCTGTGCGACTCCATCGCCTCCGAGCACGGCGCCCGCATGATCTCCATGACCAAAGCCACCGACAACGCCACGGAGATCTTACGCGACCTGAAGTTGAAGTACAACAACGCCCGCCAGTCCTCCATCACCAACGAACTGATCGAAATCGTCAGCGGTGCAGAAGCTCTGAAAGGCTAAATCGGTTGATTGTCAAACCATTAAAGGCCCCCTCTCGGAGGCCTTTATTATTTTACACACTTTCATCATCAACTCTTTGTGCCCTTCGTGCCCTTCGTGGTTATTCTATCTTTGTGTCCTTTGTGCCTTTGTGGTTATTCTATCTTTGTGCCCTTCGTGCCTTTGTGGTTATCCTATCTTTGTGTCCTTTGTGCCTTTGTGGTTTTCTGTCTTCGTGGTTTCAGTACTCCACCACCTCCGAATCCCCAAAAATCTCCACCAGTCCGCCTCCATCGGCAGAGACCCACGTGGTGACGCTGACATTCACATAGATCCTTCCCAGACCATTCAGCTTGACGTTGGCCCGTTCCGCCTGCAGGTCTGTGGCATTGATGTCGCCTGCACCTGTATTGTTGACACGCAAGTTCGACGTCCAGCCCGTGACTTCCATATATCCCTCCCCCTCGCTCTCAATCTCCACACTGCCGGCTTCACAATCGACATGAACGGTTCCGGACGAACGGTTCCGGATTCTCACCTTGGCAGAGGCATACATATCCTCGTATGGTTCGAAAAAGAGGAACAGACTCCCCTCTCCCGCATTGTCGGCATAGAAAGTGGATCCCGACAAGGCCCCCAAATCCATCACCCCTGGACCATCGTTACATGCCTCCACCAGGAAAGGGGCATAGACCACAATCCTGTACTTGTCTGAAGCATGCATGGTGACCGTCCCTTTCAGATATATTTTCAGCACACCCTTCTCCACTTCAGTCGCCACCTGCGGAATCAAAGACTCCTCCATCTCCACAACCACTCTGTACTGCTGTCCCTGCACATATCGGATGTCGAGAAACGAACGATTGTAGATGGAGTTAAACGCTGGCACAGTCCGTCTCTCCGTAACCTGCCGGGCATTCGCCATGCCTAAACAGAGAAAGAGCAACCCCAACAGCCAAAAGTTCTTGCGATTCCGCTTACAATATATGTATATAGCTTTCATCATGAATCCCAGCAAATAATGGAGAGCAAAGATATACTTTTTTTGAAATCAAGATGAAAGGGAGCAGATAATGGCTAATGGCCAATAGCTAATGGCTAATAGCTAACTGCCAGAACCTCTTTCTTAAAAAATGTGAATAACTACGCCAAAAAAATGTATATTTGCCGCTTCATTTCAGTACTAACCAAATATTATCGAAAATGGAATTGAAAAGAATGTTGGTTGCCAACGCGCTGTTGGGCATGGCAGGCGGAATCCAATACCGCAGTTTGAAGAAAGCCACCAAGAATCCCAGGCTTTCCAGTGAACAGACATTAAGAAACATTTTGATGTATGCCAAAGACACGGTCTATGGCAAAGAGCATGACTTCGACTATATCTTACAAGCTCCGAATGACACGGAATTATACAAGCGCTATCAGGAAAAAGTCAAGGTAAACGATTACGAGGATCTGCGTCCCTACGTGGAGCGTCACAAACATGGTGAGGCTAACATTCTGTTCCCGGGCAAGCCGATCCTTTATGCCACCACCTCCGGCACGACCTCTGAGCCGAAGTGGATACCCATCACGCAGGAGTATCTGAGCAACATCTACGGCAAGATGACCAAGGTATGGCTCTACAACTTCATCCAGAACAAGCACAAAGTCTTCAGCGGCAAGATCCTGTCCATCGTAGGAAAGGTTATCGAAGGCTATGCGCCCGACGGCACCGTCTTCGGTTCCGTGTCCGGCGTCACCCAACGCGACTGTCCCAACTTTGTGAAGGTGCTCTACTCCAACCCGCAGTGTGTTTACAGCATCGCCGACTACAATGCCCGCTACTATGTGCTCATGCGTATGGGCATCGAGCAGGACATCACGCTCATCGTGACTGCCAACCCTTCCACCATTGTGGAGTTGCAGAACAACGTTAACAAGTTTTATGACGAGTATGTGAACGACATCGAGCACGGAACTCTGAAGGCCGACTTGAACATCGATCCGGAGATCCGTGCGGAGATAGAGGCTTGTCTGAAGCCCAACCCGGAGCGTGCAGCCGAATTGCGCGCCATGAAGGCGAAGTATGGGAAAGTACTCCCCAAGCACTACTGGCCTAACCTTCAGATTCTCAACACCTGGAAATGCGGCAACACGAAAGTCTATCTCGACAAGTTCAAAGATTCTTACCCCGAGACCATGCTGCATCAGGAGTTTGGCTATTTTGCCTCTGAATGCCGTTTCGGATTAGTAATGGACGACACCAACAACACCGTGCTCTTCCCCCATTTCCACTACTACGAGTTCATCGACGAAGCCGACCTCGACAACCCGAACCCCACCTACCTGCAACTGCACGAACTCCAAGAAGGCAAGCGCTATTGCCCGTTTGTGACCACCTTCGCCGGCCTCTATCGTTATAACATGAACGACCTGTTAGAGGTAGGCCCCAACTTCCAGAACACCCCGACCGTGCATCTCATCCAAAAAGTGAACGGCATTGTCACCATCACTGGTGAGAAGTTACACGAGCGGCAGTTCATCGAGGCCGTACACGAGGCTGAGAAAGAGACTGGACTGAAAACCCGCTTCTTCATTGGCTTTGCCGACCTGAACATCCTCGGATATCAATTCTACTATGAATTCGAGGATCAGAGTATCACCCAGGAGCAGGCAGAGAAGTTCACCGAGAAGGTGGATGAGATCCTGATGCGTATCAACGTGGAGTACAAGACCAAGCGCGACTCCCTGCGTTTGAAGATGCCGTTGACGCACCGCATGATCCCTGAATCCTTCGAGACCTTCAAGGCACAATGCATCGCCGAGGGCGCCCGCGACGGCCAGTTCAAACTCCAGCTGCTCATGCAAGATGAGAAACGCCACGAGAAATTCAAGAAGTTAGTGCTAGAGAATTAGCCGTTAGCCTTTGGCTATTGGCTTTTAGCTAATAACCGACAACGGACAAACCAAAAGAGGGACCGCGCCATAGCACGATCCCTCTTTTTTTAGGATGCAATTAAAACCCACGACTACTTGTTGCCGTGCATTCTTCTGTCCATCTCCTGGGCAATGTAGGAGGCCACGTCGTCAGCGTAGGTGTTGGTTCCGAAGCCGGCGTCAAAGCCTAATTCCTTGGCCAGTTCGTGCGTGATGCGCGGGCCTCCGCAAATCACAATGAGCTTGTCGCGCAAGCCTTCTGCCTCCAACATCTCGATGAGCTCCGTCATGTTCTTGATGTGGACATCCTTCTGGGTCACCGTTTGGGACACCAGCAGAGCGTCCGCATGCATCTCTACCGCCTTGGCAATAAACTCCTCATTCGGCACTTGGCTACCCATGTTCAAGGCATCGAACATCTCGTAACGCTCAATGCCATAGTGACCGGCGTAGCCCTTCATATTCATAATAGCATCGATACCGACCGTGTGCGCGTCCGTACCTGTGCTGGCACCCACCACGACAATCTTGCGACCGATGTGCTCCCGGATAAAGTCGTCTGTCTCGTCCATGGACCATACAGTGGACTCTACCTTCGGCACATAGATGGTCGAATAGTCTACGGTATGAACCGTGGAGCCATAACAGTTAAAGAAGGTAAAACCTTCGGTCAGCTCTTTGCTAAAGACGACCAGCGGGTTTTCAAAACCCATCTTCTTCATCAATTGTTTGGCAGCCTCTATGGCCTCATCACCAGCAGGAACCGGCAATGTGAAACTTATCTGAGTCTTACCATCATTCATCGTGTCACCATACGGCTTCACTTTGGTAAGGTCTAATGTCTGATCAAAATCCTTTTGATCCATTGAATATAATCCACCACTCATTTTATTGTTGTTTTAGTGTTTAATCGTTTATTTGTTGAATTGATTTATTTCACCTGTTTGCTTCAGCAGTGCAGTTGTTAATGGAAACTCTCTTACTGTCAACCCACATCAGCTCTTCGCACCGACGAAGTAGTCCTCCTTATTCTCGAACAAGACATTGAAGGAGGTCATACTGCCGTAGATGCGGGAGATGTACTGTTGCAGGTTCACTTTTTCCTCATCAGTCAGATGGTCGTTGCTGTTGATGTTCTGTTCGAGCACCCTCAGACGGTCGCGCATCATCACAATCTTGTGGAAGAAGGTCTCTATCGGGATCTCTTTGGCTTGGAGATCCTTGTTGGCGGGTTGGAGCAGCATAACTCCGCCCTGCCATTTGCGACCCAAGTCCACCTTGTGTTCGATGGCATTGTACTTGTTCAGCACAAAGGTCATCATACGCTCCACGTCTTTGACGCTGAGAGCAGGCTTCTGGTCATCGGGCAACTCACCGGGAGAGATCACTTCGAGTGAGACGGAGGTCTTGGCAAATTCAATCTCGCCACCGCGCACAAAAATGATCTTGTAGGTCAGCGCGTTGTTCTGACTGATGATGCCCTCGCCATATTTCTCGTGGCTCACCCTTGTTCCTACCGGAAGATTATCAACATCGTATTCCATAATTCTTTAACTGATAATTGAAAACTTCTAACTGCTAACTATCTGTGACTACCAGCGTTCCTTCATCATCTTGATGAACGGGTTAAAGTAGTACTCGCCTTTGGTGACGACACCGCCGAGGCCCTTGCCACCATTCATCGGACGTTTCACATCGCCGAAGATACCCTTCTCCAGCGCAGTGAACATGCCTTCCTTCTCAATCTGCTTGAGCAGGTCGATGGTGTTGTTCAAGACCGTCTTGGCGCGCTCACGGCAGATGCCGCCCTCGCGGAACTCCATCTCTTCGCCAATGCTGCGCATGTCATTGAAGATGTAGCGGGCATTCTCAATAGAGAGATAACGGTCGCTCATGAAAGGCGTGTGGATAGCCTCCGTCGGCATACCCAGCAGTTGGATACCCTGGTGCGTCCAGATGCCGATCATATTAAAGAGGGCATCCTGAATGTGGCCGCGGAAGATGTTGCCGGTCATGAATTTGGTCGGCGGCATGTATTTCAGCGTAGCCTTCGGGAAGATCTCGCGGGTCATCTGGGCCTGTGCCAGCTCCAGCAGGAAGCCGTTCTCCAGCATCGGGTCCATCTCGAAGGCGTGGCCGAGGCCCATCTGCTCCTCCGGGAGGGCGGCCATCAAGGCCAGCTGCTCGTTGATGAGGTCGGAAGCGAGCACTGTATGGGCAGCTTCGACTGCATCGGCAGTGGTCAAGTAGTTGTCCTCACCCGTGTTGATGATGACGCCGGCATAGCCGTTGATGATACGGGAGAAATACTGGTCGATGAGGGTACGCTGCGGGTTGATGTCGCGGAAGAGGATACCGTACAGAGCATCATTCAGCATCACATCGAGACGCTCCAAGGCGCCCATGGCAGCGATCTCCGGCATACAGAGACCGGAGCAGTAGTTGCAGAGACGGATGTAACGGCCGACCTCTTCGCCCACCTCATCGAGGGCCTTACGCATGATGCGGAAGTTCTCCTGAGTGGCAAAAGTACCACCGAACCCTTCGGTCGTGGCACCGTATGGCACATAGTCGAGCAGACTCTGGCCGGTAGTACGGATCACCGCGATGACATCTGCGCCCTGGCGGGCACCTGCCTGCGCTTGGACCACATCCTCATAGATGTTGCCCGTAGCCACGATGATGTAGAGATACGGCTTCGGACCTTCGCCAATGGTGGAAAGATACTCGTTACGCTTGGCCACATTGCCCTTGATGCGGGTCAGACAAGCCTCAATGACTGGCTGTACAGCCTTCTGGATGTCCGTCAGCGGATGCATGGGCAGCGTTGTAATGTCCAACTGACCACCGGCCACCGCCTCGGCAATCTCTTGCGGCGACTTGCCCGTCTCCAAGATGGCATTACCCAGATAGTAGAGCACACCTTGGTTCAGCACACCCTTGTCAAGCAAAGAGTCCACCACCCTATTCGGCAGCGGCACCTCGTTTTCATCAATGCCATCAATGCCCATCAGGCGGCAGAGGGTACGCTCCACCGTGACGGTCGTATAGCCATCCACAAACTGCTGGATCTGCTCCGCAATGTTTTTGGCCAACCGTTTGGCATCATCGACTTGATCAAAATTTAATCCTAATTTACTCTTTCTCATAAACTTATGTTTTTTATCGATTTTCAAAAATTTTAAAATGCCCCAGGTGCCATTTTTGCAAGCGATATTGCAAGGCGGTCCAGAGCACCCCAAAGCCATACTTCATGCTTCTTTTAAAATTAATGGATGACGCTTCGGGAAAATACTTGGTAGGGCAGGTAATCTCAGCAATCTCAGCACCAACATAAAATATCTGTGCCAGCATCTGATTGTCGAAGACAAAATCATCCGAATTGGCCATATAGTTGATCTTTCGCAGGACATTGGCCGAGAAGGCACGATAGCCGGTATGGTACTCCGACAGTTTCTCGTTCATCACCAGATTCTGGATAAGGGTCAAGCAACGGTTGAAGAAGTACTTGTAGCGGGGCATGCCTCCGCGGATGGCGCCTTTGCCCAGGATGCGGGAGCCGAGCACCACAGGGTACACCTCATTGACAATCAGATAGGCCATCGACTCTATCAGCTTCGGGGTATATTGATAGTCGGGATGGAGCATGATCACCACATCGGCATCCAATGCCAACGCCTGGTTATAGCAACTCTTCTGATTTGCGCCATACCCCTTGTTTTCAGCATGATGGATAATATGGCGAATCCCCAGCTGGTGAGCCACATCCAGTGTGCCATCCGAGGAATGGTCATCTACCAAGATCACCTCATCCACCACATGCAAAGGTATCTCTTCGTAAGTTTTACGAAGGGTCATGGCTGCATTATAGGCGGGCAGCACCACACATATTTTCTTGTCTTTGAGCATGTAAAGTACCTTTGCGAAAAATCGGGCAAAGATACAAAAAAATCAACTTGATGTCAAGAACGTTTCAACAGCTCCACGTATTCATCCACGCGCTGCATCTCCGCAGGTATGTTGATGCGTTGCGGACAATGGGAGACACACTCACCACACCCGATGCAATGACTTGCCTGGCGCAATTTGGGTACACTCCGGTCATAGCCAATCAGAAATGCCCTACGTGCCTTTTTGTAGGTGGCTGTCGGGTGCTCAGGATTAGGCATATTGCCTTCGGAAATGCACTTGTTGTAGTGAGAAAAGATGGTCGGGATATCCAGTCCATACGGACAGGGCATACAATAACTGCAGGTGGTGCAAGGGATGTTTTTAAGATTGTAGATTTCATCGGCAATCTGCATCAGGAAAGCGTTCTCCTCTTCGGTAATAGGCCGTAGCGGCGAATAGGTGGCCACATTCTCCACCAGGTGTTCCATATAGCTCATGCCACTGAGGACCGTCAACACGCCTTCCGGGGTTCCAGCAAAGCGGAAAGCCCAACGTGCAGGTGGTGTCTGCGGCTCTCGCTCCTGCATACGCTTGACAATAAAGTCGGGCAAGGTGCCCAGACGGCCGCCTAACAACGGTTCCATGATAACGGAGGGGATATTCCGCTTCTGCAGTTCGTTATACAGATAAACCGCATCGGTATTGCGCTCATTGATCTCGTCGGCATAGTTCCAATCGAGATAGTTTAATTCTATCTGCACAAAATCCCAATGATACTTGCCCTCGTCGTGCCATTTCAGAAGCATGTCGAAGATAGCGATGTCGCCATGATAGGAAAATCCCAAATTGCGAATCCGGCCTTTCTCTTTTTGCTCCACCAGCCAGTCGAGAATGCCATTATCCATATAACGACCATTAAAGGTCTGCATGGCATCCAGATCTTGGGCCGTCATTCCGACGCTATGCAACAAAAGATAGTCCACATAGTTGGTTCTCAACTCCTTAAGAGAGTTTTCAAAAATATCCATGGACGCTTTTCTGGACCAGACGGCAGGGTTTTGGTTTGACAACTTGGTGGCGATATAGTAGCTGTCACGCGGGTGTCGCGAGAGCGCTATGCCTGTGCTCCGCTCCGAGAGTCCCTGACAATAGACGGGGGCGGTGTCGAAGTAGTTGACACCATGTTCCAGGGCATAGTCAATCTGTTGGTTTACCAGCTCCTGGTTGATGGGCGAATCGGGATTCTCCCGCATCGTACCTCCCGCCTCAACGGGCAGTCTCATCATGCCATAGCCCAGCAGCGAGACCTTGTCGTTGGTATTCGGGTTCGTGCGGTAGGTCATCGAGCCATTCCCGTCCAGACCGGAAACGCCAGGTGCAGGGGTATCGTTTTTCTTGCAGGCAGCCAGCAAAGATGCAGCCATCGCGGCGCCGCCAATATGCTTGATAAATTCTCTTCTATCCATAGTGTTGTTCAGTTCTAAGGGTTATTGTAAATGATGCATAACATTGCCTTCCACATAGATAGCGCTGAAAGGACGGGCGGGGCAAAGGTTCTCACATGCGCCACAGCCAATACATTTCCCCGTATCGATAGAGGGCACCTTGGCACCTTCATAATCCACCATCTGGATGGCCCCGGTGGGACAATGTCGGGCACAGTTGCCGCAGCTGACCTTGTCTGTCAGCGGAAGACAGTTCTCCTTCAGCCAGACAGCGTATCCGGCATGCACCTCCGTCTTCTGTTCGGGCGTGATGGGCCGGATGGCGCCGGTAGGACACACCTGGCTGCAACGGGTACACTCGGGACGGCAGTAGCCCCGATCGAAGGACATCTCCGGCTGCATGAAGGTCATCAACGACTTGGATGGCCGCAAGACGTGGTTAGGACATGCCGACACGCAAAGCTGGCATGCCGTGCAGTGATGCTGCATATTCTGCGCCGAGATGGAACCTGGCGGCGTGATGGGTGTCTTGCGCTCCGGTGCCACCTTGTCTTCGATGACCGCCAAGCCGCCATCCACCTTGACCTTGGGTTGGGCCATGGCCACCGTAGCCGTCATCAGGCCCGCCCCTAAGAGGAAGGACCGACGACCCTCATCCACCGTCTCCGTTTTCTCCTCCACGACAACCGGTGCCTTGGAAACACGGCCGTAATGCAACGCGTCAAACTTGCACTTCTCCAGGCAGTCGCCACAGACCACACAACGAGAGTAGTCCACCTTGCAGTTCTTAAAGTCGATGGCCGACGCCTTGCAGTTCTTCTCACAGAGACCGCACTGCTTGCATTTGTCTTGGTCAAATGATACTTTGAGCAGAGAGAATCTGGAAATGAAGCTGAGGAACGTGCCCACCGGACAGATGGTGTTGCAATACGTACGCCCATGTCGCCACGCCAACACCGCCAAGGCGAGCAGGGTGACTATTGCCACCACGAAGGTGGTGACGCTGCGCATCCAGATCTCAACCTCCGAGAAATGATAGAGGTCATGCTGGGCTTCATAATGCGCCAACGCATTGTTCAACATCTCGTAAAGAGGCTTGAACAGCGTATTCACGATTCGTCCGTAGGCACTATAGGGAGCCAAAAGCGTTGTCGCCGGCGTCACCCCAATGACCAGCAATATCACAAAGAGTGCCAAGACAATGTATCGAAGCCATTTCTTCTCGGGAGAGAAGGAGAAACGGTTTTTCTTGAATTTGCCATGAAGCCAGGAAAAGCAATCCTGCATGATGCCCAAGGGGCAGATGACACTACAGTAGATGCGCCCGAAAAGCAGCGTCAGCAGCAGCAACAAGATCAGGACCACCACATTGAAAGAGAGGACGGCTGGCAGGAACTGGATCTTGGCCACAAAGCCAAACCACAAGTTAATGCGCCATGAGACTCCCAAAAAGAGCAACGTGACCAACACAAACATCACGATGGCTAATATCGTTCTGATTTTCTTTAGCATATTGATAAATGTTAAGGTTATTATTCTTTGGTTAATATGACAGGTTATGGTTGTTATTTCTAGTTAATGCCAACCTCTCTTGCCTTTTCACGATCCAGATACTGAGTTCATAGAGGAGCCATATAGGCACAGAGACAAGCATCAGGGTGAACGCGTCGCCCGTCGGGGTGATCACGGCGGCGAGGATCACGATGGCGAGGATCGCATGACGCCGATAACGCTTGAGCATCTCCGCGGTGATGACCCCCATGCGAGCCAGGAAATAGGCCAATATGGGAATTTCAAAGAGCAACCCCATAATGAGACTCATGGAGAGGATAGCGCCAATATAGGAGGTAAGGGAGATCTGATTGACAACTCCCTCGTACACCTGATAGGTGCCCAAAAAGCGAAAAGTGAAAGGGAAAATGATGAAATAATTCAGGAGCACCCCGCAGAGGAAGAGCAGAATCGCACTGACGAGCACGGAGCCGAAATAGCGGCGCTCCCGTTCGTACAACGCTGGCAGCACAAAGCCATAAAGCTGATAGACGATAAACGGTGAGGCCAAGACCAAGCCTCCCCAAAATGCCGCCTGTAGGTGCACCACAAACTGCGCAGCCAGCTCCACATTGATAAAAGAAACCTCAAAAGCACTCGGACAAAGGGACGGCAGATGAAGCCAGACAGCCAGACGGCACATCAACCGATAGGAAACAAATTCGGAAGATGCCGGTGCGAACAGGAAGAGAAACAGATATTTTTTCAAGACAAAAAGCAGCATGAAACAAGCCGCCCACACAATCAGAGAGCGGATAATGACAGATCGTAACTCGTCAAGATGGTCCCAAAAAGATGGCGAGTTATCGGAAGCCATTATTCTTGCGCAACGTTATCCGTAGATGAATCCTCCGCCTTCGCAGAAGAATCGGTTTTCTCGGCCGGTTCCTTCTCCATCTCACTCATCCCTTCCTTGAAACTGCGGACCCCCTTGCCCAATCCCTTCATCAGTTCGGGAATCTTCTTGCCGCCAAAGAGAAGCAACACCAGCAACACAATAACGATAATCTCCGTTGTACCAATACGTAAAAGTGTAATCATAACTGAACGTATAAATAATAAAACATAACCTTCTGACCCCCAAAGAATCAGAAAGGGCAAAAATAAGAAAAAATGAATTACAACTACCTGTTTTTTAAAAAAATCTGATATTCAGAGCCATTATGCCTAGAGCAGAGCGATCTGCCTGACCGCCTCCCAAAGCACCATCCCGGCGGCAATGGTCACGTTCAGGGAATGCTTGGTCCCGAACTGGGGAATCTCCACTGCCAAGTCAGCAAGGGGCAACACGGCATCAGTGACCCCAAAGACCTCGTTTCCCACAATCAAGCAAAGCTTCTCATACTGTTTAAAGTCAACCTGTTGCAACATAACGGACGTGTCGGTTTGCTCCACCACGGCAATGGTGAAATGCTCCTCTTTGAGACGGTGCACCAGTTCAGACACCTCTTCCACATACTCCCAATTCACACTTTCGGTTGCGCCCAGCGCCGTTTTGGCAATCTCCTTCTGTGGCGGGCAGGCCGTAATCCCACAAAGATAGAGTTTCTCCACATTCATGGCATCGCAAGTGCGGAAGATAGAGCCTATGTTATTCATGCTTCGGATGTTATCCAGCACCATCACCACGGGGTACTTGTCCTGAGACTTGAACTGTTCAGGAGTCACACGATGCAACTCTTCCATTGACAATTTTTTCATCGGAGCGAAGATTTATGAAACGGCCTGTTAATAGGGAAGCTCATCCGAGAAATTAGATGCTGGCGGTGTCTGTTCCGCTTGATTGATCGAAGACTCCACCACGTCGAAATTGGTGTTTGGGCGGATCGTGGGCATCAGCAACGCAGCAGGATCAGGGGTGGCGCCGGCAGTGTCGTCGAAATAGCCTTCGTCCAGATCGGAGAACTTGGTGTACTGTGCCTGGAAGCGCACGCGAAGACCGCCCGTGCTTCCATGACGGTTCTTCTCAAAGATAATCTCAGCAATGCCTTGCGCCGGTGTATTGTCCTCAAAGGTATCCATCTTATAATACTCAGGACGATAGATGAAGAGCACCATATCCGCATCTTGCTCGATAGAACCGGACTCACGAAGGTCGGAGAGCTGGGGACGACGGGAGTTGGCACGGTTTTCGGTCTGGCGACTCAACTGCGACAAGGCAATCACGGGGACATTCAAGTCCTTGGCCAATGCCTTCAGTGAACGGGAGATATAGCTGATTTCCTGCTCACGGTTGCCCGTCTTGTTGTTCTCGCCTCCGACGGTCATCAGTTGCAGGTAGTCCACAACAATCATCTGGATATCATATTGGTGTTTCAACCGGCGGCACTTGGCACGAAGGTCGAAGATGGAGATGGCCGGCGTATCGTCAATAATCAGGTTGGAGGTCTCCAGCTTGCCGATGCTGTCCATCAGCTTCACCCATTCATCGTCGCTGAGGTCTCCCTTGGCGATTTTCTCCGCGTTGATGCCGGACTCCAAAGAGAAGAGACGCTGAGCCAGCTGTTGGGAAGACATTTCCAAAGAGAAAAAGGCCACCGGCTTATCATACTGGATGGCAGCATTGCGCGCCACGGAGAGCACAAAGGAGGTCTTACCCATACCAGGACGGGCGGCCAGGATGATCAGGTCTGTCTTCTGCCAACCACCTGTCTTCTGGTCAATGGTGCGTATGCCGGAAGGCACCCCATGCAGATCCGAATCCGCATTTCGCAACTCATTGAGTTCCTTGATAGTTGCCTCCACTACCTGATGTAATGGTTTACTATCTCTTTTGAAGTTTTGCTCTATGATATTGAAGATTCTGGTCTCCGAGAGATCCAACAGATCAAGCACATCCTTCGACTCATCATACGCATCCTCAATGATGGCACTACAATTCTTGATCAGCTCACGGAGCACGTACTTCTCCATCACAATACGGGCATGGTATTGGATGTTGGCGGATGAGGTGATCTTGTTGGTGAGGGAAGCCAGATAGGAGACACCGCCCACGACATCCAGCATTTTGTCTTTTCGCAGCTGGTTCGTGACCGAGAGCAGGTCGATGGGCTGTTCTGCGCGATACAGTTCCTCAATTGCCCGGAAGATATGCTGATGAGCTTCCTTGTAGAACATCTGAAAGGTGATCGTCCCAAGGATCGTGCTGACCGCCTCCGTGTCGATCATCAGACCGCCCAGCACCGCCTCCTCGAATTCCAGGGCTTGAGGGGTCAACTTCCCCGTTGATCCCAGCACCTGTTCGATCCGGTTATAAGAAATGTTTCGCTGCTGTTTCGTGTTCTCGGCTATATGCTCTTTCTCCATGCTTAAAAATCTAGAATATTGGCAATTAAATACGGTCGGAAGTCTTGTTTCCCGAACGGCAAATGTACATTTTTTTCAACACCCACACCCTGTCTAACGCAATTTTATCTTCTGCCCTAACGAAAGAATGCTGGTCTCCTTGATATGGTTGATCTTACATAATTTCTCCACGGTCGTGTGATAACGTTTGGCGATGGAATAGAGGGTGTCGCCTTTCTTGACCACATGCACGGAAGGGGTATTCTTCGTGGTATTGGGCTTCGTGGTTTTCGGAGCTGGCGTCGCCGGAGCAGCGGTCTTTGCCGTGTCAGGATCGTTTTGCACGACGCGCTCCACCCCACTGCGTCCATGGTTGACAACGGAGATCTTGTTGGCAGTGCGGTCGATATTCTGATAGGCCTCATTCATATCCGTCACCGTGATGGAGATGTCCTTGTTCAACGTCCGTTCAGCCTTGTTGTGACTGAGCAGCCAGCGATAGGTGTCGGGCAGATAGAACATCTTGGCGAGTTGGGAATGATTGATGCCTTTGAAGCGGTCGAAACGCAAGAGCTTGGTGGGACCGCAATCCTTCATGGCGGCCACAATCTTCTCCGACTGGCTGATGGGAACGGCATTGTCGGCCGTGCCATGGATAATCCAGAGCGGAAGTTTGTTGAGGCCACAGAACTCCTTCCTGGAGCTGCCGCCGCACAAGGCCATCGCCGCAGAGAATCGCTCGGGATAGGTCGCCGCCACCTCAAAAGTGCCGTAACCACCCAGGCTCATCCCCACGAGAGCAATACGGTTGGAGTCGATGTCATAGTGAGACTGCACATAGTCCAACACACGAATCACCTTCTGGGCATTCCAAGGCCCTCCGGGATTCTGCGGGGCAATCACAATGGCGTTGATGTCGCGTCCCATCGAGATGGCATCGAGCGAACCATATTTGCGAACACGGTTCAGGTCCGTACCACAAAGGCTGTGTCCGTGCAGGAACACGATGGCAGGCATGGTATCCTGCCCTTCACGATAGGTATCGGGCACAGAGACCCAAAAGTTGTAGCCGTCATCCACCACACCGCGATAGGCATGAAAGGTATATTCAGTCTGCGTGAAAAGTGCAAAAGGCAGCAAAACGAATAAAATCGTCCAAAATTTTCTCATAAAAAATTAGTTTTAAGGCGTGAAGAAAGGTTACTCTTCAGGCATCGATGTGTTAAACAAATTCTTGATCATGCGGGCATAAACCCCTTCGGTATAGATGGTCTCATCGGGAGCCGGCCGAAGTTTGACGATGATCGCATCATCACCGCCATCCTCCACTGAAGAATAGCCGACAATGGCCTCATTGGAAGAGATGATGCCGGGGGTGATTCTCGTAAAAACGAGGAAATCGGCCCAGGTCTCCACATCTTCCAGGCTCTCATCAATCAATATTTTCTTGCCACTATGCAGTACCACCAGGGTACTCTGATCATTATATTTCATAAAATAGGCCACAAGGTCCTGGTTAAGCTTCTGCCCGACCCCTTGCCTATATAGATAGATGTAATTCTTCGATTCTTTGCCATCCTCATAATGTACCGTGGAACGGATCTTGCCATTGGAGTCATAGTAGTCCCAATCGCCTATCCGGTGCCCTTTGAGCAGTTCACCCGTGGAGGAGATCTTTTGGGAAGGATAGTAGGCCGTGCATCGACCATTTTGAAGTCCATCCACATAGCGTTCCTCCAGGCTGACATTCCCGTCCTCATAGTAGGTCTTGTGTACCCCGTCGAGCTTGCCGTTCAGGAAATGCCGCTCCTCCAACAAGACACCCGTCTGGGCTGAGTAGGTCTTCCAGTCTCCAGACCTCACCCCCCGGAGGTAGTTTTCCTCCGTGATGAGCGTCCCATGATTCGAATAGTAGAGCCATTGCCCGTCTTTCAGCTGATCCACGAACAACCCTTCTGAAGCTTTCTGGCCATTTTCATGATACATGACTGTCTTCACCTTGTGAACACCCTCCACGAACTCGGATTCGCTTTTCAAGGTGCCATTCGGCCGATAATACTTGAAAACACCATAGGGAACATCGTTACGGAACTGCCCTTCATAGGCCAGTTTACCATGTTCAACCTTTTTCCAGACGCCCTGCTTACGCCCAGATGCGTCTTTCCGGTTGATATTGGAAGTATCCACCTGGGCGAACAAAGTGATTGAACATAAAGACAATATGACGAATAACAATTTTTTCATAATAGAACATCTACGAAAACGCAAAAATAGAAAAATCTCGTATATGGGTCGGATTTTTTTTTAGAAAGCAAAAAAAGTATATCTTTGCGGCTTAATTCAAAATAAGGTAAAAGTATGAAATTTATCATTTCTCGAAATGTTTTATTCCACAACCTGAGCGCCATCAGCGGTGTCATCGGTTCCAACAACTCTCTGCCCATCTTAGACAACTTTCTCTTCACCATCAAGGATGAGAAATTGTATCTGATGGCATCGGACATGGATTCCACGATGACCGCCGTCATTGAGTTGGACAACGTGGAAGGTGAAGGTTGTGTGGCTGTGCCGTCCAAGATCCTTTTGGAGACCCTGAAGTTGATCCCGGAGACCCCGATCGTCTTCGCCATCGAAGAGGAGAAGAACATCTTCAAATTCCGTGCGGCCAACGGGGAATATGATGCACCCTGTTTTAACGGCGACGAGTTCCCGCGTCCTACCGAGATCGAGAACCCGCAAAACTTTGATATCCCCGCCACCATTTTGCATCGCGCCATCAGCAAGACGCTCTTCGCCACCGGTACTGACGAACTGCGTCCCACGATGATGGGCGTCTTCTGCGAGCTTTCCGAGGAAGGCATCTCCTTTGTCTCCACCGATGCGCACAAGTTGGTCCGCTATACCAATGCGACCGTCAAGACCGATGAATATGTCTCCTTCATCCTGCCCAAGAAACCGCTCGGGCATCTCAAGAACATCCTCCCCGGCGTCAACGAGGACATTCACGTGACTTACTCCAAAGAGACCAATCATATTTGCTTCAGCTTCAGCAACTTCACACTCTATTCATCCTTAAAGGAGGGTAAATACCCCAACTATGAGAATGTGATTCCCAAGGAGAACCACAATGTGTTGACCGTCTCCCGCGAAGAGTTGATCAAGTCTATCCGAAGAGTGGGCATCTACTCCAACCAGTCCACCTATCAGATTCGTATCACCCTTTCTGAATCTGCCACCAACATCACGGCAGAAGACATGGACTACTCCAACAAGGCCGAGGAGAGCATCAGCGGCGAATACAACGGCGAGCCTATGGAGATTGGCTTCAACGCCAAGTTCCTGCGTGAGATGCTGGAGAACATCGACACCCCGGAGGTTCGCTTGGAGATGTCGCAGCCCAAACGTGCGGCCCTGCTTTTCCCTGCTGACGAGACCAACGACAAAGAGTCTCTGCTGATGCTCATCATGCCGGTGATGCTCAACTAATACGACCAAAAAGGAACCTCGTTGTCGCTGCCATCTCCGGATGGGAGAGGAAAGTCCGGGCAACACAGAGCACCATACTTCCTAACGGGAAGGCATCCTTCGGGATGACAGACAGTGCCACAGAAAAGATACCGCCGGTGCAAGCCGGTAAGGGTGAAATCGCGAGGTAAGAGCTCACGCCAGTGTTCAGTGATGACGCTGAGGGTAAACCTTATGGGTTGAAAGACCAAATAAACCGAGGCTTGAGGGTTGCTCGCCCGACTCGGAGGGTAGGTTGATTGAGGCGCAGGGTGACCTGCGTCCTAGATAAATGACAACATAGTACAGAACCCGGCTTATAGGTTCCTTTCCTTAGCGCAGCGTATCAACCACGCTGCGCTTTTTCATGATCACCACCTGGGCTTGAAAGAATCCTGGATATGCGTCACATTGCCCGTCCCGCCATCCAAGATGACCGAGACAATGTCAAAACGCACCTCTTTGCGGATGCCGTTCTTTTGCACATACACATTCGCTGCCCGTATCATGTTCCGCTGCTTTTGCAAGGTCACAAACGACTCAGGCTCCCCAAAGGCGTTGCTCTTCCGGGTCTTCACCTCCACAAAGACAATAAATTCGTCATTCTCCATGATCAGGTCGATTTCCAAATGACCCAAACGATGGTTTTTCTCTAAAAGTCTGTAACCGAGAGACTGGAGATATTCACAAGCCATATCCTCCCCTCTTCGGCCTTTTTCCAAATGTTCATTTCCCATTTCTATAAGTTTTTTGATGATTTCACAATACAATCCCCAATGGCACACTCCAAGCATCTGCGAGGCTGACAATAGCGCGTATACAATTCTATCAATGCCTGCGAGTCTGAAGCATGCTCTTGGGGGAATGCGGTCGTGGCAAAACGACGCGTCACCCGGTTGTCCTCAAACGGAATCTCACCCAGCATATCCAGGGCGAGCTCCATCTTTTCTTCGTCACCCTGAAAATGCCAATAGGAAAAGAGGACCGGTATCACGGTGTTGATAAAGAGCAGCGCTATCGACGCCTCTCCCAAAGCCACATGATGTATGGACGTCTCCTTGTTGAAATGATAATGATGCTCCCAATAAGCGTCCGCCGAGACAGCGAACCGACGCCACCAATAGGCCATATCGCTCCGATGAGTCAACTCGCTCCACAAGTCGGGGATCTCGTACAACAAGGTGGCAAACTGCGACAAGCGAATGCACGGGAAATTGGAAGGCCTCAGGCGTAACAAATTCCAATGATAGGTGGCAATGGGCGTCAGCTGATATTTGTACCGCAAATAGTCATACTCCGCTTTCAACATGCGATAATGGTCATCCCCTTGCGCAACTTCCAGCATACCCGCTTGACCGAACACCAATGCCTGCACCTGCAAAACCGATTCCGTGTGTCGGGATATGATCTTGTACGGCAAACTCTTGGCCAACAGCTCGAAAGCATCGGCATTGGTCTTCATGCCGAAACCGACCGCCAGATGACGGTAAAGGGCCTCCTGCCAATCTCCATGGCATTGCGACACCGTTTCTCTCACCTGCGACTGCTTCCGGAGAAGACGCTCCATCAGCACACTCTCCATTTGGCTTCGTATCGTAAGTAGCGACATGTCAGGCAGGAAAGACTGGCAAGGCAACTCATCCAGCGTCCCGACCAACTCCTGATATCGCTCATACATGTCAGGTAGAACCCGCCCTCGGATTTCGAATGTCGGATACAACTCCCCTGGCAGGCGCTCCACCTCTCGGTCATGCTCATACACGACATGCAGAGTGACCATCTTATACTTCTCATCGTCCTCGTGATGATGCCGATACCAGTCTGAACTACGCACGTGAATCTCCACATCACCGGCCCATACGATATCGCCGATCCGTATCACGGCCCCTTTAAAGTCAGGTCCGGCATCCCGATTCAACACTCCGGGGGTCACTATCTGCAAAGGATCCCCCGCTGTGGTGCACAGCTCTTCCATGTCAAACAGCTGATATTGCCACACATAATGTAAAAACGCCTCATTCATGATGTCATCATATTTGAGGCGCAAATATATGCTATCTGCAAATATTTTGCAAATAAAAAATTAATGATATTGTATTTTTACAATTAAAAGTAAAAAATTCAGGTGACAATACTCATGATGACACAGACTCCTCTTTCGCGGCGGGCATGTCACGTTCTTATCTCACACTTTCCCACGCCAAGGATAATTCTGAAAATTTTAGGTGATTATATACCTGATGGCACATATGTGTCGATATCAGATGGCATCTTGCGGAGTTTCTCCATTTCGCACCGGGTTCGGGCAGTGCTTTGTGGCAAGAGCCTCCCGCGGTGCGAGGATGGTCGGGGCGCTGTCCCTCCCCAGACTGCACTGCGTTTAGTCTGGGGTTATGGAGATTACGTCTCTCCGAGACGTTGTGGGATGGCGCAGAGACGAACGATATGTTATCGCTTTGTGGAAATTGGGCACGCTGTGTCGTGAGATGCCTTGGAACTTTCCGATGGACAAATGCTCCTGGAAGGAGCAAATCTCAATAGCCCCGCACTGTAGTGTGGGGTATAGCATGTGCGCGGGATGAAACTCGCGGCGTGGGTGACACTTGCCATAACGCTGGTAACGGCCCGCCGCGAAAGGGGAAACCGTGCCATCAGGTATACAATTGCTAAATTTTATTGAATCACCTCTTTCAGCATCTCCCATAGCAGTCGCGTGGGCAGACCCATCACATTGTAGAACGAGCCTTGGATAGCCCGGATACCCACACAGCCAATCCACTCCTGCACCCCGTAGGCTCCGGCTTTGTCCAGAGGGCGGTATTTCTCCACATAATAATGCATCTCCTCTTCGGTAAGGGTCTCGAACATGACATCCGTGGCGCGGTAGTCGGTGAGCGTCTTCCGGGGTGTGGCGACGGTCAGTCCGCTATAGACGGCATGGGTATTTCCGGACAGCGCACGCAACATGGCCAATGCTTCGGCATCATCATGCGGCTTCCCCAAAATCTTCCCGTCCTGCACCACGATCGTGTCACAGGCAATGAATATCGTATGGTCAGGATATTGGGAGAGATCTATGGGAGAGAGTTTCAGTCGGGACAGATATTGCACCACGTCCGCCGGCGGGAGCGTGGGATCAAAAGACTCCTCCACCTCGGCGGCAAGAATCTCAAACTCAATGCCCATGTCCGTCAGCAGTTCCCTGCGGCGCGGCGATTTGGAGGCAAGATACACCTTATAGTTTTTCAGTTCATCTAATAGCATAGCCCTCGTTTTTGCGCCTGCAAAAGTACGAAAAAACAGACAACATCCATAAAAGTCATATTTCGAATATCCATCCGAAACAAAAATATATATCTTTGCACCGCAAAAGCACCGTCACAAATCACCCTGAGAACTATGAGAAATCAAACATATCTTCGACATGCCTTAGAAAGCATCGGCACTTGCAAACTGCTGATCATCTGTCTATTGCTCATCCCATTGGGATTGTGTGCGCAGTCCAGCACATCCGCAGGACCCAGCATCTCGCGCCAAGGCTTTCTGACACGCACCACGATTTACGGTCCGGGCGACCACAACTCGAAGAACTACCGCATCCCGGCCATCGTCACGGCGGGCGACGGCTCCTTGGTGGTGGCCACCGACAAGCGAAAGTACAACGACATCGACCTGCCCGAGGACATCGACATCCTCGTCAACCGCAGCAACGACGGCGGGCGCACGTGGAGCAAACCTTACACTTTAGCGGAGGGCACGGGCGTGGGCCATGGCTTCGGCGACTGCGCCTTGGTGCGCACCAACGAGGAGGGCGGACTCATTGCCGTCTTCGTGGGCGGCGTGGGCTTCTGGCAGTCGCGGCCCGACAACCCGCTACGCACCTACCTCTGCCGCAGTCGCGACAACGGCCGCACGTGGAGCAAGCCGAAGGACATCACCCACTTCATCCTCGGCCCCGACTGTGTGATTCCGGAACACCGTAGCTGGTGGTCGTCATTCTTCGCCTCGGGCGCGGGCCTGCGCACCTCGTCGGGGCGACTGATGTTCGTGGCCGCCGTGCGCGAGGACTCCCTCTGGATGGCCTGCAACTACGTCTTCTACTCCGACGACGACGGCGAAACGTGGCAGTGTTCTCAAAAAGCCTCTCCGAAAGGCGACGAAGCCAAGGTGGTGGAACTCTCCGACGGGCGTATCCTGATGAGCATCCGTGCGGAGGGTCATCGTCTTTACAACATCTCCGAGGACGGCGGCGTCACCTGGAGCGATACCACCTCCGTGTGGCCCGAACTGGAAGCGCCCGCCTGCAACGGCGACATCATTCGCTGCACCGCTCCCAATGGGCGGATGTTGCTGCTACACTCACTGCCCTACGGCAAGGAGCGCAAAGACGTTTCCATCTTTGTCAGCTTTGATGAGGGGAAGACCTGGCCGGTGCGCCGGACAATAGTCCCCTACCCCTCGGCATACTCCTCCTTGTGCCAACTCCCCGACGGCACCATCGGCCTTTACGTGGAAGAGGCCTTCAACGACGGCGTGAACTACTCCATGGTGTTCTACAACTTCAGCCTCGAGTGGCTGCTGGGCGAAGAACGCCATAAGAGCTACGAACCCACAACCCCTTACTACACCCAGGCGCGACAATATTTCATCAACCAAGACTATGCCACAGCTTACAAGTACTTGGAGAAAGAGTTGGCCGAGCACCCCAAAAATGGCTATGCCTGGTTTTACAAAGGCTGGCTGGACATGTACCACAAAGATGCCCTGTTAGAATCCCTGCACGCCTTCAACCAAGCCGTAAAACGAATCACTCGCAAAGACAAAGTCTTCCTCTCGACAGCCTATTCCGGTCGTGGGGTGGCCAACCGCACTGCCGGGGATCTCAAAGCTGCATACGCTGATTACACCAAGGCTCTCAAACTCTACCCGAACCCCCAAGACTACATCAACCGCGGGGAATGGTACTACAGTCTCGGGAAATATACGGAGGCGGGGGACGACTTCTTTGCCGCCCTGAAGTTGGATTCCAACAACATGGATGCTTGGTACAGTGTGGGGAAATACTATTACGGCATCAAAGACTATGGGAAATGTCTTGAGTGGCTCGCGGACTGTATCACTCGGTATCCGGACTATTCGGACTACTACTTGCTCAGAGCGCTCTGCTACCGGAACATGCACGACTACGACCATGTAGCCAAGAATGTGGTCCAAGCCTTGTCAATTGATGATAACAGCAAGGCTGTCACCATGCTGAGGGAATTGGCGGACAGCGCATACCATCAAACCATCACAGAGTTGGAGGCGCGGCATCTGGACGATCCGAACAACACAGGCTGGATCTATTACATCGCGGCCGTCCATGAAATCGAAGGAGAGTACGGCAAGGCGTTGCTCATGTATAAAAAGCTGTACGACATGGACGAGAAAGGCAGCAGGTCAAAGTCGGCCGCGGCCGAGCGGATTGCCGCCTGCTGGTGGCAGCTGGGCGACAACGACAACGCCATTCGGTTCCTGGAGGAGGCCATCGCACTGGAGGAAGACAAAGACGAAAAGGCCAAAATCTCATCCGAGTTGGAATACGTCCGGGAACACTCCCGCGACTACCAAAAAAACGAGGAACTGGAGAGCATCCGCAAGGCGTTCTTCGGTGAGAATTAACATACATAGTCATACACCAAATATTATGATACAGAGATATTTCTATATGGGCATCATAGTTATCATGGCATTTCTACCATGGAACGACAAACTTGCTGCACAACACACCAACGACTTTTCTCAACGGGAAGTACGACAAGCTCGCCACAACATCCGACAGAAACTGATTTTAGAAAACAAGGAGTTTCGAGAAGCAGCTGAGCGTTATGCAAGACTTGACGACCTGGACTTTCTCCTCATCAAATCCGGAACAGTGGAGGATGATTGGGTAGTTTACTATTTCTATCCTGTCTCCGATAGCAAATTCAAACAGATAGAGGAAAAAGAAGAGGCTTACATCTCCGAAATGAGATCGTACTATATCAACAATCCCAACGAACTATATGAATACATAGCTGCTGGATATGGCTTCCGTTTCTTCTTTGAGAACGAGAAAAGGACCGCCCAAAAAACGACAGATTTTCCTCTAGTTATGCTGAAAGAATGGTATGACCAAGCCATTCGTCAGGCAAAGAACGACAGTCTGATGCAAGAAAAAACGATTGAAGAGCCTCAGAGTCCGAACGAAACAGCAATCACCGAAAAGGGAAGTCAAAAGGAACCCACCACAGCCGAGATCCAGAGAGATTTATTGGTCCTTCACAACATCTCCCGCTCCATCAACAAGAGATGCCCCATCAAGATTGACGCGAACACACGCCTTGACTCAACGGGCATCAGCGACCAACATTTCATCTATTACTTCTCCATATCATCACCTACATCACCTACTGATGTAGATATTATGCGCCATGATATCCGGAAAAACCTCGAGAATGGCGATCCTTCTGTCAAGCAACTGGTTTCATTATGCATAGAGACAAATAAAGGGTACTGCCACCGCTATTATTATCGGGATTCAAAATCCAAAGGCGGGAAAAAAGCGAAAATGAAGACGGAAAAAGAAGTCTTGGACATTTGTTTCAGCATTGAAGAACTGAAAGAGATTCGGAATTACCAGAATCTTTGGAGTCGTTAGTTTGCAACACCATCACACCCCCGTCCGGATCTTACTTCTATCCTCCCCTTCCGGCTTGACCGAACCGGCTTTCTTGTAAGCGTTGAAGTTGTAACTTACCCCCAACCAGAACATCCGGCTCTTGCCATGCAACATGTTGTCTAACTGATAGAACTGGTTGTCGGAGAATATCTCCCATTTGCGGGTGTTGAAGACATCGGTAAGCTGCGCGGAGACCGTGAGTGCGCCCTTCAGGAACTTCTGGCTGATGCCGATGTTCATATAATGCGAGAAGCGCGTGGTGAACTGCGGGTAATACTGCGGCGTGTTCACGAAATACTGCAGGTTGATGTTCATCCCTTTGATCGGGCGGAAATCGAGGCGGAGGTTGCTGTTGTTGACCCAGCCGCTGTTCGAGATGTCCCACTCCCCAATGTTGCCCACCGAACGGAGATAGTAGGTGTTCGTGCCGAGCGTTGCCGTCATCCACTTCCACGGGTCGGCCTTCACGCTCAGGTCTAATCCCGCCTTGGTCTGCGAGGTAGCGTTGATGTAGGTCATCAGCAGGATGTCGTCCTCAAAACGGGCCACCTGCGTGATGTAGTGGTGGATATAGTTGCCGTAAACGCCCACATTCACAGCCCATTTCGGCACCTTGAACTGGTAGAGCAGCTCCGCGTTGTCGGCGGTCTCGGGCTGGAGATGCATATTGCCCTGCTCGAAATTGTGCGGGTCGATCATGCTCACGTAGGGGTTGAGCTGCGGATACGTGGGCCGCGTGATACGCCGCGAATAGGCCACCGACAGACTGTGTTTCTTGGAAATCTTGTACTTGAACGACAACGACGGCCCGAGGAAGAAATGCTGCGAAGACTCATCCAATAGCTCTTTCTCACTATGCAGGTGCGTGCGGCTGTATTCGGCACGGAGACCGGCGCTCCACGTGAAATGGTCGCGCCACTCCAGAGAGGTGAACTGCACGAAGCGGCGGGCACATACTCCCTGTGCATCAGATCGTTACTAAACTGATGGGAGTAGTCCCAACCGAGACTGTCGCGCACGAAGAAGTTGTGGTAGATGTCGTTCTGTCGGTAGGAAAACTTCACCCCCGCATCCCAAAATCCGTATTTTTTGATGACGCGCCAGTCCGTCTGCACGGAGGTGAGCAGCGGACTGCCGCCCGACACCGACTTGCTGACCGAGTCGCCCTCCAAGAAGTAGTACGACGGACGATGGCCCCAGATTTTGGAGACGTTCGCCTTGACGGAGAAGGTGAGTTTCCCAGGACGGATGGCGTGCCAGTAGGCGAACGTCCCATCGAGGTTCTCGCGGTTCCAGGTTACATCGCTGCGACGGTTCTCGTGCGACAGGATGCCGTCATAAAACCAGTCGTTGTAGAGATCCTGCACGGTGTTGAAGCGGGGCAGGATGAGCCGGAAGTCAGCATCGATCTTGTTCCGCATATCGGGCTTGATGGTGAATCCAAGGGCGATGTTGTTGTTGAAGACCGTCCGCATGGCGCGGATCTGCTGACTGAGACTGTCGCCGGTGGTGCGGTAATAGCGGTAGAGGTAGCCGTTGTTGATGTCGTCTTCGTATTTCGCCTGGTAGTTGAAGCGCAGGGCGAACTTGTTGCGAGTGTAGTTCAGGGCAAGACTGCCGTTGGTGAAGTGGTTGAAGCCGTAGTTGACCGCCGCCATCCCACTGAGGCCCTTCTTCCCGTCCTTCTTGGTGACGATGTTAATGATGCCGCCCGTGCCCTCGGCGTCGTAGCTGGCACTCGGGTTCGTGATGATGTCGATGCTCGCCACGTTGGAGGAGGGTATCGCGTTGACAGAGCCGAGGTTGGTGGGCACGCCGTCAAGGAGTAGCAGCACGTTGCCGTTGCCGCGGATGGAGACATTGCCGTCGGGGTCAACGGTCACGGAGGACTGCTGGCGCAGGAGATCGGCGACGGTGCCGCCCATAAAGACTGTCGCATCAACAGGTGCTACCGTAGTATGAGCAGCTGTAACATGGCCTTGCTCACCAGCTTGCGAAGAGATATTCACTTCGTCCAGCATCTGAGAGGTAACCTCCATCATTATCTTCCCCAATGGAAGCTCTGGCTTATCGGCCATAATTTCAAACTGTTTAGTTTTATACCCCATGGACACTATCGTGAAGAGATAGGGTTCCTTTGAGCGGGGAACTACCAGCTCAAACGTACCGTCTTGGTATGTCAATGTACCATTCTTTATCGTGTCGTGCTGCGAAATATAGACGGAGGTATATTGCAAGGGGCGTTCATTCTCGGCCACAACGGTGCCCCACACTGCACATGGATGCTTCTGCGCAAGGGCGGAAATACTGAATAGCAACAGGATAGCAGCAAGATAAAAGGAACGTTTGTGCATCATATTCGACAAATATCAGAATGCAAAATTACAGAAAAAGATTGTATCTTTGCAGCAAAAAAATGATGAAAAGATTATTCTTCATAATCTTTACGATTCTCATCCTCAGTGGGTGTTCCCGTTACAACACTCCACAAGAAAAATTTGAATCCCTACAGAATTCAGATTTCTCCGAATTTATTGACATGGGAATCACTTCCAGACCACCCGTATATATTGTACGGCTTCATGACACGTCATATCTTGTAAAGAAACGCTTTCTTTCTAACAAAATCAAGTCCATAACCTATTACGGAAATCAAAACACAAACAGCGTAAACTTTACCAAGAAGGATAAAAAACATTTGGAACACCTTCTGCATCTATTCGACAATCTTGATGTCAGGGCCTTATCCGTTGACAAAGAAGGTACTGTTTGGTTTTCATTCAGCTGTAGAGACCGGTGTACTTATAGTTATTTAAAGCTATCGCCTACAAGTTCATTGGAAGAGTGTGGATTTCCTTATTACAAACAGTACAATGAAAATTGGTTTTATGACGTAGAGTGCTCTGAATATAGACGATATAGAGAAGAAAAAACGGAGTTAGGCCCTCAAGACGAAATACAAACACCTCTGCCATACCTGCTGCCTATAGACAGTTTGTGGGCATATTATGATGTTGCCTGGACAACCTCTGGACGATGCAACAGACCTGACGTTTTCGATGATGATAGCAGCAAGAATCTCTCTTATGGATTTTATGTCGTGTTGGATCATCGTTCGGGTCGCACTTCCAATGTTGCGGATGTGGTAGTGTCTTACCGTAAGAATGCCTTTTGGGGAAGTTCGGACACGACGCAAAAAATCAGGATCGTTCACGTCAAGGACAAACTGTTTGCTCTGCCAATGGCTTCTTTTCATGTCGGGGATCCCATCAGCAGTATCAAAAATAAGGCGGTGTTCAAAAAAGGAAACTACCTCTGCTACGCTGGTGAAAAATACTGTTATGTGGTTGAAACCTCACAAGATACCATCCGGCATTTTTTTGTTTTTCCTTCTGAACTGAAGGATGATTGGACTCATCTCCTAAAATATGTTGAATCCCATTAACGTTGTTGTTCCGTTGTAATTAAGCTAAAGCATGAAAAGGAAAATAGTAATAGGATTGCTGCTCTCATTGACGATGGTTCTCAGTGGCTGCACTAAAGGCACCATCTCGGACAACCTGACAGGTCTTTGGACCGTGGTGAAAATCAGGATTGACGGAGATTTCTGTGCCTATTACGATTTCAAATCCCCTACTTTGGAATTATATGAAAATGGAACACTCCTTTTAATGGAACTGGATTCAGAATCACAGATAAGACATCATAACGACTGTGCTTCCCCCTGGAAAGTAGTCTTGAAGAACGGTCTCCCTTATTTGCAGGTTCAGGGAGGAGAAGGAACGCTTTCCGGCCAATATCGCCTTCAATTTGTCTATGACACTGTTGAATCGAGACTATTCTTGGAACTCACATCGGATAGTCTGTATTTGCTGGCCTGTCATTTTGACACGGACAATATCGGAGCACCGCCCTCCCACTCCACCTCTTCAGCTTCTGGCACTGGATTGTCGGAACCAGACTATCAGGAGCCTGTGTTTCAGGTGGCGCGGCCTGAGCGCGAATATCTTTTGAAGAAGGCCCCTCATTTGGTCAAGATAACGCATGGCCGTTTCACGACCTTCGGGCACAATCCGTATGACCAGTGTGAATGAAAAAAGAGAAAAATCATATCTTTGCACTTCCTTTATCATCAAAAAACCAATGAGAAAAAACCTTCTCCTCATATTAGCCTGCATGTCGTTTGCCTTATACACTCCCGCCCAGCGCCCCATCGACGGCCTGGCGCACCGCATCCTCGGCGACCAAGACACCTTTTTTGTATTTGTGTATCAACCAGACACAATAGACTATTTTCAAATTGAGCCCGTTTATCAATCTCCGAAAGACCAATATGGCCACAAAATCCGCATCACCGGCAACAACGACAACTCGTTAGCCACCGGTCTGAACTACTACCTCAAGCACTTCGCGGGCGTGCATGTCTCGTGGTTGCTCTGCGAGCCCGTGGAGCTGCCAAAACAATTCCCTGTGCCCGCAGCGCCCATCCGCAAGGAGGCCCTCGTGAAGGACCGCTTCTTCCTGAACTACTGCACCTACGGCTACACGATGCCGTGGTGGAAGTGGCCGCAGTGGGAGCGCTTCATCGACTGGATGGCGCTGAACGGCATCAACATGCCGCTCGCCATCACCGGGCAGGAGGCCGTCTGGTACGAGGTGTGGAAGGAGTTTGGAATGACCGACGAGGAGATCCGCAGCTACTTCTCGGGACCAGCGCACCTCCCCTGGCACCGCATGGCCAACCTGGACGGTTTTGGCGGTCCGCTGCCGATGTCGTGGTTGGAGGGACAGAAGGAACTGCAACGGCAGATTGTGGCCCGCGAGCGGGAGTTCAACATGACGCCGGTACTGCCCGCCTTCGCCGGACACGTGCCCAAACGGTTCGCCGAAATGCACCCCGAGGCCGACATCCAGCAGCTGAGCGCGTGGTGCGGCTTCGAACCCACCCACTTCCTCAACTCCTCCGACCCGCTCTTCGCCAAAATCCAGCAATCGTTCATGGAGAAGGAGATCGCCCTCTTCGGCACCGACCACATCTACGGTGTGGATCCCTTCAACGAGATGGACCCGCCAAGCTGGGAGCCCGACTACCTCGCCAAGGTTTCTCAAAACATCTACACCTCGCTGCAGCAGAGCGACCCCGCCGCCCGCTGGCTGCAGATGACCTGGGTGTTCTACTACAAACGCAAGTCGTGGACCCCCGAACGGCTCCGCGCCTACCTCACCGCCGTGCCGCAGGACAAGCTCGTGCTGCTCGACTACTTCTGCGAGAAGACGGAGGTGTGGCGCACCACCGAGGGCTTCTACGGACAACCCTTCATCTGGTGCTACCTTGGCAATTTCGGCGGCAACACCATGCTCGTGGGCAACATCAACGAACTGGAAAAGAAACTGAATGCCGCACTCAAGGAGGCGGGACCGAACATGACCGGCATCGGCTCCACCTTAGAATCCTTCGACGTAAGTCCGCAAATCTACGAGTACCTCTTTGACCGCGTGTGGGAGAAAGATACAATCTATCACATGTCAATTTGGGTTAACAGTTGGAATAGAATGCGCACGGGTGGCGGTGAAATCAATGAATTATTATGGTGGCAATTGAACGACAACATCTATAAGGATTGGTCTTTTTATGGACTTGGCACACAGTTAGTGGCGCGTCCCTCGCTAGAAGGTCATGGAACATACTACACAAAGCCCTACTATTCATACGACAACAACACTCTGAAGTACATTTGTAAATCTTTCTTGTTAGAAAACTCATTCCCATACTTGTATTCATCCGATGATATCAGTAAAAACGCTGTTGATAAAGACGCCTACCGTTACGATCTCGTCAACCTTGTCTCGCAGTGGATGGGCAACCATTTTATGGACATCCGCAACGACTTCACCGTGGCGTACAAGAACCGCGACATCAAGGAAATGGAACGACAGGTGAAGATTGCCAACCAGCTGTTTGCGGATGTAGATACGCTGCTCAACACGCACCCCGCCTTTATGTTGGGACCGTGGATTGAGGACGCTCGCGCGTGGGGCACCACACCAGAAGAGAAAGACTACTACGAGCGGCAAGCCCGCACGCTGCTCACTATTTGGGGCGGTCCCGTGCTCAACGACTACGCCAACCGTATGTGGGGCGGGCTCGTCGGCGACTACTACGCCAAACGCTGGAACCTCTTCTTCAAGGCGGTCATAAAAGCCGTGAAAAAGGGCAAGGAGTTCGACGAAAAGGCCTTCGGCGAGGAACTCTCCAAGTTCGAGCACGCCTGGACCGAAAGCCACACGAAGTACCCCGTCGAACCGCAGGAGGTGAAGCGGAAAGCAAGCGGATTAGCACCCAAGCATCCCACGTACAATGCCGCCTGGGCGATTTACAAGCGGTGGATGAAGGAATAGCCCTGCTTTCGTCCCTGCGGGACGTTATTGAGCCCCGGCATCATTTTCCTACCGAACGTCCGTCCCTGCGGGACACGAGGTGATACGCAGGGACATTTCTACCAAGCTTTAGCCCCTGCGGGGCTTTCCGACCATCCTGGCGACTCCCCACCCCATTCCGACGCACCCATGTCCCGCAGGGACAACACCCCGGTAGACACGACACCCGCCGACGCACCTATGTCCCGCAGGGACAACAGCCCGGCAGACACGACACCCACGGCCGAACAAATGTCCCGCAGGGACAATAGCTCGGTAGGTGCGACAGCCACGGCCGAACCCATGTCCCGCAGGGACAAAAGCTCGGTAGGTGCGACACCCACGGTCGGACACATGTCCCGCAGGGACAAAACAAATCTCAGAACGTCATTCTATCTGTTTGAATATTTTTTGTTCGTCATAATCGACATCGAATTCCTTTAAAATCCCCTTATATTCCTCCACCATATTTTGACATTTATGATGTTCCGCCTGGCTATTTATGTATTGAATAACATTGGGAACATCTTCTTTAGAATACGAAAAAGCCCCATACCCTTCCTGCCAGGAAAACCACCCGTTTGACAATCTGTTCTCATTAATCCACCTTGAAGAACACCCCTTAACATCTTTCATCATGTCTGAAATGGATTGCGACGGACGCATCCCAATCAAAATGTGGACATGGTCAGCCGTTCCGCCAATGGCAAGGACCTTGTGGTTTTTGTTTTGAATGATGGCAATCATGTATTCGTATAGCCGTTCACGCCAAGAATCCAATATCATGGATTCTCTGTTTTGCACCGTAAAAACCACCTGTATGTGGATTTGCGAAAATGTGTTGTTTCTAAATGGTTTCATTTTTTTGTTTTTTATTTGTTTATAATTTATTTGTCACGTCCCCATGGGACGATTTGTGTTCGTCATGAGATCATTTCAGCATCCACCGTCCGTCCCTGCGGGACGTTATTTAGCCCCGGCATCAATTTTCTACCGAACGTCCGTCCCTGCGGGACGTGAGGCAACCCGCACGCGCATTTCTACCAAGCTATAGCCCCTGCGGGGCTTTCTTTCCATCACGGCAGCATCCCACCCCATCCCGACACACCCATGTCCTGCAGGGACAACAGCCCGGCAGACACGACACCCACGGTCGGACATATGTCCCGCAGGGACAACAGCTCGGTAGGAACGCGACATTTATATGATGGGCCCATAACATATTTGGGAAAACAACCATACCTTTTTGCCATATTGTTATTTATTTGTTTACAGAAGCAAAAATACAACAACATAATGCATATACAAACAAATATCGATATTATTATCACATTTATAATCAATCGTTTATAAACAATCTAATATCCAAACAACATTTAATTATTAATTTTCAAACATCACTTCGGATGGTTTTGTCTGGTTGTTGAAAAAAAAACTATTTTTGCGACATCGTTATCGCCAATTCAAAATGGTCATTCACCTTATCAACCGCAATAAAATAAACGCCTGGACATCTCCCCCTATAGAATCATGAAAAAAAATACCATCCTCTTGATATCCGTGTTTCTCACCCTGGGTGCCTACGCGCAGAAGAGCCACCCCAGGGAAAATGTAACATCTTGCGACAGTGTTGTTTACAAACACCACCTACAAAAGCTGCTGTTCCTGCCAGACGGAACCTACCGCTACTATAGGGAAACCTGCGACATCTGCCCCCAACTCACATCAGACAACCTCGTCAGCTTTGGGCACTATTTCAAATACAAAAACAAAGCCTACTATCTCTTCTCGGACATGTCTTTGAACACTTCCATAAAAAGAACTGCGACAGGGACATACGACGGGAGCGACAGTCTCACTTTCCGATTCCACACACCTCAACCCAACTACAAGGAGCGATTGGTCAGCGATTGGTTCGTATACTGCGTCACCCTCTACCTAAAACCGGATTTGGAAACACTGGGCCAATATGTTCCCAACGATACCAACATCAAAGCGTTTTACACGGACAACCCCGAGCTCAAAATCGCCATGCCTGATAGGCCAATATGGTATTTCACGGTAACCGTTTTTTCCATGGACCCGCATGCAGATGTTAACGCCTTGAGAATCACCTACGATCTGTCAGATGCCAATCAAAATGTTTACGACATTGATCTCTCCATGGCAACACGCGACTTTTTCGTCTACCGGAGAATGTATGGCCAGCAAATAGCCATTTTAGACAAAAATGCCGTGTATTTCAATGACTTTGTTTTACTAAGGCAAGGGGCTTTTAAGGCGAAGCAACACACCACCTACGAACCATTGCCTAAGAAATATTGGAAATACTTCACAGGAGAACATGCAGTGTACCAGAAACGCCTACGCATCTTTGAATCTGACGACACTGATGATTAAAGACTTCACATTCACTCGGGCACGCACATTCTGCCTCGCACAATAATCACGATCTTTTCCCCGCTCAAATGCCGTTTTTCATTTTTTTTATTATTTTTGCCTTTTAATTTTTTTACAAAAATGAAACAGATCGGCATTTTTCTTATAGCATTATGCATGCTCCTTTCAACTGGAGTCATGGCCCAAACCCAAGACAGCACCATCGCCATTCCCAACCCCAGTTTTGAGCAATGGTCCACCGGCAACGGATACAGCGTCACCGTATTGATTTTCCCTTTGCAAGTCTTTAGCAGCTACACTTATCCTACCGGATGGGACTACCCTACCTATCCTGTGAACGAGAGCATCACCTACAGCGGCATTAATGTCAATGTGAACACCAACCTGCCTCTGCTGAAAGTCTCCAACGAGACCAGCGATGCGCCCGACGGCAGTCACGCACTCAAGTTGCAGAGTTTCATGCTCTCCGACATCATCAGCTCTACGGTCTATGGCCTCGCCTCCTCCTCGCTGGACCCGATGCTGACCACGACGGTTTTCCCTACGGTACTGTCTACCGGCATCGTGGATATCGACCAACTGATGCCTATGTTGTATGACATCACCGCCAATCTCGGCAGCTTGTCACAGATGCTAGCCGCCTTCTCCGGCACCGACATCAACACGATCATAGATGGTGGCATCGCCCTGGACGGAGCCGTGCCGGACCGTCTGACCGGACACTACAAATACACCTCCGCAATGAGCGGAGACAACGGTGGCATCCTGATGCTCGGCACCAAGTACAACACCGCCACGCACCGGCGCGAGGTGGTGGGCGGCGGTTATACGACAGCCATGACTGACACGAATGCATACACCCCGTTTGAGATATTCTATTCTCCCCTCTCCGAAGTCAACCCTTCCTATCAATATGTGGAGGCTGACTCGCTGATCCTTTTCCTGTTCTCCTCCGCCAACACCTCACCCCAACAAGGATCAGCCCTTTATCTGGATGACCTCCAGCTGTGGGCGCAACAGCCTACCATTCCCGAAGACACTTGCAGCGCCATTTTCAATCTGACAGCCAACAATGTGGACACCACACATGCCACGATAAACTGGACTTATGAGGGCACTCCCGACCATTTTGAAGTTGAATACGGCATCCAAGGGTTTGCGCAAGGCAGCGGCACGACCATCGACGTCAGCAGCAACAGCTTATCCCTGTCCGGACTGCAGCCCGACACCTACTACGATGTCTACGTGCGCAGCGTTTGCAGCAGTACACTCATGGGCAACTGGGCCATGGTCACGCTCCACACCGACACGCTTGTACCGCCCGTCATCCCCGAGCCCGACACCTGCAGTGCAGTATTTAATCTGCACGTCATTGATGTGGACACCATGGCCGCTACGATAGGCTGGTCTTTTGAAGGAGAACCAGACCATTTCAATGCAGAATATGGCATGCAAGGATTCTCGCTCGGCAGCGGCGTCACGGTCGGCGTCACCGAAAGCTTCCTACATCTGTCGGATCTACAGCCCGACACCTACTACGATGTCTATGTTCGCTGTGTATGCGACAGCGACATCCTCGGGGAATGGGCCATGGTTTCGTTCCACACCGACACGCTCGTGCCGCCCGTCATCCCTGAAGACAGCACAGGGATAGCAGACTTCGACAATAATCGCCTGCAAATATATCCCAACCCGGCCCATGGGCAGTGCGTGGTGCGCTTCGAGCAAGAGATTCCACAGGTCATCCGTCTATACACCGTTTCTGGCGTATTATGCCAGGAGATCAATCCCAACAAAGAGTTGATTGAGCTAACATTGCCAGCCCCTGGTATCTTTATCCTCAGCTGCGAGATGAAGGAAGGCACGGTGACGAGGAGGATTGTGAACTGGTAAGCTTTTATCCGGCATACGGCATCTCTTGATCCTTGGAAGAATTTCTACCCGTTCCGCTTCCACACCGTCTTCCCGATTTTAGCGATCTCCTTGCGCAACGTCTTGGGCGCCAGCACCACGGCGGTTTCGCCCAACGAGAGTAGCTCCTGGACGAAGTCGAAGGTGGGACGGACATTCCAAAATGTATCTTCATCCGTGAAGTAGTTGCTAATTTTCTTATTTTTGCCACTCAATAATCATTCAAGACGATGAGAGAACCCTACGACAATGAAATTGCCGCTTTGCGCAAAATGATTGAGCAATCCATAGGGCGGAATGTCACCACACCCGCCGATTTCACCTTCCTCAGAGAAACGATTGCCGTGCGCTGCCAGGACACGCTGAGCGACTCCACCCTCAAGCGCGTCTGGGGCTACGTGAAGGGCTACGGCTCCACCAACGCGACAACACTCTCCCTGCTGGCCCGCTGTGTGGGTTTCCGCGACTGGCAAGACTTCCTGCAACATCACGCCACCCACGGCGAGACCTCCCACTACGTCCTCAACGACACCCTTTACGCCAACGACATCGCAAAAGACACCAGCGTGTTGGTGACGTGGCAACCCGACCGCCGATGCCGGTTCCTGCATTTGGGCGAGGGGCATTTCGAGGTGACGGAATCCGTGAACTCCAAACTCCAAATCGGCGACACCTTCCATTGCGGCTGCTTTATCGTGGGACAACCGCTCTATCTCTACGACTTCAAACACGGTGACGAGCCAGCCTCCGTCTTCGTGGTCGGCAAGCGGGGAGGCCTCGGGGAAGTGAAAATATGGAAAGAACCGCGCCTATGAACGACAACATCTCCACATCGGGCAAAGTGACGGCCGACGACCTCGAGTTGTCGGATGTGTTTACAGGGCATGTTCTGCTGGCGGAAGGCGCAGTCAATGTGCTCTACAAGGCCCGACGCAAAGGACAGTGGTTCGTGCTCAAGGCTTTGCGCCCCGAATTCCGCGACGACCTCGTACGCCGGGAACTATTGGCCCGAGAGTTCCAGTTGGGGAAACGGATGGACCATCCCAACATTGTGCGCTTCTTCTCCCTCGAAAACGACAAGGTAATCGGAGACTGTATCGTGATGGAATATGTGGACGGCGTCACACTTGCCGACTTCCTGAAAACAAGGCCATCGTTGGCTGCGCGCAAGCGGGTAGCCCGACAGTTGATGGAGGCGATGCGCTACTTTCACGGCCTGCAAATCATCCATCGAGACCTGAAACCCAGCAATATCCTTATCACGCGTAACGGCGGCAACATGAAAATCATCGATTTCGGGTTGGCCGACAGCGATGACTCTGCCGTGCTCAAACAGCCCGTCGGATCGCCCAAGTACATGTCGCCCGAGCAGCAGGCCGGAGAAACGCTCGACGGCCGAGCCGACCTTTACGCGGCGGGGGCCATCCTGCGCGAGATGATGCCCGCCGGAGCCTTTTTCTGGCGCGGCGCTGCCCGGCGCTGCACCCGCGCAGACCGCAAAGCTCGCCCCGACACCGCCGATGACGTGCTGACCGGCATACGCCGCCGCAAGATGGCGTTGGTTGCGACATTGCTATTGCTGTTAGTGTCTGGTCTGGCCGTCCTGTGGCTGCGGTCGCACCGTGCCGATGCCGAAGCAATGTTGCAGGCGCGATTCAGGGCCGGCGAGTTCGACGGTCGCCCCTGTCCGGATGCGCCCACGGTGACCGACATCGACGGCAACACCTACACCACCGTGCAAATCGGATGCCAGTGCTGGATGCGCGAGAACCTGCGCACCACGCGCTACGCCGACGGCACCCCCGTGCCGATAGACACGGCGAAATACTCCGACTCCGAATCCTATCGCTACTATCCGAACCACGACAAACGGAATGTGGCGGTCTATGGGTACCTCTACAACTGGAGCGCTGCCATCGGAAGAGAATCCCCCTCCGACGCCAACCCAAGCGGTGTGCAAGGTGTATGTCCCGACGGCTGGCACCTGCCCAGCGTGCCCGAATTCAACGATTTGGAGTCGCACGTGAGCAGTATCGACCGATATGTCTGCGACAACGAAGGCTCGCACATCGGCAAAGCGTTGGCCGACACTTCCAGCTGGGATGACTTTTCCAGTGAGGAGGCGCATCTTCTGCACTCTCCCGGCCATGACCGCACCACGAACAATGCCACGGGATTCTCCGCGCTCCCTGCCGGCGACGTAATCGGAGGACCGGAGAATTACTTTCACCAAAGCGCCTATTTCTGGACCTCCACAGAGTACAGCACCTACAAGGCCCCTTACCGCTATGTCGATCATGACATGCCTGTTTTCGGAATCTATCACGGAAGTCTCAAGCGCACCGGGCGTTCCGTCAGGTGTGTGAAGAACCGGTAGGGTCGCACGACCGCGCCAACACGATTTCGCAGGGTTCGAGGCCGTCTCTCCCACCGAATTAGAACAAAATAGAACCAACGTGCGCAAAGCGCGAATGGTTATTTTTGCCGTATGAAACAGGCAAGCGACCATTATGGTTCTATGGTGATCTCCCGTCACACATTTCCCATCGCAGAAAACACTGTGCTATGGAATGGCGCAGCTATATTCTATTTTTGCAGGCAAAAAAACGGAAAGAGTATGCCGAACAGAAATATTTTGTATGTTTGCAGCGTATTTGAAGATAGCGTAAGCTATGGTGTGTCTGTAGAAAAAAATCGCCAAATTTTAGAGACAGGTCACACTGATAGGTACGTCTGCTATAGGCGTACTCTTTTCAGTTTTTCAGTGTCTCGTGGCGTTTGGCGATGCCTTTTCTACCTGAAGGGCGGAAGGGGTGCGCTGTTTTCTGTTTGGAACGATGATATGGAGCCATCTGCGTCTCGCAGATGAGATGTTGCTAAAACGGGGCGTAAAATTTGAATAAACAGAAAAGATATGGAAAACATTCAAAAACTATTATCAAATATTCGACATCTTGTCGAATTGGATAACAAACAAAAAGAAGAAGCCCGTAAAAGGGGCGAACACTTCAATGTGTTCAGTGTGCTGAGGATGGAAACGGCGGAAATGGAGACCCATTCGGCGTTTTTGGCATCGTTACTGAATCCTGACGGCGACCATGGTATGAAAGATGCATTTCTCGAATCTTTCATTGCGAAAACTGGCTGTGCCGATCTTAATCTTGTCGCCGACCGATGCGCCGTTCAAGTGGAGCACTTCACTGGCGATGGCCGAATCGACATTTTGATTGAGGACAACACCGCACGTAAGGCTATCGTCATTGAGAACAAAATCTACGCAGGCGACCAAGATGCCCAAATGAAGCGGTATTATGACTACGCAACCATGAATTATGTAGGAGGATTCCGATTGCTTTATCTCACGTTGGACGGACATGAACCTTCGCCTGATTCCCTCAAAGGACTATCCGACAATGATATTCAACTCATTTCCTATCGGAACGATATTTTGCCGTGGCTCGAACAATGCGCGAGAGATGCATACAACAAACCGCTCGTTAGAGAGACCATCAACCAATACATTTCATTAATCAAAAATTTAACAGGTATGAATAGCGAAGACAATATCAAAAATGCCATTGTCGATTTGATGGCAAACCAAGAAAATTTCCAAACAGCCGCATTAGTGGCATCCAATTTTCAAGAAATAAAGAAACAAATTGTCTATACGGTTTTCAAACCGCAATTAGAGGATAAATTGAAGGAGTTACCAGAATGCACACTCTCTCATTTTGATTATGGGGAAGGGGCGTATTCCAGCATCGGAATTGAAGTTGAATATTGGCATAATGCTTTGATAGTGTTTGAATTTGACAAATATGACGGGACGGATGGACTTGTTTACGGAATCAACTGGCCTGAAGGACGACCATCCGACATCGAAATTAGTGGATATAAACATAATAATAATTGGACATGGAAGAATTTTCCTGAACCTTATTATTGGTGGAATTCTGACACATTTCAAGACATCTTCAACGGCAAAGTAGCTGATGCTTTTATTAGCTGTATCAAAGAATTACTGGAAATAGTGAAACAGCAGAACCTTGCATTATAAAACACTCCCTTAACGCTCCCACCGAAAAGCGTCCAACAGAGTAGGCATTTAACTGTAATTGACAAGTAGCGTAGTTTTTGTACAATTTAATTCAGGATATTATGAAAAAGAGAACGATGTTTTTGGTGATGCTGTGCATTCTCGCTGCCATCACACAAAATGGATACGGACAAGGTCCCGTCAAGAAACCCACCCTCACTATACTGCCAAGCGACAACTGGTGTGCCGCACGCTACTTTATGACAACTTACGACAATCAAGGAACGGAAGTGAAAATACCAGACTATCTGACCGCTTTCCAACAGGACTCGGAGCTGCCGATGGTGATTGCCAACGTGGGTGCGCTGCTCACCGATTTCGGCTACAGTGTCAAAGATGCCGAACAGGAACTGAAAGCCATCACGGCCCGTGCGCAGGAGGACAACGTGACCACCAGCACCACAAGCAGATCTTATCTTTCTGAATCACCGTTGGATGTGCTCAAACGGCGCGTGAAAGCGGACATTCTGCTACAGATTTGGTGGAAAGTGAACAAAGAAGCTGTCGGGCACTCCGTTTCGTTCACCATTGAGGCGTTCGACACCTACACCAGCAAACGCATCGCCACCTATAGCGGTACCAGTGCGGCTTCCGAAGAGATCATCCCTCGTCTGTTAGCCAATACTATCCGCGACAATATTACCACTTTTGACAAGCAACTGACCTCATGGTACAACCGGATGGAGACCAACGGCAGGGAAATTGTACTGACCGTAAGATGTTGGGACAATTGGGACAAAAATCTCGAAACCGAGTTTGATGACAAAGAACTTACAGATTGGATAGATGAATGGATGGCCTCCAACACGGTGAACGGCCAGTACAATCTCACCGATGGCACAGAGAATTTCGCCCAGTTTGAGCAAGTGATGATTCCGCTGTGCGATGCCAATGGCAAAGCTTTGGATGCCCGCGCCTTCGCAGTACAATTACAACGATACCTTAAAAAGGAACCCTTTCTTATCACCGCCAAAGTGATGATTCGTGGTCTTGGCGAGGCTATCCTTGTTTTGGGTGAAAAGTAAAAAAGCAACATCTAAAAAACCAACAATATGAAAAGGATAATCTTTATAATGCTCATAATGACAGGCTTTCTATCCTATATGATGGCGCAATCGGATGCCAATGTCTCGTTGTGCGTATATATGCCCAAAAGCAGTGAGATTCCCGAGGCTGCGTTACAATTCTTGGAAAGCCAGCTTGAAAATATAGCTACAGAAAACGGAACAGCTGACATGGTGATTTGCGACCGCTTTATTCTCACCGCGAAGGTGGATGTGTTGCAGAAGGACATTGTGGCAGGACCTCCGCAACGGATTTCGCAGACATTGAACATTACACTACAGGTGGGTGATGCAGTAGATAACAAGCTCTTCTCCTCCACCTCTCTGACAGCTGTGGGCATAGGAACCAACCTCACCAAAGCCTATATGGAAGCTTTCAAGCAGATACGGAAGAACAACAAACAGATTGCCGATTTTCTGGAGCAGGCCAAAGGAAAGATTGTGCAGTATTATCAAGAGCATTGCGAATCTATCTATGCTGAAGCGCAGGGACTGGCCAAACTGCAGCAATATGACGAGGCCCTCTACAGGTTGGCTTGTGTGCCTGATATTGGTACAGATTGCTATACCCGCTGCCAAAATGCGATGGTGCAGATTTGGCAGACCAAAATTAATTCAGATGGTCGGCAATTACTGAAATTTGCGCGAACCGCTTGGGCGCAATCCCAGGATGAAGTAGGGGCAGAGGAAGCGGCAAATTACTTACGACAGATTAGCCCTGCTGCCGATTGTCAGGGAGAAGTCTCCAAACTCATCAGCAACATCACGGCAAAAATCAAACATGACGAGGAGCGTGCCTGGCAGTTTCAGCTCCGCCAATACAACGACCGCGTGCAACAAGAACGCGAGGCCTCCCGCAACAAACAGGAACTTCTGCGTATGGGCATACAAGCGGCTAAAGATGTGGCGATTGCTTTCGCTCAAAACCAACCGAAACGTGAATATATAATATGGTGAACCTCTTGAAATTAAAAAACATGAATAACATGAGAAAAATCGTGATGATTACCGCCTTATGTTTGGCGACTTGCACCCTTTGGGCGCAAAACGAAGTGAGTTTGGTCGTGTCCGGTGAGGGCAAGGACAAAGAGGAAGCCACTTTCAAGGCTTTGCGTAGTGCTGTTGAACAAGCGTACGGCACGTTTGTCTCAGCCAACACCACAGTGCTGAATGACCAGTTGGTGGCGGATGAGATTGTATCGCTCTCTTCGGGCAATATCCAAAAGTATGAATATGTGAGCGAGAACAAGATGCCAAACGGTAATACATTAGTCACCCTCTCAGCCACGGTGAGTATTGACAAATTAGTCTCCTTCGCTGAAAGCAAGGGTATGGAAGCAGAGTTGAAAGGAGGGCTCTTTGCGATGAACATCAAAAAGATGGAATTCGACAAGAAAGCCGAAGAAAAGGCTGTGGATAATCTATGCAAACAACTCGAGACAATGTTGCCAACGCTGTTTGATTATGAAATAAAGGTAACGGAACCTAAAGTTTCTGTGATTCCAAAAAAGGGATACGATGGAGGAGGCTATGCTTATGATCCGAATAAAGTGTCAGATTACGAAGTCGATTTTGAGGTGTTTGTTTCTCCGACGGAAAATCTATTGTCATTTTATTCGATTTTAGCAAATACATTATATGAAATAGGCTTAAGCGAATCAGAATACACCAAATATAAATTTATTAATATGCCTGTTTTTTCTTTGGGTTATGGTTTTCAGTTTGGATATATTGAAACTGCTATTGAACATTATGTTAACAATTATGTTTCTTCAAATGAGCATTCAAACAAACATCATTTCTTATCAGATTTTCAAAAGAAAAATGCAGACGATGTTGTATATGTAAAAAAAAATCTTTACAAAACATTTGACAACCATACTTACAACATAAATGAGTTCTCTGCTGAAGAACTAAGAGAGTTGAAACAATCAGTAGTTCATGTAAGTAGACTTAATATTAGAGGAATGTTTCAATACACAGAAGAGAGTCTCAAAAAAATATTCTTTCGATCAGAAAAATCAATTGACGTAATTAATGATCTTATTGATTCGAGCTTATTTGAACTATACAATTTTGTAATCAGCGATGATTTAAGGGATTTCGAATTGTTTGTAACCCCCATAAATGTACAGGACCGTAGTCTCGGCATCAACTTACCTAATTGGCTTGTTGAGGATCAGTATAGTTCCTATATTCATTTTACTTCTTTTGAGCTTGATCGGGGAAATTATGTTGGTTATTGTCTTGATGCTGAGATGACGAGAGGTGAGAAAGAAAGAACAAATCACTTTCTTCTACTACTGGACATTCCAAACAACCATCATTCGCCCAATTATGATTTTTCTCGTCAATTCGATCGAAAAAAACAACCTTATAATGACGGAAGAAAATATAACGACAATTTTCATCCTGACGAATACAAATGTCTGGGAATATATGGAGAAACAACATGTACCGGGCTACACCTCTTAAAAGGTAAATTGTTCTATGAGAAAGAGGAAATCTCAAAAATCACTCACATTTCTGTCAGCAAGCCCATTGCCGATAACAATATTAACACTAGCACCGAATCTGCACCCCAGGAATCAAATAACAGCAGTCTGGTCGACGAAGAAATTGTCCAAATACAATCTAAGCTGCCTCTTTACAATGACACGCTACAGCAAGCCGTCAATGAATACAACACATTGCTGAAGCAATATCCTTACAACTATAAAAAGAACCGTATAGCATATACATTGTCTTCAGAGTTGCCAAACGATGAATTTTTTTTGAAAGACACTTTGCACACATTATTGAATATCATAAGCGAAAAAACAGCCCAGCTGGTGGAGCGTTACAAAAAGGATTCTCTTGAGTTCAAGCAGATGAGCCAATCGTTGCAGGATAAAATAAATGAAGCAAATGCACAATTGCTAAATTATCCATACAACCTGCAAAAACTGACACTCAAGGACAGTCTTTCTTTCACTCTGTTCGGAAAAACGGAAGAGCTCACCAACGAGTTGCGCACGAAAATAGCGAATCTTCCTAAAATGCAGGAACAGATTGAAAGGGAAGTTTACGAAAAACTAATGGAAGAAGACCCGCAACGTTTCACAGAAATCTATTTCACCCAAAACCCATCAAAAAAACAGGAGGCCGACAAATCATACATAGAGTGCCGTTGCAAATACAAAGAACGTTTGGTTTTTGATATGGCGTTTATCCATAACACATTAACTGATTGCGACTGCCGGGAAAAGGAATATCAAATCGTTTCAGAATTCTTTCACTCTCGCGAGGACTTCGACCAAATGTTTAACCAAGAGGAATCAGCCTATAATATGGAGCTTAACAATCTTAAATCAATGATGGCCGATAAGAAAGCCATTGAGGAAATCCTGTTTAACAGCAAACAACTGAATTTTAAGAAATCCATGCTAACATCCAACGAAGATCTGAAATCTGTCGTGAACAGAATCAATGAGCATAAAGGCAAGTACTATTATGCGGATGTCATAGATGCCGTCTTCAAACTCAATGATAAGCTTGCCAAAGAATGGGAAAAGAACGGCATCTACTTTAAATCGAAAGCGGAGATGTTTGAATATTGGATTAGTGAAGAGTATGACAAGGTGTTGAAAGCAAGGAAAAAAGAGTAAGGAAATGACTATGAAGTTTATTCATCAATAAAATCAAAAAAAATGGAAGATAACACTAGTAAAATCAATTTCAATCCATGGGTGGGTAAAAATTACGAGCAAGGCATCAACGGAAAAAAAGTTTTGGTTTTAGGCGAAAGCCATTATTGCGCTCCTGTGGAAAGCAGACGCTGCACCGGCCATATTTGCAATCAGGAAAATGCAAAAAAATGTTCAGATTTCACCATAGAAACGATGAATGAATTTGTTTACAGCTATTGGGGAGGGAAGTACCAACAGACTTTCCTTACGTTTGAGAGGCAGGTCACAAACAAGGAGTTGTCGCAGGAGGAACGAGAAGAATTCTGGAACAGTTTGATGTTCTACAACTACTTGCAATATGCACTTGAAGGTCCGAGACAGGAACCTTCTCCCACACAATGGAAGATGTGGGCACAATCAGAAGAAGCTTTTGAGGAACTTCTGCAAAAATATTTGCCCGATAAAATTATTGTGTGGGGGAAGCGGCTGTTTGAAGCCCTGCCCGAATGGGACAGTTCCTTAGAAACACTCGTTACCGAAGATGGTCAACAGGCACCTGTTAGAGATTATCATTTTCAAGGCAAAACAATTTCTGCCCTACAGGTTTATCATCCTGCAATGCCTAATGGGAAAGCAAGAGGTTGGCATGAATTTTACAAGCTCTTCTTAAAATAACCTCAATTCAAATATTATGAAAAAACTTCTGATTAATCTACTATTTCTGTTCGCCGCGCTATGCGCTGGTGCCCAGGGCTTCAACAACGACAAGACCGAACTGTCTATGTTTGTGGAACGGATGTACCGAAACGCACCGTTCGAGGGTGTGAAAGTGATGCAGGACTACGACAACGAGTACATTCTCTCCGTAGTGGTGCTGCCTGTGGCCAACTACAGTTCCGAGTCGGATATGAACCGTGTGGCTATGGTAAAGGCGCAACGGCAGGTCAGCACCTTCTTCAACGGTTCCACCATCACGTCCGACCTCGTCATCACCACCTCCGAGAATCCCGTAGATGAATCCGTCACCACTACTCTCACTGAAATCATCCGTGAACGCTCCATCGGCTATGTCCGCCAACTGGAGTTGCTCACCAACTTCTCTGTGGAGCAGGGCGCGAGAAAAGTGTTTGTCTTTTACAAGAAGTTGTAGAAAGAAAGCCGTCATCATCTTCCTCGTCCTCGGCATCCTCATCGGCGGCCTGATGACTTTCGAGGAGTAGCTTCGCCCAAAAAAACACTTTACACATTTTGCGTTACGCATTTTGCGTAATTGAAGAAAAATGTGTATCTTTGCAGCCGTTATAAAACAAACTGTCATGGATAACCCATTCATTATCAAATCGTACGAAAGAAAGGAATTGTTCTGCGATCGCGAAGAAGAACTCCAACAACTGCTTCGCAATGCCACCGGCCACACCGACACCACTCTTATCTCACAAAGACGTATCGGTAAAACCGGACTGATTCTGCGGCTATTTGACGAACTGTCGTTCACACATCCCGATATCCAGACCATCTATATGGATATTTTCGCCTCCCAAAGTTTGGACGATTTCATCAAGATGATGGCGGAAGCGGCTATGCGGGCATTCCGTCCCAAAAGCTCCATATTGGACAAGCTTATGATTTTCATCAAGTCGCTCCGTCCGCAGATTTCATTTGATCCCATTACGGGCGAACCACAACTGCAGATTTCCTACCAGACAACCCACGAAAAAGAGTACACCCTGCGTGGCCTGTTCGAGTTTTTGGACGGCCAAAACACCCCCATCGTGATGGCTATTGACGAGTTCCAGCAAATCCGCGAATACCCGGAACAAAATATGGAGGCACTGCTGCGCACCTATATACAACAAACAAAGAACATCACCTTTGTCTTTTGCGGCAGTAAAAAACACATAATGGCCGACATTTTCACCAATGAACGCAAACCGTTTTACTCCAGTACCGCCTTCTTGGCCCTTGACAAAATCTCTATAGAAAAATACAAGGCTTTCATTGTCAATCTTTTTAATAAAAGGAATCGCAACATTCAGCCCGAAGCGGCGGATTTTATACTTGAATGGACTCACAGGCACACCTATTACACCCAGCAACTTTGTCACACAATTTATAACAACGGTGCCATCAATATAGGGCTTGACGAAGTGAAAAACGCCTGCGCCCAGTTGCTACAGCAAGGGGAGGCTGTGTACCTCCAATATCGCCAGATGCTAACCGAAAAACAGTGGCGGTTTCTCATCTCTATCGCCAAAGAGGGTAAAGTCACACAAATTACCGCCGGCGATTTTTTGAGAAAACATAAAATCGGAACCCCGTCCTCCGTACAACGCCTCGCCGATTCTTTGTGCGAAAAAGGATTGTTGAATGCAGAGACCTCTCTTCACCGTACTGAATATACGGTCAACGATGTTTTCTTTTCGCATTGGTTAGAACGACTTTGACATTTTTGTATTATGCTCACCTACATCTCCAATACCGACCATTACAACATCGTCCTCTCCCGCGTGGCCTCCGTCAGGAAGTCGCTGTGGATTGGCACGGCGGACATCAAGGACCTCTACGTGAAAGTCGGGGACGGCACGATGCCGTTCCTCGCGGTTTTGGCGCAGTTAGTGCGCACGGGCGTGGAGGTACGCCTCATCCACGCCAAGGAGCCGGGTCCGGCCTTCCGCGAGGACTTCGACAAGTACCCGTCGTTGGCAAGCGGGCTGGAACGGGTGCTTTGTCCGCGGGTCCACTTTAAGATGCTGGTCTTCGACGGCAGCGCGATCTATTTCGGCAGTGCGAACCTCACCGGCGCGGGCATCGGCATGAAAGGGACCAACACCCGCAACTTCGAGGCGGGTATCCTCACCGACGAGCCCGAATTAGTGCAGCAAGCCATGCAACAGTTTGACGAGGTGTGGATGGGACTGCACTGCGGGAAGTGCCTGCGGCGAAAGTATTGCGGTGACCCGATAGCGTAATGGCACCACCAAGCCACACATTGGCACACCCCAACCCTATCTTTGCCGCATCAAAACAACGAAGAGATGACCGCAAGAACTATGACTTATCACGAATTATCACACAACCTCACTTTCAACAAAGATGCAAATTTTGTACCTTTGCCCCGATTTTTAATTGTTGAATGTAAAACTAATCACCAACCACTAATCACTGTTCACTGATCACTAAACACTAATCTCCAATGACCGACTTTGCAGCCATAGACTTCGAGACCGCCAATGGTCAGCCTTGCAGCGTGTGCAGCGTGGGCGTGGTGGTGGTGCGCGGCGGCGTCATCACCGACACCTTCTATTCACTCGTCCATCCCGAACCTGACTACTACGCCTGGTTCTGCCAGGAGGTGCACGGCCTCTCGCACGAGGACACCGACAACGCCCCCATCTTCCCCGTGGTGTGGCGACAGATCGAACCGCTGATCGAAGGGTTGCCCCTCGTGGCGCACAACAGTCCTTTTGACGAGGGCTGCCTCAAGGCCGTGTTTCGCGTCTATCAGATGGACTATCCCGACTACCAGTTCTTCTGCACCTGCCAGGCTTCGCGCCGCCACTTCGGCCGACGATTGCCAAACCACCAGCTGCACACCGTGGCCGAGGCCTGCGGCTGCCCGATGACGAACCACCACCACGCCCTCGCCGACGCAGAGGCCTGCGCGAAAATCGCAATACAACTGCTGTAGGGACGACAATAGGAGGAGATGAGACAACAACTGGGACATCATCATAAAAAAGGGGAACTATATACCTGATGGCACAGCCTCCCCTTTCGCGGCGAGCACGACACATTCATCTTGGCAGATGTCATCCGCGCCGCGACCGATCTCCCGCATACGTCTTCACCCGGACTACCGAGCTGTATCCCCTACGGGGAACTGCAAGCCCGCACAGGTGCGTCCGAGCGCTATGGCGACCGACCTGCGCACAGGCAATGTGGAATCAAGAAAATGTTTCGCCATGGAGCACGCGGGCGGGAAGGCCGACATGCGGTGCGGACGCGGCGTGAATGGCCGGCCTCCAACAGCGGCGTGCAAAGGCGCTTGCGTTTACAAAAATGCAAAGCCTTCGGAGTAAGTTTCCTTTTTGCTCCGGCCGGCATTTTTGTTCACGTTTGCCGCCGCTGTCAGAGGGCGGACAGAGCGGGCGGATTTCATGTCGGCTTGATCTTTTGTCAACTTTTCTATCAAGAGAAAAGTTGAAGACTATAATTATTTAATAAACTGACACTTTCAACAAACCACAATGATTCTCTTTGCAAAGAAATTTCGAACAAAGAGATTTTGTTTTTCACCATCACTTTTGTGCCATCATGTATATAATTACCAAAAACATACCTTTGCCGCATCAATGAAGCATGGAATGAAAAAGCTAAAGAAGACACCTCATATATGCTGATCAGAAACAACATGGAAACATTGTCAAAAACGGAATATTCCACGGACAAGAAACTATTGGAGGACGCCACCGCCTTTTTGGCGATGAAGGGGTAAGCGGAGGCATCCGTTTCTACCAAGCGGTCGCCCCTGCAGGGACTATTCGGGAATCATGCCGATGTCCCGACCCGTAACATGCATCGCAATGTCCCGACAGGGACAAAAGCTCGGTAGAAAGGGGGCATTTCGGTTGCCACAGACCCCGGTAGGGGTCAAAGCTCGGTAGAAATTTTGTCACAAAATCCGACATCTTGTCACCAAAACGGACAATTTGTCCACATTTGCCGTTTTTTTTGGCACAGAAAACGGCCTGGCACGCGGTTTGTGTTATAGGTAGCGTCGCCGATGCGAGAGCAGAGACGGACAGAAAAGAAAAAAATAAAAGTATAACAATAAAAAGAAAGGAGTTCATTATGCTACCAGTTATGTTTAAAAACAGTTGGTTTCCTACCATGTTTGAAGATTTCTTGAACAGCGACATCATGCCGCGCAACAACAACACAGCTCCGGCCGTGAATGTTAGAGAAGATGAAAAGGCCTACACGATGGAAGTGGCCGCCCCCGGCATCAAGAAGGAATTCTGCCGCGTGAGCATCAACGACGAAGGCAACCTCTGCGTCGCCATCGAGAACAAGATGGAACACAAGGAAGAGGAGAAAAAGCACCACTATCTGCGCCGCGAGTTCTCCTACACGAACTACGAGCAGAACTACACACTGCCCGAGGACGTGGACAAGGACCACATCGAAGCCAAAGTGGAGCACGGAATCCTCACCATCACCCTGCCGAGAGTGCAGAAAGAGGAACCCAAACTCGCCCGCACCATCGCCATCGGATAACTTTTCAAACAAAGGAAAATGACACAAAGCCGCAACTGAAAAGTTGTGGCTTTTTTTATTCGATAATATTTTTTTGTAAAAAAAAAGTCTGTGTTTTCAATGAAAATGTATCTTTGCCGCATGATGAAAAAAACAATCCTGATATGTTCCATAATCCTGTCCCTGACCGTCGCGGGACAGGCGCAAACCGTCTATCAGAAAGACCGCTGGGGAGCGAAACTCTACTACATGACGGAAAACATCATACGGCAGACCGACCGCTGGGGACAGCAGCTGTTCTGGTATGACGCACCCAACCAGCAGGTACGTCTGAAAGACCGTTGGGGGCAACCTTTGATCTATATAGATGGGCAGACCGTGCGGCAAAAAGACCGCTGGGGACAGCCGTTGATCTATTTCGATGGACAGACCATCCGCCAAAAAGACCGCTGGGGCACGCCACTCTACTACCTTGATGGCCAAACTCTAAGGCTTAAAGACCGCTGGGGCGCACCTGTCTATTATTTCGATTTCATGCCCAACCGCTGGCAAATTGCATGCCTGATTCTGCTATAAATCCGACTTTTTCTCACCTAATCTTAAAAATATGAAACACATTTCCGTTTTACTGTTAGCTTTTTGCTTGTTCTTTTCTCTGAACTCTAACGCTCAAGTGCAAGACAGCACCATCGCTATTCCGAACCCGAGTTTCGAACAGTGGTCCACC
>JAGCGA010000041.1 GCA_017649855.1 Bacteroidales bacterium
AGCACTACCAAACAGGTGTGGTTCTCAAAGGGTAATTTGCAGAACAATGGCACATTTGCCACCAACCAATACGACTTGGGTGGAGCCTTTACATTTAATAACTATAGTGGACCGAGCGGATACTACACATTGAGCTATGAAGAATGGTCTCATTTGCTTTCGACTCGTGGCGCGGATAAAAGGGGTACAGCCACCGTTAACTCAGTCAAAGGCTTGCTCATTTTGCCTGACAATTGGACGATGCCAGATGGATGCTCCTTCAATCCTAGTGCTACTAATAACGTGTATGATGTTGACCAATGGGCTGCCATGGAGAATGCTGGCGCTGTGTTCCTTCCAGCTGCATTTGGGGACATATGCAGATATTGGTCTTCTACACCTGATTTCGAAGATGATCAATTTGCGTTCTACATCAATTTCAATACCCAAAACCCAACGGCAGGATTCATCTACAATGATGGTATCTCTAATTCTTATTCCGTCCGTCTTGTATGCAACGTGGAATAAACCATCAACAAACGTTTAAACCTCAAAACCCAAGGCGACCTTCGGTTTTTTTTTGATGTGACCCCCAGAAGTTGGACGGTTAAACATTAATTGTTTAGGTAAAGAGTTCGGTATTGCACCGGACTCTTTCCGTTTAGTCTCAACTTAATTCTCTGGTTGTTATAGTAATGTATGTAGTTCATCAATGCATGTTCGAACTCTTGTAAGGAGTTCCAGTCGTGCAAATATAGCAATTCATTCTTCATGAGTCCGAAAAAATTCTCCATCATGGCGTTGTCGATGCAGTTTCCCTTTCGCGACATGCTTTGGACAATGCCCTTGTCCTTGAGCATTTTCTGATACCTGAGATGCTGGTAGTGCCAACCTTGGTCGGAATGCAGGATTAGACCCTTGAGGTCGTGATGGATGCGGAAAGCCTTGTCCAACATTCTTGTGGCCATCTTCAAGTCGGGCGTCCTGGAGATAGTGTATGAGACAATCTCGCCGTTGAACATGTCCAGAATGGGCGACAAGTACAGCTTGTCACCTTTGATATTGACCTGCGTGACATCTGTGGCCCACTTCTGGTTCGGCCGCGATGCATAGAAGTCACGGTTAAGCACATTCGGGGCGATTTTGCCGAACTCACCCTTGTAGGAGCGATATTTCTGCTTCCTGCGCTTGGCCTTGAGACCCATCTGCGCCATCAACTTCTGCACGGTCTTGTGGTTGACCACAATCCCCTCATTGCGCAACTGTGCTGTGACGCGACGATAGCCGTACCGTCCGCAGTTGGCATCGTAAACTTCCCTTATCCGCTTCCTGACGGCATCGTACCCGTCGGGCTGTCCAATGCGCTTGGTGTGGTAATAGAAGGTGGAACGGGCCATCCCCTTGATCCCTAGAAGGAGGTCAAGGTCGTGTTCCGGCCTCAGTCCTTCGATGGCTTCCGCCCAGTCCCTTTGAGACGGGCTTCTCTTTCCTCGACTAAGGCCTTCACTTTTTTTAGCAGGGCGTTCTCGGCCCGGAGGTACTCGTTCTCGTAGCGGAGCCGTTCCAGCTCCGTCATCTCTTCCGGCTTCTTTTTCTTCGGTCTTCCCATGTCTTTTCTCGGTCTTCCCTTGGGCTTGTCTCGCAGTGCCTCCTTTCCGCCTGACGCATACAGCTTGCGCCAGCTCGTTATTGCAAATCTGCTCACCCCTCGGTTTAACATAATGTCCGACAAAGATAGGTGTTTTTCCTCGTAATCCGCTATCACCTCCAACTTTTCTTCTACCGTAAGGTGACAGCTCTTCTTCTTGATAAGGGCTGATGGACCATCGGTCTGGTATCTCTTCCACAGGCATGACAACAAGGTTTTGTCGATGCCATAGTGCTTGTGGATGTATTTGACGCTGTAACCTTCTTCCAGCATCTTCATGTACTTCAACCGATCTTCATAACTGTGTCTTTTTGGCATAATATAAACCCCGAAAGTTTTTTTTGTCCAACTTCCGGGGTTCAGTACACCCGTAGGGGTCGCCTTTTCGCGTTAGGGTTATCATCTTTCGTTGGTAATTACGGTTCTGGATCCACCCAGTCGGATCCGTCGGGATTTTTGCGCGTCCAGCCGGTGGGGATGCCGTTGTCGCCCGTCGGCCAGGAGGTGGCGGACGGGTCGGCGGTGAAGATGCCTGAAGAAGCCACGCCTTTAACCCAGATGGCAGTACTATTGACTACATTGATACCACTTGTGGCGAGACATTTGATGCTGTTCAGGCTGGTGCATCCATTGAACATTTCGTCATAGCACCATCCTGCCAGTGTTGTTGCGGGCAAATCAGGGGCCGTTTCCAGACTGGTGCATCCTTTGAAAGTATCTTCACCGATGGAGTCAACGGATGAAGGAATCATGATATCCTGGAGGTTGGAGCACCCTTCAAAAGCATTGGCACAGATGAACCGGGTACCTTCACGAACTTCCAAAGAACTATTTTCCGCCAATTCTCCCTTGCACTGGTAGAGAACACGGCCCAAATAGACGGGGCCTGCCG
>JAGCGA010000042.1 GCA_017649855.1 Bacteroidales bacterium
CACCACCGCCATATCCTCCACAATATGATAAACGTAATTCCATTTGCGGTTGTGGGACAGCATTCTGCGGGCTTTCGGGTGAATGCTTTGCAAAAATTCGGAGCGGCTCGGTTTGTAGAGGTCCGCAAAAACTGATAAAGACATTATTTCTTGACGCATGGCCTCCTTATACCGCCAAGCACCTTCTAGGGACATGATAGACACCAGATAATCGGATAAATGGTCAATGTCTGCTAAAGCAGTCGGGGAAATCCTAACTCTGTAGATTTTCATACTTCAATTCCACTGCCGACCACAATTTGTCAAAATATTCTTCGACACTCATGAGTTCGCCCATGTCTTCGGAATATGGTTTTGAAACGGCATTGGGTTGTCTGGCAGAAGACGGGGTATAGCTCGCAGCCGGCTCGCAAACCATTGGTTCTTCGTTTTCTTGGCTCTTTTTACTTTTCATTGTTTTTGATTTGATATGAGTTTGCAAAAATACAAAAAAATCTCAGCGGATCACGAGAATTTACGCGGATATAAAAAAAGGGACGCGACCATGGCCTCGTCCCTAATGTCAAATAATCTGTTCTGCCTTACTCTGCCATCAGCAGTTCGAGCATGGCGATGGCGGAAGTGGCGATAGGTGTGCCCGGCCCGAAGATGGCGGCCACGCCACAATCGTAGAGGAACTGGTAATCTTGCGGAGGAATAACGCCACCAACGATGATGATGATATCCTCGCGACCCAGTTTCTTGAGTTCCTCGATCACCTGCGGCACGAGGGTCTTGTGGCCAGCGGCCAGGGAGGAGACACCGAGGATGTGCACGTCGTTCTCCACTGCCTGTTTGGCAGCCTCTGCCGGAGTTTGGAAGAGCGGTCCCATATCGACATCGAAGCCGATGTCAGCATAGCCGGTGGCTACCACCTTGGCGCCGCGGTCGTGGCCATCCTGGCCCATCTTGGCGACCATGATACGGGGGCGACGGCCCTCTTTCTTGGCAAAATCGTCGCACATCTTGCAAGCCTTCTTGAAGGCTTCATTGCTTTGTTGTTCTGCACTATACACGCCTGAAATCAGATTTATTTTTGCTTTATAACGACCGAACACCACTTCGAGGGCGTCGGAGATTTCACCTAAGGAGCAACGGGCGCGAGCGGCCTTGATGGAGAGATCCAACAAATTGCCCTCGCCGGTGCGGGCGCATTCGGTCAGCGCATTCAAGGCTGCCTTGACTTCGTCATCATTCCGGTTGGCACGCAACTCGGCCAGACGTTTGAGCTGAGCCTCGCGCACGGTCGTGTTGTCCACCTCGAGCGTCTCGATGGGCTCTTCCTTGTCGAGTTTGTACTTGCTGACACCGATGATGGCCTCCTTGCCGGAGTCGATACGGGCCTGCTTACGGGCAGAGGCCTCCTCGATACGCATCTTCGGCACACCCGTCTCAATGGCCTTGGCCATACCGCCCAGGGATTCGATCTCCTGGAGGTGCATCCAGGCGCGGTGGGCAATCTGATGGGTCAGGCTCTCCACATAGTAAGAGCCGGCCCACGGGTCGATAGACTTGCAGATCTTGGTCTCTTCCTGGATATAGATTTGCGTGTTACGGGCAATACGGGCGGAGAAGTCGGTCGGCAGGGCGATGGCTTCATCCAGCGCGTTGGTATGCAGCGACTGGGTATGACCCAGGGCGGCGCCCATAGCCTCCACGCAGGTACGGCATACGTTGTTGAAAGGATCCTGTTCTGTAAGTGACCAGCCGGAAGTCTGGCAGTGCGTACGCAAAGCCATGGATTTCGGGTTCTGCGGGTTGAACTGCTTCACGATCTTGGCCCACAGCATACGGGCGGCGCGCATCTTGGCGATCTCCATAAAGTGGTTCATGCCGATGCCCCAGAAGAAGGACAAGCGCGGCGCAAAGTCGTCCACACTCATACCGGCATTGACACCGGCGCGGAGGTACTCCAGACCATCGGCCAACGTGTAAGCCAGCTCGATGTCGTCGGTAGCTCCAGCCTCCTGCATGTGATAGCCAGAGATGGAGATGGAGTTGAACTTCGGCATATTCTTGGAGGTGAACTCGAAGATGTCGGCGATGATCTTCATGGATGGCAACGGAGGATAGATGTAGGTGTTACGCACCATGAACTCCTTCAAGATGTCGTTTTGGATGGTACCCGACAGCTTGTCCATGCTGACACCCTGCTCCTCAGCGGCGAGGATATAGAAGGCCAGGATGGGCAGCACGGCTCCGTTCATCGTCATGGAGACAGACATCTTGTCCAACGGAATCTGGTCGAAGAGGATCCGCATGTCGAGGATGGAGTCCACGGCCACACCAGCCTTGCCCACATCGCCCACCACACGGGGATGGTCGGAGTCGTAGCCTCTGTGCGTCGCCAAGTCGAAGGCGATGGACAGACCCTTCTGACCGGCGGCCAAGTTGCGGCGGTAGAAGGCATTGGACTCCTCGGCGGTGGAGAATCCGGCATACTGACGGATAGTCCAAGGACGGAAGGCATACATCATGGAATAGGGTCCACGCAAGAAGGGGGGAATGCCGGCGGCATAGTTCAAGTGTTCCATGCCTAAAAGGTCATCCTCGCCATATACCTGTTTCACAGGGATTTGCTCGGATGTCATCCAATCGGTGGAGATGCCATGTTCCTTTTCCCACTCGCGGAAATCTTTCTTTTCTTGAGAGATTCTCTTGAAATCTACATTACTGAAATCACAACGCATAATCTAATTGCACTTTCTATTTTTAAGACGGCAAAAATACAAAAAAAATGGTACGATTTTTCAGCGCAAAAGTTTTTGATAAGTCACGAGGAAAGTTAAGAGTGGAGAGTGATCTATGATCGGTTCGAAGCTCGGAATTCAACAAATCAACAATTCAACGATTCACCCTCTACCCCCTTAACTCCTTAGTTTCTTAACTCCCTTAACCTCTTAACCCATTTTTTGTATGTAACACCTCGTCTTTAAAACCTATGCTCATACCCGACTCGCAGCATGACGGTGTACCTCGGGTAGCCTAAAGATAACTGGCCATTGTCATTGACCTCTTCCCAGTTGCAGAAGAGTGTGCTGTGTACGCCTATGGTCAGTTTGTCTTGATTTGTCAAGCTGATGCGGCCTCCCAGACCCAGGGTGCCTCCAAGGTCCAGCACCTCCTTTGCGTTGGCGGCGACAGGACTGTCGAAACAAACACCGAGCAGGATGCCTCCCTGCACATAGAAATGAGGCAGATGAAACTCCATTTCCACGGGAATGAGCAAGCTGTTGATGTGTTGGGAGCCAAAACAGAAGATATGTTCGTAGCGTAGCCCTGTGCGCACGCCCCAGTAACGATGGAAGTCATAGCGCATCCCAATGCCAAGGCCAAAACCGGGAAAAACATCATCGTAGAGAAATGGCAGTCTGTTAATGCCGCCACTTACATCGGCAGTGATGTTGTACCCTTTTTGAAATTCAGAATTGGGATTCTGGGCCTCTGCCGGAAACACAGTCCAAAGACATAAACATAAAATTGGAATGATTTTTTTCATAACAATGTATTTTAGAGTATGTTTATTGGATATTTGTTGTCGGTGTGTCAAAAGTTTTGCCGTTAGCTGTTAACTATTAGCCGTTGTGTCAGCTATCTGTTTATAGTTGTGCCAAACGCCTCCTCTCCTCATCGTCTCATCGCATAATCATCTAAACGGTAAACCGTAAACTATAAATCCTCTTCAATCACCCTTAGCTTCTGCTCTCCTCAATGCTACAAATATCTTCTTCTAATCAGGTCGCACAGCGACAGATAAGCTGTAGTGGTGGTGTCCCAGAAATGGGCTTTCTTCAGTTCTTCCAGACAATTGAAAGCTTCGTCCATGTTATGACACTGGTTGAGTTGCTGGATAGCGGCACTGAACTCCTCGCCCTTGTTGTTGAAGAGTTCGCGGATATAGGTGAATTTGTCGTTCACGGAGATGGCCTTGGTCAGGTCCACCACTTTGGATTGTTGGAACTGGTCGGCCACGGAGAGGTTCTCGGTCTTTCCGGTGAAGAGGTCGTTCAGAGAGCGGGGGGTCGTGGACACCTTAGGCTGGGCAGGCGCCTGCGGTTGGGGCGCAGGGGCTACCGGCTGCTTGGGCGCGGGGGCTTCCTTCACAGACTCCGGAGTCGGAGCAGGTGCGGGGGCGGGTTTCGGTGCGGGCGCGGGGGTAGGTTTCGGTGCAGGCGCGGGGGTAGGCTCGGGCTCGGGTGTAGGAGCAGGCGCTGGAGCGGGCACAGGAGTAGGAGTAGGAGTGGGAGCAGGTTCCTTCGGCGGTGCCGGCACGACAGGCTCGGGCTCCTTCTTTTCAACAAAATGCAGGAGATCGTCCTCCTCGGTCACGGGAGCCACAGGCTTTTCGGGCACCTCGTCCACAAGATCGGCCATCAGCGACTCCAGCTGCTCGTCACGGGCAGGCTCTTGCTCTTCATCCTGGTTTTCCATGGAGAAGAAAAGATCCACATCATCCTCCATGGAGATGTGGTCTGTATATTTCGGTTCCGCCATCGTGTGCAGCTCTTTCACCTCCTCCGGTTCTTTTTTGGGCTCGGGCTGGGCTGGTGGTACAGGCACCGCAGGCTGGAGCGCCTCCTCAACGGCCGGTGTCTCGGCCACAACGTCCAAACCGGACATGCGCACGTACAGCGAACGGATCTGCTCCAAAACGATATCTTTCTCTATCAAAGAAATGGAAGGATTGGCATCCAACAACTCCCGGAGTGATTGGATGAGATTTTGAATCTGTTGATAAGTATTCTGCATTTTGACTAAGGTTAAGGTGGTCTATGAACGTGTTTTTTTTTAATTTTGCCGTGCAAAAAAATCGGACAAAAATACAAAAAATCTCAATCGCTTTCTCACAGAATGTTTTTAGAAAATAAAGCTAACAGAAACAGTAAACGAGGCTGGATAGAAGTCATTTGCGGTTCAATGTTCTCGGGCAAAACCGAAGAGCTGTTGCGCAGAATTCGCCGTGCGGAATTTGCAAACCAGCAAATAGAACTCTTCAAGCCGGCCATCGACACCCGGTATGATGAGACAGCGGTCGTGACGCATGACGAGTCGTCCCGCATGTCCACCCCCGTGCAGAACTCCTCCGAGATTCTGCTTTATGTCAACTTTGAGACGGTGGAGGTGGTGGCGATTGACGAGGTCCAGTTCTTCGATGACGGCATCGTGGAGGTCTGCAACACCTTGGCAGATGCGGGCATCCGCGTCATAGTCAGCGGGTTGGACATGGACTACTTAGGCAATCCCTTTGGGCCGATGCCCAAGCTGATGGCCATCGCCGAGTATGTGTCCAAGCAGCACGCCATCTGTACCCGTTGTGGTGACTTAGCCCAGTATTCGCACCGCATCACGGCGCAGGAGGGGCAGGTTCTGTTGGGCGAGAAAGACTCCTATGAGCCCCTTTGCCGCCATTGTTTCAACGAAGTGAACAAAAAATAACATCTATAAATCAACTAAACAATTTGTATTATGAATTTGATAGACAAAATCAAAGAAAACGCCATCAAAGCCAACAAGAGAATCGTTTTGGCGGAGGGCGAGGAAGAAAGAAACCTTAAAGCTGCCGACATCATCCTGGAGAAGGGATATGCCGGACTCATCCTGCTCGGCAACAAGGCCAACATTGAGGCCAAGGCTGCTGAATGGGGCTTGAAGAATATTGGCAAGGCCGAGGTCATCGACCCGCTGGACAATCCCAAGAAGGAGTTCTATGCCGAGATGCTCTGTGAGATCCGCAAGAAAAAAGGGATGACGATAGAGGAAGCGCGCAAGCTGGTGGAAGACCCCTTGTACTTGGCCACGTTGTTGATCAAGAATGGCGACGCTGACGGTGAGGTGACGGGTGCCGAGCATGCCACGGGCGACGTGTTGCGTCCAGCCTTCCAGATTGTGAAGACCTTACCGGGCATCTCTGTCGTCTCCGGTGCTTTCATCATGTGCTTCCCCGACAAGAAGTGGGGTGATGACGGCATCATGGTCTTCGCCGACTGTGCCGCTGACCCGAACACGGACGAGAACAAGCTGGCCCAGATTGCCGTGGTGACGGCCCAGACGGCCCGCACCATCGCCGGCATCGAGCCGCGCGTGGCCATGTTGAGTTTCTCCACCAAGGGCTCTGCCAAGCATGAGCTGGTGGACAAGGTCGTCAACGCCACCCGTATCGCCAAGGAGATGGATCCCAACCTCGTCATCGATGGTGACCTGCAAGCAGATGCCGCCATCGTGCCGTCTGTGGGTGAGAAGAAAGCCCCGGGCAGCCCTGTCGCCGGCAAGGCCAACGTGTTGGTATTCCCGTCTCTCGAAGTCGGCAACATCGCCTACAAGCTGGTACAGCGCATGGCAGGTGCCGATGCCATCGGACCGGTCATGCAGGGTATGGCCGCTCCTATCAACGACCTCTCCCGCGGCTGCTCCGTGGATGACATCGTCAGCCTCGTAGCCATCACCGCCTGCCAGGCCGCTGGCAACACCTTCTAGGACGTTTATACAACCTCCTCAAATTCCAAGCAGAACACCGTAAAAGTGTTCTGCTTTTTTTATATCTTTGGCCAAACTACTGATTATGAACTTCTCCAACTACCCTCTTGTCAAAATCCTGATTCCCTATTGTCTTGGTCTGTTATGGGGTTATTATGGTCACTTCCCGGTCTATTTTGGTCAGTTTTCGTTTTTTGTTGCCTTCGTCTTTTGGCTGGTTTCCCTATTCTTTCGGCAAAAAAATCGTGGTTTCTGGCGCACAGTCAAGACGGCACTATTGTGGTTGGTCTTCTGTTTTGCGGGGTTGGCGGCCATGAATTGGCGAATGGCTCCCACGGTGACGGCAGTGGAGGAGCGGTTGACGGAGGAGAATCGCGACTGGTTCGTGGAGGTGGTGGAGGTGCCGGAGCCGCGCGCGCGGAGTGTCCGCATCACCGTGCAAGTCCTGGGCGGCGCGCGCGGCTCCTCCTTCCGTGAGAGGGCACTGCTCTACCTCGCCCCCGACACCGCACACCCAGTCCATTATGGCGACCTGTTGCTGGTGCACTCGCAGCTGAAGGCCGTGGAGGGGCCTCAGAACCCCGACATGTTCGACTACCGGCAGTACCTCCGCAAACGGGGCATCTCGCTGACGGGCTACGTCCCCGCCGGAGGCTGGCAGCGACTGGCCCATCGGACGCCAAACCCCTTGAAGGCCTTCTCCCAACGACTGCAAGGCAGCCTGACGGCCATCTTCCGACGGTCAGGGATGAGCGGCCATGAGTACGAGGTCATCGCAGCGGTACTCCTAGGCGCCGGCGGCACCCTGGACCCGGCCTTGCGGCAGTCGTATGCCGCCGCCGGCGCCAGCCACATCCTCTGCGTCTCCGGCATGCACGTCGGCGTCATCTTCATGATCCTCAACTTCCTGATGAAACCCATGGAGCTGGCCCGCCAGACCCGCGCCCTCAAGGCTGTCCTGCTCATCTTCAGCATCTGGCTCTACGCCTGCATCACCGGTCTCTCCCCCTCCGTCATCCGCGCTGCCACCATGTTCTCCTTCGTCACTGTCGGCGGACTGGTGCACCGCAATACCAACATCTTCCACAGCCTGACCGCCTCGCTCTTCATCCTGTTGATCCTCAACCCTCTGCTACTCTTCGAAGTCGGCTTCCAACTCAGCTACCTGGCCGTCTTCGGCATCGTCCTCTTCCAACCAATCATCAGCTCCCTATACCACGCCAAGACCAAAGTCGGACGCTACCTCCTCGAACTCCTCTCCGTCTCCATCGCCGCCCAGATCGGCACCTTCCCCATCTCCATCCATTACTTCGGACAGTTTCCCAACTACTTCATCCTCACCAACCTGTCGGTCATCACGCTCTCCTCCGTAGTCATCATCACCGGCATCGTCCTGCTGACGATCTCCTTTGTACCATTTCTGGTGAAAGGGGGCTCCCTCATCCTCACAGGTGAGATCCGGCTTATGAACGGCATCATCGAGCACATAGAACAACTGCCGCATTCCGTCACCACCAACATCGACTATCACACCCTGCAAGTGATCCTTCTCTATATCACCATTTTCAGCCTTTATCTTTTGATCATGAAGAAACGAAAACATTGGTTCTGGTTGACGCTCAGCGCCTTCATGCTGTTTTCTGGTTGTTTTGCCATCAAGAGATGTCTGCTGGTCCACAGTGACGAGATGGTGGTCTATCAGATCCGCAACGTACGTGCTATCGGCTTTCGGGACGGAAGTCAGTGTGTGCTCTTCTCCGATTCCATCCAAGATCCAAAGAGTCCCTATTTTGACTACAACCTCGGCAACCACTACCGCAAACAGCACGCACAGTACCAGTTTGTCAGCATCGACAGCGTCGATTTCAAGAACGACTACCTCTGCAAGAAAGGGCGGATGGTATGCTTTAAGGGGAAGCGTTATCTCCTGTTAAAGAGAAGAGAGAAAATCTATCCCTCGGCGAATCCCATACCGGTGGACAGCATCATCCATCTGGGCTCATCGTGGCCATAGGGCACGGCGAGGACGAGCCCCCGACAATATCTCAACGCATCAATCACACTACGGTTGAGGGCAGATGCTGCGGATGTGGGGTTCATAGATCATCACCAAGACGATGTCGGGTTTTTCCTGGACGACGATGTCCCAGTTGTCGCCATACTGCCAGGCATCAAAGATGAAGACGGACTCGCGGAACCATGGGGCCAGGAAAGGAATGACAGCCCCTGCATAGGAGTCTCGGATGACCACGATCTTAGGCTGTCCCGTGCGGTTGGTGACAAAGCGATGCTCATATTCCCACGGATAGGCAAAGCCCTTGATCGGCTCATATCTTTTTTCCGCGACCTCCACAAACTCATACAATGCGGAATCGGCAAAGTGGATTTGATAGTTTGTATCTTGGGCAAAATGGGCAAAAGCGGGACTGACTGCCAACATATTACCCAGATTGCCGGACGTCTGGACAAACGGCTTGAGGGTGAAACCCGGCACAATCTGTTCCGGCAGTTGGGGAAAATCACCGCGCATCATCTTCAGGATTTCTGATGCAGCATACTCGCCGCCTTTTGGATTCCAGTGGTTGTCATTTTTAAAATAGAGCCTACCCTCCTTCTTATGCTGAAGCATACAATCTTTCAAATAGAGGAACGGCACCTGCGGCGCACGTTCAGCCATCATCTGACAGAAACGGTCAGTGGCCGTTGCTTCCGTCCGCTGCACATAAGGAGGCACCCTTTCGGGATAGACCTCATAGGCGGTAGGCGCTACGACCACATACAGTCGGATGCCTTCGCAGCTTAGTCGGGCCTGTCTTTCAGCCAGCTTATCCACCACGGCCGCCATGCACTCCTTGGAGAAGTCCAAAGTCCCTTCAAACAGCTGGCGTTCCTCCTTGCCGGAAAAGAGAAAATCGTCCTGACCAATCAGCACCTCCGGGATCGGGGAACGGTGTTGGCGCAATGACAGGCCAAAGGAGATATCCAGCATCTTGCTTCTAAGGGGAAAACAGTCGTTCACATATTGGTCAAACTGATGCGGGAAAGCATCCAGGGTGGAGAGCTGCAGTTGGGGCATCTTGGCCATCGCGCGGTTTTCCCCTTGCACTTGGCGCTCCGGCTGCACGAACAGCAGTATGCCCGGCACGATGAGCAGCAATCCGAAGAGGAAGACCGTGATGATTTGATATGGATGCCTTTCTTTCATGTCAGAAGCGGAAATAGATAAACGGGTTATAGCCGCCTGTCACCAGGAAACAGCAGGAAATAAACAGGACGGCCACCATGCCCAACATGACACTCCAATAGCGAAGATGAGATAGTCCGCGGTGGCCGTTGCACACAGCAGTCTTCCACTGCCGATTCAGCCAGTCGAACAGAGACGTGGCACCGAGCAGGGCGATGGTGCCCGCCACCCAGTAGAGCGGTTGGGCATAGTAAGCCATGAAGGGTGAGAGGCTGCCACCGTGGAAAGAGAACATACGGCCCACGAAGGCGAGGGCGTAATCCAGGCTCTCGGCGCGGAAGAAGACCCATGCCACCACCACCATCAGCAGCGTATAGAGATGCCGCAATGGCTTGTAGCTCTTCTCAAGAAGCCGGTCGAAACCCAATCTCTCGACCACCATCAAAGAGCCATGCATCAGGCCCCAGACCACGAAGGTCCAGCTGGCGCCATGCCAAAGGCCCGTGAGGAAGAAGACGATGTAGAGGTTCAGGTAGGTACGCCCCTTCCCTTTGCGGTTGCCGCCAAGCGGGATGTACAGATAATCTTTGAACCAAGCCGACAGGGTGATATGCCACCGACGCCAGAAGTCGCGGATGGAGGTGGCCAGATAGGGGAAGTTGAAGTTCTCCGGGAAACGGAAGCCAAACATCCGACCCAGCCCGATGGCCATGTCGGAGTAGCCGGCAAAGTCGTAATAAATCTGCAGGGCATAGACCAAAGCCCCTAGCCAGGCGGTGGCAGAGGTGATGGTGCCGGGCGCCCGTGCAAAGATGTCGTCTGCTATCAAAGCCAGCTGATTGGCGATGAGGATCTTGCGTGCCAATCCGAAACAGAATCGCTGGATACCCTGATAGAGATTCTCCCAGGAGAAGTCGCGCTGGCTCAACTGTGGCTCTATCTCATGATAGCGGATGATAGGGCCCGCAATCAGCTGAGGGAAGAGCGCGATATAGGTGCCCAGTCGGATGAAGTTGGTCTGAGCCTGCACCTGACCGCGATAGACATCCGTCAGATAAGAGATGCCCTGGAAGGTATAGAAGGAGATGCCTATGGGGAGGAGGATTCTTTTCAGGAAGATGGGAGAGATGCCAAAGATACCGGTCAGCACATTGACGTTATCGACCAGGAAGTTGGCATATTTAAAAAAGATGAGCGAAGAAAGGTTCAGGATTACCGCCAGCGTGAACCATAGTTTTCGATGATGAGGATGGTTTTGTATCGCATTGCCAGCCAGAAAGTTCACGACAATAGACCCCAGCAATATCAGGGTGTAGCTAACGCCGCCCCATGCGTAGAACAGCAAACTGGACAGAAAGAGCAATGTATTCTGATAGGGGATTTTCCTGCACAGGGAGAGCAGGAAAAGCACAACCGGGAGGAACAGGAAGAGAAAGGTGAGGGAACTGAAAACCATAACTCTAACAGTTCAAAGGGTCATCTATTCCCACTCAATGGTCGCGGGCGGTTTGGAGCTGATGTCGTAGCAGACGCGGTTGACGCCTTTCACCTTGTTGATGATGTCGTTGGACACCTTGGCCATGAACTCGTAGGGCAGATGAGCCCAGTCGGCGGTCATGGCATCGGTGCTGGTCACGGCGCGCAGGGCCACCGCCTGCTCGTAGGTACGCTCGTCGCCCATGACGCCCACGCTCTTGATGGGCAGCAGGATGACGCCCGCCTGCCAGATCTGATCGTAGAGCGACACCTCTATCTCGCCGTTGGACATATTGGCGGGCACGCCGGCGGCGAGTACCTTACGGGCATCTTCGCCACTCAGCCTGACCTTCCAGTCACGGAGCCCCTGGATGAAGATGTCGTCGGCATCCTGGAGCACGCGCACCTTCTCGCGGGTGATGTCGCCGAGGATACGCACGGCCAGACCCGGACCCGGGAATGGATGGCGCGTGATGAGATGCTCGGGCATGCCCAGCTGGCGACCCACACGGCGCACCTCGTCCTTGAACAACCACTTCAGCGGCTCACAGAGCTGCAGGTGCATCTTCTCGGGCAGTCCGCCCACGTTATGGTGACTCTTGATGACCATGCCGGTGATGCTGAGGCTCTCGATACGGTCGGGATAGATGGTGCCCTGGGCCAGCCATTTGGCATCGGTGATCTTCTGCGCTTCCGCATTGAAGACGTCGATGAAGCCGGCGCCGATGATCTTGCGCTTGCGTTCCGGCTCGGTGACGCCCTCCAGTTCTTTGAAGAACTTCTCGCTGGCATCCACGCCGATGACATTCAAGCCCAATCCTTCGTAGTCGCGCATCACATTCTGGAACTCGTTTTTGCGCAACAGGCCGTGGTCCACGAAGATACAGGTCAGGTTCTGGCCAATGGCGCGGTGCAGCAACATGGCACAGACGGAGGAGTCCACACCGCCACTCAGTCCCAAGATGACGCGGTCGTTGCCGATCTGCTCCTTGAGCTCGGCCACGGTGGTCTCCACGAAAGAGGCGGGGCTCCAGGTCTGATGACCTCCACAAATGCCCACCACGAAGTTTTTCAGCAGCTGGGTGCCTTGCACCGTATGGAACACCTCCGGATGGAACTGCACACCCCACACCTGCTCCCCTTCAAACTGATAGGCGGCAAAGTCCACCTTGTCGGTAGAGGCAATCTTGCGGCAATGCTCAGGTAAACGGGTGATGGTGTCACCGTGGCTCATCCAGACTTGGGTGTTGTCGGCAAGACCTTGCAACAGAGGATTGTCATGCTCAAAAGACGACAAGTTGGCGCGGCCATACTCGCGACTGCCGGCGGGCTCCACCATGCCTCCGTTGGTGTAGGCCATGAACTGGGCTCCGTAGCAGATGCCCAAGATGGGCAGGCGACCGCGGATGCCGGTCAGGTCCACCTTGAAGGCACGCTCGTCATAGACACTGAAAGGCGAACCGCTCAAGATGACACCTATCACATCGGGATCATCATGGGGGAACTTGTTATAAGGAACAATCTCGCAGAACATGTCCAGCTCGCGGACACGCCGGCCTATCAATTGCGTGGTTTGAGATCCGAAATCCAGAATGATTATCTTTTCCATAAGGCGTAATTTTGCTAAAAGAGAGCGCAAAAATACACAAAAAACGCGTCGGGTAGGTCTCCGCAGGAAATAAAAAAAGAGGATATCCGTGGGGACATCCTCTTTTCGTTAAGTTTTAGAGCTTCTTAGCGGCACTCCATACCTGTCTTGTGACCATCAATCGTAATCACCGTGTTGTACTCGGAGCACTTCTTGCCACCCTCATTGTCAAGAGTGGTTTCAGAAACTACTTCACCATCGAGATAGGTTTTGCAGGTACAAGTCTTGCTACAGGAAGTTCCGCCCACGATCAAGAACAGGGCGAATGCGCTGGCACATAAGATTTTCTTCATGATGTTTTGAAAATTTAATAGGTTAATAATTCTGGCTGCAAAGGTACACTTTTTTTATATCACAATGCTTTTTCCGAAAAAAAAATTTACAACCTTTTTAAGATGTCAGGATTGGATTCCTTGGGGTATGGCGTCGAGCAAGATACGGGTGTACTCCGTCTGTGGGTTCCGGCAGAGCTCGTCAGCCTCCCCGAGTTCCACGATGCGTCCCTGTTGCATGACCGCGATACGGTCGGACATGAAACGGACCACCGACAGGTCGTGGGAGATGAAGATGTAGGTGAAGGCAAATTCCGCTTTCAGCTCGTTGAGGAGGTTCAGCACTTGAGCCTGCACGGAGACATCGAGGGCGGACACCGACTCGTCGCAGATGATGAAGCGGGGGTTGACGGCGAGGGCGCGGGCAATGGAGATGCGCTGCCGCTGGCCTCCGGAGAACTCATGAGGATAGCGGTAGAAGTGTGACTCGTTGAGGCTCACCCGCTCCAGCAAGGCGATGGCCTTCTGCCGTCGCTCCTTCTCATCCCGGCCGATGCCGTGCACGCGCATCGGCTCGACGAGCATATCGCCAATGGTGAGTCGCTGGTTTAACGATGAATAGGGATCTTGGAGGATGATTTGCAAATCTTTGCGCACAGCCCGCATGTCACGGGCGGACAGCTGCATCAGATCCTGTCCTCGGTAGGTCACAGAACCGGCGGTAGGCTCTATCAGGCGGATCATAGAGCGCCCGAGGGTGGTCTTGCCACATCCCGACTCGCCCACAAGGCCCAGTGTTTCACCTTCGTAGATGTCGAGGTTGATATCTTGTAACGCCTCCACATAGCGCCGTTTTTCAAAGAGCTTCTCTTTGCGGACAGGATAGCGCTTGCCGAGGCCCCGGATGGTGATGAGCGGTTCCTGGGTGTAGAGCAGTTGGTGCCGGCGGCGGCGTTCCTCCTGCAAGATGGGTAGGCGGGATACCTGTCCGTTGTTTTTCACGAAATCGTCCACGGTAGGCAGCAGGGTCAAGCGTTCCTGCATAGAGGGGCGGCAGGCCAGGAGCCCTTGAGTGTAGGGATGGCGCGGGTGCAGGAAGATATCGCGGATGTCGCCTTGCTCCACCACCTCGCCCTTGAAGAGGACCACCACCTTGCGGGCGATTTCCGCGACCACGCCCAGGTCGTGGGTGATGAAAAAGACACTCATGCCATGCTTCTCCTGCAGTCGTTTGATAAGCTCCAGGATGCCTTTCTGGACCGTCACATCGAGGGCGGTGGTCGGCTCGTCCGCGATGAGGATATCGGGTTGGCAGCTCATGGCCATGGCGATCATGACCCGTTGCTTCTGCCCACCGGAGAGCTCGTGCGGGTAGGATCGGAAAATCTGTTCGGGACGGGGCAGCATCACCTCTTTGAATAACTCTATGACCTTGGCCTTGGCAGCCTCCGGTGTGGCGTTGGTATGCAAGAGGATCTGCTCGGTGATCTGCTCGCCACAACGGATGACCGGGTTGAGGGAGGTCATGGGCTCTTGGAAGATCATAGCGATACGGCGACCGCGCAGAGCACGCATCGTCTTCTCCGGCAGGGTGAGCAGGTCTTTGCCCTCTTCACCCTCCTCTCCGCAAAAGAGAATCTTCCCTGACGGATATCGCGCCATGTCTCGGTTCAGCAACTGCATCACCGAGAGCGCCGTCACCGACTTGCCGGAACCGGATTCACCCACGATGCCGATGGTCTCCCCCTTGCCAAGGTCGAAGGAGACATGCCGGAGGATGGATTTCCATTCACCATCCTGCTTCAACTCCAGAGAGAGATCGTCGATTTTTAAGAGTGCATCCATAAGAAAGTGCAAAAATAGAAAAATAATAAACGCAAAGGGCACAACTCCCAAAGAGGCGAAGAAGACGAAGCATGCAAAGCGGTTTTAGGTGGAGAGAAGTGTAAAAAATATTATTTTTGCTGCATTGTTTTGCAAGCATATCCACCCGCCATGTTATCCGTCATCTGTCCCATTTACAACGAAGAGAAATATATCGCTGCCTGCATAGAATCCATCATGGCGCAAGACTATCCCAAGGAGGACTTGGAGGTCTTGCTGGTGGACGGCATGAGCAGCGACCGCACCCGGGAGATCATCCGCGACCACATGTCGCGTTATCCGAACCTCCGCCTGTTGGACAATCCCGACCGCACGGCGCCCTGGGCGATGAACCGAGGCATCGCGGAGGCCCGTGGGGAGATCATCATGCGGCTGGATGCCCATGCCAGCTACCCCACCAACTATTTCTCCACCTTGGTACGCAGGCTTCATGAGCTGGGGGCCGACAATGTGGGGGCTGTCTGCCAGACCGACGTGCTGCACAAGACCCCCAAAGCATTGGCCATCCGGGAGGTGCTCAGCAACAGGTTCGGGGTTGGCAATGCCCTGTTCCGCACCGGCATCAAGGAGGTCCAAGAGGTGGACACCGTCCCCTTTGGCTGCTGGAAGCGGGAGGTCTTTGACAAGTATGGCATGTACGACACCCGACTGACCCGCAACCAGGACATCGAACTCAACAAACGCATCATACGGGGAGGCGGGCACATCTATCTCATCCCCGACACCTACTGCACCTACTATGCCCGGGAGACCTTTGACAAGCTCTTCCGCAACAACTACAGCAACGGCAAATGGAACATCCTGACCGTCTATTACACCAAGGAGATGAATGCGCTCTCTCCGCGTCATTTCATCCCGCTGCTCTTCCTGCTCTCCCTCCTGCTGCCACTGATCGCCGGCTTCTTCTGGCATCCTCTGTGGCTGATTGGGGCCGCCAGCCTGCTGGCCTACCTCACCCTCATCAGCATCGTCAGCATCCGGTTGTCACGCACCAAAGGCCTCAGCTTCATCAGGCTGGTGGAGAGTTTCTTCATCCTGCATCTCTCCTATGGTCTGGGCTCCCTGGCGGGTCTCTGTTCTCTTCCTTTTATCAAAAGAAAAAAATAGTATGATGACCTTGAAATATCTCTTCGACCGCATCGTCGCCTTCTTCGGACTGATCGTGTTCAGTCCTGTCCTGTGTGTGGTAGCCCTCCTGATCCGGGCTAAGATGCCAGGTGGTCCGGTGTTGTTCACCCAGCAGCGGGTAGGCCGCCATGGACGTTTGTTCACCATCTACAAGTTCCGTACGATGGTGGTGGACCATGGGGGATCATCGGTTTCTGTCGCGGGCGAGTCGCGCATCACGCCCCTGGGGGCCACCTTGCGCAAGTACAAAATCGACGAGCTGCCGGAGTTGTGGAATGTGCTCATCGGCGACATGAGCTTCGTGGGACCGCGCCCCGACGTGCCCGGCTATGCGGATGCCCTCACCGGCGATGACCGCGAAGTGCTGTCGCTGCGACCCGGCATCACAGGCCCCGCCTCCCTGAAGTACCGCAACGAAGAAGAGCTTCTCGCCGCCGTGGAAGACCCGCAAAGATACAACGACGAGGTCATCTTCCCCGACAAGGTGCGCCTCAACCGCCACTACCTGCATCACTACTCATTCTGGAGCGACATCAAAATCATCTTCGCTACCGTGACGGGCCGCAAGATAAGGTACGCGGGAGAAGAGATCTGAGGAGAGATAATAGTTTTCCTTGAGCAGTCCCGTCAGGGACAAGAGCTCGGTAGAGGAACAGTGATCAGTCGTCAGTTGAAACCTGGAACTGTGAGCTATGAACGTTGACGTTGAACTTTGAACTACGGAGATACCCCTTCATTTCTTAGTTTCTTCATTTCTTAGTTTCTTAGTCTTTCATCGGGCTCATCACCCCATAGGGCACGACACGAACGAGCCCCCAACACTTCAACATTTCAACACTTCAACATTTTTCCTATCTTTGCCCCGAAATAATAAAAACAACACGGTTATGAAAAAGATATTCGTCCTTTTCTTTCTGTTGCTTGGCTTTGAGTTCTGTGGCGTGGCGCAGAATCGATATTGGAATCATTTAGCACAATACATACCACACCCCGAACATTGTGTTCCCATTATGCATAGTGATGGTTTTGTTTACTATTGCCAATCTATGAATTATCTATTATCAGTTGCTAAATTGAATTCCAATACGATGTTTCCAATGCAAGACATGACTTGGGAATTATTCGACAATCAAGCCAATATGATCTTTAATTTTCAATTACATGGTGGTTTTGAAAATGCAAGTGGAGAATTGGTTCTTTATGGTTATGATGATGTTGAAATGTGTGCTGCAATCTGCGTGGTGAACTTCTCCATACAAGATACTAAATATCTTCTTTTTCAATCTCCTATTGTATCTACAGGGGCATTAATTGAAGGATGCAATGGTCATGATATTCACGGTGATGAAGTTTATTTGTTTGTGGATGAGAATGGTCGTATCATCAGCATGATTCCTTTTTTATCATCAGGTAACACCGCGATTGTTAAACCTACACCTTACAACTATTTGTGGAGCATCAAACAATTGCTCCCCATCTCAAAAGTCGAACCATTCTCCTGAAAACATCTTGGAAAAAGAAAGAAAATGATTACCCCATGAGAAAATTTATACAGATATTGAATATAGTATTTTTGTTTGTCGTCGCCTTTGATCATACGGCACAAGCTCAACAAAAGGGAAAGGATTTCTGGTTCACTGCGGGATTAAGAAGTGTACAAAACTTGTCTTCCCTAAATCCTGCAGTGGTAAACACTACCGATAGCGCTATTGTTTATATTCTTGGGGACTCCTCTTGTACAGGTTATATCGAAAATCCATACTCAACTTTACATATTGGTTTTCAGGTTGTCCCTGATTCTCTTCTTGTCATCAAAATTGATTATTGTGAGATAACCACGCTCGCCAACTTGCCAGTTTCTGCCATTCAAGGTGCCTCCATTCACATTGTCTCTTCAAAAGACATAACTGTCTGGGTCCAAACGCCTAATTTTACAAGGAATTACAACGTGCCTTCCAATATGCCCGAGTGGTGTTATGGTAGTTCCTATAAAATAAATTTATATCCAACCACAACGTACAGGAAAAACTATTTCCACGACTATTTGAATCATACACATTCTTATGTCTGTGTCATAGCCACGGAAGACAGTACATCTGTTACCATTGAAAATGAAAGCGTTATATTGAACAGAGGAGAGCTTTGGATCAAAAGCACTTCTCAATCCACCCCCATTTCAACAAACTGTAAGAGAATAGTGGTTTATGACGGAGGACCTGGGATTTTGTCCAATCACTATTATAGGACACTTCTCTCGAACAGTTTGCCGGTTCCGAATATGATGTATGGCACTGATTACCTGGCTTGTGCTCCTAAATGCCCGTTTCTTGCCACGGAACTACGTTCCTCTACTGACGCTGTGCCAACAATTAGTTACCCATGCAACGATGGAGACAGAACTTTGGCAGCACTTGACAATCCCCTCACTGGCTTTTGCCCTATAAGCACTATCCCTTTTGCATATCTTCAGAAACAATCTCCAGGTCTGGTTCTGAACAATCTGTACAATCATTATCACTCATGGACCTCCGATGCAGGTTTTGTCATGCATCCGACTGAGCGCATGATAAAGCAATGGTCATTCCCGATATCAAGGAAGTCCACTTTCCAAATCCCTTCCGATCATCCAGACACCTGCTACGTGGACCTTTCCATATTTGTTCATCCAGAAGGGAGATATACCACCTATGTCAATCATCAACTTGTTCCCGACACAGTCTTTTACCTATTTCCAGAATTAGATGGACAATATTATTGTGCTCAGTTTGCCTATTTTACAACAGACATTTTGCCCTCCTATATAACCATAGAGAATGAGCACGGCTTCACGGCATACATGGACGAGGTTGGTTATTTCAAGTATTTCAATTCTTTTCTGATGAGTCCGGCTCTTCATGTTGATTATCAATTAAAGAGTTCCTCTGGATTTGATTTCATGACACTTCCCTACGCCCACTCCAACCTCAGCATGACCGACTCCGACACCGTCTATCGCTGCGTAGGCGACACGCTTGTGCTCAAGGTGGAGTACAACCCCGACAATATTCCACTTGAATGGATTTATGAGGGTACTTCCTACATGGTCGAGATGGGACAAGGACTCTCCTTCCTCTTGCCCTCCGTGGACACCCTCACCGCCCAGCTCGTGCTGCACTACAACAACTGTCCCGACACCACCACCACCTTCATCGTTGTGGTGCCCCCGCCCATCTTCGAGGTGTGCCATGACGACACCCTCTGCCACGGGGCGCAGCTCTCCGTGGAGCAGCCCAATGTGCTGAGCTACCAGTGGAGCGACGGCACCTCCGGG
>JAGCGA010000043.1 GCA_017649855.1 Bacteroidales bacterium
TTGTGCCGGCAAAGGCAGTGAATTTTACTTCCTTGGAGCTGGTGGCGGGAAGAGCGGCGTATAGTTCGCTCGTTGCAGTTGCCGGCGTAACGACGTAGTCATACGTGTCGATGGAAACCACAAGACGATCGACAGGGACAGTGACTGTCCCGCCTGCGTTCTTGGTGGTGTACTTGAAGATCGCGAACTGCGGTGCAGGCTGGGTGGTGACGTTCAGGCTGGGCACGGTGATCCCGATGGTGCCCGCGCCCACGCGGACATCGAGGTTGGCATTCAGTGTGCCGTCCTGTGCGGCCAGCAGCGTGGCGGCATCCTTCACGCCTGATAAATCATCTTTATACACAGTCGTCGTCCCGTCGGAAAGCTTAGCGGGATAAACCAGTGTGCAAGGGGTGTCGTCGGCCGTGCCGCTTTCTACGGTGAACGTGATGGTGGCTACACCATTTGCATCCACATCGTCTATGTTAGCAGTGGCCACATACTTCGTGCTGCTCACCTCATAGAGGATGGCAATCTTCTCATTTTGTGCCCAGGTGGCCGTTATCTTGTTGTCGCCCTTGTCGTCCACGGCCTTGGTAGGCGCGGTCTTGGGAGCCAGCGTAGCAGTGATGGTGATTCCTTCAGCCTTTTCTTCTTCGGGCTGGATTTCCGTTTCAACTTTGTTGCAGGCAGCCAGCGCAAGCAGCATAGCTGCGATTCCAAATACTTTCTTCATGATCTTGTCCTCCATGCACTAGAAGTTGAACGGATCGATGCCACTGGGATAATCGGCCGGATCGGTAAGGCTGCCGCAGATGACGCCTTCGGATTTTACCTCGAGGATCAGTACTTCGGGTGAGTAATACTGTTCTTTTTTGTTTGTTTCCATAAGTTTATGATTTGTTATTAATTGTGTTCCTGCAGGCATACGAAAAACCTGCGGCCCTCCTTGCGGAGTCCGCGAAATGATTCTTGTAAATAATTGGTTATAAGATGGTTATACCACCCCCCCCCAGAATGCGGAAGGTGTTTTGGCGATAATACTATATGCGATGACGATCGGCATATGAAAGCTTTATGCGAAAACAAAGTTACGTTTTATATGCGAGAATAGCAAGAGTTTAAGTCTCCACGGAGGCGAGATTCTGAGGGCCTTTCGGCGCATTTAACCTGAGCGTCAAGGTTTACGACACCCTGAACCAGACGCGGGGAGGCGGTACATTCTCTTTGTCGATAATCTGTCGGGAAAAACAACAGCTCAATGGATCCAGGAGCGTTTCCCGACACAAGCCGGATCCGGATTGTCGGGAAGTGATACAATTAGAGGGATTTCCTCAGCAAATAAGATTGCTACGCATAGTATGGAACGTATGACGAGTACTTTTTCAACTCGTGGGCCCTTGCTAGAAAGCTTGTTAAAATCCGCACTTCATGAGCCCTTTGTGAGCCAATTAAATAGCCTTCTCAAACAACGCGTCCATGGTCACAACCCGTTGGATGCGGTTGCTATACATGTTCATCTTAAGGCCATACGTAGTAACTAGCGTAGGCTGGATGTTTATCTTGTTCTTGGTGGCTGTCAATAGTGCATCTATTTTATTCCGCAATTTGGCATCATAATCTTTGTCTATGGCAAAGTCACCACGAGTGAATTTCATCTCGCAAAGATTCACTACACGATCTGCTCTGTCAATAAGTATGTCTATCTGAGCGCCTGGCACATCTCCATCTGCTGTCGCTCGCCAGGGGTATATCTCTGCCTGGACTCCAGCGATACCAAGCGAGACTCTAATCTGCTCCTGATGGACAAAACAAACATCTTCAAAGGCGATTCCCCGCCAACGGTTGAGCTTCGGAGAAGCCTGATTGTCTCGCCAGAAATGCGGATTATTGGAGGGATTCTTGCTGACAAAGCCTAGATAAAAGAGACAGAACATATCCGTGAGTTTGTAGTAGAAGTTCCGTTTGGTTTCACCAAAGTTATAATAAGTTGAAACCAGGTCACTCTTTACGAGAGCTTTGAGCATTGCGCTTAGAGTACCCCCCTCCGAGATGCCGGTAACGTTAGAGATTTGCTCACGCGTGGCACCATACCTAAGCCCAGAGAGTGCCTCAACTATTTTTCTGTAGTTAACATTGTCGGCAAACAAAGACGTAAAGAGACGGTCATACTCTGCACGGAGAAAGCCACCCTCCCGGAAGAAGATATCGTCAATATTATCGGCAAGGGATTTCCCGGGCTCAAAGAAAGACATATAATACGCTACTCCGCCCATAATCATATAGGTCTGGGCAAGATCATAACGGTCCATTGTGATATTCCTAGACTTGAAGTATCGCTCCGTCTCGTTCAAAGTGAAAGGATGCATATGCATCTCCCTATTGGTGCGTCCATAAAGCCCGCCTTTATTGTTGATGAGTTTGTCCAACATCCAGGTAGTAGCACTACCGCAAACAATCAAAAGAAGATTATGCTTGGCACAGCCCCAATCGTTCCAAAAGTGCTCGAAGGCAGACATGAATCCGGATTTGGCCGTATCGAGCCAAGGCATTTCATCAATGAAAACCACCATCTTTTTCTTGGACCTTTTGCGGTCAAGCATATCTTCCAGTTTATGAAAGGCGTCAAACCAGCTTACAAGAGGGCCGTCCAATTGCGCTCCGTATTTCTCTAGGGAATGGGCGAACTCCTCCAACTGTATTTTGTAAAGAAGTTTCTCGTCTTTATTCTCCAATTCCAATGGAGAGATGGCAGTATGCCGGAAAGCAAA
>JAGCGA010000006.1 GCA_017649855.1 Bacteroidales bacterium
CCCAGCAGTTGGCACAGGTGGATCCCTATACCCTGACGGGGATGAAAGTAATTCAACTGGATGGTGGATTCGGGGGGAATTCGCCATGTCCAAGCATGGCGGACCCCAATATCCCCATTTATGCCACATCATTGGATATGTGTCGGTTGTCCTTCAATTATCACCATCAGTGTGGTCCGGTATTGGTGTCGGGAGTGGTGAACTCAACAAGAAGTGTTTTGTCCGAGGCATCTGATGTTTGTTTGTCAACCTGCGATCTCCCGCTGACAATCTGGGAAGTTAACACCACTCCAACAATCAGCACCTTTGCCCTGAATCCTACGAGTGTAAATGCTAATATGAACTCTCCTGGATCTTTGTCTATGCAAAATGACATTGTTGTGTATGGCGTCATGTGTCAAAATCCTTTGCCAAACCTTCACGGCGTCTATCTCTTGCAAGCCTTAGACAATAAAGGCCATCATGCGTCATGTAAGATTGTTTTACCTTAATTCAAACTGTAAGATGAGTCGTCTGATAAAAATAGTATGCTTGTTTGGGGGATTATTTTCTGCCTTGCCCTCCTTTGCCCAGGATAACCTCCCTTGGGGGCGTGATTTCTGGGTGGTCCCTTATTCCCATCCTCAAAGCGACATATCTATTGAAGACGCTATACACACAGGCTATGTTGAGAAAAGTTTATATAAATTACATGTGAATTTCAGTGTAACTACAGGTTTTCCTACAATAGTAACTATTTTTTAGCCTAAGCACTATGAAACGTTATCTTATAATAGTATTTACAATCCTTTGCACAAGCCTCCCTTCACTTGTGTCCGCAATAGGGGAGACTGTTTCTGGCCGGGATTTTTGGATATATCAATCACGTGTATGGATTTACTGGTCTAACTCTAACCAATATATAAATGTGTCAGAAGACACTACGCTTCTCTATATCGTAGGGGATACTGCTTGTACAGGATATGTTGAGAATGTGTATTTCAATTACCATCAAGATTTTTCTGTTTTGCCGAATATACCAACTATTGTAAAAGTACCCAAAACACTTCTTTGTTCTTGGGAACATATGGATGCTATGCATTTGGGGATCTTTATACACTCAGAGCGCAATGTTTTTTTATATTGTCAATATGAAAGCATTATACCCGCTCTATTCAACTATGAGGTGCCGAGTCAGTGTGACTATCTTTGCCGACCGATAACTTATCCTTTTCTCAACTACAAGATACCCATTGTGCCGATTCCCTTCAATTCAACATCACATTTGGACGTTGGTTCAGACTGGCCCTTTGTTACTATTGGTAGCTTTTATGTTGGCGATAATATGGTCATTTCTGCATTAGAAGACAGCACACAACTGTTCGTGCACGGGTATGTCAGTAGTAATTTCCAATCGGCCACCGACACCGTTTATCAACTAAACAAAGGGGAGTCTGTCAGAATATTTTTGCCTACAGCAGGCTATAATCCCTTTGGGAGCTCCACAGACTCTATCCGCTTTCATACCAATTGTAAGAATGTGGCTGTAAATTGTCATTTTCTATGGATATCTTCCCCTCCCCTTAATTGTATAGAAGGTGACCATCACCCATATTTAACACCATCACCACTCTATACATTTCGTTTTGACGTTTTGCCTCTTACAACAAGCAAACCTATTCTGACAGGACATGATTATCTTTGCAAAAAACTGCAAAACAATAGGTTTGACAAAGGTATTTATTTTAACAGAAGGTATGGTTTTGATTTGTTTTTTTCAGACAATCAACCCTTCGCTGCCTATAACTACAATGAATACTATCCCGATTATTCAGCCTTGGCGTATTTTCAACAGAGTGATCAGGAGGTTGATGTCGGCAGTCTGATTACAGGCAATCACCGCAGCTATTGGGGAGACACTGACACATTCGTGAATGTGCCTTATACCTTTCTTCGTTCGGAAGGGTTGCATGAAACCAGTGCTTTGTTTGGTCCGGCATATATCATTCACAAGAAAAGCCGTCCTGGTTATATTCATTATGGATACATGACAGATCCGGAGGGATGCGGCACGTTACTCGGCCAACATGTTCTTTGCACCCAACCTGCTGAGCGGATGGTGAAGTACTGGCTCTATCCCACCACACGCGACAATATTAGGCGCTTGATTGTCACCACTGATGGCGACACTGTCCCAGGAGTTCCTGATTCCCTCTATGTGGATGTGCAAATATACACCCATGCAGACGGCATCGGCAGCACCTACTTCAACGGGCAGCTCATCCCGCCCACCGCCTTCGATACCTTCCCCTTGACCCACGGAGAGTACTGGGTCACCCAGCTCTATTTCTACAACGACGACATCCCCGAGCTCATCCGCATCGAGAACGAGCACGGCTTCTCGGCCTACGTCGATGAGTTCGGCTACAATGTGGGGCCTGTGCCTTGGGGACACCCCGAGGTTGACGACATCACCTATATGTACTACTATCTTAGTGGGGCCTCTGGATACCATAGTTCGGATGCATTCCAAAACTGCTATACGGGCCTCAGTATTCACAACAACGACACCGTCTATCGTTGCGTGGGCGACACGCTCCACCTGCGTGTGGAGCACAACCCCGACTCCGTGCCCGTGGAGTGGATCTACAACGGCGACTCCTACCCATACCCCGAGCTCTCCTTCCTTCTCCCCCAGGTGGACACCCTCACCGTGCAGCTAATGCTGCACTACGACGGCTGCCCCGACACCTCCACCACCTTCGTGGCCGTGGTGCCCCCGCCCGTGTTCGAGGTGTGCCATGACGACACCCTCTGCCACGGGGCGCAGCTCTCCGTGCAGCAGCCTAACGTGCTGAGCTACCTCTGGAGCACCGGGGCGCACACACCCGCCATCACCCTCGATAGCGCGGGCACCTACTCGGTGACCGTCACCAATCTGGGCTGCAAGGCCGAGAGCGACCTCTTCGCCATAGACCTCTACCCGCAGTCGTCCGTGGAGTTCGGCAACGACAGCATCCTCTGCGAGCTGGCCACCCTCCTGCTGGACGCCACCCAGCCGCACCCCGCCCAGTATGTGTGGCAGGACCAAAGCACCAACACGACCTACACCGTCTATGAGGACGGCCAGTACTGGGTGGTGGTCACCGACCACTGTCTCGGCGCCAGCGACACCATCGCCATAGGATACCTCACTGACTTCACCGTCAATCTCGGTCCCGACACGACTCTCTGCGAGGGCAGGACCTTAGTGCTGTCGGCAGGCGTGCCCTTCTGCGACTACGAGTGGCAGGACGGCAGCACGCAGTCCACCTACACGGTAAGATACCCAGGCACCTACAGTGTCACCGCCACCAACCAGTGCTTCGAGCACGGCGATGACATAGTGGTGGAGTACGAGCCGTGCGACCAGGAGCTGTGGATGCCCAACAGCTTCACGCCCGACGGCGACGGCCTCAACGACCTCTTCCTGCCAGTGTTCGCCTATCCCGACGAGGTGGAGAGCTTCGAGATGACCATCTACGACCGCGGTGGCATGGTGATATTCATGACGCACGATATAAATAGGGGCTGGGACGCCGCGGGCGTGCCCATAGGCGCGTATGTGGTCTTCATCCGCTACAAGAGCCGCGGCCACGAGACGAGGGACGTGACGGGGAACGTGACGGTGGTGAGATAATAGTTAAGAGATAATAGATAATAGTTTTCCTTGAGCAGTCCCGTCAGGGACAAGAGCTCGGTAGAGGAACAGTGATCAGTTGTCAGTTTGGGGTTGGCTATTAGCCGTTGGCTTTATAACCTCTAATCGCATAATTGGTAAACCACATTGCCCCCCTTCATTTCTTAGTTTCTTAATTTCTTAGTTTCTTAACTCCTCACGGAAATCATCACCCCATAAAGCACGACACGAACGAGCCCCCAACACTTCAACATTTCAACATTTCAACGCTTCAACATTTTTATTATCTTTGCGGCTTCATTATTAAAACCTTATCACAATGAAAAAAATCTTAACCCTGATGGTTGTATGCAGCTTGATTTTCGCATCCTGCAACACCAAGAAAACCCAAGAGGCTGAACAGCCCGAATGTGCTAAACAAGAGCAATGTGATGCTCAAAAAGGACCCAAGTGTGAGATGTCTGAAGAGCAAAAGAAAGCTATGGAAGACTGGAAAAATTGGGAGAACCTGGACGAGACCCGCAAAGCCGAACTGTTAAATGAGCGCAAAGCCCAGTACGACCAAATGAAAGCTGAAAAAGAAGCCATGGAGGCCAAAAAGGCTGAGATGGAAGCTAAGAAGGCTGAGTTTGAGAAAGCTATGGCCAACTGGGACAAGCTGACCCTTGACGAGAAAAAAGCCGCTTTTGACCTGATGCCCTGCTGTGGCAAATGCTGCAAAGGCGGAGAAGCCAAACCATGCGACAAAGGTCATGGAGACAAGCCCTGCTGCAAGGGGGACAAAGGTCATGGTTCCTGCCCCAAAGACGCCAAAGAATGCCCTAAACACTAACAGTTTCTTGCTATGAAAAACATTGCAGTGTTCGCATCCGGCTTTGGCTCCAACTTCCAGGCCCTTATTGATGCGGTGGAAACCGGCAAGCTAAAGGCTAACATCGCCCTGCTGGTCTCCGACAAACCCAACTGCAAGGCTGTCGAACGCGCCAATGCCCATGGTGTTGACGCGTTCGCTTTTTCCTCCAAGGATTACGAAAACAAGGAGGCGTACGAGACAGCCATCCTGCAGGAGTTGCAGAAAAGAGCGGTGGACTACATCGTACTGGCCGGCTACATGCGATTTATCGGCAAAGTGCTGTTGTCGCATTTCCCCAACCGCATCATCAACCTGCACCCTGCCCTACTACCCTCCTTCCCCGGCGCGCATGGCATTGAAGACGCCTATCACTATGGCGTGAAAGTATTCGGCATCACCATCCATTTCGTGGATGAAGGCGTGGATACAGGTCCTATCATCGACCAGTTCTCCTTCCATGCCGACGGCCATGAGTCCCTTGACGAGATCGAGACGCACATCCATCAGCTGGAACACACTCACTATCCGGAAGTGATCCATCGTGTCCTGAACACCTGATTGCAGCGTCATCTTGGCATAAAACATACACCGATAAGAGATTTTTAACTGCAAAATATAGAATCTTTTATCGGTTTTCTTATTTTGTTTATATCAAAAGAATTAAGTATCTTTGCCACGTTTTTCAAAAACAGTCACAAAATTTATAAAACATACTTAATCAATTAATTATGAAACAAGTGCATAATTTTAATGCAGGACCTTGCGTCCTTCCGAAAGAAGCCGTTGAATCCACAATCAACGCTATTCGTAATTTTGACAACACCGGCATCGGTTTGATGGAGATTTCTCACCGTACTCCGGGTTGGGAGCGCTTAATGGCTGAGACTCGTCAACTGTGGCGTGACCTCCTCAACATCCCCGAGAATTACGAGGTACTTTTCCTCGGTGGTGGTGCCAGCACCCAGTTCTTCATGGTGCCCGCCAACTTGATGAAGACCAAAGCTGCTTATCTGCAAACCGGTGTTTGGGCTAAGAAAGCCGCCAAAGAAGCCAAGAACTTCGGTAAAACCGAGATCATCGCTTCTTCTGAAGACAAAACCTACAACTACATCCCGAAAGGTTGGACTGTCCCCGCTGACGCCGACTATTTCCACATCACAACCAACAACACCATTTATGGTACGGAGATCCGCAAGGACTTCACCGCTGAGGAGTGCAACAACGTCATGCTCGTTGCCGACATGAGCTCCGACATCATGAGCCGTCCGGTGGACGTGACCAAATACGGTCTCATCTACGGTGGTGCCCAGAAGAACGTAGGCCCTGCCGGTGTCACCTTCGTCATCGTACGCAAGGACATCCTCGGCCAGATTGGCGACCGCGCCTATATGAACCCGCTGCCCACGATGGTGGACTACCGCACGCACGCTGCTGAGGAAGCCAAGAACATCTCCATGTTCAACACTCCTCCCGTACTGCCTATCTTCGTGATGCACGAGACCCTCACTTGGCTGAAGAACACCATCGGCGGTGTTGCCGAGATGAACAAGATCAACATGAAGAAATCCAACCTGTTGTACGAAGAGATCGACCGCAACAGCATGTTCGTGGGTACTGTGGCTGACAAGGCCGACCGTTCCATCATGAACCACTGCTGGGTGATGGCTCCCGGTTACGAAGACAAACAAGATGCTTTCATGGCATACGCCAAAGAGTGTGGTATGGTTGGCATCAAGGGTCACCGTTCCGTGGGTGGTTTCCGCGCTTCCCTCTACAACGCCTGCACCGTGGAAGACGTCGAAGCCCTCGTAGCTTGCATGCAAGAATTTGAAAAGGCAAATAAATAATGTTGAATTGTTGAACTGTTGAACTGTTCTTTGATTTATTGAGTGATGGGCTATCAGTTCTCTTTTGAACGTTTGGAAGCATGGCAACTCTCAAGGCAGTTTTTAAAATTTGCCTATCCTATTATTGAATCTTTCCCACAAAAAGAAAAATTCAATTTGGTTGATCAGATACGCAGAGCTTCCACGTCCATCGTATTGAACTTGGCGGAAATGACCTCCCGCTCTTCCTACAAGGAACAAGCCCATTTTGCTGAAATTGCTTTTGGATCAGCGATTGAATCTTATTGTGCTTTTCTATTGTCGTATGATTTTGGCTATATTAATGAAAAACAGCTACAAGAAGTCAAGGACAAATTAGGTGAAATCACTGGAAAAATCAATGCATTGAAAAGAAGTCAACTCCAACGCATAAATCAATCATCAATTCAACAACAACCAAACAATTAAACAGTTAAACAATTAAACAGTTAAACATAATGAAAGTATTAGTAGCAACCCAAAAACCTTTTGCAAAAGCCGCTGTGGATGGCATTCGTGCTATCGTGGAAAAAGCTGGCTATGAATTAGTATTATTGGAGAAATATGAGACTCCTGAGGAGCTCTACGCTGCAGTTGCTGACGTGGACGCCATGATTGTCCGTTCCGACAAGGTGACGGCCCAGGTCATTGACGCTGCCAAGAACCTCAAGGTGGTCGTGCGCGCCGGCGCTGGCTTCGACAACCTCGACCTGGCTGCCTGCACCGCCAACAACATCGTGGCCATGAACACTCCTGGTCAGAACTCCAACGCTGTGGCAGAACTTGCCCTCGGCATGATGATCTATATGGCCCGTAACACCTTCAAACCCGGCACCGGTTCTGAGTTGAAGGGTAAGAAAGTCGGTATCCAGGCTTACGGCAACGTGGGTCGCCTCGTGGCTGAAAAAGCCCGCGCCCTCGGCATGGATGTCTGGGCCTTCGACCCGTTCGTCCCGAAAGAGAAAATGGAAGCCGAAGGCGTGGTCGTTCCCGCCACCCTGGAAGAGATGTACAAGAACTGTAACTACATTTCCCTGCACATCCCGGCCAACGACCAGACTAAGAAGTCTATCAACAAGGCTTTGGTCGGCCTCATGCCGAAAGGCGGCTGTGTGATCAACACCGCCCGCAAGGAGGTCATCAATGAGGAAGAGCTCATCGCCCTCATGGCTGAACGCGAAGATCTCAAATACTGCACCGACATCGCTCCCGATGCACTGGAAGAGTTCAACAAGTTTGAAAAACGCTTCTTCGCCACCCCGAAAAAACAGGGTGCCGAGACCGCCGAAGCCAACATCAACGCCGGCTTGGCAGCTGCCAACCAGATCGTGAACTTCTTCGTCAACGGTGACAAGAGATTCCAAGTGAACAAATAACAGGAAATTTCTATTTCCCAAAAACAAAAGCAGAGACGCTATAATATAACGTCTCTGCTTTTTTTATGGAAATGCGTGAAGCGGGTTTCGTTTGACCATCTGCCTCTATTCCTTGTATTCGTACATCTGGGTGGTGATTTCCAGCTCTTCACCCCCAAGAAGAGAGGTCCCGTAGGTGGTTTTCGTCACCACCTTGACCGGATAATTGCCTTCATACTCGTAACTGATCTCTTGCTGGCTGTTTATCATCGAGGCAATGCGCGTGGTGGACGTCAGCAGATTGTTTTGGTTGTAGAAAGCAGTTTCCATGGGGTTGGAGCCACTCGACATCAGGGAGAAGAACCCCTTAAAAGGATTGCGCTTGTTATCGAAGGTACACTCGGTCGTGGCGGTGACGTTCATCCCGAGGAGACCATCCATGTCTATATCCAGCGTCTTCACGTTGTGCCCGTCCCAATGCAAGGTCATCGTGATATTGACGGAGCCTTTGCTATCTTGGGCATACTGCTTGACTACTGGCTGCAAAGTCTGGTTGAGCTGCGGTAACAAGAACTGCAAAGGATTCGACGACCATCCCTTGTTTTTGAAAATATCAAAGATGTCATCATCTATTTCCATCTTGATCACACTGATTTTTCTTCCCTGATATTCAAAGTTATAGCGCCCCACCTGGTCTCCGCCTTGATAGACTATGACCGTACGCAATTCTTTACCGTCATAGAAAAACTCGCTGTGTGAGGAACCGTTATCAATACGAGTCAGGCGGCTTTGGTCATCATAAGTAAAGTGATCTGTGAGCGTTAAAAGAGCATAATAATTGTCAATGGAGGTCAACATGTCGCCATCCCAATGCCAATCCTGGCTTAATGTGGCTTCCCCGTTTTCATTGACCTCATAGATTTTATGAATCTTTTTAGAGGGATTATAGACCCCGTCTTCAGTTTTGTTACAAGAGGCAAAGCAGGCCAGCAAGGCAAAACAGCTTAAATAAATCAAACTTTTCTTCAACATAATCATTAGTTGTTAGGGTTCTGACTGTTAAAAGTTCCCATGCAGCCAGAACCATTTGCTAGCATGGGAACATATTCTACCATATTATTGTTTAATCACCTTCTTGACACCTACAATCTGTTGTTTATCCATCACTTTCACGAAATAAACACCTGGAGCATAGGAAGACAGGTCAATCTGAGTCACCTCACCCTCCGCATTCCAAACGCCGATTCTCTTGCCGTAAGCATCAAAGAGCAGCACTTGTGAGAAGGATGTTCCTCTGATGGAAAGCAAGCCGTTGGTCGGATTCGGATACACTTGCAGATTTCTGTCCACAACAGGATCCTCGATGCCGACCGTGATGGTCAGATGCATCAGCACCGTGCTGTCACAGCCATGAACGGTCTGGAGCACCTGGGTGTAGTCTCCGGACGCGCAGTAGGTTTGGCCGTTCCATTCGTAGCAGGAGTCGGGACAAGAGACCAGCACTTCATTCGTCACCGAAGGATAAACGGTCAGGTGCAGCGTCACCACGGAGTCACAGCCATAGACATTCGGGAAGGTCTTGGTGTAGTCGCCCGACTGTACGTATGTCGTATTATCCCAGGTATAGGAGTTGCAAGCCGTTTCCGTGAACTCGGTGCTATCGCTGTTGTGGATGGTCAGGTGCAGCGTCACTACGGAGTCGCAGCCATAGACATTCGGGAAGGTCTTGGTGTAGTCGCCCGACTGTACGTATGTCGTATTATCCCAGGTATAGGAATCGCAAGCCGTAGCAGAGAACTCGGTGGTGCTGCCATGATGGATGGTCAGGTGCAGCGTCACAATGGAGTCACAGCCATGTACATTCGGGAAGGTCTTGGTATAGGCGCCCGACAGGGTATAGGTGGTACCTGCCCAGGTATAGGACTCGCAAGCCGTTTGTGTAAACTCGGTGGTGTCACCATGATAGATGGTCAGGTGCATCGTCACAATGGAGTCACAGCCAATGACATTCTGGAGGTTCTGCACATAGTCACCGGTTTGTGTATAGGAGATGCCGTTCCACTCGAAGCTTTCGCAAGCCGTTTGCGTGAAGTTGGTGTAGGTGGCAGGACCGCACAACGTGGTAAAGGACACATTTTCACCATACGCCGTTCCGAAACTGTTGGTCGCATAGGCGCGGAGATAGTAAGTGGTGTGCTCTGAGAGGCCTATGAGCATTCCCATGAAGGACTCTGAAGGGGTGGGTGAAGAGATATGATTGTCGGCCATGGTAGGATCAGGACTTGTACTCCAGCAGAAGCCGCGGTCCGTGATGGTGGTGTTGCCATCAAATACGATGTGTCCGACACCGGCAGCGGAAAGCTGGGTGATGGCCATCACTGAGTCGGTGGCCACCATCGGCAACTGCGGTGTGGTATCCAACTGTATGGAGATATCATCCAAAAAGAGCCTGTACTCATCACAGGTGTTGTGGTGACGAATCGCAATATAGATGGTCTCACCGACAAAATCCCGCAACGAGATATTCTGTTGCTGGTATGAATACGTGGAAACAGAGGTGAACACCTGATGGGTAAAATCTTGAATCGAATTTCCAGTGGTGGAAACATATACGGAATAATGCTCATCCGCATAACTACTCATATATGCCCGCACCCAGAAACTGAGCATGGCAGGTGTCTCCGGAAGCTGTATCGGCTGGGAAATGAGCCAGTTGTCAGGACATAGAGAAGTAGTATTATAGGACTCCGAATACATATAGCCTGTTCCGGAATGCGCATTGTAATTATAGTCATCATGATACCAGATATATCCATCGTTATCCCCATCCACTATCGTCCAGCAGTAATTACCATAACCTTCAAAGTCTTCCACAAAAGGAACCGCCTGTACGGCATCGCAGTCTCTAGAGAAGCCCATCAAGACCATGGTCTTCTGGAGATTGTTGGAAGAAATGGTCAACGGACTATTGAAAGTCCCTTCCACCGTCGGGGAGAACCGAACATAGAAGGTGTCCTGGACAATAACATTCACATGGAATGGCAGCACCAGAGAGCTGGAAAAATTGACACCATCCAAAGAGATTTCAAATTGTGAAGGTGCCGTAATGGTGATCGGTGTATAGATACCCAGGGAGGTCAGAACCACCTGCTGCGGGTCCGATTGGGTGTTGACACTCAGCACACCGAAATCCAGAGAGTCCGACTCGGTCATGAACGCAGGAGTGACCTGCAGAATATTGAAATTGTTGACATAGAACGTGTATCTGTCAGCCTCTGAAATACAATGGATTCCGATTTTGTAAGGCCCTGTCAAAGAGGTCAGATCCAGCATCTGTCGCTCTGCCAAGATATTATCCACCTCCATAGGTGGCGTCAATCGGATCGTATCTGCCCCTAATGCAAAAACTTCAAATTTTTCAACATAATAAGAGGACATTACCCAATAATCAAAGAAGCCGTACATATATCCATTAAAGGTGAATTCCGGAGAAATCAACCAGTCATCGGCGGCATTTTGATAATTATAGCTATAAGAAGCGTAACCTTGACTGGTTGAAAAATGGAATACCGCATCATCCTGGTTTGCATTTTCAACCGTCCAACAGAGGTTGTTGATGTCATCGTTATTGAACTGATAGGTGTAGGGAACCGTATTCTGACAATCCAAGCTGACACCATGCAAGTCTACCGACACCACGTCTGCTCCAGTCGGGGTTATTGTGAGCGTACCGTCATGCGTTCCTTCAGCAGTAGGAGCATAACGGACGTACAGGGTTCCACCCTGGGGTGGTAAAGCCAGAATATTGGAGAAGGTGACTCCATCTGTAGAGATGGTGAAAGGAGCCGTAGTGCTGGCAATCATGACGGAGTTGAATCCAAAACCATCGAGGGTGATGCTATCGGTAGCAGACATTCCGACACCTACCATCCCAAAAGTCAATGATTGTGGCTCCACCATGAGAGCTGGCGGAACCAACATGTCGGTGATGGAGATATCATCCACCAACAGAAGATAACAATTGTAACTGTTGTAATGGCGGAAAGCAACATAGACAGAATCGCCCACATAATCGTTCAGACGGAAGATATACTGCTTCCACTGGTTGGTGGAAGTGCCTGTCATGATCGGGGTGGTGGACAAGAAGGAAGACAGGGTTTTGTCCGTGGACACATAAACGGCAAAGTGTTCAGGAGAAGAAACGCCCTTCACAAAGAAAGACAATACGGTATTATCCGTGGGAGCCACCAGCGGGGAGACCAACCAGTCGTCGGGATTCAGAGGTGTGCTGTTCCAAGATCTGGAGGCATAGGCCTCTGGACTCTCATGGCCGATAACAGAATAGATATTGATGTCACTGGTGAGCATCCAGTTTTGGCCATCACCATCCATATCCAGGGTCGTCCAGCAGGGGGAGAGTTCATCTTCAAAGTCCTCCACAATGGGCAATGATTGTACCAGAGCACAATCAAAGACTTCGCCATACAACAAGCTGGTATCTGCGATATTGCCGGCAGAGGCGATCAGCATGTCATTGTACTGTCCAACCGTATTGGTGTTGAAGCGAACAAATAACGTATCGACGGTAAAGGCTGCGCTGTTGGCCGGCAAGGTGACACTGCCCGTGAAGGTAGTGCCGTCCAAAGAGATCTCATATTGCGATGGCGCCGTCACTGTTACCGGCGTGAAGATAGCTTCCGTATTGAGGGTGATTGTTTGTATGTCAAGGACCGTGTTGACGGTCTGCTTGCCAAAATCTATCGTCTCCTCGCTGAACGTGATGGAAGGAATCAAAGGCAACATCTGGAAGTTCCTGAAAAACAAGTATAACTGATTCACTTCTGAAACACAATGGATAGCAATCCGATACAGCCCGTTCAAGCCCGCGAGATCCCATGTCAATGTTTTATAGGCCGTATTGTTAACATCCATTACCGGCGTGAGCAGGATGGTATCCGCACCCATGGCATAGACTTCAAATCTCTCATGGTAAGTGGAACTGCCTGCTTTGTATTGGATGGATCCATATTGCATGCCAGTCATTTGGAAATAAGGGGATATGAGCCATTCGTCTGCCGGATTCATAGTAGTATATACATACTGCACATGGCTGTTGTTTGTATCAAGATAGAAGGTTCTGTTATCATTGTTGGCATTGATGACGGTCCAGCATTCATTCCACTCGCTGCTGTTGAAACTATAGATGTATGGAATCGTGTTATAACACTCGTGAGCCTTACCTTTCAAATAGACACTGTCGCTAATACCATTGGCTGAGACCATCATCCAGCCCGTATAATCTCCCAGGTCTGTGGGGATCATCCTGACCAAAACAGTGTCATGGGTAACCATGGCATTGTTGGCCGGAATAGTCATGGAAGTACCATACGTTGCGCCACCGTCAACCGAAACTTCAAACGGGGTGGTCGTGGTAATGGTAACAGGATTTGCCATACTCACCGTAACCACCTCAACCGGCAAGCCCTGATGAATTCCCACCATGGCTTCAGAACCCATATTCAACGTGTCAGGATTGGCAATCACCATTGGGGTCAGATTCTGAATATTAAAATTGGAGAGATAAAAGTACTGTGAATAGGGAAGGCTGTCTGAAAGCACATGTATTCCCACGTGATAGTTTCCTTGCAAAGAGGAAAGATCAAAATAGATTCGCTTGTGCGTCGAATCGGGCAGCTTTACAATCGGGCTGATTGGAATAGTGTCCCCGGATCCTATAGCATAAACTTGGAATTCACCTAATGCATAATTATAAGTTGCTCCCCAATAATCAAAGAATCCGAATTGGTTTCCATCCAGTTGGAAGAGCGGGGATATCAACCAATCGTCAAGGGTGTATCCTGAATAGAAATGTATGAAGGAATAACTATTGTTCGAGGAAAATGCGAACGCAATTCCATCCCTGTTGACGTCTTCTGACGACCAACACTGGTTTCGGTTATTGTTATTGAAGTTATAAAGGTAAGGTATGGCTGTGTAACACTCTAACGCGTTTGCACCTATAGTTATCATCTGAGAAACTGCATTATCCGCAGAAACCGTCACTCTGGCAGAAATGGAACCATTTGATGTAGGAGTAAGACGGACATAGACGATCCCGCCCGTATTGGGCAATGACAAGGTGTTGGTATAATTAAGGCCATCCAGCGAAAAATCACAATAATTGGTTCCTGAGACCACTATATTTTCCACAGGACCAAACGTTTCAACTTGGAACGACCTGACCTCTCCTAATCCAACAGAGATATATCCATATTTGATATAATTGGTGGATACCAGCAACTGCGGATTGTCTTCCAAGGTTGCAATACTCACATGATCCAGGGCACAATCCCGCTCGTTGTCAAGACGGAAAGCCACATAGATGGTTTGTCCGACATAATCCGCCAATGAAACCAAGAAATGAGTATAATAAGTACCGTTATCCTTATAATTTGGGGCCAGCAGACTGAAATCAGACACGTTGTTTCCTGTTGTGGACACGTATACAGGACAGTCAAGCGAATACCAGCTATACGATCTCATATAATAGGAAAGATATGCCGTGTCGGAAATATATATTGGCTGGGAAATCAACCAGTTGTCTTGAACGATATTCTGATCGTTATAATCATCATAATGAGACTCGGAAAACATACTGCAATTACCAGTGAAAGCCACATAATTATAGTTTCTCTGATACCAAGTGTATCCATCCCCATCTTGGTCCAAGATGGTCCAGCAATGATCAAGATTACCTTCAAAATCTTCGCTAAAAGGCAATTGAAGAGTATCTGCACAATTTCGGGCAAGGCCGGTAAGCTTTAAAGTGTCAGAGGCATTGCCGTTCAGGATGATCAGCGATCCGGAAAGGGGACCCCCCTGGAGCGGGGTAAACCGGACAAAGAGGGTATCGGTGGCCACAAAAGCGCTACTGGCGGGGATGGTGCATTGCGGACCAAAGTTCACACCATCCGTAGAGACCTCAAAATGGGTCGGGGCTGTGACGGTAATAGGAGTGCTCACCCCTGTTTGCTCCATAACCACCGACTGGGCAGGACTGCTGCTTCCCACATTTATGAGTGAAAAGTTCAGAGAATCATCACTCAACGCTACATGCGGGAAAGTGAAAATATTGAAATTGCGAAAATACAGATAAAAGGCATTTCTTTCTGAAACACAATGGATACCTATCCGATAATTCCCGTTCAAGGTTGAAAGATTGTCCCACAACAATCTTGTGTAATAGGTGTTATTCACCTCCATGACTGGAGTAAGCAGTATTGTGTCCGCACCCAAAGCATAGATTTCAAAACTCTCCGGTTCAGAGCTGTTGAATACTCTGTATTCGATGGACCCGTATTGGTGACCGTCAAAGTGAAAATATGGAGACAGAAGCCAGTCGTCCGCCGGTTGGGAATAATTATACATATAGCGCGCATAACCACCCGTCACATCCATGCTAAATGTGGAACCGTCATTATTGGCATTGACGATTGTCCAGCATTCATTCCATTCGCTGTTGGTAAAACTATAACTATAGGGGATTGTATTATGACAATCGGGGTTTCTCCCCATCAGATAGACACTGTCGGTAAAGCCGGATGTAGAAACAGTCATCCATCCCGTGAAAACACCCGATGTGGAGGATGTCATCCGCACCAGTACCGTATCATATTGGACATTCGCACTGTTGGCAGGGATGGTCTTGGTAGAACCAAAGGTCATTCCGCCATCTATGGAAACCTCAAACGGGGCAGAAACCGTTACGACAATAGGATTCGAGATATCTACCGTTGTCACAGCCACTGGCTTTTTCGGAGATTCCACCTCCAAGAAAACGAGTCCGAAATCCACTGTGTCGGGTAAAACCGCCATTTCCGGAGTTAAATTCAGCACGTTGAAGTTGGTGATATACACATACTCGTAGTGGGAAATCGTGTCGGCCATGATCCGAATGCCTACATGATAGGTACCTTGTAAGGAGGAAAGATCAAAATAGAAGCTTTCGTATTCTTCGTTCGTAAGTTGCACCTTCGGGCTGATTGGAATCGTATCTATGGCTCTTATGGCATAAACTTGTAAGAAAACATTCTCCGGACAGTTATTGTTTCTACGAATATCAAAGAATCCAAATTGGTTCCCATCCAGTTGGAAAAGAGGTGAAATCAACCAGTTGTCTGAGGGGTATTGAGACCGTAAGTAAACATAGGTATTGGAATTAGATGGAGAAAAATACCACAACGATCCGTAATAAACATTCTCCGTTGTCCAACAATCATTCCGAGAATTGTTGAAATAGTGTGTATAAGGTATGGTGTTATAGCAATTCAAACCTCTTGCATATATATGAACCTTTTGTGCTTCTGTATTCGCCGCACTGATTGTAACCGTATTATCTTGCCATCCAGTAGAAGAAAGGGTGATACGCACAAACACGGTGCCTCCCGTATCCGGCAGCGCTATCGTGCTGGCAAAACTGATGCCATCGAGAGAGAAATCACAATCTTCGGTTCCAGAGACTTCAATGCCTTGCACTGGACCATACGTCTTTACTTGAAAACTCCTGATTTCCCCATATCCGACAGAAAGATACTCACAATCGATAGAACTTGGTTCTGCTATCATAATCGGATGATCATCCAACGTGGCGATTGTTATATCATCGAGAAGACAATCCTGAGTGGAATTAGTTCGGAAAGCCAAATAAACCGTCTGTCCGGTATAGTCAGCCAGCGATATCATCCTGGGGAGAAAACTGCTAACATGCACGGAATCCGAATACAACAAGCTGAAATCCGACACATTCTGGCCCGTTGTGGAGATATACACCGAATAGTTTACATACGACCAACTCCTTGCATCCACATAATAAGACAGATAGGAAGCGTCAGAAATATACACTGGTTGGGAAATGAGCCAGTTGTCTTGTATTACATTTTGCTCTGTATAACTATCGTAATGCGATGGTGAATACATACTTTTGATGCCGGAGTTTGCAGTATAGCTGCCGGAATACTGTTCCCAAGTATAACCATCCCCATCCTGATCCAATATGGTCCAGCAATAGGTGAAAGAATCCTCAAAACTCTCCGCGAAAGGGATCGACATGGTATCATTACAAGCATGTACCACACCATGCAACGCGATTTGCTTTTCTAATGTCCCGCTAGAAATCAAAAGTTTTTTATTGCTGGGTCCTCCTTCTACAGGAGTGTATCGAACATAGAAAGTGTCTTTGCGCATGTCACTACCATTAGAGGCAAAAACAAGTGAAGAGCCAAAGGTGGCCTGATCCAAAGAGACCTCAAAACCGGCGGGGGCCGTAACCGTGATGGGGGAACTGTTCCCAAAAGAGGTCATGATCACTTGCTGCGCAGCACTGCTGCTGCCTAGTGTTTGCAAGCCGAAATCCATATCGCTTTTGTTAAACATCAACATCGGTGCCAAGAAGACATGGATATTCGTAAAGTAAAGATTGAATTGATCTGCCGTGGAAACGCAATGGAAACCGATCTGATAGGGTCCGCTAAGCGCCGTGAGGTCGATGTGCATCGATTGATAATCTATTTGATTCGTTTCTATAACCGGGGTGAGCGGGATCGTATCATTGCCAATGGCAAACACTTGGAAACGCTCAAAATAGGAGGTTGAAACGGCCTTATAATCAAAACACAAATGCTCATTCCCTGTTAGGGGAAAAACAGGAGAAATCAGCCAATCATCCGCGACATTGGTACTACTGTAAGAATACACTGCATAACCCAAAGAATTTAAAGTAAAGGTTTTCCCATCATTATTGTTATCCAAAACCGTCCAGCAATTGTTTTGTGCTGAAGAGGAGAAAGAGCACTGATAGGGCAAGGTGACTTGGCAAGGGGAAGGACTTTGGGCCCAGTTTTGACAGGGAAATCCTATCAAAGCCATCCATAAAAGAAAGAGGAGATGTTTTTTCATATCATTAAGGTTTTAATTATTTCAGTATTGAACCTTGCAAAAGTAGTAATTTTATTAAATGCAATATCCTTATTTAAAAAAAGAAACAACCTGGCTTATAAAAAGGGTAATTATATACCTGATGGCACACACTCCTTTTCGCGGCGGCTCGGATCATCATCTTGGCACGGACTCCCCGCGCCGCGATGATGATTGCCCGCGCGTAGCCTGTACCCCATATTGCGGCTGACGCCTTATAAGGGGTTATTAGGATGGTGTTTCTCCAAAACACTTCCCCATAGAGCTCGCGGGCGGGCAGGCCGACATGCGGTGCGGACGCGGCGTGAATGGACGGCCTCCAACAGCGGCGTGCAAAGGCGCTTGCGTTTACAAAAATGCAAAGCCTTCGGACTCATATATCCTTTTTGCTCCGGCCGGCATTTTTGTTCACGTTTGCCGCCGCTGTCAGAGGGCGGACAGAGCGGGCGGCATTCATGTCGGCTTGATCTTTTGGCAACTTTTCTATCAAGAGAAAAGTTGTAGAATTATATTTAGGGGGGTGCCTGCCATGAAACCTCCCCTCAAAAACGTCCATTAGCAACATACTTGGGCATGCAAGGTGCCATCAGGTATATAATCACCTTAAAAAGAGTGTCGTGATGATTATCATAGAGGGTTCGGTTTTTTTTGTATTTTTGCAGCCTCATTTTTGGCCCCGTAGTTCAGCTGAATAGAACGTCAGATTCCGGTTCTGAAAGTCGTGGGTTTGAATCCCGCCGGGGTCACTAAACAAAATATACACCGATATGAAGAAACATATCCTGGTGGTGTTGTTTGCCGGCCTCTGCGCCTTGTTGACAGCCCAACCTTCGCCCAATTGTTATCGCCTCTACCTGGCTGACAAGAACAACAACCCATATTCCATCGACAACCCCTCTGCTTTTTTGTCTGAGCGTGCGTTGGCCAAGCGTGCCCGCTTCAGTATCGCCATCACCGAGCAGGACCTGCCGATCACGCCGCAGTACAAGCAGCACATCCAGAATGTGGATGCTAGCATCCGGCTGCTGGCTGAGTCGAAATGGATGAATACGGTGACCATCTACTGTCCCGACAGTACTCGGCTCCCGCAACTCCTCGCCTTGCCGTTTGTAGACAGCATCCTGCCTGTCGCCTCCTACGATACCACGATGATGTCAGCATCCTTGAGCCCCGAAATAGAGATTCCCTATCACGAACCTATCGTGAGCAACCACGACACCATCATACCATACGACTATGGCAGCTACGGCTATTATCAGATAGCCATTCACAACGGCCACCTTTTGCACAACGAGGGATTTCGCGGTGAGGGCATGCTCATCGCGGTCTTTGATGCCGGCTGGAATGGGGTGGACGAAATTTCGGTCTTCACTCCCCTCTTTGAGAATGGGAAGTTGCTGGGCACCCGCGACTTGATCCCCTTCCGCAACAATGTCTTTGTAGGACACAGTCACGGCACGTTGGTCACCTCCACCATGTGTATGCTACAGGAGGGCTCGTTGGTGGGCACCGCCCCCGAGGCCTCTTACTTCTTCATCCGCTCCGAGGAGCCTGCCTCCGAGCAACTTATCGAGGAGGACTTCTGGGCCTACGCTGCGGAGATCGCCGACAGCATCGGCGCCGATGTCATCAACTCCTCCCTGGGATATTGCGGCTTCCCCGATTTTCCCCAGGCAGAAATGACCTATGCGCAGGTGGACGGCGTATGGAGTATCGCCTCCCAAGCTGCCACCATCTTGGGTCAGAAGGGTGTGGTGGTCTGTGTCAGCGCTGGCAACGAAGGCAATAACGACTGGTACCATATTGGCCATCCCGCCGACGCTTTCGACATCTTGGCCGTGGCTGCCGTCGGCATTGACAGTGTCGTCGCCTTCTTCTCCTCCCGAGGTCCTTCCTATGACGGCCGTATCAAACCCGATATTGCCTCTGTCGGTGTCAACACCCTCTGTGTCTATCCATCATGGGATCCTGCCGGTTACATTTACAACTATGATGTGGCCAGCGGCACCAGCCTGGCAGGTCCCGTGGCCGCCGGTTTGTGCGCCTGCCTCTGGCAGTCGCTGCCCAACGCCACCTCCCAACAGATCATGCAGTTCGTGCGCGAGAACGGCTCCTGCGCCTCCAATCCCAACAACGAGATTGGTTACGGCATTCCCGACTTCTACGCGGCATATGCCAACCACACCTCCGTGCCCGCCTACAGACCTGTCGCCATGGAGGTCTGGCCCAACCCCTGCACCGACCAAATTTTCATCAGCAATGCACGCTTGGACATTGCCTCCGTGCAACTCTACTCCACCAATGGCCATAAGGTACTCCAATTGGCGCACCCCGACTCCTGGCAGCTCCGCATCCCTATGCAGAACCTCCCCGCCGGATTATATCTCGGAACGGTCACACTCATCAATGGTGAGACTCAATACTTTAAAGTGGTGAAGCAATAGGCTCTTCTCCCCTCTGTTTGATCTTCTTCAGCCAACAGGTAACAGCTAGAACTGGTAAACGTAGCAGAACTCCAACACCGTGTTGAACTGCTTCATAATCCGCTGGTTGATAGCCCAGTCGGGAATGCGCACCGGAATGATGGAATTGGTGAACCGGAAGCTGAAGCCGTGATGTTCATTGAACATGTAGAAAAGTCCGGCACAGGCGGAAAACTCCAACCGGCGGAAAGGAAGTCTAAACAAAATCGGGCCAACGGCGTTGCGCTCCTTGGCATACAGATTAACACCGAACATCGGTCCGACCTCAAACCAGAAGTCGTGGATACCCCGGATGGTCACATGGGCAAACCGCCACTGTAACAGGACTGGAATCTCCAGATAGCCCAGATTCAACGCATACATGTCATAGCTGACCTCATTTTTCAGCGTGTGCGAATGGCTGCCCTTCATCGTGAAATCCAACTCCATCTGAAGTTTCAGGTTATCATTGTCGTTCAACGCCACATTGGAGAAAAGTCCGGCAATGGCCCCCGCCTTGTGAAAACCGGCCAGGTCGTCACCAGAGATCTGGGAGGTGGTGAGACCCACCCGGACACCACCCTTGAATTGTCCCTTGGTGGACTGGGCCTGCAACAAACTGACACTCATCGTCAGCACAAAAAGCAATAGTATGGTTTTCTTCATCATATTCTAATTTAAATGTGGACTTTCAGGAATCTTAAGCCAATGTTCATACTCTTTGCCCAAATTGGCGATGGCTTTGCGCCATATCTGGCTGGTCTCCGTTTGGAAAAGCAGCTCGGGGGTCGGGTTCGCCACCACCCAGTAGTTGCGGGCGATCTCGTCTTCCAGTTGCCCGGGAGCCCAACCGGAATACCCCAACAAGAAGCGAAAACGTATGGTAGGGTCGGCCCGTTGTTCTATCAATTGGAGCATCCGTTCGTCGTAACCGAAGAAAATGCCTGGCTTCAGGGCCGAGGCTGCATGGCAACGCTCGTAGTTGTGCACCAGGAAGAGCATCTCAGGACTCACCGGCCCGCCGATATGCAACGGCACCTGGAGCGACATGCCATCCACCAGACGGTCCAGCATGAAAGGAGTGGGCTTGTTGATGATGACACCCGCCACGACCTCCTCGTCATAGTCGGTTAGCAAAACTACTGAGCGACTGAACAACAAGTCAGTGTTAAGGGGCACAGAAATCAGTATTCGCCCAGGAGAGAGGGTGAATTCTGTCTGTTTTACCTGTAAGAAATCGCGAGGGGCACTCATATTGTCATCTTAAAAGGATGGCAAAAATACGATTTTTTTGTACTTTTGCCGCGTATAAAAATATTTCTATGAGTTTTGAAGAGCTGAGAAAAGAGTACCCGGTTTTTTCCTACAATGGATACTCTTATAGTCTTGAAGGCCAAGATCTGACCATACGGTTTGACTTCAGTATCGGTGACAATATCCGGTTCACGCCCACCATGGTGTTGCAGGCAGGACGGTACGCCCAGTATCCCGCCGACCTCCAGGCGTTGGAGGGCATCATCTTCCATCTCGGCATGATTGAGCTGATCAGCTATTGGAAGTGCACCTGCAGTCCCACCCTGCTCATCCGCCCCTACCGGCTCAACGAGGAAGAGCAGTTATGGTGGCGCAAGCTCTACTGGTACGGTTTGGGCGAGTTCTTCTACCAAAACCACATCGACACCAATCACGAAAAGTTCCTGACCTTTGCCTTTGATGAGAAGGCACCGATGGTTGACACGCTCGCCTACCCGCACGTGGCGGAGAGCAACCGTGTCATCGTGCCGATTGGCGGAGGCAAGGACTCGGTAGTCACGCTGGAAGAGCTTCGGACAAAACGGGAGGTGGTGCCCTTCATCATCAACCCGCGCGGTGCCACGCTGGCCTGCGCCGAAAAGGCTGGATTCCCCAACCCGGACGACATCCTCATCCTGAAACGGGAGATCTCGCCAAGATTACTGGAACTCAACAAGGAAGGGTTCCTGAATGGCCACACACCCTTCTCCGCCATGCTCGCCTTCTACTCCGTGCTCCTCTCTGCTGTCACGGGCATCCGCGAGGTGGCCCTCTCCAACGAGTCATCAGCCAACGAGCCCACCATCCCCGGCACCCACATCAACCACCAGTACTCCAAGTCGCTGGAGTTCGAAGAGGACTTCCGCTACTATGTGGAGACCTACATGAACGGGTGCAACCATTATTACAGCCATCTGCGCCCGCTGACCGAACTGCAGATTGCGGAACGTTTTGCAAGATACCCGCAATATTTCCACGTCTTCAAGAGCTGCAACGTGGGCAGCAAGGAGGACAAATGGTGCGGCCGCTGCGCCAAATGCCTCTTCGCCTACATCATCCTGTCGCCCTTCATTGACGACCCAACCATGATCAGCATCTTCGGAGACGACCTCCTCAACCGGACAGAATTGGCCCCCATTTTGGACCAGTTGACCGGCATGGCCTACGTAAAGCCTTTCGACTGTGTAGGTACTATCCAAGAGGTGAACGAAGCCATGCGCCGCATCCTGGAAAGCCGTAAAGACAAGGCCTTGGTCAAACACTACATCAACAAACAACTGGCCATGTTGGACGACAACATGCTGGAGGAATACTACAATATGGCACCGTAAATAATCCCCAAATTTTTACTATTTTTGCCGCCGATTTTAGAATCAACGAAATTTATTATCAATCATAATCTTAAAGAACATGTCAGAAGATATTTTAGATGTGGAAAACACACAAGAAGAAAATGTAGAAAACGCTGCCGAAATCATAAACGAGGTTACTGAAGAGGTAGAAAACGCTGCTGAAAATGTGGAGGAAACTGTCTCCCAAGAAGAAGAGACCGTAGTGCCTGAAAGCACCTTCTCCGAACCCGACAATGAGGAGCCTGTCCGTAAAGGCAAAGGCTGGCTGATCATCCTCCTGGGCATTCTCGCAGCTGCCATCGTGGGTGTTGGCTGTTACTTCCTCCTGAAGAACACCGGCAAACACAAAGGTTTCAAGAAAGACAAAGCCTCTGGTATCTACTACAAATTTCATACTGATATACACGAAGATGCCGCTATGCCCAAGACTGGCGATTATGTAGGATTCCTCTTCTCCATGAGAACAAAGGACTCCATCCTCATCCCGATGATCCCCAACGAGATGCTGATGGACTCTATCGGCAAAAACGACCTCTACGCTGCTCTACGCATGATGCATGTGGAAGACAGCGCCACTTTCATCTTCAACGGCAAGGAGTTCTTCGACCTGATGATGGAAGGCCAGGAGTATCCCTTTGGAAACGAACCGCTCTATATGGATGTGATGTTATATGGCCACATGCCAAAGGCCGAGTTTGAAAAGGCCAAAGCCCAATATGAGGCAGAGATGAGCCAGCGCAAAGAGGCGGAGATTGACTCCACCCTCGCCTATGTCAAGAAAAACAACATGGGCAAAGCCACTAAAGAAGGCATCTATATCAAGACCACCAAGAAGGGCAATGGCCCGTTGGTGGAAGAGGGACAGGATGTGACCGTTCACTATGTCGGTCGTCTTATGGACGGTACGGAGTTCGACAGCTCCATCGGTCGCGACGAGCCGTTCACCTTCACCATGGGCGAACACAAAGTCATCCCCGGCTGGGAGATTGCTGTGAGCAAGATGCATGTAGGTGAAAAGGCCACCGTGTTGATTCCCTCCTCCATGGCCTACGGCGATCGCGGCAATGCTGTTATCCCGGCCTACTCCCCGCTGTTGTTCGAGATTGAGGTGTTGAAGGCTGAAGAAAAGGCTGTTGCTCCTATCCTTCAAGCCATAGGAAACTAAACCCATAGGGAAACTTTTGGATTCCCGCGGGCACACCATTAGCCCGCAAAACCAAACCGGCCGGAAAAGTCTGAAAGCTTTCCCGGCCGGTTTGTTATAGGTAGAATCAAGCGATGCTATTCATCGCGCAGGCAGCGCACGGAACAACCGTAGCATTTATAGTCGAGGTTGTTCTCGCTATTGTTGTTATAGCTGTAAACGCCACAGTACCATGCCATGTTGCGGTCAAAGGAGGTAGCGCTCCAGAACTGCGCATTGAAGCCCAAATTGACCAATCCCTCTTCGGTGAAGGTGCCGGCGGGCATCGCGCTGAAACCGCACTCTTTGTCGAGGGTGACCGCCTGCGACTCCCACAAGGAGGAGGGGCATTTCATCATGCTGCCGGCTTTCCGGGTGCCTTGCAAGGTATTGAAGAGAACCGTCCATTCGTCGGCGGTGGGCAGGTGCCAGCCGGCTGGACAGATACCCCGGTGATAACTGCCTGTATTGGCTTTCTTATAATTGCGTTCGTCAATGTCCATCGCAGCCGCCCAGTTGTAGAGGTTGCCATATTGCTCCACCCGGTGCTCCTTGACGTAAGGTGAAAAAATCGGGGTGTGACTGGTGAAAGAGGGGTTGACGTACCAATGGCGACCCGTCGGGGAGGTGGTGCAGCGCATGTTCTCCGCCATCCAGCACTGAGAGCCGATCTGGACAGTCCGGTAGGTGTTGCCCTGATGGTCCATGATGATAAAATGACCCTTGCATGGCAACCCACTCAACAGCAAAGTGTCCACGCGATCCGACATCTGCGCAACCGCCATTTGGCAGAAGGACACTAACATGTTGAATAATAATATTTTAGCGAAAAACTTCACGTGGTGAAACAGAAAGTGCAAAGATAGTCTTTTTGTTTCAACTATAATTAACAAAATGATGTTGAAAAGCGGAAATTATCAACTATTTCCAGAGAATTTTCACAACTTGCTCTAAATAAAGGGCATCCTCCTCGTCAAAAAAAGCGGGTTTTTCGCTGTCGATGTCGAGCACCCCGACAACGACATTTTCTTTGAGTATAGGGACCACGATTTCGCTTTGGGAGGCGGAGGAGCAGGCTATGTGTCCGGGAAACTGATGCACATCCTTCACCACCAGGGTTCGGGCTTTCTGCCACGCCGTACCGCACACCCCACGGCCTTTGGCAATACGGGTGCAGGCCAGAGGGCCTTGGAAGGGGCCCAGCACGAGCTGCTCTCCCTGTACCCGATAGAAGCCTGTCCACCAGAAGCGAAAGGTTTCATGCAGCATTGCCGCCACATTGGCCATATTGGCAATCATGTCGGGTTCATCTTCTATCACAGAGGCTATCTGTGGCAGAAGGGTTTCGTATTTTTCCCGTTTGGTTTGTCCGGTGATGATGAGTTCTTCCATGTTGGCTTCCTATTTACTGCATTGTTAAATTTGGCCGTTAGCTATTAGCCATTGGCTGTTGGCTGTTGGCCGGGCAAAAATACAAAAAACACGCTTTCTGACACGGCATAACAATTTTTATGTACATTTGCGCCTCCTTTTCATATATGCCTTACAACAAGATGCTTTATCGGTTTGTGCGATTCCGCCGATTTCTTGAGAAACACTTCAGCTCAAGGGGTATCATTTTGATATTAAGTGGGTTGATAGGCATCTTGGGGGCAACTGCCGCCGTGGTCATCAAGAATCTGCTGCACATCACCTCCATAGCGGTCAGCAAGATCTTCGCCTATTCGGCAGTCAAGTATCTGTATCTGATCTTTCCACCCATTGGCATCTTGCTTACTTTGCTTTTTGTGAAGAAGATTGTGCGAGATGACTTGAGTCATGGGGTCAGCATCGTGTTGAAGGCGATCTGCAAGAGTGACGGCAAGTTGCGTTTTCACAACGTCTATTCCTCCATGGTGGCGAGTTCCATCACGGTGGGTTTTGGCGGTTCCGTAGGACTGGAGGCGCCCATTGTGCTGACGGGCTCGGCCATCGGTTCCAACGTGGCGCGTTTCTTCAAAATGAACAGCAAGCACACCACCCTTTTGCTGGCATGCGGCTCCGCGGCGGCGATGGCGGCCATCTTCAAGGCACCCATTGCGGCACTCGTCTTCACCTTCGAGGTGCTGATGCTCGACCTGACGGGCAGTGCCATCCTGCCGTTGCTGATCTCCGCCATCACAGGTACGGTGATGTCGCTCCTCTTTTGGGGCAAGACGGTGATGTTCACCTTCAACCCCATGCAGACCTTTTTGATGGGTAACATCCCGCTCTACATAGTGTTGGGACTGCTCACGGGATTGGTGTCGGTCTTCTTTTTGCGCACCTCGCGTTGGCTGGACCGGCAGGTGAAACGCATCTCCAACATCTACGTGCGCGCGCTCGTCGGCAGTGCAGCTCTTTGCGCCTTCATCTTCGTCTTCCCCACCTTCTTTGGGGAGGGTTACGACAGCGTCAATGCCATCATCAACGGGGATCTGAGCCATCTGTTTGCCAACTCCCCGCTCCACGAATTTTTCCAGAGCCCGTATGCGCTGCTGCTGGGCATTGTCGGCATCTTCATGCTGAAGGTCTTTGCCACCACCCTGACCACCTCCTCCGGCGGCGTGGGCGGTGTGTTCGCTCCCTCCCTGTTCATCGGCGCCTTCGTCGGTCTCTTTGTGGCCCTGACCGCCCAACACTTCATCCATTGGGATATCCCCACCGCCAACTTCGTACTCGCAGGCATGGCCGGGGTCATGACCGGCATCATGCAGGCTCCCCTGACCGCCATCTTCCTGATTGCTGAACTCTCCGGTGGCTACACCTTGCTCATCCCGCTGATGATTACCGCCACCTGCTCCTATATCAGCGTCTATCCCTTTGAGAAATACTCCATCTACACTTATCACCTCGCCGAGAAGGACAACCTGAAAACCCACAACAAAGACAAATACGCCCTTCGCAAACTGCAGTGGAACAAGATCATCGACACCAACATCCTCACCATCCCCATCCACAGCACCCTCCGCACCTACACGGAACTCATCGCCCGCAGCAAGCGCAATCTGTTCGTTGTGACCGACGACGCCAACCATTTCGAAGGATTGCTCGTGATGGATGACCACCGGCCAACCATCTTCGACCAGTCGAAATACGACACCCTGTTAGTCGAGGACTTGATGATCGACCCTGGCGAGTTCATCTATGACGATGATACAGCGACCGCCGTGCTGGAAAAGTTCAACCGCACCGGCAACTTCAACATGCCGATTATCTCTCGCGACCGCGAATACATCGGCTTCGTCTCCAAAGCCAAATTCCTGGCAGAGTACCAGTCGTTCATCGCCGCCGACTCGGAAGACTGATCTTAACCTTGACTTTGAACTTTGACTTTGGAGGGCAACAAAGAAGCCCTGTATAGCATTTTGCCTGCAAAATCTAAAGAAGAGAATCCCGGAATACAAAAAAGAGAATGATTTTGGTCATTCTTTTTTTTGTTGGCGGACCGGACGAGACTAATTTCACCATTATCACCCATATTGTGCAACCGTTTGTATTCATTTAATTACATTGCAAATAAATGAACGCCAGCAAAATACGCACAATTAGTTAAATGAACACACGGTGTATGGGTTAGCAGGATGACGCCTTCTTATTGTTTCGGTGCATTTTTTTAGAGGGAAAAATGCACGGGGTGAAGATTCTGGAAAATTTGTTCAATTATCCTTCACGGAAAGGAATAGCAAAAAAATTTGGAATCCAATATTCCATCATTTCCTCAGATAGTCTTGTATCTCAAATGTAACAATAAAAGACCCTATTACACAAACGACAACGAATTTCCACATTTCTTTTTTGATTTCTTCCCACGTTAAAGGCGCGTGTCCGAGAAACTCAAAGTTGTGCAATAACAAGATACTTGATAACAAGTTAAAAAGAAAGAAACAAACAAAGAAAATGATTTCACTTTTTGTCACACTCTTCTTTTTCATTATTGTTAGATGCATTAAAAAGACAATATGGTTTTTAATATTTTTTTCTCTTTGAGTTTTCTGTGATACAATAAATCATTCCAGCAGCTTCCGCCCCTCCTCCGTGAGCACATACCGTTGCGTGGGACTGTTTGGAGAATCGGGTTGCGTCATCTTAATCACGCCCATCTCCAAAAGCGTATCCAGATAATGTTTTTTGAACTTGCTTGCATTGGTCATCCCCATTAATTTCCGAATCTCTGCAGCAGGTGAGGCCTGTTTCATACTTGTAAGCAAATATTCTACTTGGTCCCTACTTAATCTCAACTTAGTCCCTACTTGGTCCCTACTTAGGACATTACTTAGTCCCTCTACTTGGTTACCACTTGATGACTGCTTGGTTACCGCAGGGTCATACTCCATTGAATAAATGGTAGTTATGAAGTGGCTGGAAGAGGACTTGAACTTCGGTTTCCGCTCCTCCAGCTCAACCTTATAGTCATACGCCGTACATTCTGCTACCAGAATTTTCAAATCAGCTGTAGTCTTTATCTCTTCCATACTTCAATCGTCAAATCAAATCAGGTTGCAAAACTATGAAATTTCCGTTTAAGAAAGTAGACTTTTGGGGACATTTTTGGGGACATAAAAAAAATAGAGACGCTATGCATTGCGTCTCTACAGTGCTGGCGGACCGGACGAGACTCGAACTCGCGACCCCATGCGTGACAGGCATGTATTCTAACCAAACTGAACTACCGATCCGTGTTTCTTAGAACGGCGCAAAAATACACTTTTTTTAAATGCGCGCAACCTTTGCGAATATTTTTTTATTTTTATTGTAATTTGTTATATATGAGTTTTTTACATGCACTAGAATCGCCATGTCAGTCCGAAATAGTAGAGGAATGGCAGCTGATAAATGATATCATTGGTGGTTCTGTTTACATAAAACACGTTTCTGTAGTTATACACATTGGAAATGGAGAGGCTCAACTCCAAGGTGTTTCTCTTCCCGATAAAGAACTTCTTCTTGGCACCCAAGTCAAGGCGGTGATAGCTCGGAAGACGCGACTGGTTGAAATCGGCAAGCAGGAAGTAGAGATCTTCGTTGTTGGAGATATAATCATCGTAGATATGATTAGGTGCATAATGCGGGTAGTAGGCCTGGGTCTGCGTGAAGGGGAATCCCGTACCGTAATTCCAGCGGAAGTCCACCTGCCAAGATCTTCTTTTTCCAAAGGCATAGGAGGCCAGCAGGTTGATGTTGTGTCTTCTGTCGAAATGCGGGTTGTAAGTAATCACTCCGTCATTACGCTTCACCCATCCCAACGAGTACACCAGCCACACATAAAAGCCCTTATGCTCATACTTCACGGTCACATCGCCACCATACGCCATACCTTTTTCCCAAATGAACTCTTTTTCATCGTCAAACATCTTGTATCTGTTGGTGGAGATCAGCTGGGAGAAATTCTTGAAATAGCCTTCCAAGTTGATGGTCAGCTGGGGCAGCGGATCGTACTCCAATCCGAGGATGACATGCTGGGACTTCTGCAGGCGTCCCTTCATCGTGTCGGCATTGTTGATCATATAATCGGAAAGCAGGGAGCTGCTGACAGGGGAAGACATGAAGCCGTTGAACAGGCTGACCACATCGCGGTCGGAGGTGACGGAGATGAGGTTTTGGGAATAGAGACCGCCTGCGAGCTTCAAGCGCAGTTGTTTAGTGATATTATACTTGATAGCCAGTCGCGGTTCCGGAGAGACCTCGCCCAACGAGTAGTAATATTGCAGGCGGAAGCTGGGTTCCAGCAGCAGTTTATTCCGGAAGTTATATTTGTATTTAAGGAATACCGACATGTCGGTGGTGTGGTCTTCAATATTGATTTGGGATCCCCAGAGGGTATGATACATATAATTGGTATTATAACCCACCACATCCATGCCGACCTGCAACAGGCTTTTGCCCAGGAAGTAGTTGAAAGTAAGGTTGAAGGTGAATCCGTTCATGGAGCTTTCCTTGGGTTTGTATTGTTTGTCGTCCAAAGAGCACTTATAGTTAGAGTAGGAAAGGGCTCCCTCGATGGTGGTGGGCACGGAACCCGGCACAATCAGGAAGTTGGCTCCTACGCCCCAGTTGTCCCAGGCATAGTTGGCCACGGAGCTGTAGTTGACACGGTCATCGAAATTAAACCCGAAGATGTTCAGTTTGGTTCCGTTCAGCGTGGAGAGGGTGAGCTTGCCATAGAGGTCGAGATAGTTATAAGGCAATCCGGACTCGCCCACATAGGGGTAGAAGACTTTGGCAGCCTGGTTGAGATAGGATCCTTTGCCAGAGAGGATAAAGCTCAGGGCTGTTTTGCGGTCGTCCTTCAATTTCACGATAGGACCTTCCAGGAGGAGTTGGGTTTGGATATTGCTGACATCGACTTTTCCGGAGAGTCTTTTCTTGTTGCCGTCGCGGGTCTTGATATCCATCACGGAAGAGAGTCTGCCGCCGAACTCTGCGCCGAAGCCACCGGTATAGACATCGGCGCTGCTCATGATATCCATATCGAACACAGAGAAGATGCCGATGGAGTGGAAGGGGTTATAGAGGATGACGCCGTCCAGCAGGAGCATATTCTGCACGGGTGTGCCGCCGCGCACATAGAGCTGACCGCCCTGGTCGCCCGTGGAGATGACGCCCGGGAGCACTTGCAGGTATTGTGCAAAGTCGGGCTGGCCACCGATAGCCGGCATCTTGCTCATATCCTTGGGGGTCACGCTGATGACGGAAGTGCGCGTCTCCTGTTCTCTCCGTTGTCCCTCTCCTTTGATGGTCACCTCGTCAATCGTAGTCGTGTTCGGAACCAAGGTGTAGCGCTTCACGATGGTGGTGTCTTTGCGTATCGTGATCGTATCATACAGGTCTACATAGCCCATCATCGTGATCTTGGCCACATATTGTCCCTTGGGAACCTTGGTCATGATAAAGGCGCCCTTGCCGTCAGACATAGCACCATAGGAGGTCCCTTCCAGATGGATCATGCAGTAACCCAAAGCCTCCCCGTTGGAATCATCATAGGTGAAACCCTTGATGGTAGAGCCCTGCGCCCATGCGGCAACAGCAAAGAAAGAACATATCGTAAAAAGTAGCAGTCGCTTCATATACATTTTTATTAAAGGGCGCAAAAATACAAAAAAAGTGTTTCTTTATTGTTATCGTTTTTCATTCATAAAAAATCTAAAAAATTATGTATGTTTTTTATACTTTTGCAGCCTGTTTGAAAAGACCATCATGATAAGTTTTATCAAAGGGAAAATAGTGACGGCCACACCCGCTTATGTGGTCATTGAGACAGCTGGCGGAATCGGCTTCTGCGTTAACATTTCGTTGGCCACCTATTCGCAGATCAAAGACCTGGGGGAGGTGACGTTGCATACCCATTACATCATCAAGGAAGACGCTCAGGTTTTGTACGGTTTTGCGGAAGAAGAGGAGCGCGAACTCTTCCAATTGCTCATCTCCGTCAATGGGGTAGGCCCCAACACCGCACGACTCATCCTCTCCTCCATGTCGGTGGGCGAAGTGTTGAACGCCATCGCCACGGACAACGTGAAAGCCATCCAGTCCATCAAAGGCATCGGTGCCAAGACCGCCCAGCGTCTGATCATTGAATTGAAAGACAAGACCAAGAAACTCTCTTTGTCCGACTCAACAAAAATTTCAATCACATACAATAATAATAAATATGATGCGTTAACCGCATTAGTCGCTTTGGGATTTCCAAAGGCCGGAGCCGAATCCGTCTTGGATAAGATCATCAAAGCAGAAGGGATTAATTTATCAGTGGAAGATCTGATAAAGAAGGCGTTAAAATATTTATAGTTAGACTTTTGAAAAAGACAGATAAGAACAAAATACTATATACCACATGGGCTATTGTCTCCTTGTGTGTGTGCATCACTTTAGGATATGCCGCCAATGCGAGACTACATGATGCAACCCTACCCCACCCCCAAAAGGAGGAGTCTGTAGAAGAAACTGCTGACACCTCCCTTCCGGTGGATTATGGAAAACTCCTGTTGGCGAATACTGCACTCACCCCTCCCGATTCCAACGAAGAGTCTGGGGTGCCACAGCCTGACAACAATCCCCTGAACAATCAACATTACAGCCCGTTCTATCTCCAAGACCCTCCCGGCATAGGCACCGTCATCCAATACAACCCCGAGACCAACACCTATGAGTTCCAATACCAGACCGGCAATGTGCCTTATGGTCCAGGGGCCTATATGGACATCAACGAATACATCAATTACGACCTGCAGCAGAGCATTCAGAACTACTGGCACTCCAACAGCGTGGGCGCCACGGGCAAACGCAATGGCGGTGGCGGCCTGATTCCGGAGCTGCACGTGGGCGGCGACCTTTTTGAGAGCATCTTCGGCAGCAACACCATCGATATCCGACCTTCCGGTAACATTGAGGTCAAGTTCGGAGTCAAGCACACGCAAACCCAGAACTACTCCCTACCGGTGAAGCAACGCCGGCATACCGACTTCGACTTCGACCAGGACATCCAGCTGAACATGATTGCGCGGGTGGGTGACAAGATCGAGTTCAACCTCAACTATGCGACCAACCAGCTGCAAGTGGGTACCAACAATGATGTGATGAAGCTCAAATATGGCGGCAAAGAGGATGACATTCTGCAGTTGATAGAGTTCGGTAATGTGACCATGCCGCTCAACAGCACCCTGATCACCGGTAGCCAGAACCTCTTCGGTGTGAAGGGGCAGTTCAAGTTCGGCAACCTGACCGTTACGGGTGTGGCCGCACAGAAGAAAGGCGCCACGCAAAGTGCCTCCATCACGAACGGCGCCGCGGAAGAGGAGTTCTATTTCAGCGCCGACCAATACGAAGAGAACCGCCACTTCTTCCTGGCACAGTTCTTCCGGGACCACTACAATGAATATCTGAGCACCCTGCCACTGGTAGGATCCCCCATCGTCATCACCAAGATCGAAGTGTGGCGCACCACCATCGGAGCTGCCACCAATGAAAACCGTAATATTGTCGCCTTCACCGACTTGGGAGAAGCAGATCCCGAATTTGCCTCCTTCTCTTACAATCCGATGTACCAAGGTGGCCAGTATCCGGACGACAACATCAACAACCTGATGATGGTGGTGGACACCTCTTTATATCGAACACTCTCCAACGTATCCGCCAACATGCACTCCATCGGCATGAACTCCGGCAAGAACTACGAGAAGTTAGAGAGTGCCCGCTTGCTCTCCCCCAGCGAATATACCGTCAACACCAAGTTGGGCTTCATCTCCCTGAATTCCGCGCTGAGCGCCGATCAGGTGCTGGCCGTGGCCTTCCAATATACGGTCATTGGCGACGACAATGTGTATCAGGTGGGTGAGTTCTCCAATGAGGTGACAGCTCCCAACTGTATCCGGGTGAAGTTGCTGAAGAGCAGCAACACCAACACCAAGTCTCCGCTTTGGAAGTTGATGATGAAAAACGTCTATAGCCTCTCCGCCTACCAGGTCTCGAGTGAAAAGTTCCGCTTGAACATTCTCTACACCGGTGATGCGGAAGGTGTGCCGAACGGTTTCTTCACACAAGGTTCCGAAAAAGGCATCCCGTTGATCCGTCTGTTAGGCCTTGACCGTTTGAATCAGCAACAGGATCCCAACCCGGATGGTATCTTCGACTTTATTGACAATGCCGCCACCGTCGGTGGTACCATCAACTCCAACAATGGACGTATCTACTTCCCGACCATAGAGCCTTTCGGTAAAGACCTGAGGGCTGTCATCACGGAACCCGAGCTGGCCGACAAATATGCGTTCGACTCTCTGTACACCATGACGAAAACCATGGCACAGCAGATCACCAACAAAAACAAGTTTTACATTGAGGGTACCTACCGTTCCTCCTACGGGTCGGAGTTCCGCATCCCGACCACCAATGTGGCGCAAGGCTCTGTCAAGGTGACCGCTGGTGGTATCACCTTACAGGAGAATGTGGACTACACCGTCAACTACGACATGGGTACGGTCTCCATCATCAACCAGGGCTATCTCAACTCCGGAACACCCATCAACGTTTCATGGGAGCCGGAAGACGAATATGGTACCGACCAATATCTCTTCGGGGCCAACTTGGACTATGCCTTCTCCCCCAACTTCAACATCGGGGCCACGCTCATGAATCTGCGCGAACGGCCCTTCACCAACAAGGTCAATTATGGCGATGAGCCCATCAACAACTTCATCTGGGGCATGAACTTCGCCTACAAGGCTGAGTTGCCCTTTGTAACCAAAGCTGTTGACCTGCTCTCTTTCCATAGCACCACCACCCAATCATTCTTGAATCTAGAGGGTGAGTTTGCCCATTTTGTGCCGGGTCATGCCCGGGCCATCGGTAAGAAGGGAACCACCTACATTGACAACTTCGAGGCGGCCAAGACAACCATCGCCCTGAACACCTTTGCCAACTGGGTGTTGGCTTCCACGCCGCAAGGTCAGCCCGACCTCTTCCCGGAGGCTGGTGCTGTTTCCATCACCGACAATGTCCGCAAACAACTGGCATATGGTTACAACCGCGCCCACCTCTCATGGTACATCGTGGACCAGTCCGTCTTCTACAACGGCAACTCCGCCACTCCTTCCAACCTGACCGCCGAAGATCTCTCGGCTCCTTACGCCCGTGCGGTCTATGAGCCGGAGCTCTTCCCATACAAGGAATACGATGGTACCACCATCTCCACCTACATGCCGGTCTTCAACTTGGCCTACTATCCTTCCGAAAAGGGACCGTACAACTATGATGTGACGGGATCTGAAGGCTACTCACATGGTATCAATGATGATGGTACTCTGCGCGAACCCAAGTCGCGCTGGGGCGGTATCATGCGCAAATTTGACAACACCGACTTCGAATCCTCCAACTACGAATACATCGAATTCTGGATGATGGATCCTTTTATTGAAAATGAGAATCATACCGGTGGTAAGCTCTATTTCAACTTAGGTGATATCTCCGAGGACATTCTGCGGGATGGTATGAAGTCTTTCGAAAGCGGACTTCCTGCGGATGGAGGTGATGAAGATGTGGAATTCACCGTCTGGGGTCGTGTCCCGACCGTCCAGCAGATTGTCAACGCCTTTGATCTGAATCTGGATTCACGCCCCAACCAGGATGTCGGTTATGACGGTTTGCGGGATGATCGCGAGCAGATCTACTTCAACGACAACTATCTGCAACTCATTGCCAACGCCTACGGCAACGCTTCCCAAGCATATGTCCAGGCGCTCCGTGACCCTTCCAATGACGACTACCACTTCTATCGAGGCAGCGACTATGACCAAGCCGACGTCAAGGTGGTGGAACGTTACAAATACTACAACAATTCTGAAGGCAACTCCCCGACAGACAACCAAAGTCCGGAGTCCTATCCCACCTCAGCGTCCTCCATCCCGAACTTGGAGGACATGAATAACGACAACACGCTCAGCGAGGATGAAAAATATTACCAATATGTCATCCAGTTGGATCCCCAGCACATGGTGGTGGGCGAGAACTATATCAACGATGTCTATGAGGCGGTTTCCTCTCCGCTGCCGAACGGAGAGCGTTTAACCACCAAATGGTATCAGTTCCGTATTCCCATCCACAATCCTGACAGGGTCGTCAACAACATCTCGGGCTTCAACTCCATCCGTTTCATGCGTATGTTCCTCCGTGACTTTGAGGAGCCTATCATCTGCCGTTTTGCCACCTTTGAGCTTGTGCGCAGCGACTGGCGTACTTACAACCTGGGATTGCAGGAAGAGGGCGACTACACACCCACACAGGGTGATGGCGAGGGCTCTTTCTATGTGGGAACGGTCAGCTACGAGGAAAACTCCAACAGGACACCCATCCCTTACGTGCTGCCTCCTGGCATCGAACGCGAAACCATTGCCGGCTTGAACACCTACCAGATCAACGAACAGGCCCTGACTTTGAAAGCCGTGGACTTGGTGGATGGCGACGCCCGTGCCGTTTACAAGAGCACCTCCTATGACCTCCGCAATTTCGAAACCCTGCAGATGGCTATCCACGCTGAGTCTATCGTCAGCTCCAACGACCTGCAGAAAGGGGACATCTCCACGTTCATCCGGCTAGGCTCCGACTTCACCGACAACTACTATGAATATGAGATCCCCGTGGAGATCACTCCTTGGGGTGTTGGCAAAGACACTTTCGCCATCTGGCCGCTGGCCAACAACATGGTGATCTATCTGGACTCCCTGGTCTCCTTGAAGATGGAACGCAATCTGGCTGTCCGTAGAGGCGACCTCACCAGCAACCTGATCCCCTACACCAAGTATCTGGAAGACGGCAACAAGATGACCATCGTCGGCAACCCGAACTTAGGCGATGTGACCACCATCATGATCGGTATCCGAAACCCGAAAAAGCAGAGCATGATGGATAACGATGATATGGAGCCCAAATCTGTGGAAGTGTGGGTGAATGAGTTGCGATTGGTGGGCTTCGATGACCGACAGGGCTTTGCCGCTCTCTTGCGTGCCCGTATGAACATTGCCGATGTGGGTGACCTTACCGTTTCCGGCACCTACTCCACTCCAGGATTCGGCAGCATCGAACAATCCCTGACCGAACGCTCCCACGAGACCAACGTGAATCTGGACATCGCCACTAATATCGATGGTGGAAAACTCTTCTTCCCTGAGAAGTGGAATATCAAGATTCCTTTCCATTACGACTACTCCATGGGCATGGCTTTGCCCGAATATAACCCCTTGAATCCGGATGTGAAACTGCAAGACGATCTGGCTTTGTGCGAGACCGCAGCAGAACGCGACTCCCTTCGTCGTCTGTCCACCGCCTATACGCAACGTCAGAACATCAACCTGATGAATGTGCGCAAGGAGCGTAGTTTCGACAAGGGTTCGATGAAGATGCACCCTTGGGATATTGAAAACTTTGACCTCTCCTACTCCTATTCCGAGTTGATTCAACGGGATGAGGACCTCGAGATGAACAACGAGCTCACCCACAACGGCGAGATAGGCTACACCTTCAGCACCAACCCCAAGAACTACCGTCCCTTCAGCAAGATGAAATGGACGCGCAGCAAATGGCTGCAGCTGATCCGCGACTTCAACATCACCCCCATGCCGAAGAATGTGGTGGTCAGAACCTCGATGCGAAGAGAGCTCCAAGCCTTCAAGTATCGCCCGAAGAGCCAAGGCAACATCATTGTGGACACCAGTTTCGTCAAATCTTTTGACTGGACTCGTAATTATGCCCTTAACTGGGATATTTTCCAGAGCCTGAAGCTGGAATTCCGTGCCGATGCCTCCGCCCGTATTGACGAACCTGACGGCCTCATTGACACCCGTACCGAAAAAGACTCCATCTGGCACAATGTAGGACGGGGCGGCCGGACCACCGACTATCGGCAGATCTTCAGCGGCACCTACCAGCTGCCTATCAACAAAATCCCGCTCTTCAACTGGGTGAATGCCAACGTTCGTTACCAATCCAACTACCAGTTCACAGCCTCGGCCTTGTCACTGGCCTATCTGGGCAACACCATCCAGAACTCCAACACCATCCAAGGCAATGTCAACTTGAACTTTGTGACGTTATACAACAATATCCCCTACCTGAAGAAGGTCAACCAAGGTAACCGTAAGCCTCAGACAAGCCAGAAAAAAGACAAAGGCCAATTTGACAAAAACAAAGAAAAAGGGGAAGAGGAGACCGTAGCTGCCAAGGACTCTATTAAGGAGAAGCCCAATTACGGAAAGATCATCCTGGACGGTACGCTTCGTTTCTTCATGATGGTCCGCAATGTGTCGGCCAACTACACCCGTGGCGCGGGAACCATCCTGCCTGGCTACATGGGCACACCCAAGTTTTTCGGCATCGACCTCCACGACAAGTCCCCGGGCTTCCTGTTTGTCTTTGGCGGACAGCCGGATGTGCAGGCGATCGGCGCCCAACGCCACTGGCTCACCACCGACTCGCTGATGAACACCGCCTACCAACGCACCCGCAACGAGAATCTTAACCTGCGGGCCACCGTCGAACCGTTCCGTGACTTCCGTATCGAGGTGTCGGCTACCCGCCGGTACACCGAAAACTACTCCGAATATTTCCATGTTGACGAGGAGGGCATCCTCTATCATTATACCCCTCAACGCAATGGCTCCTTCAGCATGACCTACTGCGGTTTGAGAACCTTCTTCCAAGATTATAACCAATTGTTTGAAGATTTCCGCGACATCCGTATGACCATCGCCAACCGTCTGGCAGAAGCCAATCCGAACTACACGGGCGAAGTGAATCCGGAGACTGGCTTCCCTGAAGGCTACAGTGAAGTGTCGCAAGATGTGCTGATGGGCGCCTTCTTCTCCGCCTATATGGGAAAAGACGCAGAGAAGATGGACCTCTCCACCCCGTTCCTGAAGATTCCGTTGCCTAACTGGCGACTCACCTACAACGGTTTCTCCAAAATCAAGGGTATCGACAAGGTGTTCCAAAGCCTCTCCATTGCACACAGCTACACCTGCACCTACCAGATAGGTGGTTTTGCCACCAACCTCTCCTATGTCGAAGGAGCCGGGGCTGTGAATGCCCTGGGCGACTTCATCCCCAGAGAAGAGATGAACCAGATGGCCCTGTCAGAACAATTCGCACCGCTCATCGGCTTCGACATGACCCTGCGTAACAGCATGCTGCTGAAAGTGGAATACAAGCAATCCCGCAACGTTGCCCTTAGCTTCACCAACAACCAGATCACCGAGACCTCCAGCTTTGAACTGGCCGTTTCCGGCGGCTACCGTTTCAAGGATCTGAAAATTGGCCTGATCTTCGCCGGACAAAAACGACAGTTCGTCAGCGACCTGAATGTGACCGCCGGCGTCGGCATCAAGAGCAACCAGACCCAACTGCGCAAGATCCAAGAACTCCAAGACCAAGTGACGGCAGGCTCCCTGACCGCCACCATCAATGTGGCTGCCGAATACCAATTCAGCCAGATGGTCGGTATCAAGTTCTACTACGACCAAACCATCAACAGACCGAAGGTCCAGAATCAGTACAACAACATGAACTTCGAGACTGGCATCGCACTGCGCCTCATGCTCTCTCAATAGCGGGATTTCCCGTAGTTCTTGACATCTCCCTATTGAAAAATTGTGTTTTTTTATGAAACTACACAACAAGATTTTATTATTTTTGCACCTCAAAAAATAATTAGGATTATGAAAAGAATTAAATTTTTGATTCCGATACTGGTAGCCGCCATCGTGGCTTTTGCCTTCTCCCAGTGCAAGAAAAACCACGACTGCACCATGCATATTGAATGCTACTATTCCAACAACGGCATTGACACCGGCGCAGTATGCCCTAACGCCCATATCGTGGTCGGAAAAGCGGAATATGCCGATTATGCCCGCGCAGACGGCTATACCAATATCCAGGGAATCTTTGAACACATATTCCCCTACCCCGCCCTGCTCGACGTGGTGGCCAACAAGGCTGACACCACCTGGGACGAGGAAGGCAACATCGTGGATGTCAAGTATTACACCGGCGCCGCACAAGTGCAAGTCAACGACGGTGAGACTACCTCTAAGACCATCCTGATGGTTCAAACGTATTAATTCTATTCACTCCCATCCTCCCCTCGCTGCCTATTCTCTTCCGATCACGTGGATGACCGAATACAAAATTCTATGTTTTGAAGAAAAAAATAATCGGTGAAATAACATTCCTAATTGCCACCATTATCTTGTTGGGTGCGTTGTTCCTTCGCGGAAGAATCGACTACACCCCCATCTCCAACATCATCAAACACGAAAAGAAGTCCTACCACCATAGCGACACTCTTAAGGCACTTATCTTCTATCATGCCGCGGATTACTTTGTTTATCACGGACAAGTAATTGGTTTTCAGTATGATATGATTAAACAGATGGCAAAAGACTTCAACATGAAGGTGGATATCTCCATTGAGGCTGACCCTGACAGCATGATGATGAAATCCTTCAGCAACCAGTATGACATCATCGGCTTCGACTTCGACAAGAACTTCTTCTCCCCCATGTATCTCACGCTTTCGGAGCCGCACTCGTACACCTATCCTATCTTGCTGATACGAAAAAAGATGGAGTTTGACAGTTCCGGCACCCATGTAGTGCATATTCCAGCCCAATACAACCAGAAGCTGGACCTCTCCAAGTTGCAGATGCCGGGTACCTGGCGGCAGCAAAACCATCCTGAAAAGACCGTGGAGGACCTGATTGAGATGTTGGAGGACACGCTGATCGATTATGTGGTCTGCAACCACAACATCGCCATCACCCTATTGCCGTTTTACAAGAACCTGGAAATGGGTCCACGCATTGGGGAAGACTTTCCTCGCAACTGGGTGCTGGACCCCAGGAACAAAACCTTGAACGACTCCATCAACCTATGGCTGACCAACATGAAGGAGACCAAGTTCTACAAACGGATTTGTCTTCGTTATCTGTCCCAGCATTCCCAAATCATCAACAACTCCTTTGGAAAGAAGCGGGACAACATCTCCACCTACGACAAATGCATCCAGGCGGCTAGCAAGCATCACAATTTGGATTGGCGTTTTGTATCTTCCATCATTTATCAGGAGTCGCACTTTTGCACCGATGTGTTAGGCATGGGTGGCAGCTATGGCATCATGCAGATGATGCCCGTGACGTATGAACGATACGGTCTCACCGACACCTCCACCGTGGAGGAGCAGATATGGGCCGGTGTGAAATACATCCGCTTCCTGTACAATATCTTCAATGGGAAAGTGGACACCAACGACATCTATTATTTTGTGGCCGGTTCTTACAACTCCGGACCGGGCCATATTCTGGACGCCATCACTTTAAGCAAGAAGTATGGTGGCGACAGCGAGCATTGGGAATCGGTGAAGGATTTTCTCCTTTTGAAATCACACAAAGAATACTACAGCGATCCGGATGTCAAATGCGGATATTACCCTGGCAAACACACGGTCAATTATGTGCAGGAGGTGATGGATCGTTATAACGGATATAAACTTACAAAGAAGGAATGAACATTTTGATTATCGGTCGTGGCGGCCGTGAACACGCCATCGCTTGGAAAGCTGCACAATCCCCTTTAACCACCCGTCTTTTCATTGCTCCCGGCAATGATGGCATGCGGACGATCACATCCGTACCGGTGGAGTTGGTTCCTATTGACGAGAACGACAGTGAGGCCTTAGTGGCTTTTGCCCGTGACCATGCGGTGGACCTCACCATTGTAGGCCCGGAGGCTGCCCTTATCAACGGCATTGCCAACCGTTTTCAAAAAGCGGGTCTGGCCATCTTCGCACCCACGGCGGAGGCTGCTCAGATAGAAGGCAGCAAGCAGTTTGCCAAGGACCTGATGATCAAATATCATATCCCTACGGCCGCCTTCCGCATATTCGACCGCTATGAGGAGGCCTCCGCCTACTTGAAAGAGGTGGGAGCTCCCATCGTCATCAAATATGACGGGATCGCTGCCGGCAAGGGCGTGGTCGTGGCCATGACCTACGAGGAGGCTGACAAAGCCCTGCAGGACATGCTTCTGGACCATAACTTCGGGGAGGGCAAGGTGCTGATGGAAGAGTTTCTCCAAGGTCCCGAATTCTCCCTGCTCACCTTGGTCAACGGCCACCAAGTGGTGCCATTGGTCATCGCGCAGGACCACAAACGCGCCTTTGACGGTGACAAGGGCCCCAACACGGGCGGCATGGGCGCCTACACGCCTGTACCCGTCATCCCGCAAGAGCAAATCAAGTGGGCGGTGGAGCATATCATGCAAGCCACGGCGGACGCCATGGTGGCAGAGGGCTGCCCCTTCACCGGCATCCTCTACGGTGGACTGATGCTTACCCCCCAAGGACCCAAAGTCATTGAGTTCAACGCCCGCTTCGGGGATCCCGAAACGGAAATCGTGCTCCCCAAGATGAAAAGCGACCTCATCCAACATATCCTCGACCTGATGGCCCACAAGCCGGTAACGCCCGAGTTCCACGACGAGGCCTTCCTCGGGGTGGTGCTGGCCGCTAAAGGTTATCCCGGAAAATATGGCAAAGGCTTCCCCATCCGCAATCTGGACCATCTCTCCCAGACCGTCTTCCACATGGGCACCAAAACACAGGATGGTGTGTGCGTGTCCAATGGCGGACGAGTCCTCTTTGTGGTGGGCAAAGGCCAGACCCTCGCCGAAGCACAGAAAGACGCCTACGAAGGCGTACATAAAATAGCCTGCCCAGACCTCTTCTTCCGCGAAGACATAGGGTGGCAGGCTATCCGATGATTGTTAGCCGTTAGCTGTTGGCTATTCGCCGTTAGCCATTGACTTGGCTATCGTTTATTGGATTTTTCCACTGCTGCTTCCTGTTTGGCAATCTCTTTGCGCAATTTCTCCGGAAGCTCGCTGTTCTGCATGCACTGGTGACACTTCATCTCCAGCGTGTACATACGGCCAATACAGTAGTTGGAATGCTTGCAGCCGCTCTCAGTGACCTCGCCCGACTGCAACTTGTTGACAAAGTCAGGATCGTGCAAGACGGCGCGCGCCATCTGGAAAGCCACAAAACCGGAATCCAGCACCTTTTCCATATCCTCTTTTCTGTTCATACCGCCTACATAAATCAACGGCATCTTGACAGCCTGGCGGAATTTCATGGCTGTCTCATAGAAATAGGCATCCTTGTAGGGCACTGTCGGGATGACGAGGCGCCCGCCCAGGTGCAAGCCCAGCTTGAGCCACCAGAACTTCTTCATATCCATGTAGTAGGCCAGGGTCTTCAATGGCATGGCACCGCGCATCACCTCCATCGGGGCTTTGCTGACAAAACCAGCCGTCAGCACCAAGGCATGCACACCCAACTTCTCTAGCTCTTGGGCCACCTTGATACATTCATCCACCTTCATGCCGCTGCGGAAACCATCGTACATGTTGGTTTTCACCACAATGGCCATGTCGTCCTTGGCCTCCTCCATCACTTTGGTGATCACCAGCTTCATGAAACGCATGCGGTTTTCCAAAGAACCGCCGAACTCATCCTTGCGGTGGTTGGTGTAGGGAGACAAGAACTGGCTGATCAGATAGCCGTGGCCTGCATGCACCTCCACACAGTCGAAACCTGCCTGACGGCACAAGTTGATAGCCTTGCCAAAGTCTTCCACCAGCTCATAGATCTCCGCCTTGGTGATCTTGCGGGTAAAGGTGGGAGAATAGAGGTTGAACCGGCCAGAAGGCGAAAGCGGTTTCTGTCCGCAGGTGGCGCGGTGGGTCATATTTCCACAATGGCCAATCTGAATGGATGCTTTGGCACCTTCAGCATGTATGGCATCGGTCAGGACCTTCAAATCAGGCACAATCTCCTCACGCAACCACAGCTGGCCGTTAAAGGAAAGGCCGCTTTGGCTGACAGAAGCATAGGCTACAGTCGTCATGCCAATGCCTCCCTTGGCCACTGAACGGTGATAATTTAACAAGTCTTCGGACGGCTTGTTGCCGTAAGCCATGTTCTCAAAGGCTGCCGAACGGATCGTACGGTTACGCAGTGTGATCGGGCCAATCTGACATGGCGTGAAAATAGTAGAATTTGACATACGCAATTTTTTTGTACAAAGCCGTATAACGTGGTATATGATATTTTATTGTAACAACCTCTTTTTTTTGTTGGACACAGATAAACCTGACCATGGTTTGGGAAGTCTTTCATCACCTTTTGAAGTAAAGCAAAAAAGATACCGCCAGGCGACACCGGCAGAACAGGACATGATGAAACGTAATATTTCTGATTCTATTTCTTAACTTGTATGTTACGAATAAAAATAAAAACTATATTTGCACCCTAAAATTCCCAAAAGGGGAAATCAGAAGTTTTGAAGTTCTTTGGGATTTCCAAAATATTGATAATTAATTTTTTAACTGAATAAATCATTTTTCTTAAAACGAATAAATTATGATGGATACACAGACCTGCTTACAACAGACGAAAGACAATATGAGTGCCACGGTGACTTTTTTTGACAAAAGTTTGCAGAAGATCCGTGCCGGCAAGGCCTCTCCGCAAATGTTGGAAGGTTTGAGAGTGGACTATTACGGTAATCCCACGCCAGTGGACCAGATAGCCAACATCAACACGCCTGACGCCCACCAGATCATCATCCAACCTTGGGAGCGCAACATGCTGCCTGTCATCGAGAAAGCCATCTTGGCTGCCAACTTGGGCATGACTCCGCAGAACAACGGGGAGTTCATCCGCCTTGTAGTACCCACCCCCACGGAAGAGCGTCGTAGAGAGTTGGTCAAGAAAGCCAAACAAGAGGCTGAGCAGACCAAAGTCTCCATCCGCAACATCCGCCGCACGGCCAACGATGAGGCCAAGAAGCTGAAAGACAATGGTGTGGAAGAAGATGCCGTAAAAAAATTGGAAAACGACATCCAGAAGGTCACCGATGAGATGATCGCCAAGGTGGACAAGATCATGGAAGCCAAAGAGAAAGAAATCATGACCCTGTAATCAATCATTATTAACTTTTAAATATCATCAGTATGAATATTCCCGCAAATCTGAAGTACTCCAATGACCATGAATGGTTAAGAGTAGAAGGCGAATTCGCTTTCGTAGGCATTTCCGCTCACGCTGCCAATGAGTTGGGCGACATCGTTTTCCTGGACATCCCTTCCGTGGGTGAGACCTTGGACAAAGACGAAGTCTTCGGTTCCATCGAGGCTGTGAAGACCGTGGCTGACCTGATGTTGCCGGTCGGTGGCGAGGTCGTTGAATTCAACGAAGCTCTGGAAGGCGAGCCCGCATTGGTCAACTCCGATCCTTACGGAGAGGGCTGGATCATCAAGATCAAGATGACGGATCCCGCTGAGGCTGACACCTTGATGGATGCTGCCGCTTACGAAGCCTTCATCGGATAAACCCAACCTTTTTTAGGAAAGATCTGGAGAGGATGTGCTGAACGTGCATCCTCTCTTTTTATGCATTTGACAGAAAATTGTATCTTTGCCGTCTCATAAAAAATCCATACCTTTACCGAAAAACAAGCGGCTATGTCCAATATCTTATCGCTCATCGGCAGGCCCAATGTGGGCAAATCCACCTTCTTCAACCGTCTCATCAAAGCCCGGGAGGCCATCGTGGACTCCGTGGCTGGCGTAACCCGCGACCGCCATTATGGCAAGTCCGACTGGAACGGTTACGAGTTCTCCGTCATCGACACGGGCGGCTATGTAGTGGGCTCCGACGACATCTTTGAGGCTGAAATACGCAAACAGGCCACCCTGGCCATCGAGGAGTCCGACGTCATCATCCTGATGGTGGACGGCCGCGAGGGACTGACCCCCTTGGATGAGGAGGTCGCCGACATCCTGCGGCAGAGCGGCAAGCCCTATTATCTGGCCGTCAACAAGATTGACAGTCCATCCAACTACCTGGACTATACCGAATTCTACGCATTGGGCATCCCCGAAATCTACCCCATATCGGCCGCTTCCGGAGGAGGTACCGGTGATCTGTTGGATGCCGTCGTGCAGCATTTCTCCAAAGAAAAAGAGGAAAACACCGACGATCTGCCGCACATCGCCATCGTGGGCAAACCCAACGTGGGCAAATCCTCCATCATCAACGCCTTCCTGGGGGAGGAGCGCCACATCGTAACCCCGTTGGCCGGCACCACCCGCGACACCATCTTCACCCGCTATAAAAGCTTCGGTTTCGACTTTTACCTGATCGACACGGCTGGCCTCCGCAAGAAGAGCAAGGTGGAGGAAGACCTGGAGTTCTACTCCGTCATGCGCGCCGTCCGTTCCATCGAAAATGCCGACGTCTGCATCGTCATGGCGGATGCCTCCCAGGGATTCGAGCAACAAGACCTCAACATCTTCGGCCTGGCCGCACGCAACCACAAAGGCATTGTCCTGGTGATGAACAAGTGGGATCTGGTGGAGAAGGACACCCACACGCACAAGGAATACGAAGACCTCATCCGCAAACGTATCGCCCCCTTCAACGACGTGCCCATCATCTTCACCTCCGTGAAAGAGAAACAGCGTATCTACAAGGTCTTGGAGACTGCCGTACAAGTCTATCAGAACCGGACACTCAAGATTTCCACCTCGGAGCTCAACGACACCCTGCTGCCCATTATCCAGCAGACCCCGCCACCCATGAACAAGGACAAGGTGATCCGCATCAAGTATGTGACCCAGCTGCCTGTAGCTTACCCCACCTTCGCCTTCTTCTGCAACCTGCCCCAATATGTGGTGGACTCTTACAAGCGATTCTTGGAGAACCAAATCCGCAAACACTGGAACTTCAGCGGCGTGCCTATAGAGATCTATTTCCGGAAAAAATAATTTTTCCACCGTCCTCTCTTTGCTTTTTTTAAGAATCATAATAAATATCTCCTTATGAAGAAACTATTTTTCGCAATGGCTTTGGTGTCACTCCTTTGTGCCTGCACAAAGAAACAAGACACAAACAGTACAAAAGTGATCGGGAAACCTGAAATCCAGGTCCAGGATGGCCGCTTCACCCCGGAGGTGATGTGGGCCTTGGGCAAGATGGGCGAGAAGGCTGTCTCTCCCGACGGCAAGCAGATCGCCTACACGGTCACCTATTACGACATGGACGAGAACAAGGGAAACGCCGAAATCTACTTGATGAACGCCGACGGCAGTCATGTGGCCCAGCTCACCACGACGGCGCCGAGTGAGTTCAATCTGGTATGGAAAGATGACGAGACGCTGCTCTTCTGTCGCGACAATGAAATCCTCGCCATGAAGGTGAAGAATGGAAAAGAGAGTGTGCTCGCCACCTACGAGCGCGGTTTTGAAGGCTTCAAGCTGGCTCCCGACGGCCAATCGGTCGTCTATATCACCACCAAGCCTGTGGTACGCCCCAACCATCTTGAGAAGCTCTATGCCGGCCTTGACAAAACCACCGGCCGTATCAACGAGGACCTGATGTATCGCCACTGGGACAACTGGGTGGATGAATATCCGCAAATCTTCCTGGCCGAATTCGATGGCAAAAAGATCGATGTGGACAAGGCTGTCTGCCTCATCGACAGCACCTTCGAGTGTCCGATGCGTCCATGGGGCGGTGTGGAACAGTACAACTACAGTCCCGACAGCAAGAAGATCGCCTACACTTGCCGCAAGAAGACTGGTTCAGACTATGCACACTCCACCAACAGTGATATCTTCTTATATGATATTGAAAAGAAGACCACCAAGAACCTCAGCGAGGGCATCATGGGCTACGACCAGAACCCTGTGTTCAGTCACGATGGCAAGATGATCGCCTGGGAAAGCATGGAACGCGACGGCTACGAGAGCGACAAACTGCGCCTGATGGTCATGGACCTCACCACGGGCACTCGCACCGACATGTCGGAAAACTTCGACTATAACTTCACCGGCATCAGCTGGACGGACGATGACAAGGAGCTAGTGGGGGTGGTCAACTATCGCGGCATGGACGAGATCTTCGCCTGCAACCGTGCCACCAAGGAGTTCCGGCAGATCTCACACGGCTATCACGATGTACACGGCTTCGAGCTGGTTGGCGACAAGCTCTATGCCGACCAAGTCTCCATTCAGTATCCAGCCGAGATCTTCGTTTACAATCTGAACGATGACAAGGCGGACGGCAAGAAGATCTCCGCCATCAACGACGACATCCTCTCCCAGGTGCACATGGGCAAGGTGGAAGAGCATTGGATCAAGACTGTGGACGGCAAGGAGATGCTCACATGGCTCATCTATCCATACAACTACGACAGCACGAAGGTTTATCCTGCCCTGCTCTATTGCGAGGGCGGTCCGCAGTCGATGGTGAGCCAGTTCTGGAGCACGCGCTGGAACTTCATGGTGATGAGTGGCGCCGAGTACTTCATCATCGCCCCCAACCGTCGCGGCACCATCGGCTTCGGCACCGAATGGTGTGAGGAGATCAGCGGCGACTACGGCGGACTCTGCATGCAGGACTACATGCGGGCTGCAGACTTCTTCACCGACAGTGTGAAACAGATTGACAAGGAGCGTCTGGGGGCCTGCGGTGCCAGCTTCGGAGGCTATAGCATCTACTGGCTCGCCGGCCACAACTATGATGTGAAAGGCTATCAGGATGGCCGTCGTTTCAAGGCTCTCCTCGCCCATAACGGCATGTTCAACTTCGAACAGCAGTATCTGGAGACCGAGGAACTATGGTTCGACAACTGGGATATCGGTGGCCCCTATTGGGACTGGAACAACCCCCAAGTGAAGAAGAGCTATGCCTGCTCACCCCATCTGTTTGTAGATAAATGGAATGCACCCATCTGCGTCATCCACAGTGAATTCGACTTCCGCATTGTGGCTTCCGAAGGCATGGCTGCCTACAATGCCGCGCAGATGCGACACATCCCGAGCCGCTATCTTTACTTCCCGGATGAAACCCACTGGGTGCTCAAACCGCAGAACAGCCTGCTCTGGCACCGCAACTTCATCGACTGGTTTAATTTGCATTTGAAATAGAAACCAATCTGACAGGTATATACACAAAAAATCCCGCTGGACATCCAGCGGGATTTTATTATTCTTATTACAATGATTTATTGAATCCCCAACTCTTTCTTCACGGCGGCCGTCAGATCGGTGGACTCGCCATAAAAAGCCAAGGTGGAAATGTCAAAGACATAGGTATAGTGTTCGGCTTGCGCCACCTTCTTGATGGCGGCCAACAACTTCTCCTGGAAGGGTTTCAGCAATTCAATCTGCTTCTCCTGCAGACGTTTCTCCCCGTCGGAAACAAAGGTTTGGAAACGCTCATAGAGTCTGTTGAACTCATCTTCCTTCACTTTCAGGACGGCAGCAGAAGCACCGGAATTGGCCAATCTCATATAGTCTTCTTCCTTCTGCTTCAGCTCCTGTGACATGATGGCGCCTTCATCCTCCAACTCTTTTTGCATATCTGCCATGGCGGTTTGAGCGGTGTCAATGCCAGGCATCAACGGCATGATGGAGGCATAGTCCACATGGCCGAATTTAGCCTTCTGGGCTGAAACACCCGCACAGCACAAGACTGCCAACAATATAAAGAACAGTTTCTTCATGACCGTCAGTTTTACTTGATTCCTAATTCTTTCTTAACCAGTGGCGTGATGTCTTCCCCATTCTCGAAATAAAGGAGGATCTTTGTATCGAAGATGTAGGCATAGCCATGATCCTTCGCCACTTTGTTGATGGCATTCTGGATTTTGTCTTGGAATGGCTTAGCCAGCTCATACTGCTTCTCTTCCAAGTCGTCTTGCACGTTAGCCTGGAAAACCTGAATGCGGTTGGCCAAATCTTCCAGATCTTTTTCACGCAACTGACGAACGGAGGAGGACATGGTGCCTACTTCACGGTCAAACTTGTCTTTTTTCTGCTGGTACTCCTGCACCATATTCTGATATTCGTTCTGCAATTCCGTCTGGAAAGCCATCAGTTTGATTTGCAGGGAGTCAATACCGGGCATCAGCTCCAAGATCTCACTGGAGTTGACATGTCCGTACTTTTGAGCAGAGGCAGGGTTCAAAGAGAAGAGCAGAACAGCTGCCACGAGAACTAACAATTTCTTCATTCTATGTAAATTTATCGGATTTATAAAAACTCAAAAACAGGGAGATAGACTAATCATCAAGGTCATCGTTTACTGAGACGCCCAATTTTTGTAAAATTTGGGCATTGATATCCCATTTCGGGTCAGCATAGATGATGGTCATATCGCCGGCGGCGTCAAATACAAAAGCGTAGCCTTTCTCCTTGGCATAGTCGTTGACCGTAGAGATCACGCGGTCTTGGATCGGCTTCACGAGCTCTTCACGTTTCTTGAAGAGGTCTCCGTCCTGACCAAAGCGTTTCTTCTGCAGGTCTTTGGCGGCTCTTTCTTCTGCGATGATAGCTTCTTCGCGGCTGATTTTAATCTGTTCCGGCATGGTGATAGCTTCCACCTGATATCTCTTGTACATGGAATCGATGGCGGAGAATTTGGCTTCTATCTCCTTCTGCCACATCACGGCCAGACGGTTCAGCTCAGCTTGGGCCTCTTTGTATTCCGACATGTTGGAGAGGATATACTCTGAATTGATATACGCATACTTTTGCCCGAAAGAGGTCATACAGGCAAAACAAATCATGGCAAAAAGGATAATTCTTTTCATTGTATTGGGATTTTTTGTGATGTATTAACGGATTATGGTGGGTTTTATTGTATTAGTCTATGGATTGGTTGATAGAGATATGGAACTGGCTGTGTTTGCTGTTGCGTCCGGGCACATCATCGAAACCGTATCCGTAGTCGAAGCCGAGCAAGCCGAACATAGGCAGATAGACGCGCACGCCGACACCGGCAGACTTATACAGGTTGAACGGATTGTACTGGTGTTTGTCGATCCATCCCTTACCTGCCTCCAGGAAGGCGAGCAGATAGACCGTGGCGGTAGGATTGAGCGTGATGGGATAACGCAGTTCAGCTGTGAACTTGTGGTAGATGCTGGCACCGGTAGAAAGACCATCCCGGTAAGGAGAAAGTGCCTCGTCCTCATAGCCACGCATGCCGATCACCTCACGACCGTCGTAAGCGTAGGTGGAAAGACCGTCGCCACCCAGATAGAATCGGCCGAACGGGGTGATGCCGATGTCCTGATTGTAACAGCCCATGAAGCCCATCTTCAACCGGATGTTGAGCACCAGGTTGTCCACAATACGGGTGAACCAGGAAGCATTGAACTTCCATTTGTGGAATTCAAGCCACTTGTACTTCTCCTGATCGGTAGCGTTGGTATAGTCCTTGTGGGACATCAGCGAGTATGGCGGGGTCAGTTGCACCGAGAAGGTAAGGCTGGAGCCCTCCCGCGGATAGATCGGTGCGTTGACGGAGTTTCTTGACAAAGTAAAGATATAGCTCAAACTGTTGGCATGGCCGTTGCTGAAAACATAGTAGCCAGACCAGTTTTTCACGTTGTAATACTCGTAAGAGATGGTGTGAGACATGGAGAAATAATCATCCGGCCATTTGAGTTGGCTAGCCAGGGACACCGAGGCGCCGGCGATACTGGAGCAGGCGTAGGTGTCTTCCGTTTTCTTGCGGCTGTTCGTCTGCTTCTGATAGTAAACACCCATGGTCAAGGCGTTGGGTTTCTTGCCGCCCAGCCAGGGTTCCGTGAAGGAGAGGTTGTAATATTGGTACCAAGAGGCATTAGTGGACACATTCAAGGAGAGCCGCTGGCCATCGCCGCCCGGGATAGGAGCCCACGCATCCTTCTTGAACAGCTTTTTGGTGGAGAAGTTGTTGAAGGTGACGCCTCCCGTGATCACAAAACCCGTGGCGCCATATCCGGCACTCAGCGAAAGCTGGTCAGAGGTGGTTTCTTCCACCACATAGGTGATGTCCACGGTACCATCGGCCTCATTCGGTTTGGGCTGCACATCCATCTTCTCCTGATTGAAGTAGCCTAGCGACATGAGTACCTGTTGGGTGCGGATGATGTCGGCACGGTTGAACAGCTGTCCGGGAATGGTGGTGATCTCACGCAAGATCACATTGTCGTTGGTCTTGGTATTACCCACAATGTTGATATGGTTGTAGCGAGCCTGTTTGCCCTCCCGGATACGGATTTCTATATCGATGGAATCACCCTCCACCGCCACCTCCACCGGGTTGGCGCTGAAGAAGAGGTAACCATTGTTCATGTAAAGGGAAGCTATATCGTCACCCTCCTCTTTCATGGTCAGGTTTTTGGTCAGCTGGGTCTGGTTATACACATCGCCCTTGCTGATGCCCAACAACTGCTGAAGCATCGTGGTCGGATAGACGGTATTGCCCACGAAATTGATGTTCCGGAAATAGTACTGGGGACCCTCATTCACCTTGATATCGATATAGACATCATGGTCTTTGATGTAATAGGTGTCCCTCTCAATAATGGCATCCCGGTAGCCGAGTTCGTTAAATTTGTTGATAAGGTTGACTTTGTCTTTAGCATAGCCCTCCTTGGTAAACTTGGACTTTTTGAAGATGCGGAGCTTCACACGCGGAGAGAAATAATCGTCGAAATGCTCCACAATGTCCTTGGACTGGTAATAGCCCTTGTGTTTCAAGGTATAGGCAATAGCGGTGTCGGCCTTATACAGAGGCATGAAACGGGATTTCTCCTTGGTCTCCTTCATGGCGCGGAGCAGGACCGCCTTCGGCACGCCGTCATTTCCCTCAATATTGATCTGGGCGATTCTTACTTTCTTGGACTTCTGAATGTCGAAGAGCAAGCTGACGGCATTCTTGATTTTCTCGTCGGGAATTTCCTGGATCGACACCTCGCAATTGTAGAAGCCTTTGTCAACATAATACTTCTTGATGATATTGACGCAGGTGGTCTTGAGGTTGTCGTTGACGATATTGCCTTGGGAGATATGGAGTTTTTCACGGAGGTCAGTTTCATCGGCTTTCGTAGTGCCTTTGAAACCGAAGGAGATAAGGCGGGCACGGTCTTCCAGGCGGACATCGAGGAAGGCGATGTTGCCGGATACGCGGGTCAGGGTGATCTCCACGTCTTCATAGAGGCCGGTACGCCAGAGGGCCTTGATGCTGTTGGTGATCTCATCACCGGGAATCATGATCTTGTCACCGACATGGAAGGAGAGCAGTCGTTGGTCCAAAGGGGCGGTTCCAGAGGAGGTTATTCCTCCGATTTCGTACTCTTTGGGGGAGGTATAATCCATTTTCTCGGGCTTGTCGGGATCGTCGCCGGAAACAATGACTTGCCCGTAACTATTTGTAGTACAGGCAATCAATATCAACAATAGCAGCCGAAAAACGAATTTCTGCAGTTTCATTCCAAATTTTCAAAAAGTCGGCAAAGATACAAAAATTATGGTTGGGAGATTTGGGCGCTTGTTTTTCCGAAGCGGCGTTCTCTGTTTTGGAACTCTTGGAGGACTTCAAGAAGGTCTTTCTTTCTAAAGTCGGGCCACAATACGGGGAGGAAGAAGAGTTCGGAATAGGCGATTTCCCAGAGAAGGAAGTTGCTGATGCGGATGTCGCCACCGGTACGGATCAGGATATCGGGATCGGGCACGTCAGGGAGGTATAGATTTTGCCGGATGGTGTCGGGGGTGATCTCCCCGGGGATCAGGGAGCCTTGGCTCACCTGTTGGGCGATTTTCCGGGCCATATCGGTCAGTTCAGAGCGTCCGCTGTAGCTGATGGCAAGGATGACGGTAAGACCGGTGTTGTGGGCGGTCGTCTCCATGGCGTGGCGCATAGCTTCCTGGCAATCGTCGGGCAGGTCTTCCAGGCGGCCAGTCATCAGCAGCCGCACATTTTTACGGTTCAATTCATCGAGTTCGTTATGGACTGCCTGGATAAAGAGTTTCATGAGGATGTCCACCTCCTCTTTGGGGCGGTTCCAATTCTCGGTGGAGAAGGCATATAGGGTCAGATATTGAACACCTTGTTCGCCGGCGCCTTCGATGGCTTCCCGCACGGCGGTGAGGGCATGCTGGTGTCCATAGGTGCGTTCATGACCGTCCATCTGCGCCCATCGTCCGTTGCCATCCATGATGATGGCCACGTGGGCGGGAATATTCTTTGTTTCTACTGTCATCATTGGGAAAAATTATCTTCTCTTTCTGGGCACCCTGAGGTCACAGGTCTTGTCTTCATTGCCGAATCTGACGGTAAAGGTGAGGCCGAAGAAAGAGTATATATCGGTGGTGGTGGTATTGCCACGTTGTTCACCGGCCTGGTGGTAGGGCAAGGCTTGTCCCTGGTCGTCGGTCAGTTCGGGGGAGCGGTCGGCGAGGTTGGCGATGAGGTCGCCGCGGTTTTCGCGCAGCAGATCGTTGTCGTAATAGACCCCGCGCACATCATCGAGGTAATCGGTGAAGGTGTAGCGGATGCCCCACTCCGCGCCAATGGAGAAATAGCGTCCGATGGTAGCCCGGAGGCCTATGCCGAAGGGGATGGCAAAAGAGGTGAGGGAGTAGTTTTTGGCGGGACCGCCTTCCAGACCCTGGCCTTCGGTGCCGAAACTCTGCAACTCATAGATCGTGCCATTATACTCGGTCTTCGGATTGAACGAGAAGAGGGTGACGCCGGCGAAAATATAGGGGGTGAAACGGTTCTTGCCGGTGGAGTTATAGAGGTTGAAGAAGTTCAGCTCCGCCTCAACGGAGAACTCCGTGATGGGGGCATAGAAGCTGAGGTTGCGCTCATAGCCTTTGTTGGTCAAGGCATCGCTGCCAGCAACTCTTCCGAAAATGAAATCGGCCTTCAGCGCCCAACGAGGGGTCAGATTATACCGGTATATCAGGCCGCCCGCGGGCTGGGTTGCCGCAAAGAGATGGGTGGGGTTGAGCTCCCCGAGATAAAAACCGCCGCCGCCAAAGAGTCCTATTTCGGATCGTTGGGCTTGCAGGGGGGTAAGGGAAAAACCAACCAGGAGAAAAGCTCCCAGCAATAGAGCCTTGCATTTATGGATTACGGATATTTTCATTTTTCAGATATTACTAGATGAAAAGAAAGTGCAAAAATAAAAAAAATACAGAAAATGAAGTAGGATTAAAAAAAAGTGTATTTTTGCGCCCCAATTTATTAAGTATAAAATTATTAGAAAAAATAAACAGAAAAGGAACTTTGAAGAGCACACCAAACCCTAGAAACCGAGTTCGTTATGTTGCGCCCAACAAGAAGGAAGCCCAGCATAATATTAATGAAAACATCACCTCCCAAGTAGTACGCGTAGTAGGAGAAAATTTCGAACCGAAGATTGTCTCCCTCCGGGAAGCATTGGAGATTGCCGAGCGCTATGAGCTGGATCTGGTGGAAATCTCCCCGCAGGCCAACCCACCGGTATGCAAGGTGATGGATTATCAGAAATATCTTTACGAACAGAAGAAGAAGCAGAAAGAGATCAAGGCCAACAGTGCCAAGACGCAGGTTAAGGAGATTCACATGGGGCCGCAGACCGACGACCACGACTTCAACTTCAAGTTGAATCATGCCACCAAGTTCCTGACTGACGGATACAAGGTGAAAGTGATGGTGACCTTCCGGGGCCGCTCCATCATCTACAAGGATCAAGGGGAACTGCTGCTGCTGCGTTTCGCCCAGAGCCTGGAAGATTATGGCAAGTTGGATCAGATGCCGACCCTGTTGGGCAAGAACATGACCATCATGCTGAGTCCGAAATCCAAAAAGTAAATGCTGTCAACTCTATATATATTAACCTTTAAAAATTAGAGAAAATGCCAAAAATTAAAACGAAATCCGCTGCCAAGAAAAGATTTACTTTGACCGGCACCGGTAAAGTAAAGAGACATCACGCTTACCACAGCCACATTCTCACCAAAAAGACCAAAAAGAGAAAACGTAACCTGGCTTACAGCGCTATTGTCGAACAAAACTTAGAACGCACCGTCAAGCAAATGCTGGGACAGTGCTAATTAACCCGAGTTATTAATCATTAAAAGTTTACTATCAGCCCGAAAAGAGTTTATAAGGTTTATAAACCGCTGACGTAAAAGAAAGGAAAATCAATTATGCCAAGATCAGTTAATCATGTTGCTTCCAGAGCAAGAAGAAAAAAGATTTTGAAACGTACCCGTGGGTACTTCGGCAAACGTAAAAACGTTTGGACCGTTGCAGTCAATTCGTGGGAAAAAGGCCAGCAATACGCCTACCGCGATAGAAAGAACAAAAAGAGAAACTTCAGAAGTTTGTGGATCACCCGTATCAACGCGGGTGCACGCGAATATGGCATGTCCTACTCTGTCCTCATGGGCAACTTAGGCAAAAAAGGTGTGGCGCTTAACCGCAAAGCCCTTGCCGACCTCGCGATGAATAATCCTGAGGCATTTAAGGCTATCGTTGACCTAGTCAAGTAGTAGCTTCAACCTTTAATTATTAAAAGGGGTTTACAGCATAAAAGAAGGGCAGCCGTGAGGTTGCCCTTTCTTTTTGAACATGGAACTGTCGCCACCCTTGGTTTCCTAACTCCCCAAGGCGTGGTGTGGTTCGATTCCAGCATTTTAGTAGTTCTTGACCCGCTCTTCCACCTCCTTGATTCGGTCGCGCAACTTGATGGCCGCATCGAAGTCCAGTGCCTTGATGGCTTTTTCCATCTCCTTGCGTAACCTTTTGGATTCTTTCTGCAGTTGTTCCACATTCATCAGGTGGAGGTCCTCTTCTGCCGCCACGGGGGTGGCAAGAGGCTCTGTGGCGTAGTTCTGGGCAGCCGACGAATGTTGGATGGCTTCATCCACTTGCTTGGCCAGAAGCATCTCCTCCGACTTGACCACTCCTTTGGGCACGATGTGGTGCTCTTCATTATAGGCCATCTGCTTGGCCCGGCGGCGCGCCGTCTCGTCCATCGTGGCCTGCATCGACTTGGTGATCTGGTTGGCGTAGAAGATGACGCGTCCGTTGACATGGCGCGCCGCCCGCCCCGCCGTCTGCGTCAACGACCGCTCATTGCGCAGGAAGCCCTCCTTGTCGGCATCCATGATGGCCACCAACGAGACTTCCGGCAGGTCCAAGCCCTCTCTCAACAGATTGACACCCACCAGCACATCAATGACGCCTTCGCGCAGTTTCTTCAGAATCTCCACGCGGTCCAGGGTCTCCACATCCGAATGGATGTAACACGATTGGATGCCGATATTGATAAGATAGGTGTTCAACTCTTCCGCCATCCGCTTGGTCAGCGTGGTCACCAGCACCCGCTCGTGCTTGTCCACGGTGTCTTCAATCTCCTTCAACAGGTCGTCCACCTGGTTGGTGGCCGGACGTACTTCGATGGGCGGGTCCAGCAAGCCCGTGGGCCGCACCACCTGTTCCACCACCACACCGCCGGAACGTGTCAGCTCAAACTCTGCCGGCGTGGCGCTCATGAAGATGGTCTGCCCTGTCAGGCTGTCAAACTCGTCAAACTTCAACGGCCGGTTGTCCAAGGCCGCCGGTAAACGGAATCCGTACTCCACCAGATTGACCTTGCGGGAACGGTCGCCCCCATACATGCCGCCGATCTGGGGCATGGTCACATGGCTCTCATCCACGATGAGCAGAAAGTCCTCCGGGAAGAAGTCCAGAATGCAGAACGGCCGCTCCCCGGGCTTACGCTTGTCAAAATAGCGGGAGTAGTTCTCAATGCCCGAGCAGTAGCCCAACTCCTTCATCATCTCCACATCGTAGGTTACCCGATCTTCCAAGCGCTTGGCTTCCAGATGCTTGCCAATGGATTTGAAATATTCAACCTGTTCACCCATATCCAAGGTGATCTGGTCAATGGCGTCGTTCATAGACTGTTGGGTGGTGACGAAGATGCTGGCGGGGTAGAGGGTGATCTGGTCCACATCGGCAATAACCCCTCCAGACAGGGGTTCTATCTCCGCGATGCGCTCTATTTCATCATCGAAGAAGACAATGCGATAGGCATAATCCACGTATGGAGGAAAGATGTCCACCGTGTCGCCCTTGACGCGGAATTGGGAGGGTTGTAGGTTGAGTTCCGTGCGGGAGTAGAGACTGCTCACAAAGGCCAGCAATAGTTTGTTGCGGTCGATGATCATCCCCTTGTGGATATTGATGACGTTACGGGAGAAGTCGTCGGGGTTGCCGATACCGTAGATGCAAGATACAGAGGCCACGACGATGATATCGCGGCGGCCAGACAACAACGAGGCAGTGGCATGCAGTCGCAGCTTCTCGATCTCCGCGTTGATGGAGAGGTCCTTCTCGATGTAGGTGTTGGTGGTCGGGATGTACGCCTCCGGCTGGTAGTAGTCGTAGTAGGAGACGAAGTACTCGACCGCATTGTCGGGGAAGAACTGTTTGAACTCGCTGTACAGCTGGGCCGCCAGGGTTTTGTTATGGCTGAGCACCAGGGCGGGGCGGTTGACCTCTTGCAGCACATTGGCGATGGTGAAGGTCTTGCCGGAGCCCGTGACCCCCAACAGGGTCTGCGCTTCATCCCCACGCCGCAGACCTTCCACCAGTTGGCGGATGGCCTCCGGCTGGTCGCCTGAAGGCTGATAGGGTGCAGTGAGTTTGAAGTTCATATCGGTCGTTTTTAACGCAGCAAAAATACTAATTTTATGGAGTTGTAACCACAAAGGCACAAAGGACACAAAGAGAAAATAAGAAACTAAAAAATTAAGGGTGGGCATAGTTCAAAGTCAAAGTTTGAAAAGAAATTACGGTATCCTGACCCTATGTCGCTAACACTTTCCCCTCCCCAAAACAACTCTTAACTTTTAACTCTTAACTCTAAACTAAAATCGTATCTTTGCCGCCTTAAAATCTCTTTATGATTCATTTTCAACGCTTAACACTCTCCAATGGGCTACGGGTCCTTGTTCATGAAGATGCCACCACGCCGATTGTGGCTGTCAACGTGACCTACCGGGTCGGCTCCCGCGATGAGCATCCGGACCATACCGGCATGGCCCATCTGATGGAACATTATATGTTCACCGGTTCGCCCAATGCTCCCGATTATGACGGGGTACTCCAGCGGATCGGGGCCCTCAACAATGCCTACACCTCCCAGGATCTGACCAACTACTACATCGTGTTGCCGGCCGGCAATGTGGAGACAGCCCTTTGGCTTGAGGCTGACCGTATGAATGCTCTCCGTTTTGAGCAAGAGACCTTGGACGTGCAGAAACAGGTGGTGATGGAAGAGTTCAAGGAGAACTTCCTGAACAGACCTTATGGTGACCTGATGATGCTGTTCTATGGGATGGTCTATCAGCAACATCCCTACCAATGGTTGCCTATCGGCAAGAAGCTGGAGCACATTGCGGAGGTGGACATGGCGATGATCCGGGACTTTCACAGTCGCTATTATCGTCCCAACAACGCAGTGCTGGTAGTGGCGGGCAATGTGCAGGCGGAGGATGTCTTCCGATTGGCCGAGAAGTGGTTTGGCGACATTCCTGCGGGTGCGCCTTTGCACAGGACGTACCCTTCGGAAGAGTGCCAGACGGCTGCGCGCCTGCAAACCGTTCACCGCAACGTGCCCACGCCCGCGCTCGTGAAAGGCTGGCCGATGTGCAACCGTCTGCACCCGGACTATTATGCCTATGATCTGATTTCCGACATGTTCGGCACGGGACAGTCTTCCTACCTCTATCAGGAATTCGTGCATAAAAGGAAGCTCTTTTCCACCATCTCGGCAGCAATCAGCGGTACCGCCGACAACGGTTGTTTTCTGATCAGCGGATATCCGTCAGAAGGGGTGACCTTGGAAGAAGCAGACCAAGCCTTGAGCGAGCATCTCTACCATTACCGATTCCCCGACACTTTTGCCCATGACCTGCAGAAGGTCCAGAACCGCGCCGAGTCCATCCTCCTGAACAACGAGATCAAGGTGGAAGACCGCGCCACCACCCTGGCCATTGGGGAGGTGACTTCCGAAGCGGAGTACTTTGTTCACGAGCGCGATCATTACTTTGCCGTTACGGAGGAAAGGATCCGCCACGTGGCCCATACGCTCTTCCAAGAGGAGACGAGCAGCACCTTGCGCTATGATAGCCGTACGGAGTCATAGGATTACGGGAAAGAGGAACTAAGGGGGCGACAGTTCAAAGTCATAGTTCAAAGTCAACCGCAAAGGACACAAAGAGAGTAACCACGAAGGCACAAAGGACACAAAGAGAGTAACCACAAAGAGCACAAAGGACACAAAGAGAGTAACCACAAAGAGCACAAAGGACACAAAGAGAGATTAAGAGAGGAAATAGTTCAAGGTTCATAGTCAAAGTCAAGGTTCAAAAAGTACCTGCGGGTTCCTGCCCCCTGTCGCCACCCCTCCCCCTCCCCAATAACTATTGGCGACTTCTAATTATTTCTAACTGATTACCAACTCCTTACGGGTAAAAATCCTTGCAAAAAGACATCTGAAATTCCCTTTCCGGACAACTATCGTCTTTTAACTTTTTACGATGAATATCTCTCGCAACCAATTGTCATTCAGAGAATTATTTATATATTTGCGGCAAAATTGCATGGCAGATGAAAGAGATCAAACCGACATACAAGAAGCAGGACAACATCACCCTTTTTGACAACGAGGAGACGATGTTCAAGATCGTGGTGCTGCAGCGGATATATCATCTCAGCGATGCGCAGGCGGAATACCAGATCCGTGACAGGCTCTCGTTCCGCGATTTCCTCGGACTGGCCAGCGGCGACAAGGTGCCCGACGGGAAAACAATATGGGCTTTCAAGGAGGAATTGACAAAGAAAGGCCTTTTTTGGCAATTGTTCGATGAATTCTACGCTTTCCTGGAGGAGAAAAACCTGATCATGCATGAGGGCACCATGATTGACGGGAGTTTCGTGGAGGCGCCGCGCCAGCACAACACATGCGAAGAGAACAAACTAATCAAGGAAGACAGGGGCGGCGAGTTGTGGAATCCCGAAGAGTGCGACACCGAGGAGGAGAAGAAGCGCAAGGCCAACAAGAAAAGGCAGAAAGACATAGATGCACGCTGGGTGAAGAAGGGCGGGGAGAAACATTACGGCTACAAAACCACACAAAAGTGGACAAGGGAAGCAAGTTCATCAAGAAAGGAGTGACTACGAATGCCTCCGTTCATGAACTCCAAGCCGGTGAAAGAGCTTGTGGATGAGAATGACAGGGGAGAGGATTTGTTCGCCGACAGTGCCTACATCGGCAAAAGGGTGAAGAGGGTGATGCGGAAGTTCGAGATGAAGGACAAGGTGATCAAGCGGAACGCGGCCTACAACACCCTGACAAACCTGGTCTACAACCTGTGCCGGTACGAGCAAGTCTTGCGATTAGGAATGAACTAACTCAATAAACGCTGTAAATCAATAATACACAAACTCGTACGATAAAAAAAGAAAGAAAAAAATCAAAGCAGCTGCAACCATTCGACTTTTTTGCATCATATTAATAGATAAAGTAGTTATCTTTGCAGCGTCATATTTTCAGATTCTGTTTGATGGACCTCGCAGGGTCTGGAGGTGTGGCGCGAAAATGGTAAAAATAGAGGTCCCATTATATTTGCAGCATAGTTGTTCTGCATGATGTTTATGGGCTTCGCATCAAGGTCGGCGGCTGCGCGAAAAAAGTAAAAAATAGAAGTCCCCCTTAAAAAACACATCATGCATCATGATGAAAACTACAACCCGAAACACCAGAAAATCACACACATGGGCAGCCTTGGCGTTGGCCTGCGCCCTCATGATGGCGACAACGGTGGATGCCCAGACATCCTCCTGGCTACTTACTGGAAACTCCGATGCCACCTCCAGCAGCTTCGTGGGCACCACCAACTCCGTGCCGCTGCTGTTCGGCACAAACAGCACAATCCGCATGGCACTGCTCGCCAACAACCCCTTTCTGGGTATTGGGACCAGCGACCCCATGGCAAATCTGCATATTCACGGGAGCCATATGTCTAACCCCAAACCCGCCCCCACCACTTTTCAGATAACCAACCCCTCTACCGGCAACTCCTTCTCGGATGGTTTCAAAATATACCTGTCCTCTCTTGCCGTCACCATCTCCCAGCTTGAGAAGGCAAACCTCAGCGTCCTGAACAACGGCCAAGGCTTGGTGATAGACACCAACGGGTACGTGGGCTTCAACACACAGTATCCGAAGCAGAAGATCCATGTGGTGGACAACAACATCTTGATAACCAAGACTTCTTCCAGGGCGCCCGGTTCCACCAACGGTTCCATTTTGTTCGGTTCGGCAGCCTCCAACACGGACCCGGCGGGTTCTTGGGGCATTGAGTATTGCAATAGCGAGAGCGAGGGATACGGGTTGAACTTTTGGAAGACGTGGGAGACGGGCTACAATGGATTCAACCATGCGTTGTTTTTGTCGAATGAAGGGAATGTGGGTATCGGGACGAACACCCCGCAGGAGAAGTTGACGGTGAACGGGACAGTGTGCGCCAAGGAGGTTCGGGTGTCGCTCAACGGCAGTCCCTGCTGGCCGGACTACGTGTTCGGCAAGGAATACGAACTCATGAATTTGAAGGATTTGGGCAGCTTCGTGAGCAAGAACAATCATCTGCCCAACATTCCGTCCGCAGCGGAGGTGCTGGAATCCGGAATAGAGCTGGGAGAGATGAATGCCCTGCTACTCCAAAAGATCGAGGAGCTGACGCTCTATGTCATAGACCTTCAACAGCAGATTGACGAACTGAAAGGGGAAGGAGGGTTGAAATGAAAAAATATCTATTATGGGGGCTCTTCTTTTTGCTTTCAGCCCAACTATTCTCACAAACAGATAACAAAGACTTGTCCAATGCGGTTCTGCAGTGCAGGTACGGGAATCTGTATAACAGCACCACCATGGAGAAAATGGATGTGCCGACATTAGGTGGGATGCTTTCCAAGGAGTCGTTCTATACCTACTGTCAAGCGCGGGCGGAGTACATGGCATCCCTTTCCATGTGGGCAATATCCGGTACGGGAGCAGCCTCCTCCTTGATCATAGCCCTGGTAGGACATAAGGGAATTCCCAATTACTCACCGATGAGCTATACTTTCTATTATACGCCCTTTATTTGCACTTTCGCGCTGACCGTTGCTGCTTTGGTCCCGGCCGTTGTCCTCACCGCTGACAGCTACCGGAAACTGAACAGAGTTGCTGCAGACTACAATAACACCACAGGCAGAACACTCTCCCTGGGGTTGAGTGGGCATGGAGTTGGTTTAACCTTTAAGTTCTGACGATATGAAAAAGATACTCTTTATTCTCACTATATTGGCGTTAGCTTTGTCATTAGAAGCTCAAGAGTCCGACAGCACAGGGAGTCTCCCCATGCAATTGGCCAGACACCACGGCCATCTTTATGAAGCGGAAATGATGGGAAAAATTTCTCTGCATTCTTCCGTATATTTGCTTTCCCCTGAAAGTTTTAATCTCTATTATAAGGCACGCCGGGAATATGTGTCTGCGTTAGTCCTTTGGTCTGTGGGAGGCGTTGCTGTGACAGGTTTCTTAGGGTACGCAAGTTGGAATCTTATTACATCGGCAATTCACACTCATCCAACTGATCCAAACCATCCAACGGATGATCTTACGCCACTTTTTACCGAAGTAAGTTTGGGGATGGCCTTGGGGAGTGCCATATTGTTTTTTACTCCTGCCCTATGGCTCACCTTGGATAGCTACAAGAAAATAAATCATATTGTGTCAGACTATAACCAAAGACGAAATCACATTTCCCTTCACTTTGGTCCGACACGTTATGGTATAGGGTTGTCTTTAAATTTCTGAACACTATGAGAAGAATTACCTTAGTCTTTTACTGGTCTTTTATGTGCTTGTTCCTTTATGCCCAAACGCCCGCGACAGTAACAGAAGCAGAGATTGCCGCCACCCGGTATGCTCATTTGTATTTGCATTATCCGTCACTAAGATCCTACAATATTGTCTCAACAGATTCTCTTGAGATTTCTTGTCATACGGTACTGCGCGAAATTAGCTTTGACAATGGTGTCAGTATAGTATTGTCCGGTTATAAAGACTGCCAGCCCGTGCTCTTTTATTCCTTTAACCAGGAGAGGATTCTTCCCAATATTTCAAGTTTACCAGATGGTTTATATGATTTCGTATATAACTATGCTTATGCCATACAATATGTTGCCGACAGCTTGAGATCTGCTTATATTCACCCTGACTGGATGGCACTTTTGGATTCAGATATGGGACACTTTCCAAGGTCTGGTGACATCTATGGTCCTCTACTAACCACTAAATGGGGACAGTCTCTCGCTTCAAAAGCATGGGATTTTCATGCCTTTAACTTTTTTATTGAGGAAAATGAAGTATGCTCGCATGGTTATTGCCCTACGGGATGTGTAGCAACAGCTATGGCTCAAATCATGAATTATTGGAAATATCCTGTATATCTGCCTAATAAGACATATCAATTTGACTGGTGTAACATGGCTGACAGCTTAACAAGTCATGATAATTCTATCCCAACATGTCCAGTGAACGCCAACTATGAAAATGAACGAAATGCCATAGCCCGATTGATGGCGGATTGTGGTAGGGCGGCAGATATGGATTACTGTCATAACAAAAAATGCCAATCATTCACAACTCCACTTAAAGCACGAAATTCCTTGGTGGACACCTTCAATTATTCTCCTGATGCCATCAGAAGATTAAGATCAACATATCCTAACGATTCTGACTGGAAAAGTTTCATTGTGGATGACATTATGGCTGGGAAGCCGGTTTTATATGCTGGTATATCGTATAATACAAATGAATTCAATGAAAATGGACATGCTTTCGTGTGTGACGGGTATAATGAAGAGACAGGGTTGTTTCATTTCAATTGGGGACATGAGTATGATGATCTTGAAATCTGGTGTTCCATAAATAGTATCATACAAGGTAATTATAATTGGAATCATTTGGAACGTGCTGTTTTCAACATCCACCCCGCCTATACTCAGGACTACTGCGACTTCAGCCTGCCATTGTGGATGCACTATTATAACTACTACACTTTATTAGGAAATACTACTCCTGACCCGCATCTGAATGTACCCAAGACCTTCACCACGCTGGCGAGCGTGCCCCAGGACAATGCCTATCCGTCTTCCTGGAGGACCATTTCGTCTGGAGACACTTCGGAATATGTGGCACACAAAGAGGTTGTGCTGCAGCCAGGCTTCACAGCCGAGGCGGGCAGCACGTTTGTGGCCAGAATTGAGCCATGTGCCGACTGCGAGGAGGGTGGCGGGCTTCGAAGGCAACCTTCACACAAACAGGATATTAAGGATGAGAACCTCGTAGAGACGCGCCATGGCGCGTCTCTACAGGACGGCACCGACGGCGGCCTGCTGGTATATCCCAACCCCACGGACGGAATGCTGTACGTGGCCCTCTCCAATGCCGACGAGACCATCGACCATATCGTCATCGCCAATCTCGCGGGACGGGAGGTGGCCGCTTTCGCCGGTCCTGACGGGAAGATGGACGTAACGAAGCTGCCCGCGGGCGTCTATCTCCTCACCGTGACCACCGCCTCGGGAGACACCCTCGCCAGCAAGTTCGTGAAGACGGAGGGAAAGTAAAACTCCGAATCAAAACCACAAAGGCACAAAGGACACAAAGAGAGTAACCACAAAGAGCACAAAGGACACAAAGAGAGATCAAGAGAGGAAATAGTTCAAGGTTCATAGTCAAAGTCAAGGTTCAAAAAGTACCTGCCGGTTCCTGCCCCCTGTCGCCACCCCTCCCCCTCCCCAATAACTATTATCTATTAACTCTTAACTATAACCCTCTTCTCTCCTGTTTCCCATTCACCAAAAAATTGTATCTTTGCCCCCTTAATTTTTAATAGGAATATGGCAAACTTTTTAACAAAGATTTTTGGTACAAAGGCAGACAGGGATATGAAAGAACTGAAGCCTTTGCTAAATAAGACTCTAGAGGTTTACGAAACCATTAAGAACCTGACAACAGATGAGTTACGACATAAGACGGTGGAGTTTCGCGAGAAGATTCAGGCGGCCACTGCCACGGAGGAACAGCGCGTGAAGGAGATCAAAGACTACCTGGACGCCAACTACGATCTGCCCATCGAGGAGAAACAGGATCTCTACAAGGAGAGTGAAAAATTGGAGGAGAAGATCTACGAGACCACCCAGCATATTCTCCGCGAGATTCTTCCCGAGGCTTTTTCTGTGATGAAGGAGACTGCCCGCCGCTTCAAAGAGAATGAAGTCATTGAAGTGAAGGCCACGCAGATGGACCGTGATCTGGCCGCCACTCACGACGGTATAGAGATTGACGGTGACATCGCCCGCTACCGCAACTCCTGGTCTGCCGGCGGCAATATGATCACTTGGGATATGTGCCACTACGATGTGCAGCTCATCGGCGGCATGGTGCTCCACGACGGCAAGATCGCGGAGATGGCCACTGGTGAAGGTAAAACCCTCGTCGCCACCCTCCCCGTTTACCTCAATGCACTCCCCGGCAAGGGCGTCCATGTGGTGACCGTCAACGACTACCTCGCCAAGCGTGACTCCGAATGGATGGGACGCCTCTATGAGTTCCTCGGCCTCTCCGTGGACTGCATCGACAAGCACGAGCCCAACTCCGACGAGCGCCGCCGCGCCTATAACGCCGACATCACCTACGGTACCAACAACGAGTTCGGTTTCGACTATCTGCGTGACAATATGGCCCGCAACATCGGGGAGCTGGTGCAACGCCCCCACAACTACGCCATCGTCGATGAGGTGGACTCCGTCTTGATTGACGATGCCCGTACCCCGTTGATCATCTCCGGTCCCACCCCGAAAGGCGACAAGCAGGACTTCGACCAATACAAGCCCATTGTGGAGAAACTATACAACGCACAACGCCTCTACGTGGCCGACATCCTGACCAAAGCCAAGGCATTGCTGAAGGAGAATCCTGACCCCAAGCCGCAAGACGAGAGTGCCATGTTGTTGTTGCGTGCCCACCGCGGCCTGCCCAAGAACAAGGCCCTCATCAAGTTCCTCAGCGAACCCGGTATGAAACAGGTGCTCCAACGTACCGAGTCTTTCTTCATGCAGGAGCAAAACCGCAATATGCACTTCATCGATGATGAGCTTTACTTTGTCATCGAGGAGAAGCAGAACACCGTCGATATCATGGAGAAAGGTATCGATGTCATCAGCAAGGATGCCGAGCAGGCCAAGATGTTCATCATGCCGGATGTGGGTGCCGAAATTGCCGAACTGGAGAAACTCGACCTCACCCCTCAAGAGAAAACTGCCCGCAAAGAGGAAATCTATAGTAACTTTGCCGCTGCCTCCGACCGTATCCATACCGTCCATCAGCTGCTGAAGGCATACACCATGTTCGCCAAAGATGTGGAGTACGTCATCATCGACAACAAGGTGAAGATTGTGGACGAACAGACCGGCCGTATCATGGAGGGCCGTCGCTACTCCGACGGTCTGCACCAGGCTATCGAAGCCAAGGAGAATGTGAAGGTGGAGGCCGCCACCCAAACCTACGCCACCATCACCCTCCAGAACTACTTCCGTATGTACAAGAAGCTGGCCGGTATGACCGGTACTGCCGAGACGGAAGCCGGCGAGTTCTGGAATATCTACAAACTCGATGTGGTGGTCATCCCGACTAACAAGCCGGTGATCCGTAAAGACTATGACGACTTGGTGTACAAGACCAAACGCGAGAAATACAACGCCGTGGTGAACGAGATTGTGCGTTTGCACGAAGAGGGCCGCCCCGTATTGGTGGGTACCACCTCTGTGGAGACTTCCGAGTTGTTGTCCAAGATTCTCAACATGCGCCGCATCCAGCATAATGTGTTGAATGCCAAGCTGCATAAGAAAGAAGCCGACATCGTGGCTGAAGCTGGCCAGGAGGGCACCGTCACCATCGCCACCAACATGGCAGGTCGTGGTACCGATATCAAGCTGACTCCCAAGGTGAAAGAGTTGGGTGGTTTGGCCATCATCGGCACCGAGCGCCACGACTCCCGTCGTGTGGACCGTCAGTTGCGTGGCCGTTCCGGTCGTCAAGGTGACCCCGGCAGCTCCCAGTTCTTCGTCTCTTTGGAAGACGACCTCATGCGTCTCTTCGGCTCTGACCGTATCGCCAAGGTCATGGACCAGATGGGCCATCAAGATGGCGATGTGATCCAACACAGCATGATCTCCAAGTCTATTGAGCGCGCCCAGAAGAAGGTGGAAGAGAACAACTTCGGTATTCGTAAGCGTTTGCTGGAGTATGATGACGTGATGAACAAACAACGTTCCACCATCTACCGCAAACGTCGTAACGCCCTCTTCGGTGACCGTCTGGCTATCGACATTGCCCAGATGTTCGAGGATGTGTGTACCACTATGGTACCCGACTATTGGGATGCCAAAGACTACGAAGGATTCTCCGCTGCAATGATTACCACTTTTGGCATCGAATCCCCCTTTGATGAGGATACCTTCTTGCAGGAAAGACCCAACAAGCTGATAGAACAACTGCAGCCCCTCGTCTATGACCACTATAAAGAGAAGATTGCCAAAGTGTGTGAGCAGGCTTTCCCGGTCATTGACCGCGTCTATATGGAGCATGGCGAGCAGTTCCAGAATATCGCCATCCCCTTCACCGATGGCGTCAAGACCATCAACATTGTGGCTCCTCTTAAGAAATGCCACGAGACCAACGGTCGTGAGGTGGGACTCTCTTTTGAAAAGGGTATCACCTTGGCTGTGATTGACAACGCATGGAAAGAGCATCTGCGTGCCATGGACGACTTGAAGGAGAGTGTGCAAAATGCCTCTTACGAGCAGAAAGACCCGCTCTTGATCTATAAGTTGGAGTCTTTCAACCTCTTTGATGAATTACTCGTCCGCATCAGCCAGGAGATTGTCTCCTTCCTGAACAAGGGCAAGCTGCCGGTAGCCGAGAACACTCAGGTCCGTGAAGCCCAGCTGCCGCAGTCTGAGGCCAAGAAGCTGCAGACTGGCCGCAGCGACGTTCCCGGTGGTGGCCGTCAGGTGACCCAGGGCGGCAAGGGAAGCCAGCCCATCCGCGTGGAGAAGAAGGTGGGCCGCAACGACCCGTGTCCGTGCGGAAGCGGTCTCAAATACAAGAAATGCCACGGCCGCAACGAGTTCGCAGAATGATCAAAGCCATCCTATCGGTAACCAACGACCTCTATACAGATCCTCGGGTGGACAAGGTGGCCCGTTTCCTGCAACGCAACGGCTATCAGGTCACCTTGGTAGGTCGCCGTTATGGCGATTCACCCGCTTTGGAAGAACGACCCTACCAAACCCATCGCATGAGACTCCTCTTCCGAAAAGGATCTCTCTTTTATGCGGAATACCAACTCCGCCTGTTCTTCTATTTGCTCTTTCGCAGGTTTGATGTCTATGTGGCCAACGACTTGGATACGCTATTGCCGAACTTTCTGATCAGCCGCATGAGGAAGAAAAGGTTGGTCTATGACAGCCATGAGTATTTTTGCGGTGAATTGTCCGTAGTGAACAAACCATCATCCTTATGGGTATGGAGCCATATTGAGAAGTTCTGCTTCCCAAAGTTGGAAACCGTCATCACGGTAAGCGAGTCCATCGTGGACCAATATGAAAAGGAGTACGGCATCCGGCCCTATCTGGTGCGCAACATTCCGCCGGAGCGCAAAGCGGAGGTGACGGAGACCCGTGCCTCGTTGGGGATACCGGAGAATAAGTTCATCTTGATCTTGCAGGGCAATGCCATTAACGAAGGCAGAGGTGGAGAAGAGATGATAGAAGCCATGCCCTTGCTGCCTGACACGCATCTGCTTGTAGTGGGAGGCGGCCTCTCTTTGCCGGCCATGAAACAACGAGCAAAAGAGCTGAACGTGACCGACAGCATAACCTTTGTGGGTCGCCAAAATCAGCAGATGCTTTACAACTATACGGTGCTGGCGGATGTCGGCATCGCTTTGGATCGCGATGTGAGCGCCAACGCCCGTTTCAGCCTGCCCAACAAGATTTTCGAATATATCAAAGCTGGGACGCCCTTAGTGGTTTCCAACTTGGTGGAACGGCGCCATATTGTGGAGCAATATCATGTGGGGGTGGTCGCTGAAGACTGGACGCCCGAAAACATTGCCGCGGCTGTTCGCCTGTTGAAGGATAATCCCGACTTCTTCCGGCAATGTCAAGAGCATTGCGCCACCGCCGCCCATGAGCTGACGTGGGAAAACGAGGAGAAGGTGCTGGAGAAGGTGTATCTCGAATAGTTTCCGGCACAGGGTCTTTCCACGCCGAATAAGAAAAACGAAAGAGGGCGACCGCATGGTCGCCCTCTTCGTCAAAATATGCAGGGATAAGATTATCCAAGGAACGGATAGCCATAGTCCGTTGCGGGGACGTAGGTCTCCTTGATACAACGGGCGCTAATCCAGCGGACAAGGTTAAGCATACTGCCTGCCTTGTCGTTGGTACCGGAAGCGCGGGCGCCACCGAAAGGCTGGCAACCGACCACTGCTCCCGTCGGCTTGTCGTTGATGTAGAAGTTACCGGCGGAGTGACGGAGCATCTGCTCGGCCTTCTCGATAGCATAACGGTCTTGAGCAAAGATAGAGCCGGTAAGGGCATACGGAGAGGTGGTGTCGCAAATGCGCAACATCTCTTCGTATTTCTCATCCTCGTAAACATAAACGGTGATAACCGGTCCGAAGATCTCCTCGCGGATGGACTCATAATCCGGCGTCTTAGCCACGATGATGGTCGGCTCCACAAAGTAACCCACACTCTTGTCGTAATGGCCGCCCAGCACGATCTCCGCATCCGGAGAGGCAATCGCTCTGTCGATATAACCGGCGATGTTGTCGAAGGATTTTTCATCGATGACGGCATTGACGAAGTTAGAGAAGTCACGCACATCGCCCATCTTGACGGTCTGCATCATCTCTTTGATATGCTCCAATGTAGGACCCCAGAGGGATTTCGGCACGTAGGCACGGGAGGCGGCGGAACACTTCTGGCCCTGATACTCGAAAGCACCACGGAGGATAGCCACGGCCAACTCGCGTGCAGGAGCGGTGTGATGCGCAAAGATGAAGTCCTTGCCACCCGTCTCACCCACAATCTTGGGATAGGTGTTGTAAATGTCGATATTCTGACCGATCAGCTTCCAGAAGCTCTTGAAGGTGCCCGTGCTGCCAGTGAAGTGGATGCCGGCCAAGTGAGGAGACTTGAAGGCCACCTCGCTGATGACAGAGCCGCTGCCCGGCAAGAAGTTGATGACACCGTCAGGCAGACCGGCCTCTTGCAGGAGGACCATCAGGTAATAGTTGGACAGGATAGCCGTGGTGGACGGTTTCCAGATGGTGACATTACCCATCAAGGCAGGGGCCACATTCAAGTTCAGGGCGATAGAGGTGAAGTTGAACGGGGTGATGGCATACACAAAGCCCTCCATGCCACGATACTCGTTGCGGTTGAGGGTGGCGTGGTCGGAGATGGGCTGCTGGCCATACAGCTGGGAAGCAAAGTAGGTGTTGAAACGCAGGAAGTCGATAGCCTCGCACGGGCAGTCGATCTCGGCCTGCATCGGGCTCTTGCCCTGACCCAACATACAAGCGGCGTTGAGCACATAACGATATTTGGTAGCCAGCAACTCAGCAGCCTTCATCATGATGGAAGCACGCTGAATCCAAGGCATCTCTTCCCAGTCTTTCTTGGCAGCCATGGCTGCATCAATAGCCATCTGCACCTCTTTCTTGCCTACTTTATGATATTTGGCCAAAACGTGACCGTGCTCGGTCGGCATCACTACCTGACCCAGGTCGCCCGTCCGAACCTCTTTGCCTCCGATAATCAAGGGGATCTCTATCTCCTGATTGTACTGTCTCTCCAATTCAGCTTCCAAAAGCTTTCTCTCCGGTGTGCCGGGGGCATAAGAGTAAACGGGTTCGTTTTTCGGTTCTCTGAATACAAAATTTGCGTTGTTCATTTCAAATGTGTTTTTAATAAATAATTTTGTGTGGGCTAAAAGCGGGCGCAAAGGTACAAAAAAAAGATGATGATTGAAAGATTTTTTTGCTTTTATCCCATAAATAATTCCGTTGGAGAATTTATAGGTCTTCTCGGCAACATCCAGTGGTATTTTTTTTATTTTTGCGCCTCCAAAAAAAGAAGCCCCGACAATGGTCCAGATATACTCCAAATACAGACATTTCATCCTTTATGGATTCATCGGCGGAGTATGCACCTTGGTGGACATCGGGGTCTATTACCTGCTCGGGCATACCTCCCTGCATTACCTGGCTGCCAATGTCATCAGCTACAATGTCGGCATCATTTTCAGCTTTTTCCTTAACAGGCATTATAATTTCAAGGTGAAAGACAAGGCTGTCAGCCGCTTTTGCTCTTTTTATCTGATCAGCCTGATCGGAATGGCCCTGTGTGAGGGTATGCTATGGCTGCTCGTGGATGGCTTTGGCTTGAACAGTCTGTTGGCCAAGGTGCTGGCCACTTTCTTTGTGGGATTGGTGCAGTTTCTTTGTGTGAAACGGATTACCTTCAAGAAATCTGCCGCAAACAAGCTATAAAATGGTCCACATCCTCTTGGGTGGTATCCCAGGAGGTCACCAGCCGGATTTCGCTTGTACTTTCATTCCAAACATAGAAGAAGGTGTGCTGCAATAGCTTTTCGATTTTGTCTGCCGAAAGACGGAACAACAAGATATTGGCTTCTGTTTTTTGGGTGAAGTCGCGATAGCCTGCCTCTTCAATGCGGGAGCGGAGCAATTGCGCCATCTGGTTGGCGTTTTCGGCATTATGCCGCCAAATGTCTTGTTGAAGATAGGGCATGAACTGGCAGGCGGCATAGCGCATCTTGGAATAGAGCTGGGCGCTCTGTTTGCGCAGATACTTGAGGTTCTCGGCCAACTCAGGACGGAAGGCGATGACCATCTCCCCCATCATCAGGCCGTTCTTTGTGGCCCCAAAGCTCATGATGTCCACCCCGCAATCCACCGTCAGCTCTTTAAAACTCTTCTTCAGCGTAACGGCGGCATTGGCAATACGAGCGCCATCCAGATGCAGATACATGCCGTAGCCATGTATGAAGTCGGCTATGGCCTTTATCTCCTCGGGGGTATACACTGTACCCAATTCCGTGCATTCGGAGATATAGACCACCTTGGGCTGCGAGTGATGCTCAAAGCCAAAGTTGATCAGCAGCGGGGCTATCCGTTCCGGGGTCAGCTTCCCGTCCGGGGTCGGGATCGTGCGCAGGGCGGCATGCGTCATGAACTCCGGCGCTCCACACTCATCCACCGCAATATGGGCCGTCTCCGCACATATGATCGAATGAAAAGGCTGCAGACAGGCTCGCAGGGAGACCACATTGGCACCCGTCCCATTGAAGACCAGATAAGGCTCCGCCTGCTCCCCAAAATGCTCCTTGACCAATGCTTTCATCTGCTGGGTGTAATCATCATCCCCATACGCGATCTGATGTTGGCTGTTGGCCGCCAACAGGGCCTTCATGATGTCCGGATGCACACCGGAATGGTTGTCACTGCCAAAACTTCTCATAGCTCCGTATTGTTAACGTGATTAATTGTCGTTCAATCTGATGAAAATAAACAGCATGGTGGTAAAAGCCCACAACGACGACCCTCCATAGCTCAAGAAGGGCAAAGGGATACCAATGATGGGCAACAAACCGATTGTCATGCCGATATTGATGAAAAAGTGCATGATGATAATGCCTGCAATCCCATAGCCATAATATCGGACAAAGGGCACCCGCTGGTTTTCTGAAAGCCGCAAGATTCGGATGATCAACGACAGGAAGAGGGCAAACACCACCAGCGTCCCCATAAAGCCCCACTCTTCTCCGATAGCACAGAAGATAAAGTCGGTACTCTGCTCGGGCACAAATTTCAACTTGGTCTGCGTCCCTTTCAGATAACCCTTTCCAAAAAAGCCACCGGATCCAATGGCAATCTTAGACTGGTTCAGGTTGAAGTCGGCACCCTTGGGATCGGAGGTTTTGCCCATAATGGAGGCGATACGTTCCTTCTGGTGCGCTTCAAAGGCATTCTCATAAATCATATTCACCGAGAAGACAAAGAGAACGCTGATGACATAGATGATAATGTCGCGTTGCATTTTTTTCTTCACGGTGCGGTCTTTCAGAAGCACGACGATAAAGACGATGGTCAGCACAGCGATGGCGTAGGTCTCATTGAATTTGAGGGTGAACACCGACAAGAAGGCGGCGATCAGTGCCAAGAGAAGAAGCTCTCCGCTAAGACCCTCCCGATAGAAGAGGAGGATGAAGGAGAAGAACACCAAGGCGGAGCCGGCATCATGCTGAAGCATCACCAAGACAATCGGGATCAGGATGAAGGCCGTGGAGATCAACCAGCCGTATCGTTTTTCAACTGCGGTCTTACCCTCATTGAAGAACTTCGCCAAAGTCAGGGCGGTGGCCACCTTCATGAACTCCACAGGCTGGATGCTGAACTCCCCTATCTTAATCCACGCTTTGGCACCCGATATCTCTGTTCCTATAAACAAGACCAAGATCATCAGCACCAGGCAGAACAGGTAGAAATGGTAAGCGTAGTGCTGTATTATATTTTTGTCTATCAACAAGATGGCTATACAGAGCAGGATAGAGGTCCCGATCCATATCAGCTGTTTGCCATAAGGACGGGAGAAATCGAAGATGGCATTGGTGCCATCGGGAACATAGCAGGTAGAGTATATGGTGATCCATCCTATCAGCACCAGCGCGATGTAATAGATGATAAGGCGGACGTCATAGCCTTTGGAATAGGTTTTATAACTATCTATGGATTTCATCGGAAGCTGAGTTCTTTCATACGTTTCTCAAGGTCGGTTCTTTCGACCTTTCTGTTGAGGTAAATTTCGGCCAGGAGGCTGGCGATAGGACAGGCCACGGAGGCCCCGAAGCCGCCGTTCTCAACCAGACAGAAGATTACGATCTTGGGATCGTTGGCGGGGGCGATGAGCGCAAATACGGAGTGGTCGGCGCCATGAGGGTTCTGGGCGGTGCCCGTCTTGCCGGCCACCTCAATGCCCGGTATCTGAGCCCCGCGACCCGTACCGGCCGTCACCACCATCTTCATACCCTGCAAAACGGTGACAAAATGCTGGGGATCGATCTTGGAATAGATCTTGTTGCTGTACTGGGTGTTGAGGCTGTCGCGATGACCGATGGCGCGCACAATATGAGGGCGGATATAATATCCCTGATTGGCGATCACAGCCAACATGTTCGCCATCTGGAGAGGGGTCACAGCCGCCTCGCCTTGGCCGATACCCATGGAGACCACCGTATTACCGTTCCAGGAATTGTTGTATTTCTTGTCAAAATAGGCGGCTGTGGGGATGCTGCCCTGCAGCTCGTAGGGCAAGTCCGTCTCATACTTCTGGGCAAAACCCATGGAATGCATATAATCGAGCCATGCGGTATAGGCCTCGTCAATGTTCTTGTATTTTTTCCGGTTGGATAAGATATTGTAATAGGCGCGGCAGAAATAAGAATTACAGGAGCGCTGGATGGCCGAATAGATGTTCAAGCCACCACAATTGTGGCAATGCACCACATGATTGCCTATATGATAACCTCCACCAGAACAGCTATAGACAGAGGTAGGGGTTACAATGTGCTCCTGCAGGGCAATCAGTCCGTTGGCTAACTTAAACGTGGACCCGGGAGGATAACTCGCTTGCAAGGCCCGGTTGAAAAGAGGCTTTTTGGGATCCTCCTGCAACATCACATAGTTCTTGGGACGCGCCGTGCCCACCAGCAAGTTGGGGTCGTAACTAGGACTGGAGATAATACAGAGAATCTCTCCTGTCTTGGGCTCGATGGCAACCACACTACCCCGTTTGTTCTGCATCAGCTCTTCGCCATAACGCTGCAGTTCCATATCCAACGTGCACCAGATGGAGGTTCCCTGGATCGCCTGCACATCCTCAGCCCCGTTGTCATAACTGCCCATTTCGCGATTGTGCACATCCACTAGCACCACACTTTGTCCCTTCTGGCCCCGCAAGACACTCTCGTAGGCTTTTTCTATACCGCTCTTCCCAATATAGTCGCCCATCTTGTAATAGGAATCCTTCTCCATGTCTGCCTCATTCACCTCACTCACATAGCCCAAGATGTGAGCGGCAATGGGATAGGGATATTTCCGAAGCGTACGGTTCTGCACATAAAAGCCGGGGAAAGCGTACATCTTCTCCTGTATGAACCCGTAATCTTCCTTGGAGATCTGCTGTTCAAAAAGAGAAGGCAGAATCTTGGAATACTTGGTGGCTTTTTCTATCTTCTTGATAACCTGTTCTTTAGTTAAATCAAGCACCTTGCATAGAGAGACCGTGTCAAAGGTGCGCAACTCGGCAGGCACCACCATCAGGTCATAGGCGGCCTCATTATACACCAACAAGGAGTCGTTACGGTCGTACACCAGTCCTCGGGCCGGGTGGATCGTCTTGTAGCGCAAGGCGTTCTGGTTGGCTTTGGTTTTGTAGCCTTTGTTCAGAATCTGGATATTGAACAACACCGCGATATAGACCAAGGCCAGGATGCCCAGGACCGCTATGATAATGTAATACCGATTCCTTCCAAAACCACTCTCCATCTATTTTGATCTCTGCTCCAAATCAGCGATAATCTTTCGCAAAGTCGCCTTTTGTTCGTTATTCACCTTCACTTTGTCGAGTTCTTGGAAACTCTTGTCCAGATAGGCATGGATAGCCTGGCGGGTCTTTTCGGCGATATGAAGGCGCTCATAATAGGCCTTGACTTGGCGGAACTTATCCTCAAAATCCAGGTCTGAGGATTCGTAGCATTGCTTCAGCTTCGGTTTCTCCTCGGCGTCGGCCTCCTGTATGGCCATCAGATAGAGGTAGGTCTTCTTGTTGTCGCGGATGTCGCCTCCTAAGGATTTGCCAAAGACGGAGCTGTCGGCATACACATCCAGCAAGTCATCGGCCAGTTGGAAGGCTATGCCCAGGTTGATGCCAACTTGGTACAGGGCCTCCTGACTCTCTTGGTCAGCACCGGCGAGGATAGCTCCCGACTTCATGCAGCCGGCAAACATGACAGCTGTTTTCAGGCGGATCATGTTGATGTATTCCTCCAGGGACACCTCCTCCTGTGTTTCAAAATCCATGTCATACTGCTGCCCCTCGCAGATTTCGAGGGTGCTGGTGGCAAAGACGTTGGCAATCTGGAGGATGGTCTTTTCGTTCACGCTCAGTTTGAGGAGTTGCTGAAAGGCCATGATAGCCAGTGCGTCACCGGAGAGGATGGCGCTGTTGGTGTTCCACTTCTGATAGACGGTAGGCAATCCGCGACGGATGGGGGCCTTGTCCATGATATCGTCATGTATCAGGGTGAAGTTGTGCAGCATCTCAAAGGCAGCCGCCACATATTGGGCTTGTGACACATCACCGCCGAACATCTCCACCACATGATAGACCATCTGGGGACGCAGCCGCTTCCCGGCCTGCTGCATCGTATAGGCGATGGGGGCATACAGGGTCTCCGGCTTCCGGCCGTCAAATAGCGTACTGAAATAGGTTTCAAGTTCTTGCATAGTGGTTAAGGTTGTTAGTGAAGCATTACCGGGGGAGGCGGTTAGAAAAACCGCTGCATGTCGGCCTTCAGAATCTGCATGGCGCGAGGGATGATGGGCTTTTGGGCTGCCACCGTCAAGATAGCCTCGGCATAGGTCATCCCCTCAAAGCTGTCCATCTGCTCCGCCACGGAGGTGATAATGGTAATGACGTCATCCATCGCATCGGTGATGCCTTTCCAAGTCTCATTGGAGATGTAGATTTGCTGGGAGATATTATGCTCGTATTCGGAGCGAATCGCCGTCATCAGGAGGTTCTGCTCTTCCGCCACCGTCAGGCCGGGGGCATGGATGCGCAGCACGAGCTGGTTGGGGTCGATGCGTTCCAAGAAGAGGGCCATGCGTTCGTACGCCTGCAGGCGCAAAGGCATCACGATGGTTCGTGACGCCTTTGTGGCCTCTAGGGCTTGCTCATTCATGCTCTTGGTGATCCACTGTTTCGAGATAGCCACAGCGCCCAACATGAGCAGGAAAAAGCATATGACAATTACTAATTCGGTAGTCATCGTAATCTGGTTTTATTAGCCGCAATAGAAATAGTCGAAGACCATCTTCTCCATCAGCTCGGGTTTCTTCTCGATCTCTTTACGGATATTCTTGTCATTGAAGGATTTGAGTCTCTTCACGATATCATCGATCATCTCGCGGTTGAAGACACCGTGTTTTTCGAAGATGTCGCGGTGGCGGCTCAACTCATCGGCAGACTCCCAGCAGGAGGTGGGCAGTTGGGCGAGGCTGTTCAGCAGTTCAGCGTTCTCAGCCTTGTGGATGTTGACGTCCACATAGGTCTTCTTGGCGAAGTCGAGGGCGCCTTCCATCTCAAAACCATGGCGGGCGGCGCACACCAGACCGGCAATGAGCAGGTAGATGTCGGCGGAACCATCCGGGCAACGGAATTCCACGGTCTGCTTTTGGGAGCGGTCCTCCTTCGTGGCTTTCTCCAGCGGGTTGAGGTCGGCCACCACGTCGTTCTTGTGTGTCCAGCCCAGCGGCACGCGCACGAGGACAGAACGGTTACGGTCGCCCCAGCAGATGGAGGTGGGAGCTTCCTGATGCGGCACCAGACGGAAGTAGGAGGTCGGGTTGGTGTTGCCGAAAGCTGTCAAGGAACCGGCACAAGTCATATAGCCAGCGATGGCAGTATGGGCGATGGAGTTCAGCTTGCCCTTGGTGACATATTGGTTGTTGCCATTGGCATCCACAATGCGGGTATGGATGTGCAAGCCACTACCAGCCTTGCCGGCCGTGATCTTCGGTGCGAAGGTCACATCCAGACCATACTGGTATGCCAGATTGCGGATGATCCACTTGGCGATGATCAGTTGGTTGGCAGCCTCCACGGCATCCGTCACCAAGAACTCAATCTCATTCTGCTCGTAGATCTTGCCATCCATGGTGAAGTTACCTACCTCGGAGTGACCGTATTTGATCATGCCGCCAGCTTTGGCAATGTTGTACATGCACTCCGCGCGGAAAGACTCAAACTTGGTGAACGGGGCGGACTCGTGATAACCTTTCTGGTCGGGGATGGTGTACAACTCCTCGGCATCGCCGATGACATAGTACTCCAGCTCACCCATGGCCTGGAAGTAGAAGCCCGTCACATCGGTAAAAGACTTGCAAGCCTTGCGCAGGATGTATTCCGGAGAATTCTCCAGCGGTTTGCCGTCTTTGTTGTAATAGGAACAGAGCAGTGACAGGGTAGGAATCTCCGCAAAGGGGTTGATAAAGGCAGTGGAGAAGCGCGGAATCACATAAAGGTCGCTGGAACCAGCCTGGATGAAAGAGGGGAACACGTTAGAGCCGTCCACACGCTCGCCGTTGGACAGGATCTGCTCCAGATACTCCTTGTCGTTAAGGATGAATCCAAGCGTTTTGATACGGCCATCTTCAGCCACATAATGGAAGTTGATCATCTTGATCTCCATCTCCTCCACAGCGTGGATAATGTCGGCTTTGGTAAACTCTTTCGGTGCTTTTTTCAGCAGCTGAACCAGGGGGTTCATGTTCATTGTGAGGTTGTCTTTCATATATTTGGGATTTTAATAATTTGCCTTTTTAGCGGGTGCAAAGATAATGATTTTTCCAATGAGAATCGGAAAATCAGAAAATAAAAAGGCTGCCCTGAAAAGAGCAGCCTTTGAATCGAAAATGTCGCTGTCCGATTACTTGGTCAGATGCAGTTTGTAGTTGCAAGTGCCGTATTCGGTAGCCAGGCGGACCAGGTAGGTGCCGGTAGCCACGTTCATGGAAATCACCTCTCTAGAGCTGGTCATGTTGCCGCTGTAGAGCAATTTGCCATAAACATCGTAAATCTGGACATTGTCAATGCGGATACCGTTTTCGTTGACGATATAGACATTGTTGGTTTCGCTATAGACACTGATCATGCTCTGGATATGATCCTCAATACCATCAGGATTGATGAAAACATCCAAAGTTCTGAAAGTACAACCGTTGGTCCAGTCGCTCGGGTTATTGGCCACGCAGTTGGCGCGAACCATCCAGATGTAGGTGGTACCCGGAGTCAGGCCGGTGAGGTTGTAGGTGGTTTGTGTCGTATTGGTCGTCGTGAAGGTGTTATCCGTGATAGCCTTGTATTGGATATCGTAGGAAACAGCACCAGCATGATACCAGTAGAGCGTAGCGGAAGTGGTGTCAACGAAGATCGTCTGCATGTTGGTCGGCAGTTCGCACTCCTGCAACTTGAAGGTCACATTGATGGTGTGGTTAGCCACCACATTGACGAAGGTGTAGGAGCTGATAGCGCCCATGTTCATACCATCGACAGTCACAGCAGCCACCTCATAGCCGTTGGCCGGGTTGAAGGTGTAAGACTTGTTCTGGCCGAAGTTGACAGTAGCAACGCCACTCGGGGAGATGGTACCGTTAGCACCGGCAGAAGCCGTGATGGTAAAGGTCTTGGCAGTCATCGTAGCCGTCAGGGTAGCATTGGCCGTCACAGCAGGCAAGGTGAGGGTGTAAACACCATTCACTTGCGGAGTGTTGTTGATGACGTTGGTGCCGTTGAGGGTGATAGCGGTCACATTGTATCCGGTATTCGGGGTAATCACGAAGGAAGGAGTAGCACCATATTGAACGGTGGTGGTACCCGGCGTGATGTTACCGTTGTTCGGTTGCGTAACCGTAATCGTGTACTCGTTGATGCCGAAGACAGCGTAGATGGTGTGGTTAGCCGTCACACCCGTGAAGGTGTAGGTATTCACAGCACCCACAGAGACACCGTCCACATAGACATCTGCGATGTGATAACCGGCAGAAGCCGCGATCGTGTAGGTCTGGTTGCCGTTGTAAACCATGTTGGTGACACCGTTCGGCGTGATCGTACCACCATTGCCGGCGTTGGCCGTAATCGTGTATTGATACTGTGCGAAGGTGGCAGCAATCGTATGGTTAGCAGAAACCGGAGCGAAGGTGTACGTGTTGACAGCGCCCACAGACACGTTGTCCACGGTCACATCAGCAATACCATAACCAGCTTCCGGAGTAATGGTGAAGGTCGGGGTTTCGTCAATACCAACAACCGTAGTACCCGGCGTAATCGTACCATGATCACCAGCATTCACCGTGATCGTGTACTCGTATTGTGCGAAGACAACATTGATGGTGTGGTTAGCGCTGATGTGCGGGAAGGTGTAAGACATAGCCGTCAAAGCGTTGGCTTGCGTATAGTCAACCGTCACACCGTCCACGGTCACAGAGTCGATATAGTAACCCTGGGCAGCTTCGATGTAGTAGTTGGCATCCGTATTGTAAGCATAGTTGGAAACACCGACAGGAGTGATGGTACCACCATTGCCGGCAGTAGCTTCAACCGTGTAGTTGTTCGGATCGAAGTAAACCACATAGTCATAGTTGCTCAAGATGTTGGTCAAGGTCTCCGTGTAAGTGTTGAACGGATCGGTGATCGTCAACTCCACATTGTTACGCAAGATGCTGGCGATATGCATATTGGCACCCGGCGTAGCCGTGAAGGTGTAGGTGTTATTCGGGTTGTACACGAAGATAGCACCATCGGAAACCGTACCATTGCCGTAAGCATTCGTCGTAACAATGTAGGTGTTCGGAGCGAAGGTGATGACGAAGGTGTAGTTTTGAGAAACATTGGTGATCACCCAGTCGGTGATAGGACCATAGTCCACACCGTTGATGTTCACATTCTCTACATGATAGCCGGCATCTGCCACGAAGGAGATGTGGATATCCTGACCATTTGCATAATCCTCTGTGAAGGATTCAGGAGCAACATGGAAACCACCGTTCACATAGCCTTGGCCACCATTCACGATGTAGGTGAAGAGGTTGGCTTGGGTGAAGTTGGCAATCAAGACATCGCCATTGGCAACCGTATGGTTGTAAACAACACCGGAAGCTACCGTGTTGTAGTTGGCAACCACTTGGCCGTTCACCGTCACATTCTGCAAGTAGTAATGCTCGTCAGGATTCATCACGAAGGTCAGGTTGTCGCCGTCGCCAGCCACAATCGTACCGCTCGGAGTAATAGTACCATGACCGTTGGCCAAAGCCGTCATGGAAACCATCGGGGTCACCGTCAGAGCCTTGACAGACATACCCAGATTACCAGGCGCGCTGTTGGCCAGGAAGCCGAAGTTATAGCTGCCGTCAACAGGAATCGTGATGATTTGGGTTTCGGTCACATAGGAACTATTCGTGATATTGGCATACTGGGCAATCATGTTGGTCATATCCGCAACATGGCTGCCTTGACCATAGTAAACAGCAAAGCTCTCAGGAATAGCAGCGTTGTTCACCTTGTAGTCATAGGTCACCTTATAGACGCCTGCAGGAAGATCATAACAAGGCGTAAACAACCAGTTGTTGATGCCTGCAACATTATCCGTGCTAGGAGCGTTCATCGTGGTGCCGCTGATCGTCCATGCCAAGCCATTGTAAGCATTGTCAACAACAACCCAACCATCAGAACCGATAGTGGAACCGCTGGTAGGAAGAACAGGGTAAGGAGCCGTCATAGGAGCAACCTCTTCAATACCAGTGATGGTATAGCTGTTGTTCTCCCACAGGGTGGAAGGCTCGTCAGCAGCGTAGAGCATAACCTCAACCGTATTGGTCGGTTGGTCAAACACAACCGGAGTGGTGAAGGTCACCATACCGGCTTGGCTAGGAGCCACAGGAGAAACGGTGAAGGTCTCCGTCACAGGAGCACCGCCATTCACACTGAAACTACCCACCATCGTGGTGATAGCATCCAAACCAATATTGTCAAAGGTAGCTGTAATATACTGACCGCTCAGATCACATGCGTCGGCAAGACCACCAGCCCAAACGATAGCTGTGCTGACGTTCTCGGGAATTTCACACTCTACATGGAACTCGAAACCGCTGTAGCATACACTACCATCGGAAGAGAGGTTGATAACAGCAGGACCGTTCACAACCAAATCAACAGAACCTTGACCGGTCAGGGTCTGCAGCAGGTTGTTGTTGTTGTCATAGATGTAGATGTAATCCCAGTTGCTCTCCATGTTGTAAGTACCGGTAATGTGCAGATGAGCACCCGTAACAGCAGGAGTAATCAACATCGTTTCATCAGAATAGGTCTCATAGTTGCCAGTAGCACCGCCATTGTCATAGATGATGGCGTCACATGTGGTAACGGTAGCAACTTCACCCATGGTGTAGGTGTCAGGAAGCTCTGGCATTTCTTCGGTACAGGTCACATTGAACACGAAACCGGAGTAGCATACACTGCCATCGGATTCAAGTACGATGGAAACAGGACCCGGTACCGTGAGATCAAGAGTACCTTCACCTGTCAAATCTGCGAGTTGGGTGTTGTTGGCATCGTAGATATAGACGTGGTCGTAGCCGCCTTCCATATCATAAGTACCGGTAAAATGCAGATAAGCACCCGGAGTGGCCGGAATGACTTCGAGGGTTTCGTCAGAGTAGGTTGCATAATCACCATCGGCACCGCCATTGTCATAGATAGTGGCATTACAGGTGGTAATAGAAGTAACTGTACCATCCATCACAACCACATCAGGTTCGGTAGGAGTGGTGCCGCCAATCAGGGATACCAGGAAGTTATCAAGGTTCCAGGAGTTGCCGGAGGTGGCACCCGTGATACGGATAGCCATTCTCAAACCAGCTTGCGGCGTTACACCGGCAAAGCTGATAGGAGCCACGTGGTTGGCGTGAGGAGCATCCTGGCCCGTGCGGTTGAAGGCAGTAGCCGGAACGGTCGTCACCGGAGTGAAAGTGGTGCCGTCATACACACCCACCTCCATCAAACCAGCGTCAGAAGAGCTGGAAGCGGAAGCTGTGGTGTTAGCCCAGAAGTCGAATTGCAACGTGTTGATAGCGTTGAGGAACTCAGGCAGCACAACCATCTGGTTGGAACCCTTCATCTCCAAAGAGTTGGAGCCGGAGTAGCAAGCGTCAGCATAGCCGGTATAGACTGCCGGGAAGGTGCCGTTGCTTTGGGTAGAAGTGATCGGAGTAGCCCAGCAAGCACCCAGCGGAACAGCCACGCCACTGCCAGAGTAGTTCACGTCGAAGGTCTCCAACCAAGGATTAGCCTCGGTCACTTCAATCAAACCACAAGAAGTGGTCAAATTGATTTGAGTGGAAGCACCGATGTTGCCATTGGAACAAACCGGATAAACCACAAACTGATACTCTGTGGAGGCGTTGAGGTTGGAAATGGTGACAGAAGTCTCTGTCGTCATAACGATCGTACCGGTGCTGGAGGTGAAACCAGGTTGACCATACTCTACCATGTAGGAAGCACCTGTGCCATTCCAAGCAAGCGCAACTTCATCGGAACCGTTTACGGTGCCGGTCAAATTCGTAACCGTAGCATTGCACAAAACAGGATCATCACACGGAGGCAGGATGGTCAGCGTGATATTCGGTACATAATAAGATCTGCTACCCGTTGTGGAGGTGTTCGTAATGTCAGCGTAGGAGGTGTTAGAGTCGTTTTGACGATAGAGACAACGATTGGCGTTGTTTGTATAGGTATATTTCAAGGTACCGTTGTAATTAGGGGCACTCTTGGTTACCACAACCACCAAGTTGTCAGTACCATTGTACTCAAACGGAACATCAAGCGTGTACTCTTCCCAACCAGTATTGGAACCAATCGTTTGACCTTCGGAAGAATAAACCTGGGTCAACCCACTGAGCGGTGTCCAGTCAGAAGTACTGGCGAATTCGCTTCTGCTTGTGTGGCCCATATAGATATTGATAGAGCTGGTGGCGAAACTAGATGCAGCGGCAACATGATAAGCAATCTTTGAAATAGGACCTGCTTGTCCGATCTCGCTGGCCAAGTAAATAACCTCATTTCTGGAGTTCTTGTAGTAGTTGTTGAACGGAGCATAATAGGAGTTGTTGTTTCCTGTTCCCACAACTACCTCCGGAGAGCCACCTGCAGTGGAACAAGGCAGATAAACGGAACCATAAGCATAGTCACTATCCGTAGCGCCGCCATTACAAACAGCATTCACGCGGATAGAATAGGTGGTAGCCGTCTGGAGACCAGAAAGGGTGACAGAAGGAGTTCCGGTAACCATTACAGGGGTTGACCACATCGGGGCATCACCCTTGTAAAAAACAGCCCAAGTGCTCTGCTCAGGATCAGCATCCCAAGTAACCACGATATTATGGTTGGCATCGACCGTTGCCACCACATTGGAAGGAGTTTGACAACCGGCTTCCGGAGTGGTGAACGTGTAAGGATCAGACCATGCACTGGTATCACCCTCACCGCAGATGCTTCTCACATAAACCATGTAGTCGGACAAGCCTTGCAAACCAAGCAGAATACCTTCAGTTGTAGTGAAAGTGTAGGTGTTGGTGGTAGTTCCATTCACATTGCACATCACCTGATAGCTTTGAGGAGTTCCCATATCGCCATTGGTCCAAGTGAGAATCTTCGTGGTGGTATTGTAACCCGTAATAGAAGGAGCGGAACATGAAGGAGTATAATCCACCGTCAAGTTGTCAATGTCGGCGACATTATAAGCAGGAGCAGAGGTCGGTTTAGCGGCTCTGAATGCAATATAATGACCATTTCCTTCATAATTATTTAAATATATACTATAATTGTTATAAGTACCAGTATTGTTGGTAACGATACCAACCGGCACGAAGGTAGCAGCATTGGCGGGATCTGTCATCACACCAACCTCTATCACACCACGATAAGAGGTGCTGGTGGAATAACCACGCATGTCGAAGTTCAGCATCAAAGTGTTAACGGGAACATCAACATAAGGTAAAATGGCGATCTGATCAGCATAAGTGGTGCTGGAATAAACGTAGAAACGCAAAGAGTTGGTTCCGCTGGCAGCATACGTAGAGGATGCATAAGCGGTCGGATAACCAGGATAAGAAGTACCAGTGTTATATTTGTCCCAACAAGAAGGCAATATGGTGACATTGGTGGCAGTAGTACCGGCAAGGTCATCAAAGTTGGTGAAATACGGGATCGTCAGATGCTCACACATCGTCTCGAAAGAAGCTGCAGAGCTGTAAGAAGAGAAGAGGTTCGGCATACACTGGGCAGCGACCATCACTGAATAATGGGTTTGACTGGGCTGGAGGTTGGTCAGTGTATAGGTGTTGGAGGTGATGTCTGTAATGATCGTTTCACCTTCAGGACCCGTAACCTTCAAGATGTAAGAAGAAGCTGTGCCCGTCCAGGAAACCTGAGCGGTGGTTTCGGTCACATTGGAAACCGTGACGTTGGTCGGGGCTGCACACAAGATAGCATCACCACAATCCGTGATGTTGATCTTCATATTCGGTACATAGCTTCCACGAGTACCCGTGTTGGATCCCGGGTGCTCAGCATAGGAAGCGTTACCGTCAAGCTGGCGATACAGATCTCTGTTCGTATGAGAGGTGTAGTAATAGTTCAGGCTGGAGGTATAGTCGCTACCGGCAGCGTGGGTCACTACAACGACCAAGTTGTCAATACCATTGTAGTTGAACGGAGTGTTCAACACTCTGGTTTCCCAACCGGTAGAAGCACCGATGGTGATATTGTTAGCAAGGTAGACCAAGGTAAGGTCAGACAGCGGAGTCCAGTCGGAAGTAGAAGCATGTTCATTCTTCGTGGTATGTCCCATGTAAATCTTAATCTGATCGCAGGTATAGGCAGAAGCTGAACTTACATTGAAAGCGATGGATTTGATGGTACCTGCCGTTCCGATTTCGGAAGCGGTGTAGATCATCTCATTCCAAGAATTACCATAGAAGTTGTTGTAGGGTGCATTGTAAGAAGTAGAGGTACCGTTACCGAGGGTGAGGTCATAGTTACCACCTTGAGAAGCACAAGGAACTTCCACCACGATGGAAGCGGTATTGCTTTGGAGTGTACCATGATCACAAACCGTCTTCACGCGGATCTCATAGCTGGTAGCTGTCTGAACCGGGGTGATGGTATAAGAAGGTTCGTTCACCACAATCTCTGAAGACCAGAAATCGGTAGAGAGATTTCTGTATTGGAGAATCCAGCTTGCGAAGTAGTCGTTGCTGGTCCAGCTTACGTTAATGGAGTTGCCGTCAGCAGAAGCGGTCAGGTCGGCAGGAACCGGACAAATGTCGGTGGTGGTGAAGGTCACAGCCTCAGAGGTGGCCGTGCCGCCATCCACAGAGCAATGAGCCACCACGCGCACATTGTAGGTGGTGGTCTCGGTCAGACCGCCGAGGGTTGCAGGTGCGGTAGCAACACCCGTCACAACCGTAATCCATTCCGTGGCAGTAGCAGGTTTGAACTGCACATCATAGGTGGTGTGCGGAGTCACGGTCCAGTCAACGGTAGCCGTGAAGGCAGCCGGGGTCACCGTCACATTTTCAGGAGCACCACAAACAGACTGGGTGGTGAAAGTGGTGGTGACATATTCACTGGAGGTGTTGGCATCGCAAACCGTCTTCACACGCACAGTGTAGGCGGTGTTGGAGTTGAGACCCGTCAGGTTTACGGTGTTGGCCAAAGCGGAAACGGTGGTCCAAGTGGAATCGCCTTCGGCTTTGTACTCCACGGTCCAGGTCACATCGTTCTGATTAGCCCAAGCTACCGTGGCGGAGGTGGCCTCTATGTTGGAAACGGTCACATTGGAAACCGGCATGCAGGTGCCAGCCGTGATGGTGATGTTGTCCACTGCAGCACCAGGCTGATTGCCACCGGAAAGGTCGTTAACCCAAGTCAACAACACTCTCTTGACCACAGGATTGGTTTCACCTTCGATGGTGAAGGTGGCATGTTGCCATCCATCCGTGAGGGCAACCGTGGTAATATTATACGTCTCAGCCACTTCCTCGCCAGCTTCCAGCTCGTCGGTAGGATCGAGAACGGAAACAGCCAAGAAGTCATAAAGGAACGTGGAGCCTTCACCACCTGCACGGTAGTCGCAGCCGATCGTCACACCGGAAGTCGGAACGAGCACATCCAGGTATGCGTGGGACACGCTGGCAGAGGTAACATTGTATTTGTTCGAAAAACCATTGTCGGAAATAAAGAGCGCTTTGCTGTCATAGCCGGTAGGCTGAGCCACATACCATTGGTTGGCCTGCTCTCCCTGGACAAAATGCCAGTCGTTGGTCTCACCGTCAAAGTTCTCGGCGTAAGGTACAGCCACCTCGTTCAACATGATGTCGGCATTGTTGCGCGGGAACAGCTGCTTTTGAGTATTGTAGGCAGCGACAAAACCGATCACATCAGCCGTCTGGCCCGTCACCACGTTGACACTCAGGTTGGAGAATGCATTGTAGATGTACAGGTTGTCAGAACCATTCTGGTTGAAGGTCACGCTGTTTCTCGTGGCAGGTACAAACTGGCGGTTACCCGTGAAGGTGACACCAACGATTTTAACCAGTTGGCCTTCATAGGTATCGTAGTTGTTCAGGATATCGGTAGCATTCACCAATACCGGAGACTGGGCACCCGTATTGATCAGGGCAGCCTCGGTCTCACGGGTGGGGATCAACTCCACCATGCCGTTATATACGCTACGGGTACCATAGATGTGCGGAATCACATCACCCTCTTCGTAAGATGCCAGCATGGGATTGTTATAGTCATATATGCAAAGACCGCCGGTCATGTCTTTCACAAACACATAGCGGCCGCTTTTGTGAACAAATGTACAGTTGCGAAGGTCATACACCACATTGGAGGCGCCATCCGTGCGGAAATCAGCAATAGTGGCAACAACAGGGAAGGAATATACTGCAGAAGCAACACTGCTCTGCTCATCATTCAAAACAGCGATTGCGTTAACGGTCGTAGTGGTTGAGATAGCGATAGGAGAAGCATACAGCGTAGAGGAGGTCGTCGGGGTGGTACCATCCAGCGTGTAATAGATGGAAGCACCGGCAGGACCCGTGATCGTCACGGAAATGGGGTCATATTTGAAACCGGCAGCCTCGGAGAATTGAGGAGCTGCCAAAGCGCCTGATTCATCCAGCTTGTAGAAGGAGAGTTCCTCTTGGCCGTCGTTACCGTAGCAGGCAAAACGCGGATTGGTTGAGTTGTAGCTCAAATAACGGGTATTCACACCCACATTGGTCAATACCCAGTTGCCGGCAGCATCCAGAGAAGGTGTCCATCTGCCCTGGTCAGACAAGACAGCTATCATATAGGCGCTGTTGCCAGAACCTGAATAGGCGACATACTTCTCGGCAGCCTCGTTGTACAGGGAAATCGTGCCGTCTGTAGCGACGTTCACACTCCATACAATGTCTGTAGTGGGGTTGGAGAATGTAGCATTGGTGGACAGAATGTACTTCGTGCTCGTGGTGGAGACAGCATTCTGCATTGCAAACTCACCAGTTTGGTTCGTCACTACATAATAGCCGGTCGTCAATTCGTCCAGGCTGTTAATCTTGACAAACGTTCCCGTGCCCGAATACTGTGCAAAAAGCGCACTCACCGTCATCAGCATCGTCAGCATCAAGACGGTAAGACTTTTTACCATTCGGGGCAAAGTCTTTAAAAAGTCGAACTTTTTCATGTTAGTTTTGATTTGGTTTAACAATAATTTTAATTTATATTAATTTGATTTTTTATCTTTTACACCTATTTCAAAATGATAAAAAAAGCCTGCAAATATAAAGTTTTCTTTTATTTCTCAAAATAATATTTTTAAATATAATAAACTTTAAGAAGAGGACGTTTTTTTCGTGATTTTTTGTAATTTTGCAACCCAATCGTAATTATTTGAAAGACAGATGAAAGTCAATCGATTCTTAAGTGTGGCCCTCGCCTTTTCGTGTGCATTTCTGATGTTTTCCTGCCACAAGAAGGAGAAGATCGCCACCCCCGAACTGACCAAAGAGCAGAAGGAGGAGATCCGAAAGGTGGAGGTGTCCATCGCCCGCTACGACGAGGCTTTGTCTTCGCTGGACCTGCAGCAACTGCCGAAGGGGGTCGAGACGCTGTATGGCCAATTCCCGGAAAACCTGATTGCCAAAGACAGCTGGAAAAACCCACAGATGATGCAGGGCCTCAAGGCTTACCTCCAGGATCCCGTCATCAAGGAGCTGTACAAAGAGTGCGGGAAACAATATCAAGACATGTCGGACATCCAAACCGCACTTAAGAATGCGCTCCAAATCTACCTCTCCCATTTCCCCAACGACAGCATTCCGCTTTTCTACACGCTGATTCCGGGACTCGATTTCACCACTCCGTCGGTTTTCGGATACGGCAACGATGTTTTCATCTGCCTGGACATGTATCTCGGAAGCAGTTACAAGTATTATGCCCAGGCCAATATGCCCCGCTACATCGCCGCCCGGTGCGAACGGAAAAATATCCCGACCGACGTCTTCTCCAAATGCCTTTGCTACCGTCACCTGCCCGAAAAGACGCTGGTCTCCCTGCTCGACAACATGATCGAAGAGGGTAAAAAACTCTACTTTACCCAAACGATGTTCCCCGACACTCCCGAACAGGATGTCATCGGCTATAGCCCCGAAAAGTGGGAGTGGGCCAAGAAATACCAAGGCCAAGTGTGGCAATATTTCATCGAAAAACAACTTTTGTACGCCAAAGACGAGACCGTGGTGCGACGCATGATCGACGAAGCACCCTTCACCAGAGATTTTGGCAACGAATCCCCCGGACGCATCGGTTGCTTTATCGGATGGCAAATCATCAAAAGCTATATGGCTAACAACAAGGATGTTACTCTAGAACAGCTGATGCTGAACCCGAATAGTCAGGAGATCCTGAACAAGTCTTATTACAAGCCCGTTTTTAACAAATAGTATATAAAATTAAATTTTTTGTTATTTTATTAAAAATTTATATATTTGCCGCGTAATCTTAAAAACAAAACGATATGTCTGGTATTAACAAAGTAATCTTAATTGGCCGTCTGGGCAAGGACCCGGATGTCAGAACCTTTGAAGGTGGGGTGAAGAAAGCAACCTTCACGATGGCAACGTCTGAATTCCGCAAAGACAAAGATGGTAACCGCATTGAGTTGACCGAATGGCACAACATCGTCTGTTGGCGCAACCTGGCAGAGACCGCGGAAAAGTACCTCAACAAGGGCAAGATGATCTATGTGGAAGGCAAACTGCGTACACGCAGCTGGGAAGACAACGGCATCAAGCACTACATCACCGAAATTGAGGCTTCCACCTTCACCATGCTTGAGTCGCGCAGTGCAAGCGAGAACGCACCGGTGGCCACGCAGAACACCAACCAGGGCAATGTAGCCCCTCAGCCTGTTGTGGAAGAGCCGTTCCCGGGCGACACTGACGATCTGCCCTTCTAGTCTTTAGTGGGCGTCAAACCAGCTGTGCCCGTAGTTGATATCCACATCCAACGGCACCGACAGCTGCATGGCGTTCATCATCTCGCGGCGAACAATGTCGCGCAAGGTGTCGAGTTCGCTCTTGAGGGTGTCAAAAACCAACTCGTCGTGCACCTGCAGAATCATCCGGCTTTGCAGATGCTGTTCCTCCATCACCCGCTGTATGCGGATCATGGCTATTTTGATCAAATCGGCGGCAGTGCCCTGTATCGGGGCATTGATGGCATTGCGCTCCGCCGATTTTCTCAAAATGGCGTTGTGCGCGTTGATGTCGCGGATATAACGACGCCGACCCAACAGTGTCTCGACATAGAGATTCTCGCGGGCAAAGGCTAACGTGTTGTTCAGATAGTCGTTGATCTTCGGAAAACTGCGGAAGTAGTCCGTAATCAGCTGGCGCGCCTCACCCAGCGGTATCTGCAACCGGTCGGCCAGACCGAAGGCAGAGATGCCGTACAAGATGCCGAAGTTGACCGTCTTGGCATTGCGACGCATGTCCTTGGTCACCGCCTCCTGTGGTACCCCGTAGATATGCGCGGCCATGGCGGCGTGGATGTCCTCGTGTTTACGGAAGGTCTCGATCATACGCTCATCGCCGCAGACGTGAGCCACGACGCGCAACTCTATCTGGGAGTAGTCGGCCGCCAACAGCACATGGTCATCATCGGCCGCCACAAAGGCCTTGCGGATGTCACGCCCCCGCTCCGTGCGGATGGGGATGTTCTGCAAGTTGGGATTCACCGAACTCAGCCGGCCTGTGGCCGTGATGGTCTGCATGTACGTGGTATGGATACGACCCGTCTTGGGATTGATCAAGGCCGGAAGGGCATCGATGTAGGTGGACTTCAGCTTGGTCAACTTACGCCACTCCAGGATCAGCGGCACGATAGGGTGCTTCGGCGCCAACTTCACAAGCACCTCCTCACCCGTCTGGTACTGCTTGCTCTTGGTCAGCTTGGCGTTCTCGACCAGTCGTAACCGCTCAAAGAGAATTTCACCCAACTGCTTGGGAGAACCAATGTTAAAGGTGACTCCTGCATAGTCATATATCTGACGTTCAATGTCTTGTATCTCTTGCTGCATGGTCTCGGAATTCTGTTGCAAGGTGGCCACATCCAACTTAACACCCGCCATCTCCATATTGGCCAACACGGGCACCAAAGGCATCTCCACCTCCTCAAACAGACGCTGCAACTCACCCTTCCGGATGGAATCTTGCAACAACGGGTACAGCTGCAAGAAGGCGCTGACCCTCTCCGCCGTCCGCTGCTCGGGGGTGGCATCTGACTTCACCAAAACCGACCCTAACAGGGTCTCCACCATCATCTCCAATGTGTGCTTGCTCTCAGGCTGGATCAGATAATGAGCAATCTGCAAATCGAACACGGACACCGTGGGTTTTATCTTAAAAACCGTTAAAAATTTGAATGTCTGCTTGTAATCATACAAGACCATCGTATGGGTGCCGCTGAACAGCCGTTGCAAAAAGGCCTGATAGTGACGGTGCTCGCTTTCCACGAGATGATAGTAGGCCTCCGCGGGGTTCCCGGCAATCACAAAGCCTGCAATCCGGTGCTCCTGCATGATCCAATCGAAGAAGAGATGCTCGGACTGCCACAGACTATCCGGCACATCTTCAACCTGAAACACCTGCGTCAGCTTCCCAACAGATTGGCAGCAGGGTAGTGTCTCTTCTTCTTGATCTTCCGGCTGCGAGAAGAGATCGGCCTCCCCACTTGGCTCCTCCCCGACTTTCAGATCTTTCAAAATCCTCTGCGTCAGAGCCTTGAACTCCAGTTCGGCAAACACTTCTTTCAACTCCGGCACGTTGGGACCGGTCAGCGCCATCTGGGAGAAATCATACTCCAAGGGCACATCCAACATGATAGTTGCCAGCTGTTTGGAAAGCAATGCCTGCTCTTTGTTCTCCATCAGAAGCGTACGCATTTTCTCATTCTCCTGGTCGGCGCCGCGGGCATACATCTCCTCGATGGAGTGGTAGGTGGCCAGCAGCTTCTGGGCCTTCACCTGGCCGATGCCCGGCACGCCGGGGATGTTGTCGGAACTATCGCCCCACAACCCCAGCATATCGATCAGTTGCTCAGGATCTTGTATCTTATACTTTTCGCACACCTCCTGCACGCCCAAGATCTCGGCCGGCTGTCCGAACTTGCCTGGCTTGTAGAGATGGATATGTTCCGACACCAACTGACCATAGTCTTTGTCGGAGGTTACCATATAAACCTCAAAACCCTCAATTTCAGCATGTTTGGCCAGACTGCCCACTACGTCATCCGCCTCGTAACCGTCCATGGATACCATCGCTATGCGAAAGGCTTCCAGAATGCGCTTGATGTAGGGGACGGAGAGAATGATGTCATCGGGCGTGGCCTCGCGGTTGGCCTTGTAGCTTTCAAACTCGGCATGGCGGAAGGTGGGAGCGCCCGTATCAAAGGCCACGGCCATGTGGGTGGGCTTCTCCTTCTTGATGATCTCATACAACGAATTGGTAAAACCCAGTATGGCAGAGGTGTTGAGACCTTTGGTGGTATAGCGGGGACTCTTCATCATGGCATAATAGGCCCTGAAGATCAGGCCCATGGCATCGATGAGGTATAGTTTCTTTGACATGGTGATAAAATTTATGGCTATTGGCTGTTGGCTGTTGGCTGTTGGCCGACTATTTGGTGATTATAATTGACTATTTTATTGGCTAATAGCTAATGGCTAATGGCTAATAGCTAATAGCTGTTGATTGATAATTCCTAACTCCAAAAATGGCGCTTCCCACCCGGATAAAAGTACTTCCCTCTTCTATCGCTATGGGATAGTCGTCGGTCATGCCCATGGAGATCTCTTTGAAATCCTCATGATCTGCAAAAAAGACTGTCTTGAGCGTTTGGAAGATGTCGTGCAGATGGCGAAATTCCCGACGCACCTGCTCCATGTCTTCTGTGAAGGTAGCCATGCCCATCACGCCGCAAATCTTCACGTTATGCAAGGTGGGGAAGACCTCGCCTTGTAGCATCTCGCGGCATTCCTCCAAGGTAAAGCCGAACTTGGTGGTTTCCTGGGCAATATGGAATTGGAGCAGGCAGGGAATCACGCGCTGGTTTTTGGCTGCCAACTTATTGACTTCCACCAACAAAGATTCACTGTCAATGCTATGGATCATCGCCACATAGGGGGCGATGTATTTGATCTTGTTGGTCTGCAGATGACCGATGAAGTGCCATTGGATATCCTGGGGCAGCACCTCGTGTTTGGCCTTCATTTCTTGGGCCTTGTTCTCGCCGAACAGTCGCTGGCCTTCGTCATACAACATTTGGATATCCTCCACAGGTTTGGTTTTGGAGACGGCAATCAGTCGGGTGCTGTCGGGTAATTGGCTCAGAATCTGATGATACTTTTCTATGTTCATGATAATAATGATACCGAAACGATAAAACGCGCAAAGGTACACAAAATGTTGAAATGTGGATGCGGTGAAATGAATAGGGTTCAAAGTCAACCACAAAGGCTGAAGAGAAACCACAAAGGCACAAAGGGCACAAAGAGAGATTAAGGGAGGAAATAGATAATAGTTATTAGTAGTTCAAGGCTAATGGCTAACGGCCAATAGCTAGAGTTCAATGTCAAGGTTCAAAGTCATAGTTCAAGGTTCAAGAGAAACCAC
>JAGCGA010000007.1 GCA_017649855.1 Bacteroidales bacterium
AGTCGCGCCCCGCGTGGGCGCGTGGATTGAAACATCGCAGACCAGTCGCTGTGGCCCGTCCACCGCATGTCGCGCCCCGCGTGGGCGCGTGGATTGAAACTGCAAGGCCCGCAGGATCTGCATGCGGCGCTTGGTGTCGCGCCCCGCGTGGGCGCGTGGATTGAAACTTAAACTCGACCCGCTCCATCATCTCGCGGAAGCGGTCGCGCCCCGCGTGGGCGCGTGGATTGAAACCGCTTCGTAGTTGTCCTTTATCCTGCGCAGCTCGTCGCGCCCCGCGTGGGCGCGTGGATTGAAACCCGTGGTGGCGGAGATGGACGAGGACAGGCTGACGTCGCGCCCCGCGTGGGCGCGTGGATTGAAACTCAGCAGCCTTAGCAGCCTCATCAGCAGCTTTACGTCGCGCCCCGCGTGGGCGCGTGGAAAGAGAGTTTAATAGCTGTGAGAAAATAACGTATGGGCGAATTAGAGAAATTCGCCCACATTCTATTATTAATTGACAAAAGGGAAAGAGCTCTTTAGCACTTTTTCAAGTCAACTTCTATATCATTGCTATTTCCTTTCAGGAATTTTACTATTCCAAATATCGTAAATCTCGCCAACCTTTTACTTCCTCACCTTCTTCACGAACTCCTCCACTTCGGGTACGCCGCCTTGGTAGACGAGGTAGCCGTCGTAGGGCTCGCGCTTGGTGATTTCGTCGTTGATGGGGGTGAGCATCAGCTTCTTCACGTCCTCACGCTTCTGGCCGCTGTCTTTGGTCAATCCCAACGCCCAGCCGAGTTTGATGTAGGAGCTCTCCGCCAGCATGTTGTCGGCGGGGATGATGCCACGCGCCATCATGTCGCGGCCGGTGTCATAGACGAACATGTGGGTGTAGCCCCAGATGGTCTGCACGCTCATGTACTGGTGCACGCCCGCGTCGGTGGCCCGCTGGATGGCGTCGAACATGTGCTTGTTGACGTGACCCAGGCCGGTGCCATCCCACACGATGCCCTTATAGCCATTGTCAATCAAGGCATCCAGCACATCGGGCTTCATGCCCGGATAGTAATAGAGGATGGCCACTCTGTCGTCGAATGTGGGCACGATACGGGTGACATTCGGGTCATTCAGGGCAATGCTGCGCTTGTAGTCCTCGTAGTTGGTGATGACCTCGACCTGGCGGTGCTGATCGCCGTGGCGGCGGTGGTTATAGACCTCCTTGATAGGCTGCACGCCGTCCTTGCGATTCACCGTAGCCAGCGGCGTGTCGCCAATGGTACGGAAGGTGGAACGGTAAGAGCTGTGCATCTTGCGCACGCGGGTGCCGCGATGCAAGAAACCGTAGTCATCGCTGGTGGGTCCGAACATGCAGACCATCACCTCGGCGATGTCGCCGTGACCGGCGGCCGTCATGGCGTGCATGAGGTTCAGCGCCGCGTCGGAGCTCGGGCGGTCGGAGCTTCTCTGCGAACCGACCAACACGACCGGCATGGGCAGGTTCTGACACATGTAGGTCAACGCGGTGGCGGTGTGCGCCAGCGTGTCGGTTCCGTGACCGATCACAATACCCTCGATGCCGGCCTTGATCTCGTCACCAATCTTGTTGGCCAGGGCCATGTACTCCTTCGGTGACATATTCTCGGAGAAGACGGCGAAGACCTTCTCGGTCTCCAGGTTGCAGATGTCGGCCAACTCAGGCACGGCGCCGTAGAGCTCGCCGGGCGAGAAGGCAGGAATCACAGCGCCCGTACGGTAGTCAAGACGAGAGGCAATAGTGCCTCCGGTACCGAGCAGCTTCACGTGCGGCAGACCGGGCGTGTAGGGGAACTCCTTCTCCGGAATCTTGAAGACGGGCTGCGGGTCGCGCTCGCCCTTCATGTCCGTGACGGTCTCAATATCGATACCGATGTTGTAGCCAGTGGCCACCTTCATGACGATGTGGATGTCGTCGGTATTCTCAGCGCGAGGCAAGATCTTGCCGGAGAAGTGTCCGCGGGTGGTCTCGACCTCGGCCTTGTCCCAAACATGAACATCATATTTTTTGAGCATTTCCAATGCTCTGCCTTTATATCCTTGGAATGTTACTTTGTCGTTATTTTCCATAATTACAGTGATTAGTGATCAGTGAACAGTGATCAGTAAATTACTTGGTTGCTAATTCGTTGAAAGCAGCGTTGCCGACGGCATGTTCGCGGGCGCAACCGAGGAGGTAATTGCGTTTGTCCTCGTCGGTGGTGCGTTTGCGGCGCGGCTGGAAGACCTCGGCCATGATACCCATGCTCTCCTCAATCTCCTGCTTGGTCATCTTTCGGTAGCCGGTAGACTTCAGCATTTCCGCGAAGTCGGCAGTCGGATACTCGAACATGAGCTTCAGCAGGTCGGGAGCGATGGATTTGTCGAGACTCTCTTTTTTCAAGAAGTCGAATAGCTCGTAGATCTTGCAGGTGCAGAACGGGATATTGCCGTACTGGCCGTGCAGGTGTTTGAGTCGGTGGCCGAAGAAGGTGCCGAGGTATTTCGGGCAGACGCCGAGTTCATCGGCAATGCGCTTGATGAGCGGGAAGTAGTTGTAGGTGAGGATGTATTTGTAGCAGTCGCTAGGTACACCCCACTGGTCGAGCTGTGCGTAGCGGTCGGCGATGGACTCGGGGATGTTTTTCTTCAGGCTCTCGATATAGTCGTTGGTGAGGGGGATAGGTGCGGAGTCGGTGTCGGGATACATACGATCGGCGCCGGGCAGCACACGCTCGAAGATGGTGGTGCCGTCGGGCAGCGCCTTACGGGTCTCTTGCGGCACGCCGTCGAAGGCCATCAGGGCACGTTCCTCAATGGTCTCCAGGGCGGTCTTCACGTCGTCGTCAGTCGCCCAGAAGATGATCTGCGCGTCGTTGTCACCGGCGTTCAGTGCCTTTGCGGCTTTCTCGAACACACTGCGACTCACCACGTCTTCCAGATCCTCGCTGGTAGCCATGTTCGGGCGCTCCAGACAGGCGATGACCTTCAGCCGCTCTGCGAACTCGCAGTAGAAGGGATGGCCAGGCTGCGTGAAGTGCGACAGCAGGCCAGCGAACTGCGGCAGATTAACGGCATAGACCTTTGCACCGCTTTTGATGGCATCGGTGATGGGGTCGAAGTAGAAGTGGAACTCCTTGGGGTTGAGTTCTATATAGTTCATTTTCCAATTCTCTTTGCTGATGCGGGACTTGAGTTGCTCACGGATAGCGAGCAATGCCCACTGGCGGAAGCACTCCACGTGGGTGACTTCCGGGATCCATTTGGTGTGGGCCACACCCTTGACCTCAATACGAGTACCGCCCTTGCAGCTCACGTTCACATCCTGACGACCTGCGCCGATGCCCGTGCGCACACGACCGGTGCTACGGTTCAAGAAGCGGATCACGTTGCCGGCCTCTTCGACTTCATCAGGATTCACCATGTCAGGATAGGTCACGGTCTCAATCAGAGGCATGCCCAGACGGTCGGTACGATAGATACGCGTATGGCCGATATCGGAGACCTCGCGGCAGGCGTCTTCCTCCACGCTGAGCTGGATGAGGCGCACCTTCTTATGGCGCAAGGGAATCTCGCCATCGATACCGAGGATGGCCGTACGTTGGAAGCCCGTCGGGATGGAGCCGTCGAGGTACTGTTTACGAGTGATATGCACTTCACCCACGACCTTCAGTTTGGAAGCAAGGGTGATCTCAAGGGCATACTGCAGTGCTTCCGGGTTGATGGGGAATGGCGGCGTATCATCGACCTCATAGGTACACGCTGTACGGTGTGCAATACGGTAGATGATGTTCTTGCGGGTCTTGAACTCCATGAGCGCGGTGCCGTCATACTCGCCCATCTCGGAGAGCGTCGGACGCATGTGGCGCAGCAATTCCGCGTCATACTCATCAGGTTTCTGGAAGATGCCCGCCGGACAACGGCAGAACAGTTTCTCCTTGGTGGCCAGCTGCTGGTGTACTTCCAGCCCCGACATGAACCCGATACGGTCGTAGTCGGCCTGGGTGGCCTCTTTGCGGTCAACATAGCCGATGGCGGCCTTGCTGTCCTCGTAATTCTTCTGGGGGTTGATGGATTGCATATATTTAATGTATTAAAAGATTTTTCAAGATATCCTCACAGGCTCAGGCACCTGTTTTTTTTGAAGGCACAAAAATAAAAAAAATCTGACGGCATTGTCACGGTCGACCATCAATTTTTACGGGGCCGATGATTTTTTTTGGATGGCATCCAAAATAAAAAAAGGGCTTCGTTTTAGGAAGCCCTTTGATAGGATGTGTATCGATTAGTACACGTTGACATTGTGAACGACAATCTTTCTGTCTTTGGCGGCTTGGAGGCCATACACCGTCACACTCTCAGCGGTAGTAGTCTCAGTACGTTTAACCTCGCCAGACGGGTTCTTGTAGATGGTGAGACCCGGTTTAGAACCATTGATATAAGGAGCGAGGGCACCGCCTCTTACCTGCATCATGTAGTTCATCACGCTCTCGATACGACGGGAGGAGAGGTGTTGGTTGTAGGTGCTGTTGCTCAGCGGGCTGGCAAAACCAGAGATGGTGAAGGAAACAGACTGACCGTCTTCCAGCAGATCAATGATGGCATCGCAGAAGGTATTCAGACGATCATAGCCCGTCTCAATAGAATCCTTGAAGAAGGAGGTCATCAGGTTTTCAGCATCGGTCTTTGCAGCGCCGGAGAGATCGCGGCCAGAAGAGGTGACATATTCATTCTTCTTGCCCATGTAGGCATCATACAACTCTTTATAAGTGGTAGAGGTAACGTCCTTCGTTGTACGAGGATCGGGACGGTCATTCTCGAAATAGAGGGTGATCGGTCCAATATTGCGGACGAGTTTCTCTTTCTCGGCGAGTTTCTCTTTAGCCTCTTCTTCTTCGATGGAGAAGACAACCGGGATTTGGACGATGAAGTCGATCGGCTCGCAGCTCTGGGTAGCAGGCACAATCTTGGGGAAAGACTTCACAATGCGCAAAGCTTCATCATCGAGCTCCTGATAGCCGGAAGTGCTCACCACATGGATATCATCCAAGGTGCTGTCGGCTTTCACCAAAGCTTGGACGACGGTGGTACCGGAGATCTTCTGGTTTTTCATGTTGACCGGGTACACCATCGTTTTTTTGATATAACGACACATTGCCTTGTTGCCGCCCTTGAAATGAGGCAGCGAAAGTGCAGCTGTCGGGGTCACATGTTGCCCATTTGAATCAGCTTTCACCAGGGCGATACCATATTTCTGGCATCCGCTCCTATCGCCATAGAGGAATCTCATATCCCCATCGCATTGGGCGTAACTAACAGAATAGCAGCAGATTAAAAGCACTGCCACTAACGTTCCGAAAAGTGAAGATAAGTGTTTCATACTATTTATTGTTATTACATTATATTCGAGGCTGCAAATATACAATTTATTTGAAACGAAAATATTTTTTTTATCACCAATCAATTGTTAGAAAGATTTGGGGATTATGTATCGGAAAAAATGTATGTTTGCCAAGTTAAAATGTCGTAAAACATGAGGCGGAGAATAGTCTTTTCAAACCCTTGGAAATTGCTCTGCATTTGGGTGATGGCAATCGCGATGCTCCCATGTAGTGTTTTTCCCCAAGAACCAGGGCAAAAGGATTTGTTATGGGCGGCATACAGGGAGCGTTCTGATTCGCTTTCGTGTCTATTTTTCGAGAATTGGGCCAAAGAGTTTCCGCCCAACGAAACTGCTGTGACAAACGACACGATACGGGAGGCTTATGAGGTTTATCGTTCCTTTTATGCCACTACATTTTCAGAGAATCTTAAAGACGAGAGAATAGCCTCTGTATATCAAGACCAACCTTTTGTGGTCGTGCAGGGCACCTTGCAAAAAGTTTGTGTGGAAGAGACCATTCCCTATACACCACAAGAGTGCGATTCTTTCCTTGTCGAACAAATCCGGCGATACTTTCCAGAGGAACATTGGGAAATGATGGTGGATCGGATACGAAGTGATGACAGTTATTTCCCAAGACACACAAAAAGCATTGATCGCTTCCTGCAAGTGCCTTCTATAACAGTGGACTCCGCCATAGATTTCCGCCCTGCGCTACGCTATGACAACAAAGAGGTGTTGTATTTGACAAAAGGTTACGGAGATCTGCTACGTTCATTCGTGGGTGAGCAAGAGACATATCGGCATGAGCCTCCTTCCTCCTACGACGTGAAGTGGCGCAGACGCAAGGTGGCTTTTCTCAACAGGATGATACCTGTTCTTGAATACCATAAAGACGCAAATTGGCGTTATTTGCCAGGCCCCTATGTTCATGAAATCGTCCTGGACTCCCACCTGCAGCGTGCGGTGGTGGTCTATAGTGGACTATATGCAGGTTTTCAGACGATCATGGAAAAACAAAACGGGGAATGGGTTGTTTTGGACACCCAAGGATTGTGGCAGGAATAGTGGCAAAAGGAACGGGATTGTAGAGACGTTCCATGGAACGTCTCTACAGGTCCTTATCGGTCACCTCCTCGGCGTTGAGCACGAAAGCACGAAGACCTTGCTGTTCGGCGGATATGTCCAGCTCGTGGATATCATGGAGCAGCGGACGCACCTTTTCGTCATCCACGAAGGCCAGCACAGCGGAGTTCAGGGTCGGCCAGGCATGGGTCCCATAATGAGGTTCCCCGTCATCTGATCCCCTACCCTGCACCTCGTTCCAGAAGGTGAACCCGCGGATCTCGTTCTTGTCCAAGATTTCCATTACCTCGTCATAGAAGGCTTGATATAGCGATATGAAGACTGCTTTCATTGTGTGTTGAAATGTTGAATTGTTGATTTGTTGAATTGATTATCAGTGATCTGTGATCAGTGAACAGTGATCTGTTTTCTGTTCACTGACCACCATTCACTGTTCACTATACTTCATTAACACCCAAGGCTCTATTCCGTTCGCGGCGTTCGCGACGGCGGGCGGCGCCCTTCGCGTTCCACTCGGCGAACTTACTGTAGATGATCGGGATGAGGATCAGCGTCACCATGGTGGAGAAGGTCAGACCCCAGGCCACGACCATACCCATGGAGTTCCACATCTCGGCGCCTTCGCCCTTGTCAACAGCCAACGGGATCATACCGAGCACCGTGGTCAAGGTAGTCATCAAGATCGGGCGCAGACGGGAACGGCCGCCGGCGACGACCGCGTCCTTGATGGTCATGCCGCGCTCCACGCAGAGGCTGGTGTAGTCGATGAGCACGATACCATTCTTCACCACAATACCAATCAACATCATCAATCCGATCAACGCCATGATACCCAAGGCGGTGCGGGTGACGGCCAAGCCGATCAACACACCGGTGAGGGCGAAGAAGATGGAGAGCATGATGACGAACGGGTAGGTGAACGACTCGAACTGGGCAGCCATCACCACATAGACGAGGATGACGATCAGGGCCATCAGCATGAACATGTCGCCGAAGGCGTCTTGCTGGTCTTCCCACGTACCGCCGATCTTGTAATCCAACGTGGCGGGGATGTCCATCTGGTCGAGTTCGTTTTGCGCCGAAGCCACCAGTTCACTCAATGCAGCGCCCTTGGCCACCACACAGGATACTTTGACCATACGCTCACGGTCCTTACGGACGATGGTCGGCGGGGTGAAGGTCTCCTCCACCGTGGCCACATCACCCACGCGGATGCCTTTGCCCATATTGTTATACATCAAGATGTTCTCGATGGCGTGGATGTCATTGCGGAACTCGGGCGCGTAACGCACTCGGATGTTGTACTCGTCACCGTCCTCGCGGAACTGTGACGCCGTGTAGCCGTTAAAGCGGTTGCGCACGTAGCTGGCCGCCGTCGTAGAGTTGAGTCCGTTCTCGGCCAGCTTCTGGCGGTCGAACACCACCTCCAGCTCGGGGGTGTATTCGTCACGGCTGATCACCACCTCGGAGCAGCCCTCCACCTGCCGCATACGCGCAGCGAGGTCGGCGGCGAACTGGTCGGTGGTATTGAAATCATAACAGTACAATTCGATATCGACAACCGATTGTCCACCCATATTGCCTTGGCCCGTGCTGACCGTGGAGGAGACAATCTCGATATGTTGGCGCAACAGTTCACGGATACCGTCGGAAATCTCGGAGATGAACTTGTCACGCTCGGTCTTCTTCACCAAACGGATGTTGAAGGAGAGCAGGTGGGTACCGTTTTCACGCATCAAGCTGAAGGTGTTGTCCTCGTCGGGCATACCCACGGAGTAGTTGATGGTCTTGATCTCATTCGGATACTTCTCCCTGATCTCGTTCACGATCTGGTCTCCCAACGCTTTGGTGGTCTCCACGCGCGTACCCTGCGGCAGCTTCACAGTGACGCTCAGACGGGCGTTATCCTGCGTCGGGAAGAACTCGGTGGGGATGACCAACAGCAGCGAGAGGCTGGCCAGGAAGATGACGGAGGCGAGACCCACGACCGTTTTGCGATGGTTGACACACCAGCGGAGCAGCTTGGCATAGCCTTCGTCCAAACGGATGAGGAATTTCTCAATAGGACCGTAAACAGCGGCGAACCATTTGCTCTTCTTGGGATTCTTCTTCAACAGGAGAGAGCAGAGCATCGGGGTCAGTGTCATAGCGGCCGCCAGGGAGACGGCAATCACAATGGTGACAATCCAGCCCAACTGCTTGAAGAGCACACCAGCCATACCGGTAAGGAAGGTCAACGGCAAGAATACGGCGATGATCACCAAGGTGGATGCGATGATGGAGAGTGACACCTCACTGGTGGCGAACACAGCCGCCGCTTTGGGTTTGGATCCGCGTTCGATATGCGTGGTGATGTTTTCCAACACCACAATAGAGTCATCGACCACCAGACCGATGGCGATGGAGATAGAAGACAAGGAGATGATGTTGAGGGTATTGCCCGTAGCCAACAGGTAGATAAAGGCGGCAATCAAGGAGACGGGCACCACAATGGCGATGATGACGGTGGCACGCCATCTGCCGAGGAAGAAGAGCACCACAACGACCACCAACAGCAAGATAATCAAGATGGTCTCTTCCAAGCTGTCGATGGTATTGGTGATGTTGTCGGAGTTATCCACCAGGACGTTCAACTTCACGTCGGCGGGCAGGGAATGCTGTATCTCGGGCAGCTCCTTCAGGACCTTCTTACAGATCTGCACCGTATTGGCACCGGTCTGCTTTTGGATGATGACCATAGCACCGCGTTCACCGTCGGTGTAGGACTCCTGCATACGTTCTTGGAGGGTATCCTTCACGACAGCCACATCCTTCAGGTAGACGTTCTTGTTGGCATAGCTGCCGACCACCACATTCTCCATCTCGTCGGCGCTGTTGAACTCGCCGTCCACACGCATGGAGTAGGTCTTGGAGCCCACATCCATGATACCGAGGGAGACGTTACGGTTCTCTGCACCCAGCACCTGGGCGATGGTCTCGATGGTGAGGTTATAGCTCTCCAGCTTGTAGGGGTCGCAATAGACCTGGATCTCGCGCTGTGGAGCACCGGCAATGGAGACTGCACCCACGCCGCTGACACGTGACAGCGGGGAGGAGACCTTGTCGTCCAGGATCTTGTACAAGGCCTGCGTGCTCTGTCCCGACTGCACCGACAGCATCATAATCGGCATGTCGTCGGCACTGAACTTGAACAGGTAGGGCTGGTTGGCGCCGTCGGGCAGGGCCGACTTCACCATGTCCAACTTGTCGCGCACGTCGTTGGTTTTCTGTTCGATATCCACTCCATACTCAAACTCCAGATAGACGATGGAGTAGTTCTCCTTGGAGTTGGAGGTGATGTGCTTAAGATCGCTCAGGGTGTTGAGCACGTTCTCAATCGGCTTGGACACGTTGTCCTCGATATCTTCCGCGCTGGCGCCGCCATAGACGGTGAGCACCATGATGGTGTTGCTGTCCATGTGGGGGAAGAGGTCCACGGGCAGCTTGGTCAGGGAGAAGATGCCGATGATGATGACGGCAATGTAGATCAACCCTGTCATAATGGGTCTTGCGACCGATTTCTGGTATAAACTCATATTTCTTGCTGTTGGCTATTGGCTATTGGCCGTTGGCTGTTGGCTGTTAGCTTTGATTTCAAAATATTATCTTTAAATGACTATTAACTAAGATATTTGCTATTGGTCATATAGGCTAATGGCCAACAGCTAATGGCTAATGGTTATTTCTCCACATTCACCTCCAGACCGTCTTTCAGACGTGCCAGACCGGTGGTGGCCACGAGGTCGCCGTCCTGGACGTTGCCGGAGAGCAGCTCGTAGGACTTGCCGAGATGGCGGCCGATCTCCACCTGGTTGAAGGAGACCTTGCCGTCCTTGTACACATAGACGTAGCGGTTGCCGGAGCCTTGCTGACGGAAGATAGCCTCGTCGGGCACCACCACATGCTTCTGTGTGCCGAAGTTGATGGTCACGCGGGCGTACATACCCGGGCGCACGCGACTGTCGCCATTGGCCAGCTGCACCTCCACGGGGAAGGTGTGTGTGGCACCGTCCATGGTCGGATAGATCAAGCTGATCCTGCCCTTGAACTCCTCTTCACCGTAAGCATCCACCTTGATGGTCACGGGGGTGCCCACCTTCACCTGCTTGAACAAGGTCTCAGAGATGTTGATGTTCATCTTCACGGGAGTGATCTGCTGCACCTGCACCACGGGCAGGCCGCCGAAGAGGTCGCCACTGTCGTAGTTACGCTGCGTCACCACGCCGGATATGGGGCTGATGAGACGGGTGTTCTCCAGCAGGTTGTCGTAGGTGGTCTGGGCCACATCCAGCTGGGTCTTCATGGCGTCCCAGTCCGACTTGGAGCATCCGCCCACCTTGTAGAGTTCGTCAATACGCTGGAAGCTTGCCTTGAGGTTGTCAAGTTGCGACTTGGACTGTTTGAGGCTATTCTCGTTCATCTGCACGAGGACCTTGCCTTTGGCCACGCGGTCGCCGACCTCCACATAGATCTTGTCGATACGGCCACCCGTCAGGGGAGCGATGTTGTTCACCGCGTTGGCCTCCACGATGGCCGTATATTCATAAGTCTGTTCGACATCCTCCATATGCACTTCCTGCGTGCGGATGGTCATCTTCTGTCCGCCGGCGGTGACGGCGGCTTCCTTTTTCTTGCAACCGCCTGCAACCAACAGGGTGATTGCCAATAAAATGGTTATGTTTCTTTTCATATTATAGATATTTTTTTCTTTACTTGTTTCCCCACATTGCGCTTCGCTTATGCGGGGTTATTTGCACTTCGTGCGTTTTGCCTCTTCGAGGCTGTTTAAGGAATTATGTTCAAATATTATTCATCGCCTCATCACTGTTCCACCCCCAGTGTCGCGTCCAGATTCGCCTTCGCGGTGAGGTAGTTGAAGATAGCCTGGCAGTATGTAAGCTGCGTGCTGGTAAGGGTAAGCTCGGCAGTATTGAGGTCGAGCCATGTGTTCATGCCAACTTCATACTGTTTCTTGGCGATATCGTAGGCTTTCTGGGCTTGGAGCATCGTCTCCCGGTCAGCGGCAATGTCCTCTATAGCCTGTTGCATATCGTTGAGATAGCTCTGCACGCCAACGCGGAGGTTACGTTCGGCATCCAAACGCTGGTCGCGCATATTCTCGATATTGAGATCTGACTGTTTCAGCTTATAGGAGGTAGCTACCCAAGAGATGATGGGTACCTGCAGGGAGAGGGCTACATACGAATAGGGGTAGTTGTTGAACTGCTGCCCGTCGTCGCCCATGCCGGAGTACTGGAACGCGCCCGCCAGGGCTAACATGGGCAGCGTGGCCCCGGTGATGATCTTCTTGGACTGTTCCAGCTCCTGGATGCCGAGATCCAACTGGCGCAAGGCGGAGTTCTGGGCAAGCTGGATGTCCTGGGCGCTGGGCATCGTGGCCGAGAGCACACTCTGCTCGTAATCCGACAGGTCGCCATCGAAGATGACCGGCTCATCCAGGTTCATCCCGAGCAGGACTTTGAGGCGCATATCGGCGAGGCGCACGCTCTTGGCGGCGGAGCTCACTGCCGGACGCTGGTTCTGCAAGGCCACATCGGAACGCAGTTTCTCAAATTCGGAGACCATACCCTGGTTGTAGGAGCTGGTCACCAACTGATTGCTGGCCTCCAGGTTGGCATAGCTCTTCTCAAGCACCGCCAATGACTGCTTGGCCAGCAGATAGATGTAATAGGCCTGTTTCACCTGGTTGACGAGTTCCAACTTGGAGGAACGGGCCGCTTCCTGCGCCAGCTCGATGTCCATGGAGCTGAGCTTCAGATTCGACCAGATGGCCGGAGCAATCAGAGGAAGCGAAAGGTTGGCACCAACGGAATAGGTGTTGTCACGGCCCACCTTGATGTTCATGGTCTGGCCACCCATATCCATCGACATCTGCTGCTTCAGCAACGTTCGGTTATAGTTGGCAGCAATGGAGACATCCGGGAAGAGAGAGGCAATCTGCTCCTTCTTGTACTGCTGCTTGATCTGAATATCGCGGTCAGCGATGCGCATCGTCGGGGTCTCCGACAAAGCTATCTCTATCGCTTTCTGAAGATTTACATGCACTGAGTCCTGACTTTGGGCACACGAACGGACGGGGATCACACAGAGGATTCCCCACAACATCACGGAAACCAACCAGCATCTTCCCATGCCATTTCGCAATTTTCGACATTCCTGTGTTTTCAACATCATCTTACTATGTTTTATAAAAAACTACTTATCAATAAATTAGAGAACAATATAGGATATTCTTCAAAAGTCGCAAAAATAGTAAAAAAATCAATACGTTCTGTGTAAAAAATACACATTGATGCAAGATAGCCATAAATAAGGATGATTATATGGATGATGGCACAGGTCTCCCCTTTTGCGGCGATGCAGCAGTTCGCTCTATATCAGTTGTTTGGCGTCTGAGAAACGGAGCAGACGGGTGGCGAGGGCCAGCAGGAAGGCCATGACCAGCACGATGGACAGCGACAGCAACAGGTTGCCGGGCAGCCAGCGGGTGGAGAGGAGGGCCAGCGGCACCAGCAAAGCGGTGAACAGAAGGGCTGGAATCCACGGCAGCGTCCTGAGGGGCACCTGGAGTTCGCGCATCGCGACGAACCACTGCAACAGGGAAACGACCGACAGCGTGCAGAGGCTGGTGATGGCGGCGCCCACGGCCTGATAGCGTGGGATCATCACCAGATTGATGATCAGGTTCACGCCAATACCGACAGCAGAGATGATGTTCATGGTCCGGATGCTGCCGTTCGCAGTCAGCAGCGTGCCGAAGAGATAGGTAAACGAATAGGGAATCAGCCCGCATACCAGAACCGAAAAGACACTGACACTTTCCGCTACATGTTCTTTATATAGAAACTGCATGACGGGAGTCCTGTAGCAAAGCAGCATCACCACCATCGTCACGGAATAGAGAAAGAGCAAAGCAAAGGAGGTGCGTACGATGGGCTGGATATTCTCCTTTTCTTTCAACATCCTGGAAAAGAGCGGAAGCAAGATGACGGAGAAGAGATAGGCGACAATCAGCAAAGCATCGAGAAGACGGAAGGCAGACGCATAGATACCGGCTTGGGTGGTGGCGATTTCCGTTGGAAGAAGACGCTCCAGCATCACAGAGTCTATCCTGTAATAGCACACCATCAGAAGGCTCATCAGGGCAAAGGGCAGACTTTTCTTCAAGATATTAAGACACAAGGCCTTGTCCCACGAGAACTTGCGCAGGGAGGTCTTGCGCAGCACGACAGCCAACGCCACCGCAATGGCGATGAGATAGGCTGCGGTCTGGCTGTACACGAACCATTCTATCTGGAAAGGCCGCTCGGTGACGTGCCCCCAAAGCAGCATACTGCAAAAGAGGATGGCCAGCACCCGGTCGAGGACCGAGAGCAGGCTGTCGGTCTTGAACATCATCAGAGCTGACACGTTGGAGCGCAGATAGAGCATCGTGGCGTTGAGGAACTGGTTAAGCCCTATCCAGAAGAGGAGTCTCAGCTGGACGCCGCGGTAGCCAATCACCAGCGCGATGGCGTAAATCACCACAAAATAGAAGAGACACAAGACCAGCCGCAACATGATGATAGACGACAAGTAGCTGTCCAGCAGCCGGTTGTCTCGCGCCACACTCCGGTTATTATAGCTGCAGATGCCCATATCCAGCAGCATATAAAAGATGTAGGAGAAGTTGTAGATCGAGAAGAAAAGGCCATACTCTGCCGCCCCCACCTGGTTCTGCACACCGACCTCGACACCGAGGAGCCAGATAGGCTTTACTAACAGGTTGAGAAATAAGAGAATGCAGAGATTCAGCACAAAGTCTTTCTGTTTCATAGTCTGGATCTCCGCCATGACTTACAGCACGATATTGATGATTCGCTTCGGAACGACGATGATTTTCTTAGGCGTTTTGCCATCGAGCCATTTCTGGACGCCGGCATCGGCCATCAGGATCGGCTCTATCTCCGGGAGACCGTAGGTCACCGGGAAGGTCATCTTGAGGCGCATCTTGCCGTTGAAGGATACGGGATAGGTGAAGTCGTTCTCCTGCATATAGGAATCATCATAGACAGGGAAGGATGCATTCACCACCGAGTCGGTGTGACCCAGTTCAGCCCACAGCTCTTCGGCCACGTGAGGTGCATAAGCGGAGATGAGCACGCAGAGCGGCTCCAAGATCTTCCGTTTATTGCACTTAGCCTCGGCCAGCTCGTTGGCACAGATCATGAAAGCGCTCACGGCCGTGTTAAAGGAGAACTTCTCATTATCATCCTCGATCTTCTTGATGGTCTTGTGCAAGGTCTTGAACTCCGCGCGGGTGGGTTCCTCATCGCTGACGATCCATTCGCCCTCAGCATTGTGGTAGAGACGCCAGAACTTCTTGACGAAACGGAAAACACCCTCGATGCCATTGGTATCCCACGGCTTGGACATCTCCACAGGGCCGAGGAACATCTCATACATACGCAGGGTGTCGGCGCCGTATTTCTCCACGAGGTCATCGGGATTCTGGACGTTGTATTTGGACTTGGACATCTTCTCGACCTCCCAGCCGCAGATGTACTTGCCGTCTTCGAGAATAAACTCGGCATCGGCGAATTCAGGCATCCACTGTTTGAAAGCCTCCAGGTCGAGCACATCATTATGGACGATATTGACATCGACGTGTATCGGGGTAGTCTCATATTGGTCTTTCAGCCCGAGGGAGACGTATTGATTGGTGCCGACGACGCGATAGACGAAGTTGGAGCGGCCTTGGATCATGCCTTGGTTGATCAGTTTCTGGAAGGGTTCATCCTTGCAGCAAAGGCCCATGTCGAAGAGGAACTTGTTCCAGAAGCGGGAGTAGATGAGGTGGCCGGTGGCATGTTCGGCGCCGCCGACATAGAGGTCCACATTCTGCCAATAGTCGTTCGCCTCTTTGGAGAAGTATTGTTCCGAGTTATGGGGATCCATATAGCGGAGATAGTAACCCGAGGAGCCAGCGAAACCGGGCATCGTGTTATACTCCATCGGGAAGCCCTTATAGGTCCAGTTCTGGGCGCGGGCCAACGGAGGCTCACCCGTCTCGGTGGGCTTGAACTCATCCACATAGGGCAGGGTCACGGGCAGTTCCGCTTCGGGGATGGCATAGGGCATCCCGTCTTTATAGTAGATGGGGAACGGCTCGCCCCAGTAGCGCTGGCGGCTGAAGATGGCATCGCGCAAACGGTAGTTGACCGTGCCATAGCCGACACCCAACGTCTTGATCCGCTCAATCATCGCCTTGCCACCCTCCTTGACCGTCATGCCGGTGATGAAGCCGGAGTTGACGCAGACACCGGTCTTGCTGTCCAAAGACTCCTTCCAAGTGTCAGGATCGCTGACCTCCTCCAGAGATGGGGCGACCACCTGACGGACAGGCAGGTTGAAGTGGCGGGCGAAGGCGAAGTCGCGGCTGTCGTGCGCGGGCACCGCCATGATGGCGCCGGTGCCATAGTCGGAGAGGACATAGTCGCTGACCCAGATGGGGATCTGCTCATCGGTGATGGGGTTCACGGCGAAGGCGCCGGTGAAGACACCGCTCACCTTCTTGACCTCGGCCTGGCGTTCCCGCTCGGAACGGTTTTTGGCCCAGGTGACGTAGGCTTCCACCTCTGCCTTGTGCTCCGGGGTGGTGATAGCGTCGATCATCTCATGTTCGGGGCAGAGCACCATGAAGGTAACACCGTAAATGGTGTCAGGACGGGTGGTGAAGATCTCAAAGGCGGTCTCGTTGTGAAGACCGTCGTATTGGCCCATGTAGATATTCTTCCAATCCGGCACTTCCTGTTTGGCCAAGGGGAACCAGACGGCGGCGCCTTCGCTCCGGCCGATCCAGTTGCGCTGGATCTCCTTCAGGGAGTCGGTCCACTCTACCCTATCCAAGCCTTCCAGCAAGCGCTCCGCATAGGCTGAGACGCGCAGGATCCACTGCTTCATCAGCTTGCGCTCCACAGGGAAACCGCCGCGGACGGAGAGGCCGTTCACCACCTCATCATTGGCGAGCACCGTGCCCAGCTTCGGGCACCAGTTGACCCACGTGTCAGCCAGATAGGCCAGCCGGTAGTTCATCAGGATCTCCTGTTGCTCTTTCTCGGAGGCGGCATTCCATTCCTCGGCAGTGAAGTCCATCGGCTCCGTCTGCGCCACGTCCAGACCCTCGGTGCCCGACTTGGCAAATGCCTCGATGAGCTCCGCGATAGGACGGGCCTTGTCGCACTTGCGACAATAGTAGGAGTTGAAGATCTGGATGAAGGTCCACTGGGTCCACTTGTAATAATCGGGATCACAGGTACGGAATTCACGGTCCCAGTCGAAAGCGAAACCGATCTTGTCCAGCTGCTCGCGATAACGCTTCACATTCTGCTCTGTAGTCACGGCAGGCTGTTGCCCCGTCTGGATGGCATACTGCTCGGCGGGCAGGCCAAAAGCGTCGTAGCCCATCGGGTGCAGCACATTAAAGCCCTTCTGGCGTTTGTATCTGCTGTAGATGTCGGAGGCGATATAGCCCAACGGGTGTCCCACATGCAAGCCGGCGCCAGACGGATACGGGAACATGTCAAGGACATAGTACTTGGGCTTCTGAGGGTCTATCTCGGTTTTATAGACCTTCGAATCTCTCCATATTTTTTGCCATTTGGCTTCGATTTCCTGAAAATTGTATTCCATTGTCTGTGATTCGTTATGAGTTAGAAGGATTGGATATTCGTTTTTTATTTTTTGATGATGATTTTACGCACATCGATGGTGTTATGATCCTTATCTTGGCAACGCACATAATAGATGCCGGCGGCATAGTGGCCACAGGAGAAGGTCACGTCATCGCCGCTGGTCTCCACCATCTGGAGGGTACGGCCGAGTTGATCGACGAGGGTCACGTAAGCCACCTCGGTGGTTGCTTCAGCCGTATGGACAGTCAGCACATCCTGCACCGGGTTAGGATAGATGAGGATTTGAGAGTCGTTGGTGTACTCTTCCACACTCACGCCACAGGTGATGGTGATAGACTTCTCGGTGTAGCCGCAATTGTTGATCACGCGAGCCGTCAGCATGCCCGTGCCATTGGTGTTGATCTGCAGGAAGGCGGTATTGACGTTATTGTCGGTGAGTCCCCACTGAGGATGGGTGACACGCCACTCGTAACGTGTCACATCATTGGCAGTGACCGAGTACATATAAGAGCCATAGCTGATGATATACGGATTACCGGAGATGTCGCCCACAATAGAAGGAAGCGGCTTCACGGTCAGCAGCAGCGTGACGACACTGTCGCAACCGAACTGGCTCTGGAGATGCATAGTGTGCACGAAGTCTCCCGCCACGGTCTGTTCCGGAAGGTTGAAGCCATGGTTGGTATAGGCTTGTCCTTGGCAGACCTCATCGGTAAGATTGACCTGATAGGTTTCATGTACATTCACCTGGAGGCTTTCGCTATTCTGGCAGCCGTTGTCGGCGGTGACGGTCAAGGAGTAGACCTGATTCTGCGTGTCATTGACCACGATAGACTGGGTGGTTGCGCCCGTACTCCACAGATATTGGGTCGCGGTGCTGGAAGCATAGAGGGTGGTGGAAGAGCCCTCGCAGTAGTCAGCCTGGCCCACGATGGAGACGTACGGCACGGCCAGTGACGCGACGGTCGTGCTCACATTAGAGGAGCAGCCGAAGTCGTTGGTGCCGGTGACGCTGTACAGGCCACCCGTCTGGATGGTGATATGGTCGGTCGTGGAGCCGTCATTCCAGAGATAGGAGACCGCGCCGCTGGCGGTCAGCGTCTCCGTCTCGTTGGCACAGAGGGTGGTGTTGCCCGTGATAGACATGACCGGTACAGGATGCACGGTCAAGGTCACTGTCTGGGAGTTCGAGCATCCGTTGGCGGCGGTAGCGACCACTGTGTAGTTACCGTCCTCCGTCGCTTGGATGCTGTTGGAGGTGCTGCCGTTATTCCAGAGGTAGGTGAAGCCACCCGTTGCGGTCAGCGTGGTGCTTTGGCCCTGGCAGAGGGTCAGGGTTCCGGAGATCTGTACATTCGGCAGGGCTTGGACCGCGACAGTACGGGAGGCAGTGTTGGTACAGCCTTGCGCATTGGTGGCCGTCACAGTGTAGACGGTCGTGGTTTGCGGAGTCATGGAGACCACAGCGCCCACATCCTGGGTGTTCCAGAGATACTGGCTGGCACCGGTGGCGGTCAACGTCACCGTCTCGCCTTGGCAGATGCTGGCATCCCCCGTGATGGAGATGGTCGGCAACGGCAACTGCGTCACGACCAAAGAATCCGAACGGGAGCAGCCCAACGAGTTGGTGGCTGTCACAAAGTAGGTGCCAGGATTGGTGATGATAATAGAGTTGCTGGTAGAACCCGTTGACCACATATAGTTGATACCACCCGTAGCCATGATGGTAGTATTCTGACCTTCACAGAAGAAGCTGTTGCCGCTGAAATTGATGGAAGGAAGCACCTTCACTATCACGGTCGTGGAGGTGGAGGCACTACAGCCATATACAGAGGTTGCGGTCACCGAATAAGTGGACGTGTTCGTCGGGTACATGGCAATATCCTGGGAGGTGGAGCCGTTGGACCACGCATAGGTGGCACCACCGGAAGCGCTTAGGATGGAGACCTCTCCACGGCAGATGGAGGTGTTACCCGTGATGACCGGGGTGGGCAGCGGATGCACCACCAGCATGTCGCTGGCACTCGTGGAACAGCCGTACTCATTGGTGGCCGTCACCGTATAGACGCCCGCGGAATCCACGGTGAGCTGGTTGCCGGAGGAACCGTTCGACCAGTTATAGGTGATATTGGGGAGTTGCGGCAAAGTATAAGTATAGCTCTGTCCTTGGCAGATGTCATGACGCACGCCGAAGGTGAGCGTAGGCAGCTCGCGTACGACCACGGTGACAGAGTCTTCTGCCATACAACCCGTGGCATTGCTGACGGTGACCTTGTAGGTGCCCGGAGCATTCACGGTGATAGACTGCGTCATGCTGTTGTCAGACCAAAGGTAACTATATCCGGCAGGAGCGCTCAGCGTGGTGCTCTGGCCCTGACAGATATTGAGGTTGCCGGTGATATGGGCCGTCGGCATGGCGCTGATCTGCACATCATGGGTGGCGGTGCCCTGACAGCCGTTCATGTCGGTGGCCGTCACCGAATAGGTGCCGGAAGTGGTTACAGCATTCGTATTGGTGGTAGTGCCATTGTTCCAGAGATAGGTATTTCCACCATGAGCGGTCATGAGCAGTGTGTCACCTTGGCAGGCGGCATGAGGACCTGAGATCTGGACGGTAGGCAGCTGCGCCACGTTGATGGTCGTGCTGGCCGTAGCAGTACAGCCGTTGGGATCGCTCACCAACACCGTGTACATGGTGTTCACGGTAGGAGACACCGTGATGATGGAGGTGGTCTGGCCCGTGGACCAGTTGTAGGTGTTACCCGCAGTTGAGACAGCGTAGATGGTCACCGAGTTGCCAATGCAGAGGGTCTCATTGGTGAGAAGGTTCAAAACCGGGGTCGGATTGACGATCACCGTGGCCGAAGCGGTGGAAGAACAACCATTGTTGCCCGTCACCGTCACCGTATAGGTGCCTGAGGTGGTCACAGCAAGATAGGATTGTGTGGAAGCGTCATCCCACAGATAGTTCACACCACCGGAAGCCCTGAGGTTAGTGGTCTGGCCTTGGCAGATGGTCAGCGAGCCTTCTATAGAAGCATTCGGGGTGTTCAAAACCGTCAGCTGGTCGGTGGCGGAGATGGAGCAGCCGTACTGGTTGGTGGCCGTCACGGAATAGGTGCCTGCCGTGTTGACGGTCAGCTCATTGCCCGTGGCTCCGTTGGACCAGGTGTAGTTGATATCGTCGGACTGCGGAAGCGTATAGGTGTAGCTCTGTCCTTGGCAGATGGAGTGTTGAACGCCGAAATTCAGAACAGGTTTGGCATGTACGGACACCATCACGGAGCTGGTCTTGGTACATCCGGCGGGGCTGGTCACCGTCACGGTGTAAGAGCCGGAGGAATTAACCATGATAGACTGTGCGGTGCTGTTGTTGGACCATTGGTAGGAATATCCGCCAGGAGCCTCCAAAGTGGTGGTGGATCCTTGGCAGATGCTGGTGTTGCCGGTGATGTTGGCATTGGGCAGCGGATTGACCTGCACTGCCATGGTGGCATTGCCCTGACAGCCGTTCACATCGGTGGCGGTTACCGAATAGTTGCCCGTCGTGCTGACGGAGATATTAGGAGAGGTGCTACCGGTGCTCCAGAGATAGGAGGAGCCACCCGTAGCCGACAACGTGGCAGTCTGGCCCTGACATAATGAGTTCTCACCATTGATGAAGACGGTGGGAGGCTGCGACACGGAGATAGTCGTGCTAGCCGTATTGGTACAGCCATTGGCATCCGTCACCAGAACGGTGTACATGGTGGAGGCGGAAGGTGATACAGTGATGAAGGAGGTATTTTGGCCGGTTGACCAGTTGTAGGTGTTTCCGGCACCCGAGATGGCATAGATGGAGGTGGTTTGTCCCTGACACAGCACCTCGTTGGCGAGGATGGTCAGGTTGGGGGTCGGGTTGACAATCACCGTAGCAGACGCAGCGGCGCTACAACCATTGTTGCCCGTCACGGTCACCGAGTAGGTGCCTTGGGTCGTCACATTGAGGATAGCCTGCGTGGAGCCGTCTTCCCATTGGTAGGAGACACCGCCGTTGGCACGGAGGATGGTGGACTGTCCCTGACAGATAGAGAGGAAGCCGGTGATGGAAGCCGACGGGAGCGCATATTGGGTCACCGTGGCCTGGATGGTGCTGGTACAGCCCAAGGCGTTGGTAACGGTCACCGCATACTGGCCGGGAGCCGTGATCAGAGCACTTTCAGTGGTGCTGCCGTCATACCATTGGTAGGTATACGGCTCGTTGCCACTGACTGTCAAGGTGGTGTTGCCATTCTCGCAGAAGAAACGGTCACCCGTGATGGAGGCCATCACCTGGCTGGAGGTCAGCGTCACTTCTGCCGTGGAGCTACAACCATACACATCAGTACCGGTAACGGTATAAGTACCCGCATAGGAGGTCGTGATGGTGCGGGTCAACTCCCCGGAGCTCCACTCATAGCTAGTGGCACCCTGCGCCGTGATCGTGGTGGAAGAGCCTACACAGAAACTCGTTCTTCCCAAAATCTGCACATTCGGGTTCTGATACACGACCAGACGATAGTAGAAGACCGAGTCACATCCCGTAACCGCCGAGGGCGTCACGAAGGTGTAGAGACCAGACTGCGTCAAGACGGTGTCAAAGACGTGCAACGGCAGATCCACTGAGCACATCTCGTGATAGATCGTGTCGGTATTGTAAATGACCGGGTTCACCTGCAGATGCATCGGGACAATGCTGTCACAGCCGACCACCGTCGAATAGTGCAACTCATAATCGCCAGGTTCGGTGAACGACTGTCCGTTATAGACAAACGGCAGATCGTTTTCGCAGACGTTGAAGGAGAATTCCGAAGGCAGCACCGTCAGGTTGAGGGTCACCACGCTGTCACAACCATGCATGGTGGGGAACACAAAATCATAGACGCCACTCTCGGTCAACACCGTGTCGTCAAACACATACGGAACATCCGTACAGGTGATCACGTCCAGCGTGTCATGATAGACGGGCGCTGTGATCACAACCAGATGACGGAAGATGTCGCAAGCCCGTGTGCTGTCCGACATATAGAGATCATACTCCCCTTCCGTTTCGATGAGCGAATCGCCATACTGGAAGGGATAGGTGTTTTCGCAAGCATACAACACCACGGTGTCCATCAAGTTCTCCACCACCTCGATAGTGAGATAAGTCACCAGGCTGTCGCAACCGTAGACGGTGGGAGTCAGGACTTCCACCACGGCATCGGAGAGGTAGGTAAGATGCGTGACGGGGTCATCATACGGAATCTCATTCTGGCATATTTGAAGGGTGTCAAAACGAACCACATGATAGGACGGATGAACCGCAAAATAGACCACTTGAGTGGTATCACAGCCAGGCACAGGCGCCACGAAGACGGTATCGGCAGTCAGCTGCAGACCGGCATAGCTATACGGGATATCAACATCACACACGTCGAGATGAATCGTATCGGCATAGACGTTGGTAATCACATTCAGGACATAAATGGAGGGACATGCTGCCGTATCTTCAAAGGAGTACACATAGGTGCCTTCCTGTTGGAATACGAAGAGCGAGGGATCCACCGTGGAATCCCCCACCTGCACTTCCTGCCAGACCAGTTCATTCTCAAGGGTTCTGACCGTATCCAGATACAACGGATAGTTGCCTTCGCAGACATAGAAGTTGAGCGTGTCGTATGGGGTTGGTGTCACTGTGAGGATCAGATGGCGGACAAGACTGTCGCAGCCATTCTGAGTGGGATAAGCCACATCATACTCACCGGCAGCAGCAAACTGGTGCTCGGAATCCAGGATAAAGGGAAGGGTGTGGGAGCAGACTGTAGCCTGCACCGTGTCGGTCACTGCGTAGGAAGGCAGATAGCCCACATGCAAGTGCACGACACTGTCACAGCCAACCTCTCTCGGGTAGAAAAAGGCATAGAGGCCCGTGTCCAAGATGGCCATGTTTCCATAAAAGATGGGGAGTGTGCATACTCTCAACTCAATGGTCGTATCGGGAGTCTCGAGGGCTGTCAACACAAAAAAGGTCCAGACGGTGTCATGAGACATGGGAGCCAGGACCGGCCGCTCAAAGTTTCCCGGAGTGTCAAACGTGAAAGATGAATGTTCGATGGGGAATTCATAGAGACAGGCACTGATTTCCACCGTGTCGGTACATTCAGTTCGCGATACCTGAGCTGACAGGTTCACATGTGTCAGCATTAACAGGAACAGGCAATACACTGCAATTTTGTAGAAAGATTTCATATCCTTAAGTTATAATATTACTCTAATATAAAAGGGCCGCAAAAATACGATTTTTATCCTATATGACATTAGTTGAAATTTATATTTTTGCAGGCAGAAATTTTACACCGATGTTTACCACTTCCGTCATTGCCCCTTTCCTCCGAAATGTCAGGCTTCACCCCAACGACACCTGTCTGTCTATCGGGGAGCACAAGTACACCAACGCGGCTTTCATCCAATACATATCCCCTATAATCAATGAGTTGGATGCCATCCCCCAATCCTCATTTCTCTTGTTGATGGAGGAGGATGTGCAGTCGTACGCAGCCTTGTTTGCGGGGATGTTGTCGGGCAAGCTGGTGGTTCCCGTCTCGGTCCATTGGACGGACCAGATGGTGTCGCGCGTGCGGCAAGAGGTGGCGACCGACGCATTTTTTTGTCGGGAACGCATGCAATATTTCTTCCGGATGACCGTAGAAGATGCCATCTGTCGTATCGACAACGGTCTTTACCATTTCCCGGAGGAGCACCCCATGGTCCGCTGTTTCGGGTTCTCGCCTGACGGGAGTCTGCAGGACCGCCTCTTCACGGCGGACGACGTGTGCCAGATCAAGCCCTCCCACCCCATCCGTTTTCACCAGTATTTCACCGAAATTATCGCTTAAGATGTTCTATTACCTCAACAAAAACACCATCATACAACTCATTGCCATCATCGGGCTGGCCATCTGGGCCCTTCTGGGCATCTTCACCCAAATGACCTTGCTGCCGCCAGACAACCAGGCGTTCCTTTTCCAGGCCATCCATCCTTTTTTGACCACCCACGCATGGTGTTATAAAGCACTGGCTGTCATCCTGATAGCTATGACCACCATCTTTCTTCAACGGTCATTTGTCATCAGCAAGTTCTCCGACAACATTACCTACATGCCCATCTTGTTTTTCCTACTGCTGCTCAACCTCAACCACTCTTTTGCCACCTTCACTCCTGTCTTCTTCACAATATGCACGGCCGCGCTGCTCTTGATGATGAATGCCCAGAACGAGCATAGTGTCTCTATCCGCAACAGGATTTTCAGTGCCGGACTGATCTTAGGCATCAGCACACTCTTCGACCACAATTCGATATGGCTGCTCCTGATGATGTTCCTGCTGGTGCTGACCTCCAGCATCTCCAAGTTCAAGGAGCTCCTCATCCTTCTGATCGGGTTCCTCTTCGTTTACCTGTATCTTTTCACCTATGGATACCTCAGCGACAACATCCCTGCCATCACCGACAACATCCACGGGCTTGGCTATCTCTATATCATCCACAACCTCTCGACCCTTCAATGGACCGACTGGCTGCTTCTGGCTGTCTTGGCGGTGACCTTGTTGCTGTTCACATTCGCTGGTAAGATCTATTTTGACAACAAGGTGGTGGCCCTGCGGCGACGTTTCATCGCCTGCATCTTACTGACCATCACCCTTATCGTCCTGGGTATCTTCTCACCCTTCGGATTGCAGATATCCCTACCCTACCTGCTGTTGCCCACCTCCTTCATCTTTGGCATCACCGCCCTGATCGAGGAGCGCAAATGGCTTCACGATCTTTTCATCCTGGCCACTGGTGTTTTGTTATGGCTTTAAAATCCCATTATTCGGAAGAGGCAGTGGTCGAATGCGGCTGTGACGAAGTCGGGCGCGGGTGCGTGGCCGGGCCGGTATGTGCCGCGGCGGTCATCCTGCCCTACGACTACCACAACGACCTGATCAACGACTCCAAGCAGCTGACGGCCAAGCAACGCGAGGAGCTGGAGACCGTCATCCAGCGCGATGCCATCGCCTGGTCGGTGCAGGAACTCAGCGCACAGGTCATCGACAAGATCAACATCCTGCGGGCCTCCATCCAATGCATGAACAATGCCGTGGCGGACCTGTCAGTGCGCCCCGAGTTGCTGCTCATCGACGGCAACAAGTTCTTCGACCAGCATCATATCCCTTACCATTGCATCGTCAAGGGCGACGCCCACTACCTCTCTATCGCCGCCGCCTCCATCCTGGCCAAGACCCACCGCGACCGGCTGATGGAGCAACTGCACGAGGAGTATCCCATGTACGACTGGAAAAACAACAAGGGCTATCCGTCTCCTAAACAGATAGCCGCCATCAAAGAGTTCGGACGCTCCCCCTATCATCGGAAGAGCTTCCATATCAAACAATTGGACCCAGTATTGTTTTAGCTGTTGGCCATTAGCCATTGGCCATTAGCTGTTGGATGGCAACTGGTTAAAGATCCAACATTTCCTCCAGCTGGCTTTCGGTCTTGCCCAGAATCTTGAGATAGTCCTTCAACTGGACTGCCAGGCTGTCATCCGGATAACGATTGACAAAATCGCGGTATTGGTCTTGGGCGCTGGTATAATCGCCTAAGATATCATCGTAGATGATGCCGCGCTGATAATAGCAGTAGCGGGCACGCTCATCCTCGGGATAGATCTCCTGAAAATCGTAGAAGATCTTCAGAGCCTGCTTCGCATAATAGGCGGTCTCCTCACGCGTGACGGCAGATTTGGCCAGGATCATACTGCCGATGCCGGCCTTGTAGAGCATCTCGGGGGCTCGTTCATTCTGGGGATCCTGTTCAGCCAGTGCCATCGCCGAACGGATGAACCGGTTGAAGGCTCCTGTGTCAATAATCCCCATCTGATACAACGAATCAGCGTGTTGGTAGTCACGCATTATCTCTGAACTCTGCACAGTCGGGACAGCCTTCTGTTCCTTGGAACGGCAGGCAGCGCCGACCAAGAGCCATACACAGAGCAACCATATCCAATATCGTCTCATCGGAATTACTTTTTAGGGTGAACCGTCTTGTAAGCTGCGTGGGTTCGGCCGGAGGCGATATCGTTGAGCGAACGCTTCAGCACCATCTTCTTGATAGCGGACAGATGATCCACAAAGACCTTGCCCTCCAGGTGGTCGTACTCATGCTGGATGACGCGGGCGGCGAGACCGTCAAACTCCTGCTCGTGGAACACGCCGTTCTCATCGTAATACTCGATGCGGATGTTCGACTTGCGCGTCACCTCCTCATTCAGGTTAGGCAAGCTGAGACATCCCTCAGCAAAGACGAAGTCTTCACCCCACTCTTCCGTAATGACGGGGTTGATGAAGGCTCCCTTATAGAGTCTCACATCCGGAAAAGACTCCTTAAAGGGTTCGGTGTCGATCACGAAAAGGCTGATGTCTTTTCCAATCTGGGGAGCGGCAAGGCCCACCCCACCAGCATGATACATCGTCTCAAACATATCTGCCACCAACGGTTTCCAGTCGGTGTTCTCCACATCCACTTCCTGCGCTATCTTGCGCAAGACCGGTTCTCCATAAACATAAATAGGCAATACCATGGGCAATTACTAGTTAAGAGTTAATAGTTAAAAGATAATAGTTATAGGGTTTGGGTGAAGGCCAGCTGTTCCATATAGGTCTGCAGGATAATCGCGGCACTCACCTTGTCGATCAGCGCTTTGTTCTGGCGGTCTTTCTTTTTCAGTCCGGCGTCAATCATGGACTGGAAGGCCATGCGGGAGGTGAAGCGCTCATCCACCCGGGCGATGGTCGTCCCCGGCGAGATGTCGGGCAGGACCTTTTTCAGTCGGTTAACGAAAGGTTCTATATAGCGGGTTGAGTCGGAGGGGGTATTGTCGAGTTTCCGGGGTTCCCCGACCACGATCACATCCACCTTCTCCTTCAGTAGATAGTTTTTCAGGAAGTCGAAAGCTTGCGCAACGGGGATGGTATCCAACGGGTTCGCGCAGATGCGCAGTTCGTCGGTGACAGCGAATCCCACTCGCTTCTGTCCGTAATCTATGGCCAATATCCTACCCATTCGTCACTGTGTTTTTTTCTTTCTGACGGTTCTTAGCCAAGAAGACTATGAGCATACAAAGCGTGATGACAGCAGCCAGGGTATAGCCAGCCCCTCTGGGCAGCCAGCGACCCAGGCCTTCCTTCTCGGCCACCAGCAGGAAGCTGGAAGTGACCATCGTCATGAAGAGGGCTGGCAGCAAGGTCAGCAGGTGCCAGTATCCGCCCTTGGTCCGACGCAGATAGACCGTGATAGCCCACAGGGTGAAGGTCGCCAGCAGCTGGTTAGCCCAGGCAAAATAGCGCCAGATCACGTCGAAGCCATTGGCGTCGGTAAGGCTGAAGATCAGGAAGGCCACGGTCACCACAAAAATCGGGATGGCAACCATCAGACGGTTGCGGATAGGTTTCTGGTCCACATGCATGAAGTCGGCCACAATCAGACGGGCGGAGCGCAGGGCCGTATCACCGGAGGTGATGGCGGCGCTGATGACGCCCAAGATGGTGATGACAGCAATAGCCTTCGGGAACCAGGTGTCGGCGATGAGGCCCACCATGGCAGCGCCCGACTTGCCAGCGGTCACAATGCCGCTCTCGGGGCTGAAGAAATAGGCGGCAGCGGCAGCCCAGATCAGAGCCACCACGCCTTCCGTGATCATAGCGCCGTAGAAGATGGGACGGCCCTGCTTCTCGTTGAGCATACAGCGCGCCATCAGGGGCGACTGGGTGGCATGGAAACCGGAGATGGCGCCACAGGCGATGGAGATGAACATCATCGGGAAGATGGGGTTATGTTCCGCCGCCGGATGACGGTTCTGCAAGCCCGACCAAAGTTCCGGTATCTCGGGACGATAGACAAAAAAGGCTACCACGATGGCCACGGCCATGCCCAAAAGCAGGAATCCGAAGATCGGATAGATACGTCCTATCAGCTTGTCGATAGGCAGCAGGGTGGCAATCAGGTAATAAGCTATCACGATGCCCACCCAGACGAAGACACTCATATTAGGGGTGAAATGAACCGTCAGCAGGGTGGCTGGGGTATTCACAAAGACCACGCCCACCAAGATCATCAGCAGCACCATAAAGCCGCGCATGAACTGCTTGATACCATTGCCCAGGTATTCGCCATGGATTTCAGGAAGACTGCAGCCCTTGTTCCGCAGGGAGATCATGCCCGCGAGATAGTCGTGGACGGCACCGGCGAAGATGCTGCCGAAGACAATCCAGAGGAACGAGGAGGTACCGAACTGGGCACCCATAATAGCACCACAGATAGGACCCACACCTGCAATATTCAAAAACTGGATCAGAAAAATACGCCATGGCTTCATGGGCACATAGTCCACACCATCAGCCATGGTGACAGCCGGGGTCTGGCGCGTGCTGTCGGCGCCAAAGACCTTTTCCATGAAGGCACCATAGATCAGGTAACCTAAGATAAGCATTACCAATGCGATGCAAAAAGTAATCATATGCTACTATCGTTTTAGTCTTATCAATTCAAAAATCAAGGCTGGCGTTCAATCTCCACCCGGCCTTCCAATCTGCCATCCACACTCTTCCCCTCCTTGGTCATCTCGCGGATCTCCTCGATGAGAAAATCCCGGAAAAACATGCCCGTGACGACGGATTTCTCGAATTCAATGTCGCTGAGGATATGATCCCCGCCCTTGGCGATAAAGTCCAAGGTAATCACCTTATAGTATTGCTGGTCATCCAGTGGTTTATGTTGGATTCGGATGCTGGCAGGTTTCCGATTGCGGTAGACCATCTCGACACCGGCCATCGGGGCGTTCACCATGTCGGTAAAACGCATCAGGGCTTTGCGCAGCTCACTGCCTTTGATCAGCAGGAATACCAAGGAGTTGTCAAAGGGTGAGAGGTCGTAGATGTCACCCACCGTGATGTCGCCGGCCGGAATTTGGGCACGGATACCGCCGAAATTCAAGATGGAGAGGTCGCACTGGTCGAACTGCGGGTCGTCCACATACTGAGGGCCACGTTCCAAGAGCAGCGTTGTCAAGAAGTTGGACAAGGGGCTCTCGGGCACGAAGGCGGTAAGCGTGCGTTCCGCATGGCCGATGACCACGCTGGTCATCTCCGCCATCTGCTGGCGCTTGATGTCGACATACTCCTGCAACGCCGGATCTATCTTGTCATCCCATGTGGAGTCGAGCCTTACCATCTTGTACTCATACTGAAAGTTGCCGGATGTGACTTGGGCATAGCCCGTCAAGGCCATGCCCAACATCAGCAGACATATTATTCTTTTCCTCATCATCTATTCAGCCGGATATCCTACAGACTGTGCCAGGACAGCCTTGCCTTTGAATTTGAGAGCCTCTTGGATATCGTCGCGGTAGATATGGCCCATCACCACGGTGCTGAGCCCATTGGCGGCGCAATAGAGATAGGTGTTCTGGCTCACATAGCCAGCATCGGTGGCGCCGTAGAACTCCCGGGCGTTCTCGTCAAAAGCCTCCATCTTGTCATAATTGGCCACGAAGAGCAGCATGAGCGGGGCTTTCTGCGCGAAGGCGCTATGGGATGTCACGGGACGCAGATCTTTGTCGGACACGAAGACAAGCTTATTGTCCTTCGGATCATAGAGATAGGCGCCGTCGGCGAGGAAGACATAGATATCGATCTCCTGGGCATTGCGGGCAGACGGAGCGGTGCGCTTGCCGTCAGTCCTGTTGATGCCATTGGCGCACCAGAGCAGATCAGAGATCTGCTGCAGGCTCAGCTTGGCCGTGGAGAACTCACGGGCCGTGGAGCGGCGGTAGAGAGCCTCATACAGGGGCATCCCGCCACGGGTCTGCGGCAGAGGAAGCTGAATGTCCTGAGCGGTTAACAGGCTACACATAAGGCAACAGGTTATGATTAAGAAATATTTCTTCATCGTCTTATTTCTTTACGGGTTTGTCTTGGCCGATCTTGCTGATGCCATCACGCATCTGGGTGTCGGCTTTAATATTCTCCAGACGATAGTAATCCATCACACCGAGGTTGCCGGTACGGAATGCTTCGGCAAGTGCGAGGGGCACCTCTGCTTCGGCGAGGATCACCTTGGCGCGGGCTTCTTGAGCCTTGGCCTTCATCTCCTGCTCGGAGGCGACAGCCATGGCACGACGCTCCTCAGCCTTGGCCTGGGCGATGTTCTTGTCGGCATTGGCCTGGTCCATCTGCAACATGGCACCGATGTTCTTACCCACATCCACATCCGCGATGTCGATGGAGAGGATCTCAAAAGCCGTACCGGAGTCTAGACCTTTGGAGAGCACCAGCTTGGAGATGGAGTCAGGGTTCTCAAGCACCATCTTGTGGGTCTCGGCAGAGCCGATGGCGGTCACGATACCCTCACCCACACGGGCGATGATGGTCTCTTCACCGGCACCACCCACGAGCTGACGGATGTTGGTACGCACCGTCACACGGGCCTTGGCAATCAGCTGGATACCGTCCTTGGCCACAGCAGCCACCGGCGGCGTGTTGATCACCTTCGGATTCACGGAAGTCTGGATGGCCTCCACCAGGTTACGACCGGCCAAGTCGATGGCGGTAGCAGCCTTGAAATCCAACGGGATATTGGCCTTGTCGGCGGAAATCAGCGCATTGACAACCGCAGAGATATGACCTCCGGCCAGGTAGTGGGCCTCCAGCTGGTCACGACCCAACGGGATACCCGCCTTGGAAGCTGTAATCATGGAGTTCACGATTTTATCTGGCGGAACGCGACGCCAACGCATCAGAATCAACTGTATCAACGAAATATGCACACCATTTAAGATGGCAATGAACCACAGTCTCAAAGGCACCATCCAGAAAAAGAGGATGACTAAGACGACAATGGCAATGACAATAAGAATCGTACTGGTCATAATTTAAGAATTAATAGGTTTTACAAATATTTCATTCTGTTCGATCTTGACAATCTCGATCGGGGTATTGACATCCACAAAGTCCTGCACGGAGGTCACCTCCACCTTCTGATCGCCGAAGAGTCCGGTGCCCTTCTGGGCCAGGCGGGAGAGTGCGACACCGGCATCACCGGGCTTCAGCTGTTCGCTGATCTCATTCATCTTGCTGTCGATCTGGGTGTTAAGCTGCAGCTTGCGCCATGTCTTGGTGCGCATCATAAAGTAGAAGGAGAGCAGCGTCACGATGGCGACAGCGAAGATCATAATGGTGCCGGCCGTGGCGCCATAGAGGACATAGGTCGTGATGATGCCTGCGATCATGCAGAGCACACCGAAGATAGCCACCACGCCGCCAGGGATCACCAGGAAGTCCAGGATCATCAGCAGCAGGCCGACCAGGATTATGAGGATGATACTACCGATATTCATAATGGCTTAGGCGATATGGACAATATAATAGTTCTTTTTCCCTTTCTGCACCAGGATGTAATGGCCGTTCATCACCATGTCGGCGTTCACGACCAGATCTTCCTTCACCTTGTTCTTGTTGATGGAGACGCCATTGTCCTTGAGCATACGGCGAGCCTCGCCCTTAGAGGCGAAGATGTTGGTATGTTCTGCGAGGAAATCCACCACGCCACAGCCGTTCTCGATCACCGTCTTGGGCACTTCCACTTGGGGTACCCCCTCGAAGACGGAGAGGAAGAGCTTCTCGGGAAGGGCGGCCAGGCTCTCGGAAGTCCCTTTGCCGAAGAGAATCTCAGAGGCGTTCACGGCGGCGTTATAGTCATCCTCGGAATGTACGCGGATGGTCAAGTCTTTCGCCAAGGCTTTCTGGAGGATGCGCAGATGCGGGGCGGCATCGTGTTCCTGCTCCATCGCCTCAATCTCCTCCTTGGAGAAATGGGTGAAGATGCGGATATAGCGTTTGCTGTCGTCATCGGAACAGTTGAGCCAGAACTGATAGAAGGCATACGGGGAGGTGCGCTCGGGATCGAGCCAGATATTGCCCTTCTCGGTCTTGCCGAACTTGCCGCCGTCAGACTTGGTGATCAGCGGGCAGGTCAGGGCGTAGGCCTCACCGTTGAGGATACGGCGGATCATCTCGGTGCCCGTGGTGATGTTACCCCATTGGTCGGAGCCGCCCAGCTGCAGCTTGCAGCCGTAGTTCTGATATAGATACAGGAAGTCGTAGCCCTGTACCAGCTGGTAGGAGAACTCCGTAAACGACATGCCGTCGCCTTCACCGTTGAAGCGCTTCTTGACGGAGTCTTTCGCCATCATATAGTTGACGGTGATATGCTTGCCGATATCACGGATAAACTCCAGGAAGGAGAACTTGCTCATCCAGGTGTAGTTGTTCACCAGCTGGGCGGCCGTGGGGCCATCCGACTCGAAATCCAGGAATTTGCTCAGCTGTTTTTTGATACAGGCCTGATTATGTTTCAACGTCTCCTCGTCCAGCAGATTGCGCTCTTGGGACTTGCCGGAGGGGTCGCCGATCATGCCGGTGGCACCACCCAACAGGGCAATGGGCCGGTGACCGCAACGCTGGAAGTGGGACAGCATCATGATGCCCACCAGGTGGCCAATATGTAAAGAGTCCGCCGTCGGGTCGATACCCAGATAGGCGGTACTCGTCTCTTTATTCAACAATTCTTCCGTTCCAGGCATGATATTATGCAACATGCCACGCCATTTCAGTTCTTCTACAAAGTTCATCAATCTATCGATTATAAATTAAGAATAGGGTTATCAAAACATTCATCCATCAACAGTCAAACAGGCAAGATTAGAGGGAGAGTCGCACACACCAGTGATCATTCTCCTTCTTCAGGTTCATGTCCTCCTCTTTTTTCTTCCCGTTAAAGCTATAGACACAGTGACAAACAGCCGTGGAGTCGGTCTTCTCGGTGCAGGTGATGCTGGTGATCTCCACCTTGTTCTTCTTGACCTTCTCGTACTGCTTCTCGTTCTCGTTCATCATCTTTTCAATCTGCTCGATCAGGATATGTTCTTTGGCAGGCGTGTATTTATAGATATTGGCGAAATCGCCAGTGTTGAAAGCCTTCAAGAATTCCTTCGTGGCATATTCGGGAGTGGTTTGGTCCTCCACTTTGCATGCAGTACAGAAAAGCAGAGCCACCATTAGAATCAAGATATTTCTCAGTTTCATACATTAATTATTTAGAGAGCGCAAAAATAATAAATTTTGATGATTCTTGAATCCTAACACCAGTGATTATATTTTTTTTATTTTTGCGGAAAATTAATTTTTATTCTTAAAACTAAATCTTATGGCAAAATCAGGTTTACTCAAAGAATTCAAAGAGTTTGCTTTGAAAGGCAACGTAATGGACATGGCCATCGGTGTGATCATCGGCGGCGCTTTCGGTAAGATCATCACCTCCTTGGTGAATGATATCTTGATGCCGCCCATCGGATGGCTTCTCGGTGGCACGGACTTCACCAAATTGAGCCTGACGTTCCCGCAGCGCAAGGTGGTCGAGACGGTCGTTGGCGAAGACGGTCTTCCCCAGACGGTGGAAAAACTGATGGACCCTGTGACCTGGAACTATGGTAACTTCCTCCAGGTAACCATCGACTTCCTCATCGTATCTATCTGTATCTTCTTGGTTGTCAAGGGCATCAACAAGCTTTCCGCCCTTCGCAAGAAAGAACAGGAAGAGGCTCCGGCACCTGCTCCAGAACCCACTAAGGAAGAGGTTCTCCTCACTGAGATCCGCGACCTGCTGAAAGAGAAATAAACCATTATTGCTCTGAAAGCCAAGATTTTCATGAATGATGCCCTCGGTCTGCCGTCTCACCGGTTGCCATCACGGGGCATCATTCATTTTTCACAGCATCCTTAACAACCTCCTATGGCCAGTCAACGCGAGTCTTTCAACGGGCATCCGGTCTATACGCTATCTGAGATTGCGTTAAGTCTTCACAATGTCATAGAGCGCACCTATCCGCAACCCTACTTCATCAAGGCGGAGATCCTCAAGCTGAATTACTATCCGCACTCGGGCCATTGTTATCCCGAGTTGGTGGAGAAAGAGGGCGAGAAGGTCAAGGCGGAGATCCGGGGCATCATCTGGTCTTCGCAGTTCCAGCAGATCAACGAGCGTTTCAAGCGTATTACGGGGGAGCCCTTGCGCGAGAACATCAACATCCTTTGTCTGGCCAAGATAGAATACAGTCCCAAGCATGGCTTGGCCTTGCACATCCAGGACATAGACCCTTCCTTCACTCTGGGCGAGCTGATGCGCAACCGGGCTGAGTGTATCGAGAAGCTGAAGCGGGAGGGGGTCTTCGACTGCAACCGGAAACTGGCGCTGCCTTTGCTACCCAAGCGCATTGCCATCATCTCGGTGGAGACCAGCAAAGGGTACAGCGACTTCATCACGACGCTCACGCAGAACAAGGAGGGATTCCGTTTTGAGACCGAGCTCTTCCCCTCCATCCTGCAGGGCGAGAAGGCCATCACGGGCATCACCAGTCAGCTGTCGGTCATCGCCAGCCGGCAGGAGGAGTTCGACTGTGTGGTCATCGTCAGAGGCGGTGGCGGCGACGTGGGGCTCAGCTGTTATGACGACTACCAGCTGGCGCGGGGTGTGGCCACCTTCCCCCTGCCCATCCTGACCGGCATCGGCCACTCCACCAACCTCACCGTGGTGGACATGGTTGCCCACACCCACAAGATCACCCCGACCGACGTCGCGTTCACCATCCTGCAAGCCTTCCAAGACTTCAACGAGCAGGTCAACAGCTGCCGCACGCGCATTGCGGAGTGCGCACAGCGAGTCGTAGCCAGCCAGAAACTGTTGCTTGCGGAGACGGAAGGACGCTTCAGAAGGAACGCCGACATGCTGCTCCACCAGCATGCACAGCGTCTGTGGCAGTTATCGCAAAGCGTGGCGCTCTCCGCCAGGGAGCTCACCATTCGTCAACGCAACCTTCTGGACAGCTTTGCAGAGAGCCTCCATCGTGCGGGAGGGACACGTCTGCAACAGGAAGGCGAACAACTCAACCGCCTTGCCAGCCAGCTAACCAGCGACACGGCCAGATGTCTGACCATGGAAAACAAAACTTTGGAGACCTTAACAGAGAAGATTGCCCTACTCCACCCCGACAACATCCTGAAGCGGGGATTCAGCATCACCCGTCATAACGGGAAAGCGGTCACACAAGCATCACAGCTGAAAAAAGGGGACATCCTCACCACACACTTCCACCAAGGGGATATTGAGAGCGTGGTAGAATCATAACATCAGCAGTACCAGCAGAAAAGATATCAAGGGATAGACCGTCAGGAGTATGGAATCCATACGATCCAGCACGCCACCGTGTCCCGGGATGAGATTGCCAGAGTCCTTGACGCCTGCCTGCCGTTTCAGCAGCGACTCCAGCAGGTCGCCCATCGTCGCCAGCAGTGAGGTGAAGAAGCCGAACAGCATCCAGCCATACCAGTGGAACGTGCCTCCCGGGATGATCTGGTCGGCCCAAAGCCAACCGGCCAGCATCGAGGCTCCCATGGTAAACACGAAGCCTGTCACGGTGCCCTCCCAAGTCTTGTTGGGGGAGATGCGTTCCGTCATCTTATGGCGCCCATAAAGGCTTCCTCCCAGATAGGCGAACGTGTCGTTGATCCAAATCAGCACGAATATCAGCAGCACCACATCGCCCATCCCGTCATGCAGGCAGGAGTTGGTCATCAGGCACAGCGGCATGATGATCCACAGCATGGCAAACAACGAGAGGCCGACACTTTGCGCGGCAGCTGACTTATGCCGAACCAGGGCGAGCATCGCCAACAGCAGAAAGGTGATGAGCAGGAAGTGGAACAGCTGATACGATCCGATGGGAAGCATGGGCGAGATGCGGGTAAGCAGTAGCATAAGGTATATCAAGAGGGTGAGGGCCATCAGCACATTGCGCGAGAGGGTATCCTCGGCTTGCGGATCTGTCATCTTATAAAACTCCGCCAAGCCTATGATGGTCAGGAGGCACATCAGCGGAATCATGACAACCGGACAAAGGGTGGCCACCACCATCAGGGAGACATACACAGCCCCCGACAAAGTCCTGACCATTAATTGTTTCATCTTTCCTTCAGCCATCTTTCTCTCCTCCTATTCCACATCATCTTGAACCATGAAGACAAAGAAGCGGGGGTTTTGAGGAGTATAGACAGGATTTCCCTCCTCATTGGTCACCAGTTCCGGGGTCACAAATTCCACGATTGCGTTATGAGCCTGTTCGCCCAGGGAATGTTGGTACACCATGGCGGCGGCATGATTTGGGAAGACGCAGCGGGAGCGGGTCATCACCACGACATCCTTGGCGATATTCTTGATGGAGGAATAGAGGATGGTTCGCGGGGAGAAGCCGATGCTGCCGGAGCAGGCCACCAGCATATCCGAGAACACCAAGGCCACATCTGCAGGTTCATTGTAGGGCACCACTTGGACAAAGGGGATTTCCCTTTTAGTCAGGAAATGGTGAAGGTTGGGGGTCAGCGCGGCAACGGTCTGGTATTTCTGTTTTTTCAGAAAGAGTTCGAGATTGGTGTAAATCTGGTCTTTGGGGAAGGGGAAGAACTTGCCACCGGCGGCACGGAAATGGGAGACGAACTCATCCACAATAGGTTGGTTGAATTCAGAGAAGAACATGTTTTTCTCCAAGTTCTGTTCCACCTGAAGGGTCTTTATCTGATTGGTATCACGTATTTCCTTTCGGATAAGATCCTTAGGATTCTCACTATGTAATCTGTCTGAGTCCATTATGATTCGGGGGTATTGTTGGTTAAGGTATCGGTTTCAGGGGTTTGGGGTTGTTCCGCGGTTGGAGTTGTCGTCGTCTCGGGAACGGCTTGGGGTTCCTCCTTGCAGTATGGACGGGGGCCGAGTACACGTTCCACGTCTTCCGCGAAGATCACCTCCCTGTCAAGGAGTTGCTGGGCCAACTGTGACAGTTGGTCCTTATGTTGGGCGAGGATACTCTTGGCGCGGGCATAGCAGTCTTCCACAAGGTCATGCACTTGCTGGTCGATATCCTGGGCCGTCTTTTCGCTGTAAGGCTTCCCGAAGGCGAACTCCTGCTGGCCGGTGGAGTCATAATAGCTCACGTTGCCGATCTTTTTGTCGAGGCCATAATAGACGACCATGGCGTATGCCATCTTGGTTGTTCTCTCCAGGTCGTTGAGGGCGCCGGTGGAGACTTGTCCGAAGACGACCTCTTCTGCCGCGCGGCCGCCCAGCAGAGCCGTCATCTCATCCACCATCTGGTCATAGTTGGTGAGTTGGCGTTCTTCGGGCAGGTACCAAGCTGCGCCGAGGGCTTTGCCACGGGGCACGATGGTGACCTTCACCAGCGGGGAGGCGTAGCGGAGGAGCCAGCTGACAGTAGCATGGCCGGCCTCATGGAAAGCCACGGCGCGTTTCTCTTCAGGGGTGAAGACGCTGCTGCGGCGCTCCAGGCCGCCGATGATACGATCGACAGCGGCGAGAAAGTCCTCCTTCTCGACATACTCTTTGTCTTTACGGGCAGCTATCAGGGCAGCCTCGTTACACACATTGGCAATATCGGCACCTGAGAAGCCGGGGGTCTGTTTGGCAAAGAAGTCCAAATCGACATCGGGGCCGATCTTGATATTGCGCACGTGGACACCGAAGATGCCGCGGCGTTCGTTGAGGTTGGGCAGTTCCACCTGGATCTGGCGGTCAAAACGGCCGGCACGCAACAGGGCACGGTCCAGGATGTCGGCACGGTTGGTGGCAGCCATGATGATGACCCCTGCATTGGTCGAGAAGCCGTCCATCTCCGTCAGCAGTTGGTTGAGGGTGCTCTCGCGCTCGTCGTTGACATTACTCATGGCATTCTTGCCACGGGCCCGTCCGATAGCGTCAATCTCATCGATAAAGATGATACAGGGAGCCTTCTCCTTGGCCGTCTTGAAGAGGTCGCGCACGCGTGAGGCGCCGACGCCGACAAACATCTCCACAAAGTCGGAACCTGACAAGGAGAAGAAGGGCACCTTCGCTTCTCCAGCCACCGCCTTGGCCAAGAGGGTCTTACCTGTTCCCGGAGGGCCTACCAGCAAGACACCCTTGGGAATCTTGCCACCCAACACGGTATATTTCTTCGGATTCTTCAGGAAATCCACCACCTCCTCGATCTCGAACTTGGCACCTTCCAAGCCAGCCACATCCTTGAAGGTGACCAGCTGTCCAGACTTCTCATCGAACTCTTGGGCACGGGATTTGCCAATGCTGAAGATATTGCCGCCCCCGGGGCCAGAGCCGCCCCGCATGGAGCGCATCCACATCACCATCATTCCCACAATCAACAACATAGGCAGGAACCAGATCATCAAGTCCCAGCCCCAATTGCGGGAATTGTCTTGCTTGACCGGAAAGTCGTAGCTGTCAATCAGATCGGTCTCCGTCAAGGTGGTATCGGCTGCCATCGCCTTCTTGATAGCGGTAGCTTTGATATCTTTGAGATCATCCTGGAAGGAGGCATAATCGCCCACGGAGAGGAAATATTGCGGGCCGTCCACATTCTTGCTGACGCTCTCATAGCGCGACTGCTTCAGAGCATCCTTGGTCAGGTAGACATTCGCCCGATGGTTCTTATTCACATACTCCACATGTTCCACATCCCGGTTCTCGACCATCTGTTTGAACTGGGTGTTGTCAATCTCCTGCATAGAGGTATTGGTTGACATCAGGAAATAGAGCCCGATGGCAACCGCAATAAGTATATATATGTATGACAGGGTGGCAGAAGTCTTGTCTTTGGAGTTGCGCGGATTCCCCTTGCCGTTATTCTTGTTGAAGGGGTTGGTCTTATTCTGCGGCATATTCAGATTCTATTATTTCAGGTTAAAAAGATTGAACATCGGCATCGCTCCACAAAGCCTCGATTTTATAATACTCCCGGGCTTCGGGTTGGAAGATGTGCACCAATATGTTGAAATAGTCCAACAGCACCCACTCGCAGTTCTCGAGTCCTTCGAGGTGGACAGGCTTGATGCCCGCGACCCGTTGGGTGGTCTCCTGGACAAAATCGCACAAGGTCTCCACATGCGGTTTGGAGTTGCCGGTACAGACGATAAAATAATCAAAATAGGCGTGATGGACCTTTTTGAGATTCATGCATTTGATGTCAACGCCCTGTTTCTCTATGAGCGCTTGTATGATGAGTTCCTCCAGATTACCCTCAAACGGGGTGCCTTCAAATTTCACTTTTTTTCTTGTAGCCATATCATCTAAAAAAAACGGTGCAAATGTACATTTTTTTTTTATTTTTGCGGCTTAATTTTTAAAACCGTTCAATATGAAAAATACTCTATTCTCTGTTTTAGCAACGGCAGCATGTCTTTTTGTATTCATCACGGCTCAAGCCCAAAAGGATATCAAGCCTTACACTTTCACCCATCAAAACATCTCTTATGATGTAGATCAGCACATCCTGCCTGCTTTGGACATAGAGGAATTATACAGAGAGGATGCCATCAATTCAGAAAAAGGGACCCCGCTTCGGGTTGGTGTTGTTCGCAATGTCAGCTACACCTTTGAGAACAGCGGTCGTCTGGACATTCTGCCGGACGGTTCCAGACTATGGCGTCTGGACATCAAGTCTGAGGGTGCCTACATGATTGACATTTTCTTCTCCACCTTCAACATCCCGGAGGGTGCCACCTTTCACATCTACAGTGGCGACCGCAGCCAGTTGACCGGCAGTTACACCAATGAGGACGTGCAGTCCAATGGTGTCTTGGCGGCTGACGATATCATGGGAGACGAGGCCATCTTGGAATACTATGAGCCGGCAGATGTTCCTTTCCACGGAGTCATGGAGGTTGACCGTGTCAGCCACATTTACCGTGACGTGTTCCGCGCCAGCGAAGAGGACGAAAAGGGACATTGGGGCAATGCCGATGGCGATTGCCACATCAACGTGGTATGTCCGGAGGCTGCCGGATGGCACGACCAGGCCAGTTCTGTCGTCTGCATCCAAATTACCGGCACCACGGGCACCTACATGTGTTCCGGCGCCATGATCAACAACGTGCGTCAGGACCGTACGCCCTATTGTCTTACGGCCAACCACTGCTTGGACGGAACCTCTTCGACATTCAAGTTCTATTTCTTCTATCAGACCAACACATGCACTGGCTCAGGCGGCTACTTCAATCGTGTATGTAATGGTGGTGAGATCAAAGCACGTGCCAACCTGAATACCAGTTCCGACTTCATGTTGTTGCTGCTTACGGGCACACTGGGGCAGGTATATCGTGACAGTATCGTCTTTGCCGGCTGGGACGCCACCGGTACCGCTTCCGCAGGTGTGGGCATTCACCACCCTGGCGGTGACAACAAGAAGATCAGCTGGGTGAGAAGCGTCACAGGCACCTCTTCCTCCAAATACTGGACCGCCCATTGGTACACGAACCCGAACAGAGGCGTCACCGAGCAGGGTTCTTCCGGTTCTCCGCTTTTCAACGCCAACGGCCTCATCATCGGCGACCTCAGCAATGGCTCCAGCGCATGCGACTACCCTCAAGGCACAGACAACTATGGCAAGATCTCCTATTCCTGGCTGAACGGCAACACCTACTCCAACGCGGCCAAGCTGAAACCGTGGCTCGACCCTGACAATACTGGAACCTTGATCCTTAGAGGCATGAACTACAATGGCACCCCCGCAGGTATCATCGACCGTCCTTCCGACGTGCACACCTTCGGTCTGCAGCCGAACCCCAGCAACGGACAAGTGACCATCACCGGCAGTTTTGACAGCACCGACGGCACCTGCCTCATCTACAATGCCATGGGACAACTCGTGGAGAGCATGGATGTGAACCTTGACGCTCCCTGCCAGCTGAACCTGAGCCATCTGCCCAACGGTGTCTATATGATGCACATCAACAGCGACAGCAAGACCTATCGTGCCAAAATGGTCATCACCCAATAGTCGTGCCTACCGTCACCCTGTCAACGGCCTATCTACCTCCCATTGAATATGTCTCTATCCTGCTAAAAGAGAATGTTCAGTTGGAATATTGTGAACATTTTCAGAAACAGAGCTTCCGCAACCGCGCCCGCATCCTGACAGGCAACGGCACCATCACACTTTCCATACCTGTCATCAACGGGAACAAAGAGTTTCCGATCACAGAGGCCCGCATCGACTATCGGACTTTCTGGCAACGCGACCACTGGCGCACCATCGTTTCCGCCTACAACAGCAGCCCCTACTTCCTCTATTATCAGGATGCGCTCAGACCGTTTTACGAGCAGACCTTCACCCTGCTGACAGAATTCAACGAAGAGCTACTCAAGACCCTCTGCCGACTGATGCGGATCCCTTGCCAATGGACCAAGACCACCGCCTACGCACGGGAATTGGAACCAGACCTGCGCACCCTCATCCACCCGAAGAGGCAGCAGGAGACCGGCTATCCGTTTCGCCTGAAAGACCCCTATCCGCAAGTCTTCTGCGACCGCTTCGGATTCACGCCCAACCTGTCCATCCTGGATCTTCTCTTCAACGAAGGTCCCAACGCCCTCTCTTATCTCAAACATCATTGCCCGTTTTAAAAGATGCCATCCAAGTTCAACATATCATCCTATGCCAAACGTGTGATGAGAAAAATCTACAATTGGTTTTTCTACTCCCACGAGATGTTTGATGACGAGGTGATGCAGTTCCGCATCTCCAAACAACGCCAGAGCAACCTCAAGTATCGGGCCACACGAAGTCTGTTCAACTTGAGCATCAAGGATTCAGACGATGTATTCAAATATATCCTGCTGGTCATGATGATAGTGATGTTTTTTGTGATGGCACTCATGAGTCGCCATGTGGGCATTTCCGACCGCGAGGTAGAGCAGAACAAATACACTGAGCTGATCTACAATCATTTTCATCACATCGGGGATCCCGACGCCTACAAGGACCATCCATACGCCAGCACGCAAGCCCAATATATCGACCTGCTCATTTTCTCTGTAGGGAAGATGATACATGCCAAGGATATTTTCATCGCCAAGCATTTGATCAGTGCCATCTTCGGCTGGCTGCTCATCCTCTATCTTTCCATTTTGATGCGACGGGCATACAACTGGCGGGCGGCCTTCTTCACCGCATTCTTCCTTCTCATCTCTCCCAGATTCTTGGGATATGCTGTCAGCAACCTCACCGATGTCACCTTCGCCTTCGCATTTGTCTTCACCATCACCCAACTATACTATTTCTGCCGCGAGATCCCGGTGATCCGCATATTCCGCGTGATCAAGATCGTCCTCGGCATGATCATCGCATTGTCCACTTTCAACGCAGGCTTTGTACTCATCCACTTCCTGTTCATATTCTCTCTTCTCAACTTCTTCATATACAATCCTATCAGAAAATTTTTCACTCTAGAGTATCTGAAGTCGTTGGGGGTTCTGCTACTTCTGTTGGTGGGCATCACGAGTGTTGTTTACCTGACCCATGCCATCGGCACCCATTTTCTCGTCAAGTCGTTAGTTTCCCCGCGGGATGCTTTTTCACTGCTCACCCTTAACTATCCAGTGGCAGACAACCAATTGTTTGCGGGTAAGATCATCGGCCCCGACAACTTCCCGAGTCGCTATTTCCTGCAATTCCTATTCATCACCATTCCGGTGGTGGTGTTGATCGGGTTCATCCTTTTCTTTGTCTTCATACGCAGCGCAGTCCGCACCTTGAAGCCCTACTCCATCTTCATCTTCCTGTACACCTTTTTCTTCTGCATACACCGAGTCCGGAACAGCTACATGAATCCCGAGACCATGTGGGCGATTTATTTTGCCATCTATCCTCTATTCATGCTGATTGCTGCCGGCGGAGTGGAAAATGCGATGCGCAGCATCCACGACGTCTACACCAACACGGTAGTCGTCGGGCTCATCGCCTTGTTTTCGATTCTTCCGATACGCCATATCGCCTTCAACCAACCGTTGACCTTCATCTACTTCAACGAGTTGTCGGGCGGCATCCACAATGCCTACGCCAAATACACCATCCAGTACGACAACGAAGCCAACAAGCTCTCCATGTATTGGCTTCGGGATTATATCAGCCACCATCCCTGGAAAAGCAATCCCGACTATCATTGGAAGATAGCCACCGACGGGAATCAGGCATGCAACCTGTTTTTTGCCGACTACCCACAGGCCGAGATCATGCACCAGCCCTACAGCAAATCCGACACCACGTGGGACTACTACGTCACTTTCTGCAATGAGGTGCCGGCGACCCTGCTGCGGAACGGGCTGTGGCCGACGGACTCCACCCTCAAGACCTTCCGGCTGGAGAACATGCCTGTGGCGGCCATCTACAAAAACGACTATCGGGAGCGCCAACGCCTTCTGCTTGACAGCATCGCACAAGCATTGAATGACAGCATCTTAGAAGCTCAGGCAGAGCTCCAACCCTTAAGATAACATCCAGGGCACAGGGTACGCCCGTCAGCACAGGTGGCGACAAACATTTCAAAAACATTTCATGAAGGCCCTTTTGTTTCAATTCTTTTTATTACTTTTGCGGCCCAAATAAACATCAAGATGAAAAAGATAACAACAGTATGTCTTTGCCTTGTTTTAATAGGCATCAGCACAACCCTTAAATCACAAACAGAAATGACAACAGAAGAAAAGTACAGTTATGCCATTGGTGCAAATATGGGCACCAACCTGAAAAACGATGGTGTGTCCATAGACACGGAGGCTTATTTAAGAGGCCTTCGCGATGGTTTGGCAGGACACAATCAATTCAGCGAGCAGCAGATGCAGGAGATCTTCCAGCAGTTGCAGCAAATGATCATGGATAACCGCAACAACTTGGCCAATGCAGAGAAGGCGATGGGCAAGAAGTTTTTGGAAGACAACAAGAATAAGGAGGGTGTGCATGTTACCCCTTCGGGTCTTCAATACAAAGTGATCAAAGAGGGCAGCGGTCCGAAGCCGACAGCCACCAGTGAAGTTACGGTTCACTACAAAGGCACCTTGTTAGACGGCACCGTATTTGACTCTACCGAGAAGAGTGGGCAACCGATATCCTTCCCGCTTGACAGGGTTATTCCCGGTTGGACAGAAGGTTTGCAGTTGATGAGTCCGGGAGCGAAGTATATCTTCTACATCCCTTCCGAGTTAGCATATGGTGACCAAGGAGCTCCCGGAGCTATCCCGGGTGGTGCGACCTTGATTTTTGAAGTGGAACTGCTGTCCTTCAAATAAAGTATGCATAGGCAAGAAAGATAGAGCGGGTCGGGAGGCCTGCTCTTTTTTTTTTTTAAGGAGTAGATGTATTATTTCCAAAACGATTTCAACCAATAGATACATGTTGACCGAAGCCCCTTGCAATTAAGCATCACCCCATCACTGCAGAACAATCATTTTGGCCTAACAACTATATAGGGAACCTGTTGAAACATCTGACCAAGCGCATCGCCGAATCTTTCTTCATGGGACGACCGGCGCTTTTTATAACGGAACAAAGCCTCATAAACATATCGATGAAATAGACTCGATGAGATAAAATGATAAACTCCCATCACCATACGCTTAAGCTGTAACCAAAAAGCATCTATGACACCATTATTTCTAAACACATGAGTTCCTGACGACAACGGAAAGGGATCTTCCACATGATATCGCACAAACTCACTCTCATCCAAACTCTGATAACAGATTCTTTCATCAGTAAATATTCGGGATTCTTCGTTCAAATATTTAATCAAAACAGGATGAAGTTGATGTGGCTTATCAGCAATTCTAATCCTAAAAAAACGGTTTTTACGACTTTTCAAGCATCGAATCGTCCCCAAAACCTTGTCCGGATAGTCATCTTCTGTAACATTTAACAAGATTCTGATTTTCTGCAACATAAACCACGCTGTTTTTTGTGTGACCCCTAAAACTACAGCCAAATTACAAGAAGAGATTCCTACTTTGCTATTTACAAATAAGTAAATCGCTTTGAACCAGATTATTAATGGCAATTTCGTATTTTGGAATATAGTACCCACAAGGACTGAAAAGGTGTTTCCACAAGATGCGCATACATAGCGTCCGTCCTTCTTCCTATAAACTTTATTGCAATGACAGTATGGGCATTTAGGGTGGTCATCCCATCGCACCAAAGCAAGATAATCTTTACATTTTTGATTAGAACAAAAAAATGAAGAAAGATCTTCCAGCGATTTAAATGATTCAAACAATTTACTTTTCATAGTTAATTAGTTATATTTAATATTATTTATATTTTACTTTGCAAATATAAAACAAAATACATGTAATGTCAACACAAAAAAACAGCATTAAAACCACTAATACTTAAATATTTAACATTACAATGGTCAACTGGTATCTATTGGGAATCATGATTAATTCGCAGATAAACATATGAAAATTATTAATACACTCTTCCCCACCCTTTCCACATCTCACTCGTTTTTTGTATTTTCGCAGCCTAAAAACACCCCCTCATCATGTCATTAGAATCCACCCTTTCCACCGCCCTTCAAGAGACCCTCTTGAACCTCTATCAAATCAACATAGACGCTGACCCGAAACTCATCCAACCTACCCGCAAGGAGTTCTCCGGCGACCGTACCATCGTGGTATTCCCCTATGTCAAACAAGCCCGCAAGGCCCCCGACATGGTCGCCAACGAGATCGGAACCCATCTATGCCAAACCTTGGAGTTCATTGACTCCTACAATGTGGTGAAAGGGTACTTGAACATCACCCTCAAAGACTCTTTCTGGAGCAGCTATCTTTCAACTCACTTCAACGAAGAGAGTTATGGCCTGGTTCCTACTCGAAACGAGGCTCCCGTGCTCATAGAGTACTCCTCCCCTAACACCAACAAGCCCTTGCATCTGGGACATGTCCGCAACAACCTGTTGGGGCATTCCGTCTCCAAAATCGCCATGACCTGCGGGCACCCTGTCGTGCAGGTCAACTTGGTCAATGACCGCGGCATCCACATCTGCAAGTCTATGGTGGCCTGGCTGCGCTACGGCAACGGGGAGACTCCCGAAAGCAGCAGCATCAAAGGCGACCACCTGGTAGGTAACTACTACGTGGCCTTCGACAAGCACTACAAAGAAGAACAGCAACAGCTTCTCGCCCAAGGGCTCACCCCTGAAGAGGCTGAGCAACAGGCCCCCATCATGCTGGAAGCCCGTGAGATGTTGCGCCAATGGGAGGCTGGTGACCCGACCGTCCGTGCCCTCTGGCAGCAGATGAACAGCTGGGTCTATGCCGGCTTCGACCAGACCTACAAACGCCTTGGCATCCACTTCGACAAGGTGTATCATGAATCAGAGACCTACCTCCTAGGCAAGGCATTAGTCGAAGAAGGTCTCTCCAAGGGCGTTTTCTACAAACATGAGGATGGCTCAGTCCGCGTCAACTTGGAAGCTGACGGACTTGACGAGAAAGTGCTCCTGCGGAAGGACGGCACCTCTGTCTATATCACCCAAGATATCGGCACCGCCCAGCTGCGTTATGAGGAGTTTCATCCCCAAAAGATGATCTACGTGGTCGGCAACGAGCAAAACTACCACTTCGATGTGCTGAAGCTTATCCTCGGCAAGAAGCTGGAACGGCCTTTTGGCGATAGCATCCTGCACCTCTCCTATGGCATGGTGGAACTCCCCAACGGCAAGATGAAATCGCGCGAGGGCACCGTGGTGGACGCCGACGACCTGATGGATGCCATGTATGACGAGGCTAAGGCCAGCACCGAAGCACTTGGCAAATTCCAGTTCACACCCGAGGAGGCCGACAAGCTCTACGAGATGGTCGGCTTGGGCGCGCTCAAATACTTCATCCTCAAGGTGGATCCCACCAAGAATATGCTCTTCAACCCGGAAGAGTCTATCGACTTCAACGGAAACACAGCTCCTTTCATCCAATACACTCATGCTCGCATCTGCTCCCTGCTGCGCAAAGCCGACGAACAGCAACTGCCTTGGCGCGAAACGTTGCCTGCCGACATCCTGCTGAATGATGACGAGCGAGAGCTGGTCAAGACGCTCTACCAGTACCCGGGCACGGTCCTGGCTGCCGGCGACAACTTCAGCCCGGCACTCATCGCCAACTACATCTATGATCTCTCCAAGCAGTTCAACCGTTTCTATCAGGAGACACCCGTCATGAAAGAGGCCGACGAGCACAAGCGGTTGCTGCGTCTGCAGATCGCCCGCATGACGGCCATCACCATTCACAACGGCATGGACTTGTTAGGCATCAAGGTGCCCGAAAGGATGTAATCTCTCTACTCTACTTTCACCCTCACCCCAGCAGAGTGCGACTGGAACTCCGGCGCGTACATGCACTCGATGTGCGTGATGCCGTTGCTGAAGTCGCCCGACTGGGTGGCGAAGAGGGTGTACTCAAAGACGTATTTGCCTTTCGGCATCCAGTCGATGAAGAAGTGTGTGGCCGCATCACGCGTGGACTCATAATACCACAGCCCACCTTGGTATTTGTACTGCGAGAAGACGTTGACCGGCTCGAAGGCGGCAGCACGCATATCTTTGAGATGCACAAACTCCATGTCGCGGTCTGCCGTGATGACCACCCGCACGCGCACCTTATCGCCCTTCCGCAACGGCTGCTCTGCCGTGATGGCCTTCAGCACCTCGCCCTTGTCGGTGTTCTCCACCTTGTAGAGCTGCTTCTCGATGACCAGGTTCTTGTCGTCACTACGGGTGATCTTGTCCAGGTTCTCAAAATACTGCCAGTAGAGGCCTCCCCATGCAGGGCCGTCGGTACCTTTCTCGATGCGCACGTTGGCCTTGTCGGCGGTGATCTCCTCACCCGTCCAGGCTTTCTTGAAGTAGCCGGTACCGGCCTCGGTCTGCACGGTCTCGTCGGGCAGGCGCACGCTCCCCACCGTGACCGCCACGGTCTTGTCGTCCGCCACCAACGTCTTGTTCAGCAGCAGCGAATAGACAGCCTCAGTGGTCGATTTGGTAGTGCCCCAGTGCTGGGTCTGTTTCTGCTTGAGAAGCCACAACTGCATCTGCGCCAGCGACTCTTCGTCTTCCGGCGTGATGGTGTGGAACGCCTCGATCAGCATCGCCTGCCGCTCCACGGGCTGCTCGTACCAGAACCATCCCCCACCCTGCTTCTTCCAGAACATGCCCATCTCCTCACTGTGCTGGGCCATGCTCTTGAGGTAGGCGACAATCGCCTTCGCCACCTTCTGATCGCCATTGCGCCAGGCGGTGAGCGCAATCATGGCCTGCGTGTAGAAAGACTCTGACTTCCAGCCTTTCAACAATGCCTTGTAGCAGGTGTCGTAGGCGGCCTTGTATTTCGAATCAAGATTCTGCTTGTAGAAACTGCGGGCGTAGAGGTAGTGGGTCTCGTCAATATAGCTGTAGTGATACTTTTTGCGGTCGAGGTAGCGCTGGTACATCTGCGCGTCCATGTAGGAGACGGCGTTGCGAAGCGTGCTGTTGGCCACGTCGGTGCTTACACCCAAGGCTTTGAGATGACCGAAGCCCGCCACGATGTGCCGCGTGATGAAGTCGCTGCTCTTGCCGCCGGAAAACCACGGCCAGCCGCCATCGCCGTTCTGCGCCTGCTGCAGCTTCCTCAGGGTGGAAGCCTCCTCCTTGGCCATCCGCTTGAAGTCGAACATGGCAGCCAGGGCCTGCTTGTTGGCGCCCTCGCGTTGCGCGTCAAGCACCCATGGGGTCTCCTCCAGCATCACCTGCTTAAGGTCTTGATTCTTCTCCAAGGCGGAGCAGAAAGCATCGGGCGACTCCACCTGCCAGCGGTTGAAGACCTCCTCTATGACGGGGTTGGCTTTCAGGATGTGCGTGGCGAGGGCGTTGGCGTAGTAGCGGCTGAAGCGCTGTTCGTTGCACTCGTAGGGATATTCCATCATGTAGGGCATCGCTTGGATAGCATACCACACGGGGTTGGGCGTGCTTTCCACCGTCAAACGGTAATGTTTAAGGGTTGTAGAGACATTTCCTGAAACGTCTCTACCGTCCCTTGCACCGAAGCTGTCCCGCAATTTATTGAACGTAAATAATTTCGATCCTTTGCCCGAGATATAGAACGGCATCGTCTCGGTCACCATCATGCGGTTAGTGAGCACCGGGAGGGTCTTCTCCTCGCCGTCGCCGGCCACACCCTGCGGGTCGGTGTTGTGGGCGACAATGCGGTAGGTGACAGCAGGCACATCCGCAGGCACCACGATGCGGAAATGGATTTCGGAGGAGGCGTCGGCGGACACGTCATATTGTTGGGTGCCGTCTGCAGAGACGTTCCATGGGACGTCTCTACGGTCCGAATCCGTTATGATCATCGAAATCGGTTGATTGTTCACGGCATTGAACATCTGCAACGTCACGTGCCCGCAAATGTTCCGGCCGCTCATGTTCACCACCTTGGCGGAGAAGTCCATGGTGTCGCCCTCGCGGAGGAAACGCGGCGCGTTGGGCACGATCATCACGTCCTTGGCGGTCTGCACGAACTTTTCGAAACGGCCGGTCATCAGGGCGGGGTTGTGGGCCACACCCTGCATCTTCCACTTGGTGAGCGCGTCGGGCATGGTGAAGCTGATAAAGACATCGCCACGCTCATCGGTGCGCAGTTGCGGGTAGAAGAAGGCAGTCTCGGCGAAGTTGGTGCGAATCTGCTCGACAGGAGAATCTGAAGCACCTCCGGCAGCACTTTGGGCAACAGCCTTGGCAGCCATGGGCGCAGAATCACCCCATTCATAGCTTATGTCCATATCCGCAGATTCTTCCACGGCAAGCTCCACATAGTCCACATTAGAATTCGACAAACGAACACCATCCACTATCGTTTGGGCGCCGTCGCTGCGGTTGCCACGCACGGCCATCATCTTTCCATAGTTACGCGTGCATGAAGCCGCAGAAAATCTCAACCAATCTCTTGTCAAGAAGAGCGAATAGGCAAGATTAAGATCCCGGTAATTGTATTTACTGAAAAATCTCCCAAAATTGAAGGCCTGAAAATTAGCTTGGATTCTGTTCCATGGGACAAAGAAGCTTAAACTATGATCATTACGACTCCCCAGCGCATCCAAGGCCATATCATACATCGAACACAACAGTTCTGCAGACAAAGGCTTACCATCCTTATCGGTCAGGCGGATCTGATACTCCTCCGGACTGCCCGGCAAGGTCTTGTCGCGGAATCGCAGGAATTCAAACCGGATGTCCTTCCTGTCATCCGTGACCGATACGGTTCTGAACTCTTCAGTGAGTTCATATTGGCTGGCACAAAGAAGATGGACACTCAGGCCTCCCATGTCAGCGGCAGTAACCGGATAGGTAATCGTTTGGGTGTTTCCATGCAGCGTGATCCACTTGGCGACCACTTTTTCATGATGGGCGTAGATCTCGCACAACACATTAGCTTCAGGGAGGATGCTTCCGACTGTAACCGTCAAGGTTTCGCCCACATTGACAGAATTGTCCATCACGGCCCACAACTGCTTATAGGCTGTGCATTTCTTACTCCCTTCCTGATAAATGTGCGTATAATCTTCGGCTTCTATACGATTTCCATGGTCATCTTCGGTACTAAACAGCACTTTGTAGTAACCATCCGGCAAATTCTGCAGATTGGGGAATGTGAAATAGGCGGCAGTGTCTTTGCTTACCTGGATCGTACCCTTCTGCACAGAGACAGCAGGCCAGTTTTCGAGCTTTGGTTCCCCATGGAAAGCAATCCAAGGGAATTTCTTTTGTATCAAGTTCGTATCGGAAATCATCACATCCGACGGAGCTATAGCATAACTTTTATACTGGTCAGGGGTCTGCAACCGGAAAATCTCATATCCGACCACACCATTCTGCGCTTTACCAGCTGTGTTGGTCAGCGAAATCCGATATCGGTTGTCGGTTTTATTGGCCGCAATATCACTCGGCATATCACATGACAACAAAAGATTTCGGCTGCTCACATACACCACCGTGCTGCCGCTGTGAGTCTCGCCATTGATGTCGGTGACATCCACCGAAACCTCATATCGGTAAAGCGGGATATAACGACGCAGTGTCATATCCTCCTCTGTGGGGAAGATGATCTGGAAATGACCATCATCATCGGTTTGCAGGGTGCCTTGCGCCACCGTGAGCGGTTCAGGGGTCGGGAGCCAGCAGTAGCTGCGCCACCACGGGAAAGAGGTGGTGCGGGTCACACGATAGCTCACCGAAGCGCCATCCAACGGATAGCCTGCCAACGCCATGGCGCTGCCCTTCACTGTCACCTCCTGCCCAATGGAGAAGGTCTCCTCCGGCGTTTCCACCTCCACCTCAAAGGCCGGCAGCTTATACTCCTCCACCGAAATCGCATGGCTGAAGGAATGCTTGCCCACATAGACATATATTTGGTACGTGCCAGTCAGCCCACCCTCAGGCAAGGCAAACTCGCCGGCCACCGAACCAAACTCATTGGTTCTCAACTCCATCTCTTCCACATCTTGGAAGTTCACATCCTTCAGCACGACTTTAACAGGGGTGTCGGCGAGCAGGACGGAATGATCATCTTTAAAAATATGCTCAAAGATGCCTTTAAAATATACCGTTTGTGTGGGACGATACAGCGTACGATCCGTGAAAAGATGGGCATTGATACGTTCTTCCCCCTTCATTTCTGCAAGTTCCCACCAGGAAAAACCACCAAAATTGAAGATCTGCCCATGCCAGGATACCTTGAAGTCTTTACTGCCCGAATAACGACCTTTGTTCAAAAACTCGAAACGGCAGAATCCATCGTTGTCTGTGGTCTTGACGACAGTCTGATTGTTGTTGGTGGTCATGGTGACCTTGGCATTGGACAATGGCTTGCCCGTCTGTTGATGCAAAACCAGAATTTCCAAGCCGTGTTCCGTGCTGCGTCTCATCACTTCAATATCACCAATCTGGAAATGATTACATTCACGAGGCGTGTGGGCATCCCATTTGGAGGAAGGTTGGTCGGAAACCAAAAGCCAATAAGCTCCTGCCGGAAGTTCGGGCAACACATACAGTCCCGTATGATTTATCATGTCCTCTTCATCCGAAAGATCCACCACCTCTTGATAAACTGCTTTCGCAGCGGTAACATATTCCAAAAGTTGATCGTTACTCTTCCACTCGGATACACTCGTGGCTTTCACCACCTTCACATACATCTTTTGGCAGTTGGCAAAACTGACGCGCCAAAGGGAAGGCGATCCCGTGGGAAAGCATGAATTGCGATGGGCAAAGGGTGAAACGGAGATAGTCCGTTCATGCAATTGGCGAACAGCTCTATTCACGTTCTCTTTATATAAGGAGCTACCAGAAGCATTGACGGCGATCTTCAGCCAAGACTCGGCCTTGACCAAGTCGTCGCGATGCGTAGATAAAGCGTACTCATCATAACGTTCGGAAATTGTCTGATCATCATATCGATCCATATACAACGAACCGATCTTATAGGCAATATAACCATACCCTTGCATGGATTCGCACTCTTTCGACCATTCTTCCAGATACTGGATATACCAATCCAAGGAATTATCGGGGGCAAGCCCTTGACCACGCATAAAATCGTATCGTTCAATGGTCAGCATGATGAAATCCTTCTCTTGACGGCGAGTCAGGTGATAGCTTGTAAGGTCTTGATATATAGACAGAACCATCTCCAGCACAGAAGCTGTAGGCGTGACAGACAATGGAATCCCCAGAAATTGGACGTTGTTCCAAAGAAGCTCTTTGGGAAGAGACCGATCCGGTCGTTCATCACGCAAATCGGATACCAGATATTCGAGCGTCCGATAGGCCAGCACCTCGTATAATGTCTTGACTTGTAACTGTTTCTCATTTTTCTGCAGGAGAACAGCATAGGACTTTGCATCGACCGCTTTCAGCTTGTCGGCATGTTCCAACGAAGCCAAATACTCCTCCCGTGCGCGCCATTCGAACGTCTTCGCGTCCCACTCCTTGAAGTCGGCAGGCGTCTCGTCGGCGATTTGGGTACGATTCTGGATATCCCAGCGATTCCCGTTGTAATACTCCCACAAAAACTGCCCCATACAACTGTGCCAGATGGCGTTGGCGACCGGATCTTGTGTGGTCAACTCCAAGTTTTGGTTGACAAGTTGCCAAACAGTGTCGGCACAATCGTCATATTTGGCGGATCCCAGCCCTATCTGTTTCCAGATATCGGATATCTGCTGCGGTGTCTGTTGTGACATACCCATGGTGATGATGGTGGTTAAGGTTATGGTGAATAAAATCTTTTTCATACGAGCAAAAAATAAAAAAGCATCATAGACAACGACATACTGACATTGTTTAGTATGCTTCACAGGTAATTGATTCAACTCGCAAAATTATAAAAAAATAATCATGGCCTCTTCTGATATGCATAAATATTATATTTTTGCCCTAAATTTTTCAAGTATGAATTTGAGCAGCAACACAGAGACTGTCAACATGCCGGCAGAGCGACTATACACCCTTCTGAGCGCCTTCTGCGACACCACCAGTCCGGCCTTCCAGGAACTCAAGAAAATGGCAGACATCACCCCTATGGAGAATGGCTTCGGCTTCAACTCCTCCATGATCAACGGGGTGGTCAAAATCAAGGATGCCATGCCTCTTACTCGTGTCACCTACTCTATTGACACGGACAAGAAAATCTCCGGCGAGGCGACATTCCTGATCCACAGCCAAGACGAGACACACTCAGATCTGCAAATCAAAGCCGACGCCGAAGTGCCATTCCTCATGAAGGCTTTCATTGAGAAGCCGCTACAAGATGCTATGAATCAAATAGTACGTAGAATCAAGGAGATGGTAGAACAACAAGCCTAATCATATTGGATATGGAGCATCACATTCGGACAGAACTGTTAGTCAAGAAATACAAGAACCGCACGGTGGTCAACGAGGTCTCCGTGGAGTTCTCTCAGGGTGAGATTGTTGGCCTTTTAGGTCCTAACGGAGCTGGCAAGACGACCTCATTCTACATGATTGTCGGACTCATCAAGCCCTTCTCGGGCAAGATATTCCTCGACGAGCAGGAGATCACCACTTTTCCCATGTACCGGAGAGCACAGCTGGGCATCTCCTACCTGCCGCAGGAGGCCTCCATCTTCCGTCATCTGACCGTGGAGGACAACATCCGTTCCATTTTGGAATTCAAATATCCGAACAAGGGCGAGCGCAAAGATAGGCTCGAGAGTCTCATCTCAGAGTTCAACATCCAGAAGGTGCGCAAGAACAAGGGCAACAACCTGTCGGGTGGCGAGCGCCGCCGCGTGGAGATCGCCCGCTGCCTGGCTTCCGATCCCAAGTTCATCCTCCTCGACGAGCCCTTCGCTGGCGTCGACCCTATCGCCGTGGAAGACATCCAGCACATCGTCGCCAAACTCAAGGACAAGAATATCGGCATCGTCATCACCGACCACAACGTGCATGAGACGCTCTCCATCACGGACCGCGCCTATCTGCTCTACGAAGGCAAAGTGCTGAAGTCGGGCACCGCCGAAGATCTCGCCGCCGACCCTATCGTCAAGCGCGTCTACCTGGGCTCCAACTTCGAATTACGGAAATAGGTCTACTCTAATCCGAACACAAAGCTGAACGGTTTCCCGCCACACTGCACATTCATCTCCTCCACTCGGTACTTTTCTCCCTTCTTCAAGGGTGGGAGAGTTATCAGATAACATTCCACATGTGCATCGCCGGCAGCCTCCGCGCTGATTTGTTTCACTTTCACTTTGCCCCCGCTCTTCACCTCAAAGCTCAAAGAGCCACTGTTCGGGGCCGAATAGTACACCGTCGCCATGGTCTGCCATTTGCCGTTCTTCTGCTTCACAAGCCTGTAGTCAGCAAAATAGACGCTCGCATCGGGATAAGAATAGGACTGTTGGCGAAGGATGTTGTAGGCTTTCAGAAAATCCGGGATGCCATAGCCCATCTGAGGGTTTTTATCAAGTGCGTAGAAAGAACCGCTTTTGCGCACGGCATCCATGATCTCCACATTGTTTTTCTCGGGAAAGGCTTGCCAGAGGCAGGCCACCATACCAGCCATGATTGGCGAGGCGAAGGAGGTGCCCGCAGCCATCGAGAGTTTCCCTTTGCCGTTGCAGACCGAGGCCATCAGGCCCAGGGCGCAGACGTCGGGTTTGAGCCGCCCGTCAGCCGTCGGGCCAAAAGAGGAAAACGAGGCCGCTGAGCTGTCAGCCATCACCGCCCCCACCGAGAGAATGCCGTTGGCATCCGCCGGCGTACCGATATACTTCCACTTGCCGGAGCCCTCATTGCCAGCACTGTTACAGATGATCATCCCCTTGGCAGAGGCTATCGTCGCAGCCTGAGAGGCACGACTGACGATTCCATTCAGATCGGCATAGGTGCGCCGTTGCGAAACGGTATCGTCAAACTTCGTGTATCCCAGCGAAGAATTCAGCACCTGACATCCCAGGCTGTCGGCCCATTCCAGGCCTGCCACCCAGTAGTCCTCCTCCACCTTCGTCTCAGAACGGGAATCCTCGGTCTGGCAAAGGTAATACTCCGCCATCGGAGCCGTACCGACCAACTGCCCGGGATTGAAGGAAGCCATACACGAGAGCACCATGGTGCCATGATTGTGCTTTCTGAACGGATTCTCATCAGGGCGCACTATGTTACGGGCACCCAGCAGTCGGTGATCCTCCCGAAGTGTCTGGAAGAAAGGGATGGAATCCACATTCTCGAAACCTCCGTCCATCACCATCATCCGGACGCCCTGGCCCATATAGCCCATCCGATGAAGCCAGTGGGCGTTGGTCATCCGTACTTGCAGGTCTGAACGGCCATAATCAATAGATGCGGGAGTCCCTGAGGCTATCGAACTGGTCGCCAAAGCGGGATCAGATGCATACTCATAGAGCAGCACGGGCTCTTCCTCTACCGTATCCAGCCGAGATGTGCACTCCACCTGCGCCACAAAAGGAAGGCGACGAAGCAAGGAAATAACCGAATCTTGAGTACTATAGATGGTGATTGCATTCAACCATTTGGAGGTGGCACAGAGATAGGCTGTGCTGTCTGCAGCCAAGACTCGGCGCACATATTCGGGATTGACAGGCAGGTCCGTCGTCGTGACGGGAATGCGGAAATGCTGACGTTGTTGGATGGCTCGGGGTGACAGGAACTCTTCCGGGTGGGCCACCGTATACGGAGTCCCGACCTTGTCCTTGAAGTGCACCCAATATTTGGCAGGCGTCTGGGCCTGGAGGGTCATCATATTCGCCAGAAAGAACAGAATCAGCAATCGTTGTATCTTCATTGGTAACAGAAATTAAATATAGAAAATGGGCTGCTGTAACAGCGCGGCAAAGATAAACATTATTATATAGTCACCGACCTCAGAAGAAAAAAGGCACTCATGGAATCCACAAGTGCCTCATCTGTCGTGTGATCTGTACAAGATTTGAACTTGTGACCTCTTGCCTGTCAAGCAAGCGCTCTAAACCAACTGAGCTAACAGATCAGGTGCGGAAAGACTGGGATTCGAACCCAGGAGGCGCTTTTGGCGCCTACACGCTCTCCAGGCGTGCGCCTTCGACCACTCGGCCATCTTTCCTTTGCGGCCGCAAAAGTACATTTTTTTTCGATTATTCAAACTATAAAATTTTATATCTTTGCATTTTTAGCATTTTATCCTAGAAATGAATTGTATATCATTAAAATACAACAAAATAGTTTTCACACTATTTTTTCTGGCACTACTATTTTCCGGATGCAGAGACGTACGCGCAAAGGGTTTCTTCCCTCCTTTTGGGAAAAACAAGGAGGTGTTGGCCGCATCTGACACCGATGTCATGCTCGAATTGCCGGTCTATACCGTCACCCGGACGGGCCAGACCATTTACCATTGCGGCTACACCGTCAACTTCAACCCGGAGTGGCTCATTCCCAACTGGGTTGCCTACGAGTTGACCCGAGAAGAGGCGCAAGGGACCGTGGGACGTGCCTCCTACTTCAATCCGGACCCCGATCTGGAGACCCGATGCCCGTCCTACAAGGACTATTCCTCCTCGGTCTATGACCGTGGCCACATGGCCCCGGCGGGCGACATGAAATGGGATCCTCAAGCCATGGAGGAGAGCTTCTTCATGACCAATGTCTGTCCGCAAGACCACGACCTCAACGATGGCGACTGGAGAATACTGGAGGAGAGGATCCGCCTGTGGGCTCGCAAGTACGGCAGCGTCTTCATCGTTTGCGGTCCGCTCGTCTCCGACCACCCCGAGCGCATCGGCCGGAGCAAAGTGGCCGTGCCCGACGGCTTCTTCAAGGTCGTGCTCTGCAAAATCAACGGACAATGGCAGGCATTAGGCTTCCTCTTCGACAATGTGGGGACTCATCACAGCCTCAAGACTTACTGCCGCTCCGTGGACGAGGTGGAAAAACTCACCGGCATGGACTTCTTCTCCGCACTGGAAGACGCTGTCGAAGACAAAATCGAGGCCAAGCACAACCCTACCGTCTGGGGACTTAAATAGTTATCAGTTGGCAGTGATCAGTTGACAGTTAGAAGTTTGGAGTTAATGGCTAACGGCTAATGGCCAACAGCCAAGGTTCAAAGTTCATAGTCAAAGTTCATAGTCATCGTTCAAAGTTTTTTTGTATTTTTGCACCTCCTTACAGATGTCGACAGATATTAAATAACAACATAAATATTACCATTATGAAAGAAACGATTTACAGAGCCACTCACGAGAAGTTGGGTGCCAAGATGGAAGAATTCGCAGGCTTCTACATGCCGATTCAGTACGACAGCATCACCAACGAACATCTTCAGGTAAGAAACAAGGTGGGCGTTTTCGACGTCTCCCACATGGGCGAGTTCACCGTCAAGGGTCCCAAAGCCTTAGCCCTTCTGCAGCACATCACCACCAACGATGTGGCCGCCCTTTTCCCGGGCAAGGTACAATACTCCTGCTTCCCCAACGGCAAAGGCGGCATCGTGGATGACCTGCTCGTTTATAATCTGCACGACGAAGACTATCTGCTCGTAGTCAATGCCGCCAACATCGACAAAGACTGGGCATGGGTTGTGGAGCAGAACAAGGCCTTCGGCGCCGAGATCGAGAACATCTCCGACAACATCTCCCAATTGGCCGTTCAAGGTCCGTTGGCCCTCAAGGCCATGCAGAAGCTGACCGACGCCAACGTGGTGGACATGGAGTACTACACCAACCAGATCATCACCTTCGCCGGTTTCGACAACATCCTCTTCTCCACCACGGGCTACACTGGCTCCGGCGGTTGCGAGATCTACTTCCCCAACGAGGTTGCCCTCAAAATCTGGGACGCCGTCTTTGAGGCTGGCGCTGAATACGACATCAAACCCATCGGCCTGGGCGCCCGCGATACTCTCCGTCTCGAAATGGGCTTCTGTCTCTACGGCCACGAAATCGACGACACCATCTCCCCCATCGAGGCTGGTCTCGGCTGGATCACCAAGTTCGTGGAAGGCAAGAACTTCATCGACCGCAAATACATGGAAGACCTCAAGGCTAATGGCGTGACCCGCAGAATTGCCGGTTTCGAGCTCATCGACCGCGGCATCCCAAGAAACGGCTATGAAGTATGCGATGCCGAGGGCAACATCATCGGCGAAGTACGCTCCGGCACCTTCGGACCTTCCGTCAACAAGGGCATCGGCACCGCTCTCATCAAGAAAGAGTTCGCCAAAGCCGGCACCGAAATCTTCATCAAGGTGAGAAACAGACTGTTGAAGGCTGTCACCGTGAAGATGCCGTTCTACAAACCGGAATAATCACAGACATTATTCATAATACTTAGGGTAGAGACGCGCCACGGTGCGTCTCTACTTGTTTTTAAAGGACAACATTCTGATTTTTTACCTACCTTTGCCGACCCAAAATATCTTATCCGACATGAAAAGAACTTTATGTTTATCTTTTATCATAATCTCCATTCTATCAACAGGATGCAGCAAGAAATTACCTACCTTCACAACCCACAAAATGAATGGCGAGTGCGGTTTCATCGTCAAAACAGATCCTAAAATGTTTGACGAAGACCAAGGGGTGGGCAACAGCTATACGCTTGTCTGGCCCGACAACAACATGATAAGCAAAGAAGCCGAAAAGGAGCTGATCATCCAGACCTTTGGAGACAGCGCCGCCACCACAGCCGACGAGGCTGCTAAACGGTTTCTGAAGAATCTATGGCTCGACTATGATGGGATAAAGGCCGTTCACACCCAAGTCCTGGACAGCATCCCCTACGGCCCATTCTGCACCCACTGCGGCGTATCCAACAAGGTCAGCCAAGATAGTAATCTGGTCACCTTCACCACATTCACGGACTTTTACTACGCCGGAGCCGCCCACGGCACCTACACAGTGGAATACCTGACCTACGACCGCATAAAAAAACAGGTGATACATCTCCACGACCTGGTGGACACGACCCGTCTGGGCGAGGTCGTCCTGCGCGCCATCGAGGACCTGACCGTCAACAAGGATGTATGCGATTGCATGTTTGATGAATACAAAACCGGACAACCCATCATCGTCCCTGACAACTTCTTCATCGACAGCACGCGGAGCACCATCAACATTGTGTTCCAACAATATGACATCACCCCATACGCCTGCGGGCTGCAGACGGTGGTGATGCCCATCTACTGGCTCTCCAAGCATCGGAATCTCACGCCTTACGCCAAAGAGCTCTTCGGCAAAGGCAGCTATCTGGAATAACCACTCAACCCACTAATTATCAATCTCGTGCAATCACTCCAAAAAGAAAGCAATAAAAAACTATTCGGCACATTATGCGGGATCGGGGCCGCCATCTGCTATGGTACCAACCCCTTGGGCGCCCGTCTGTACGAAGAGGGCATGACGCCCGGCAACGTACTCTTCTGGCGGTTTGGCCTGGCCTGGGTCATCATCGCCGTGGTGATGCTGCTGCGCAAAGAGAAACTCCAGATCAGCAAGTCTGAATTTGCCACCTTGAGCATGCTGGGATTGCTCTTTCTGGCCTCCTCGTTCACCCTCTACGCCAGCTTTCAACTGATGGACGTAGGCGTGGCCTCCACCCTACTCTTCGTCTATCCGGTGCTCACCGCCGCCATCATGGCCATTTTCTTCAAGGAAAGGCTCACCTGGTCCACGGTCATCGCCATCGTGCTCTCCTTCCTCGGCGTTCTGCTGCTGTATTGGACCCCCGACGGTGGAAAGCTCTCGGCTGCCGGAGTGGTGCTCGTCTTGATCTCCGCCCTCACCTACGCCCTGTACATCATCGTCATGAACCGTTCCCACCTGGCGATGTCCTCCTTCAAAATCAACTTCTACGTGCTCATATACTGCACTTTAGGCAATATGTTATTGTCTTTGTGCTTGGGTAACGGGTTGCAGATGCCCGCCCACGCCTCCAGTTGGTTCTATGTAGGCTGGCTGGCTATCGTTCCTGCCATCTTGGCCCTGGTGATGATGGTCTATGCGGCCAAGTACATCGGCTCTACCCCGACCGCCATCATGGGGGCCTTGGAGCCACTCACCGCCGTCATGATCGGCATCTTTCTGTTCGGGGAGGTCTTCACCGTCCGTCTGGCTTTCGGCATCCTCTTGATATTCAGCTCCGTATTCCTCATTGCCATCTATAGCAACAAGAAGACTGCCTAACGTCGTGAGGATTACGAGAAAAATGATACTTTTGCATCTCTAAAAACATATACTATGTACGACAAAAAGTTTATGGAAGAGGCCATCCGTTTGGCCAATGAATGTTTTGAGACTGGCACGGGCGGTCCTTTTGGCGCGGTAGTCGTCAAGGACGGCGAGATTGTGGGGCGCGGCCGCAACATGGTGACAGTGCACAACGATCCCACGGCCCATGCCGAGGTACAGGCCATCCGGGATGCGTGTCAGAACTTGGGCACCTTCCAGCTCACCGGCTGCGAGTTGTACGCCAGCAGCGAGCCTTGCCCGATGTGTCTCGGTGCGATCTATTGGGCCCGTCCCGAACGCATCTACTACGGTGCATCCTGCGAAGTGGCTGCAAAAGCAGGCTTTGATGACATCTACATCTACGAGCAACTCGGGAAGCCCATCTCGGAATACGAAATATCCACGGAACAACATGATGCGGATATCGCGGCGGAGACCTTCGAGCGCTGGAAAGCTTTTACCGACAAAATCGAGTACTAAGGCTACATTTTTTTGGCAAAAAGGAACACATCCATCTCCAAAAAACCAAAGTGTAGGCCCATTCAAATCTGAGAGAGTGAGTATATCACCCTAATTTTAAGGGATTTAAAAAAATCTCCATCCTTCTTCGGTGCGTTTAGAAAATTCATATATTTGCACCCTCATTCAGAGAGAGTTCTTTGAGGAGCCGAAGTGGTGGAATGGTAGACACGAGGGACTTAAAATCCCTTGCCCATTGCGGGCGTGTGGGTTCAAGTCCCACCTTCGGTACACAAGCGGAAGTAGCTCAGTTGGTAGAGCACGACCTTGCCAAGGTCGGGGTCGCGAGTTCGAGTCTCGTTTTCCGCTCAAAAAAACACTAAAAAACAATTAATTAAGCACCTCAAAAGGGTGCTTTTTTTTGTTGGTGTACACACTTTCGCAATCACACATCGTCCGCTGATAAGTTGTTGATTGTGCGCTCGCCGCCCGCATGGAATACATCCAGCCTACACATTTTTATATAGATTCAAATCATTCGTTGCAGGCATTTTTCGATACTATTTCGAGAGGCTTCGCTTTTCATCAGTGCAAAAAGTTCTTTATCCAAGTAAGCGTAAGAGTAGTCTTGTTGGAGTTTCTCTATATCATTTTTATAATATTTCCGTTCTTTCCATTGTTCACTTTTTACCAAATGCCAAAAGGATGAAGTTTTATCGAGGTGAACAATTGGTAACACAACATTGCACTCAAATGGATAACTCTCATTAGAAAGGGCGAGTTCTTTTTCGAGTTCACCAACAATTTCATTCCAGAATTTGTTATACTCAGAAATCAGAATTTTATCCAGTAGGATTTTATTTTCGTTAATAGTGCCGTTTTTTATCAGACTGGCAACTGATAAAAGGAGAATCGGTTTGTGGGGTGCTTTAAATGTCCGCTTGGCGTTGCGCTTGGAATTCCTGTTCATCTTGGAAAATGCCTCAAGATATTTTTCTAAAATACAATTCTCTTTCATCCTATCAAATTGAATAAAAAATAAAATATTACACGGCAAAACTACAAAAAATAGGCAACGATATAGATATTGACCCAAAAAGACAAATAAGACCGGGACAACAACCTCTCCCATCATACGTGGCACTTCCGTGCCACGAGGCGCCAATTCCCCTTCTGATTCTCAGAAGGGGTGCCCAAAGGGCGGGGTAGTTAATATGGATGATAATTCCATATTTGCATAAAGGTTGCGGATAAGATTTCCTTGTTTCCAACAGTGTGGGTAATGGTTATGTTTTTCTGCTAAGGTATTCATATTCTTTATATTACTACCCCGGCCTGCGGCCACCCCTTCTTAAAAAGAAGGGGAACTTTTGGGGTCCGCACGGCTGTGCGGACTAAGAAAATATTGTGCGTCAGCTCATTATAAGAAACGGAAATACCCATGTTTTCAACTATAACAAGTGCTAATCTGTATTAACTGCAAAACAGACAGCAGGTCAACTTCTATATTATTGCAAAAAAATAAGTCACAAGGGGTAAGAGATTTGCAATCGGGAGAATTTGAATCGGGACAGAAACGGGACAAGCTGTATTTTGGGTATTCGCAGCCGAAAACCCAAAAAAAATGTCAAAATCTTCGGGCAGTCCAGCCGTATTCAAAGCTATTTCATTGATTACATGCGATTTACAATATTAAATATTTAAGTATTATTTTTTATTTTTGTCACATTAAAAAATCTGGTTTACATACGGGGCAAAGAGTTCTACCTGTATAACTAACAACAATTCTCCAGAACTCTCCACTCAATAAAAAAAATCATTATGGGATTATTAAACCACCTTTTAGGAAATGCGACAGAAGTCAACTTGAACGATATCAGACAAGAGTTTGAACCCATTCTAATTTCTGGCGAGGAATTGGAAACGGCATTCCGCATTTTCCGAGACAAATGGATTTTCACGACCAAACGTCTGATAATGCTTGATGTACAGGGCGTTACCGGAGGCAAAAGAGAGTATCATTCCATTCCTTACAAATCCATCAATCATTTTTCAGTGGAGACAGCTGGAACATTCGACGATGACTGTGAGATGAAAATATGGATAAAGGGGATGCACGAACCCATCAAGAAAGAGTTCAAGCGGGATATCAATGTGAAAGAGCTGTCGAGAGTTTTAGCCGACCACGTGATGAACGAATAGTTTTTCATTTCACCAAGACAATAGACAACAATCTCAGTTTCAGCGCGCCTGGATATACCGGAAGGCCGCGTCCAGCTGGGGTTTGAAGGCGCCATCGTAGTCTTTGCGCAGCACGATCTCGTCGGGGGTATGGCCAATGCCTTCCCACACCTTGCCGCCAATTTGCGCCTCAAAAGAGGAGGTATATACATAATGGCCGCAGTTCAAAGCACCGTCACCGAAAGGACCTCCGTAGTTGAGGTCGATGCTGGTGGTGGGCTGCAACGGACCCGTGCCGCCGTGGGTGCGCTCCCCTATCGTATGGCTCGTGGGCAACACTGCCTTGATGGTCATCGGCTCTATCTCGCCCATACTCACTGAGTTAATATCACAAAGAATCACATAGGGGATGTTCTCAGCCGTAATATCGCGATGATACTTTTTGTTGGGTTCAATATAGTAGGGAGTCCAAACAGAATGCTCGAGCCGGCCGGGCCCTTCCTTATAGCGCGTCTTCATAATCTCTGTCCGTCCGTTCAGGTAGTTGCCGATAAGATAGTCCAAGTCGTCCTGATAGCCGCCACGATTGCAACGGTTGTCGAGGATGATGCCCGCCAGCTGGCTGCGCGGCGTCTCCACAATAGCCTTGAAATAGTGGTCCAGCAACTGCGCGCCCTCCCCATTCTGAATCATCACCGGCATGATGCCGGCCGAAGACTGCCAAAGATAGGGAACCTTCCGTCCGTCAGGAAGCACAAAGAGAATGTAATGGTACTGGACCGTCAACCCCAATTCAGGAACGTACGACACACACGATTCGTGCGCCTCGACCGTATAGTGGTATTCGATATTCTGCAAGAATGACTGAAGGCCCGCATTTTCATCCCCTGCCGACTCAAAATAGTAGTCTCGGGTAGGGATCTCCAGCTTGTAAGGTGTGATGCTCACCACATTGCTCACATCATCGGGAGCCGGATAGAGATTCCGCACCCGGAAGGTCAGATGATGGTCGCAAAGTCCCCCGACGATTTTCATGTAAAGGTCTTCCATCTCCTCCGTTTTCACGTATCCCATCCATTGGCACATCTGGTCAAGCTTCTGAAATTCCGGCAAATAGCGATCATACATGGCATCCCAATCGGTGGTATCCACATCCCAGAACACATATCCCGTGCTCATCATCTTCCAGAGATAATCAAACTGTTCTGTGTAGGTACTATACGCCAGATGTCCGTCTTCCCCAATATAGGGAAAATAATCGGCCTCTTTACGACAAGCGGCTGACAAAACGACTAATATAGTGGAGAATATGATGATTTTTTTCATGACTGTCGAGATTTTACATTAAAAGGTATAGGCACATCCGAGCGTAAGAGACAACGTATTCAGATAACGAGGGTCGCGCAAGTGAGCGGGACTGCGATGATGGCTGGTAAGATCATAATAGTAAAGAGCATCCACGTTCAGAGACCAATGATCATCGAGGGTGTATGAGACTCCGCATCCGCCCATCACTCCGGCGCAAAACCGGGCGTCTTCCGAGGTAAAGTCTCTTTTCTCGTCAAATTCATCAAAATAGACGTAATAATCGGTCATCCAGTAGGTCACCCCTCTGACCCGCTCCTGCAGCCAGTAGCCAACACTTCCGCCAAGATAGGCATGGCCCCGCAAGTGAGCACCTCCGAACGAGAAATCGGCCATCAACGGAAGCGTCAGATAGAGGTTGTGATGTTCGGTGAAAACGGAATCCAAATAATTCAGGTTGCGGTCCATTCGATGAGAGCGGCGCATCACGCTGAGGTCGGCGCGGAGTGCGAACCAGTCGGTGAAGGCATAGCGGGCCTGCAATCCGGCATCAAAACCGCCTTTCCCAGAATACGATTCGTCAACACGGCCTCCATTGGAGCGTTGGATGGTGGTGTAGTCCCATCCGCCCTTGACCCCCAAAGACCACTGTGCGCTGACGGGAGCCATCGACAGAAGCCAAAGACCGAGCAAGCATAACATTATTTTTGTCGTGTATATTTTCATACTAAGGCGCTATAGGTTAACAAAGTGGCAAAGATAACAATTTTCATCACTCGTCGATTTCAAATAAAAAATGCGATTTTTTTGACGTTCATCGGGTAGAGACTCAAAAAAATGTGTACTTTTGCCCCAATTAAAAACATGGACGAAGCATGTTGGAACATCAATTATAATCATCATCATAAATCTTTCACAATGAGCAAAATTATCACAGTTGATGAAGCAGTTTCGCACATTCATGATGGCATGACTATCATGTTTGGCGGTTTTTTAGGAAATGGTTCAGCCGTCAAGATCATTGAAGGTATCGCTAAGAAGGGAGTTAAAGACCTTATCCTGATTGGCAACGACACGGCATATCCGAACCAGGCTATTGGCATGTTGATTGCCAACAAGCAGGTCAAGAAACTCATCGCTTCCCACATTGGCACCAATGCCGACACGATACAGCAGTTCAACGACAAGGAGTTGGAGATCGAGTTTGTTCCGCAAGGCACCTTGGCAGAGCGCATCCGCTGTGGCGGTGCAGGCCTGGGCGGCGTGCTCACCCAGACTGGCTTGGGCACTATCGTGGCTGACGGCAAGCGTATCATCGAGATTGACGGCAAAGAGTACCTCCTGGAGATGCCGCTGCATGCTGACGTGGCCCTCATCGGTGCCAGCATCTGCGACGAGATGGGCAACTGCATCTACAAAGGCACCTCCCAAAACTTCAACCCGACGATGGCTACTGCCGCCGATCTGGTCATTGTGGAGACCAAGGAACTTGTCCCGACGGGATCCATCCCCATGGAGCAGATCCACACGCCGGGTGTTTACGTGGACTATATCGTAAAATAATGTACCCTAACGACGGTCAGGCCGCCCCGCGCAGCCTGACCCTCTTTTTTGCGCTTTCCCTTGGCCTGCTGTGCTTCCTGTGCCTCCTTCCGGCACCGACCCAAGCACAACGCGGAAAGCCTTTGATGTTGGAGTTCCCCACAAACCTCTATGGCGACAACATCCAGCATCTTGCCTGCGACACCGACGGGCTATGCGTCTTCTACTCCAAAGATCAAGAAGACAGCAGTTTTTTCCATCTGCTTTACTATGACCGCAACTTCCAATTGCAGCATCACCTCCAGTATGCTCTTTCCTCCGAACTCAACTTGGAAGCTGCCGCCTACGGCGACAAGACCATTTATTTCCTTTTTCAGAACAAGATCAAGAAAAAGAGGAGCGACCAGGGCCTCCTCGTCCGATTTGACTGCGCTAAGCGCCAAACTGACAGCGTATCTGTCAACGGGCTCCCTTCTGACGGCGTCCATCGCATGAAGGCATCCCGGTCCCTGATACTTTTCAGTTCCATCTCCAATGGCAAACGTAGCAACCTCTACTACCTCCATGCCGGATCCACGCTGGCCATAGGGCTAAGCATACCCGATGCCATCAGCTATGAGATTGAGGATTTTGGCTTGGACACCACCCGACATCATGTGCTGGCCGCGTTAAAGTCGACTCCGAACAACAGCACTCTGATATGGCTTTGCGAGACAGACTACGACCGCAACATCCAGCACGTCACCGAGCTACCCGACACCTTGCAGTTCCGGTGCGAGAGCATACGCCTGGCCCTGACAGACAGTGGGCGTTGGTTTTTGGCCGGCACCTACGAGAACCTCACCAACCATGTCGTGGAAGGCGTTTACACCCTACCCTATCACGACGGCACCTTTGACTCCTTGCGACAGCACCAGTATTCGGCCGCCAGCATCATCACCAACAACAACTCCCCTTTCCTGCATACGGGTGGGAAGATCATCCCCCATGGTGACCGGCTGGCGTTCATCACGGAAACCGTCTCCCCGGAATACCGCGACCGACCCGTATATTATTATGGTGTCATGACCTATGAGTACTCGTTCACCGGATACCGCTATGCCAGCTCCGACGTCTTTGTGTTTGACACAACCGGCCAGGAGGAGTGGTACTACAACTTCCATTACGAAGACATCCTTTCCCAGCAGGTGGGCTCATACCTCAACCTCTCCTTCATCGGAGATCACTATTTGCTGTACTACACCCGCGGTAACGAGCTGGTGACGATGCTCACCAATGCGCAAGACGAGATCATCGACTCCAAACGCTCCAGCAGTCTTTTCCCAAACAGTAGCACCTCCTACAGCTATGACGGCACCATCCTCAAACCATGGTATGGGGATTATTTCCTGTTATCGGGGCAGAAATACAATGCCAAGAGCAGTCGCAGCAACGCGACCTATTTCATCCATAAATTGTGGTATCATTAAGGGAAGACCTATAGGACCGTCTCGATGGTCTTCCACAACTTGTCGGCTGTCTGTTCCCAGCTAAAGAGCTCACGACGGGCCCTTCCCTTCTCGATCAGGCTTTGGCGATACTCGTCTTCATTCCAGAGGCGGGCCATGGCGGCGGTGATTTCATCCACGGAGGCAGGATCCACAATGGCCGCGGCGTCGCCGGCAACCTCCGGCATAGAGGTCACATTGGAGGTGATGACGGCCGTCTCGGCGCGGAAGGCCTCCACGATGGGAATCCCGAAGCCCTCAAACAGGGAGGCGTACACCAGGGCACGGGCAGAGGCATAGAGCCTGGCTAACGTGTCACGCTGCTGCCGTCCCATCATGATCACCTCATCCCGGTACTGCATCGCCAGGTAGGTGTCTTCGATTTCTCCCTGCCACCACTTCTTGTCGCCGACAACCACCAACTTGGCATTAGAATCCTGGCTTTTCTTAAACGCATCAAAAGCCCTGAAGATATTGGCCAGATTCTTTCGCTTGTGGATCAGCCCCACGAAGAGGAAGTAGTCGCAGCCTTGCGTATATTGAGCTTTGACGTGTGCCTGTTCCGACAGCGAGAGTGGACGGAAGACCTCGTTGGCCCCATTATACACCACATCGATTTTAGAGAGGGGGATCCCATATTGCTGATGGATATCCTGACGGGTGAACTCAGAGACGGTGGCTATACGGTCGGCACGTTGCGCAAACTGCGGGAAGAAACGGTCATAATATCTCTTCACCGTCTTTTTCTCAATAAAATCGGGTTGATGGACGAAGTTCAGATCGTGGATCACATCCACCATGGGGACAGCCTGGGCGCGGGTGGGCACCCAACCATCGGTAGAGAGGAAGAGGTCGGGACGGATACGACGCAACTGATACGGCACCCCGACCTCGAAGAAGAGGTACCACAGATAGGGATGACGCGCCTGCGGATATGCCACAATGGGAGTCACATTGGGGGCATACACAAAAGAGTCGTCATACTTCCGGTCAAACAGAAAATAGAACTGGTGTTCGGGATGCTGACGGACGATGCGGGAAAGGCATTCGTGTGAAAACCAACCGATACCTTCCAGACGATCTTTCAGCAGAAGTCTCGTATTGACAGCGATCTTCATATCCCTAGACTATTGCTTCGGTTGGCTGGGGCGCACATCCTTCACATTCAGTTGCAGGGAGGTGATATTGTTCCACACATTCTCCTCCACATGATAGAGAATATCAAACTGTCGGTTGTTTTGCAAGAGCGGGAGTTTGTCTTTGCTGTTGAAGGCGATCATGTCAATCGGCTGCACCACCTTGTCTGGATAGAGGACGCGGGCCTTCAAGTGCTTGTCGCCCACGATTCTGGCGCTTCCCTCGTCCACCAGGTTGTTCGATTGGAACACCGGCTCCATATTGCCGGGTCCGAACGGGGCAAAGCGTTTGAGGTTGTTCATGAAATGAGGCGTGATGTCGCTCAAGTCTATCGGGAGATCCACGATGATCTCGGGCAGGGCGGAAGTCTCCTGGATATTGTCAATCACATACTGCTCAAAACGCTCGGTGAACTCTTCCAGGTTCTCCTCTTTCATGGAGAGTCCGGCGGCAAACTTATGACCGCCGAAGTGCTCCAGCAAGTCAGAACAGGAATCGATACCGTCGTAGATATTGAACTCCTTCACGGAACGGGCGGATCCGGTGATCAGGCCGTCGGAAGACTTGGTCAGCACGATAGTCGGTTTGTAAAAGACCTCCACCAGACGGGAGGCGACGATACCGATAATGCCTTTGAACCAGGTGGGGTTATAGATGACAATACTCTTGCGGTTGGCATATTCGTGAGAAGTACGGATCGCGTGGATAGCCTCTTCCGTGGCGTTGCGGTCCTGCTCCTTGCGTTTCTCATTCTGGGCATTGATGCTCTTCGCGATGTTGGCGGACTTGTTCTCATCCTCATCGATGAAGAGGCGCACCGACTCGCGACCGCTCTTCATACGGCCAGCGGCGTTGATACGGGGGCCGACATAGAAGACCAGGTCGGAAATGGAGATGACGCGTGAGAAGATGGTTTCCTCCTTGAAGGGATAATGCAGCTTGATGCCGGCTTGATCCAAGATGGACTTAATGCCGACACGAGGGAATTTATTGATGATCTCCAGGCCGAAATAGGCGAGGATTCGATTCTCACCGGTGATCGCCACAATGTCGGAGGCGATGCTGATGGCCACCAGGTCAATTCTGGAGAGCCACAGCTGGTCGGGCAGGTTATATTTCTGGCAGTAGGCCTGGATGAGCTTGAAGCCGACGCCGCAACCGGAGAGTTCCTTGTAAGGATAGGGACAGTCTTTCCGTTTGGGATCCAGGATGGCCACCGCCTTCGGCAACTCATCGCCCTCCAGGTGGTGGTCGCAGATAATGACATCAATGCCATATTCATTGGCCTTCTGCACCTTTTCGTTCGCCTTGATGCCACAATCCAAGGAGATCAGCAAGTTGATATTGTTGTTATGACAGTATTCGATGCCCTGGTCGGAGATGCCGTAGCCTTCCGCATAGCGGTCGGGAATATAGTATTCCACCAGGTTCTTGCTGTCAGCACCGATAATCTCGCAGATAAAAGAGTATAGCAAGGCGACGGCCGAGGTGCCATCCACATCATAGTCGCCATACACCAGGATTCTTTCGTTGTTCATGATGGCCTGGGACAGTCGGTTGACTGCCTTGTCCATGTCTTTCATTAAAAACGGATTATGGATTTTGGAGATGTCAGGGTTGAAGAAGTCGTGGGCTTTCTCGGGAGTGTCAACACCCCGTTGAATCAAAATAGCAGCGAGCGGTTTTTCAATCGCAATCTGCTCAGCCTCCGAGATTTTCTCGGCTAGGGCTGCCACTTTAGCCTCATCTGGAAGCTCTTTAAATATCCACTTTTTCTCCATAATCCTATTTTTAAAAAAAGCGAGCAAACATACACAAAAAAAATTACAAATTCAACTTTTCGAAAAATTAAATTTACAGCTTCATTTTTTTGTCGATGTCGTCGATGCTGGCTCGCATCTTTTTATCTGTATCATACAGATTGGCAATGGTTTTGCAGGCATGGAGAACGGTGGCATGATCCTTGTTGCCACAGTAGGCGCCGATGGTGGAGAGGGGCAGCTTGGTATATTTCTTGGCGAAATACATGCACAATTGGCGCGCGAGGACGATCTCGCTCTTTCGCGTTTTGGCGTTGATGGTCTCCACGGAGATATTGTAATAGTCGCCAATGATCTTCTGGATATACTCGATGGAGATCTCCTTGGCGCTGGACTTGACATACTTGTCCACCATCTCCTTGGCGAGGTCCATGGTGATCTCCCGGTGGTTGAGGGAGGCCTGCGCAAGGATGGCGATGATGGCGCCTTCCAGCTCGCGGGTGTTGGACGTGATGCGATAAGCCAGGTAATCCACAATCTCGTCAGGGAACTCGATGCCGTCGTTTTCCAGCTTCTTGCGGATGATGGCATGGCGGGTCTCCAGATCCGGAATCTGCAGATCAATCGTCAGGCCCCACTTGAAACGGCTGAGCAGACGCGGTTCAAAACCGGAGATATCCACGGGGGACTTGTCGGAGGTGATGACAATCTGCTTGTTGTCACGATGCAGGGCATTGAAAATCTGGAAGAAGGTGTCTTGCGTCTTGACCTTTCCACCGCTCATGAACTGGATGTCATCCATGATCAGCATATCGAGGGACTGGTAGAAATAGATGAAATCCTGGATATTGTTGTTTTTCATCGCCTGGACATACTGCTGGCAGAAGGTGTCGGCGGTTACATACACGACGATCTTTTCCGGAAAGTTGATCTTGGTCTGGATACCGATGGCATTGGCGAGATGGGTTTTGCCCAGTCCCACGTCAGAATAGACGAAGAGCGGGTTGAAGGAGGTGGTGCCGGGTTCCTTGGAGATGGCCCAGCCAGCTGCGCGGGCCATACGATTGCAGTCGCCCTCCACATAGTTGTCGAACGTCATAGAGTCGATCAGGTTGGACGGGATCTTACGGCGTTGAATACCCGGGAGCACGAAGGGATCGGGAATCTCGTGGTTCGGCTTGTTAAAGACATCCACCGGAGGAAGCGTGGAAGGGTTGGTGACGGCCGGGCGGTAGAGCGAAGGCTCCGTCATGAACTTCGACATCTTCGGATCCGGGTTAACCTCTACCGGATAACGGTATTTGAGCTTGCCCATCGGCCCTAACTGTTTATGGATGACCGTCTTGAGGACATCCACATAGTGCTGTTCCAAAAATTCATTATGGAAAGCACTGGGGGTGACGAGCGTCAAAACATTATTCTCCAACGAATAGGGAATCAACGGGGCAAACCAGCTATCAAAGGCCTGGACCCCGACAATTCCGGGGATCATCTTCAGGCATTCCGACCACACTTTTCCAGCTTCTACACTTGTATTATTCATCTCGATATGCTAAAAAACTAAAATATAACGAATTAAAAAAGACCTTCCGCAGAAGAATCTACGCCGCAAAAATAAACAGAAAAAAGTTAATAAAAAAAATAAAATGCTATTGGATTTCTAGAAAATTATGCTATAACTTCTCTTCCAGAATAGCTTCCAAAACAAACATAACAATCTCTACGAAAGTACATTAGCATACTCTTCATACTTGCCTACATCACACCAAAAATCGCTATTATGCTCATAACCAATTATTTCAAAATCAGAGACAGATTGTAGATAAAAATCGGTGATTGAGGACTTCTCAACGGTAGGAATAGATTCGAGCATTTCGCGGCGGATGACGTGGATTCCGCTGAAGGCCATTTCGGCAGTCGGGCCCGTGACGGGGAGACCTTTTCGTTCGTCGGTAGAGACATTATGCCATCCTTGCAGCCGCATAGTCGAGGGATCGAAAACGAAATAGCGGGAGGTCTTCCGGTTCCGCACCGCCAGGGTGGCGTCGGCGCAGGAGCTCACATGTGCCTCGAGCAGCGCCTCCAAGGATATGTCGGATACGATGTCCACATTATGGATCAGCACGTGCCGGCAGTCTTGCAGCCACGGAGAGGCGAACTTCAGGCCGCCGGCCGTGTCGCGGAGATAAGCCCGCTCGTCGGAAATCACGATGTCGGCGTCGAAGCGTCGGGCCTTCAGAAAGTCGACGATCTGGTCTGCGAAGTGGTGTACATTGACCACGATCCGCCGTACGCCGGCGGCGGTCATCCTCGTGACAACCCGCTCCAGCAAAGGGACGTCCTCATACTTGACCAACGCCTTCGGGCGATTGGCCGTCAACGGATAGAGGCGAGTCCCGAGGCCCGCTGCAAAGATAAATCCGATTAACTCTGGATTGTTAGCAATCATCGTGCAAAAATAGAAAAAAATCCTTTTATTTTTATATCTTTGCGGCATAATCATTACCTATGACCCCTATGAAGAAACTATTCTGTATCATGGTATTATGTTGCGCCACCCTGTTTATGGCCTGCAGCAACAAGAATGTCACGAACCAATATTCCATCGGTTGTCTGGCCTACAGAAACAATATGCACTATAGTGACTGGACCGGATTTGAATCCTACATATCTTCTCAAGTTGTTTACAACGAGATCATTTCCTTCACCAGCGAGACCAAGGAAGAGAATGATGCCAAAGCCGTGGCATACTTCAACGAGCAAGCAGAAAAGCTAGACACCGACTCGCTCTGCACCTTCATTGCGCCGGGCGACTACATCGTATATGGTGTGGGGTACTCCATCGACGAGCACAGCTTCTACATCCTCAAGGGACTTATCTTCAAGAATGATGGGGTCGAGGACTATGACGAGCAGTTCACCCTCGCAAAATAGACCTTCAGAACGAAACCCTGTCCTTCAACATCGGGACAAAGAGAAAATCCCCAAAAGTCTCTTTTTCATACATGTTTTCATCGGTTTTCGTCAAGCGAACCATCGTCTGGGAGGGTTCGCCTACGGGGATGACCATGATTCCACCCACCGACAACTGTTTCAGCAGTTTCTGAGGCACCTCGGGGGCGCCGCAGGTGACGATGATACGGTCATAGGGGGCAAAACGTTCGATGCCATGGAAACCGTCACCGAAGGTGGTATAGATGCTCTTGTCCATGGACTCCAACAGCTTGGAGGTTTTCTGATAGAGCATCATCTGCCGTTCGATGGTGAAGACCTTGGCCCCCATCGCACTCAGGATGGCAGCCTGAAAGCCGGAGCCGGTGCCTATCTCCAGCACTTTCAGCCCTTTCTTTATCTGCAGCAGTTGCGACTGGAAAGCAACGGTGTAGGGATGCGAAATAGTTTGTCCAGCAGGCAGTTGCAGGGCAGTCTCCTCGTAAGCCTTATTCCAAAGGAAAGACTCCACGAAGAGATGTCGTTCCACCTTGTCAAAAGCGTTCAAAACATTCTCGTCGCTGATTCCCTTTTGGCGGAGGGACTCGATCATGCGATGTTTAGCCCCCAGCAGCAGATAATTTGAAGTCGGCATAAGATTTATTTTATGATATATATAATATATGGTATAGAATACAAAGAACAGGCGGCATGCGTTCATAAGGGATGAATCGTCTGCCGCCTGTCGTTTACAGATAACGTGTGACTACCAAGCGAAGAGCGGGCGCTCGCACATCATTTCATTGACTTGCTTGCGGGTCTTGGCAATCAGGTCCTCGTTCTCCACATCGCAGAGGATGGCGTCGATCATGGCGACGATACCGTCCATATCGTTCTCTTTCAGACCGCGGGTGGTAATGGCGGGGGTACCGACACGGATACCGGAGGTCTGGAAGGCAGAGCGGGTGTCGAAGGGAACCATGTTCTTGTTGATGGTGATATCGGCCTTCACGAGGGTGTTCTCAGCCACCTTACCGGTCAGATCCGGGAATTTGGTACGGAGGTCGATGAGCATCAGGTGGTTGTCAGTGCCATTGGAGATGACCTTGTAGCCTCTCTTGACGAAGGCGTTGGCCATGGCAGCGGCGTTGAGTTTCACCTGTTTTACGTATTGAGCATACTCATCGGTCAGAGCCTCACCGAAGGCGACAGCCTTAGCGGCAATCACATGCTCCAGCGGACCACCTTGGCAGCCCGGGAAGACGGCGGAATCCAGCATTTGGGACATCATCTTGACGACGCCCTTCGGGGTGGTCTTGCCCCACGGGTTCTCGAAGTCTTTGCCCAGCATGATCAGACCGCCACGAGGTCCACGAAGGGTCTTGTGGGTAGTGGTCGTCACGATATGGCAATGGGCGATGGCATTGTTCAGGAGACCCTTGGCAATCAAGCCGGCGGGGTGGGAAATGTCGGCCATCAAGATAGCGCCAACCTTGTCGGCGATCTGACGCATGCGTGCCCAATCCCAGTCGCGGCTGTAGGCAGAGGCACCACCGATGATCAACTTCGGCTTCTCGCGAAGAGCCACCTCTTCCATCGTGTCATAGTTGACACAACCCGTCTCCTCGTCCACCTGATAAGCCACAGGACGATAGAGGATGCCGGAGGAGTTCACGGGAGAGCCGTGAGAGAGGTGACCGCCATGGTTCAGGTCGAGGCCCATGAAGGTATCGCCCGGCTGGAGGCAGGTCATCAAGACAGCCATGTTGGCCTGGGCTCCAGAGTGCGGCTGCACGTTAGCCCACTCACAACCGAAAAGCTTCTTCACACGGTCGATAGCCAGTTGCTCCGACTGGTCCACAATCTGGCAACCGCCATAATAACGCTTGCCGGGAAGACCTTCCGCATACTTGTTGGTCATGACAGAACCCATGGCTTCCATCACCTGGTCGCTGACAAAATTCTCGGAGGCGATCAACTCAATGCCATTTGTCTGGCGTTGACGCTCCTGTTGGATAAGATTGAAAATCTGTTCGTCTCTTTTCATACTTCTTTTTATATTAATTAATTGATTTGTAATGACTTAAAAATACAACCTTGGAAAAACAAAAATACAATATTTTTAATATCTTTGCGCCTCATTTTATAAACAATCTTTATTCTAATTTTTATTCAAAAATCTAACAAGAATTATGGAACAACAAGAACTTCTTCACCAAGAGAATTCTGAGAATCAGAATGCAGAGGTGAACTCTGGCGCTTCCGTAGAGGAAGCCACCGTCATTGCGTCAACAGAAACTCCCGCACCTGCAGAGGAAACTGAACCCACCGTTTCTGTACCGGAGGAGCCCGTAGCAGCCGTCGCTGAAGAGCCGGCGCCTGCCGAGGAACCGGCAGCTGAGGCTGAAGCTGAGGCAGCACCCGCACCCGTTGAGGAGCCTGCACCCGTTGAGGAGCCTGCAGCCGCCCCAGAGAGCGAAGAGAAGCCGGAAGCAGAAGAACCCGCGCCCGTAGAGGAGACCGTTGAGCAGGTGGAAGCCGAGTATGCCAACTTCGACCTGGAGCAATCCATCGCAGAAGTGGAGAGACTCGTCGAAGAGCCCAACTTCAACCTCATCAAGACACGTATGGGCGTGTTGAGAACCAAGATCATTGAATTTTTCCGGGAGCGCAAGCGTGCTGCCGAGGCTGCCTACGAAGAGGCCCTCAAGTCAGCCCAAAACGCCACGGAGGAGAACCCTGAGGCAGCCACCGAGGTGGAGGCCCCCTCTTCCGAACCCGACCAATATGAAGTGCGCTTCAACAACGCATTCCAGAAATACAAAGACTCCAAGGCCAAATTCATCGCCGCTTTAGAGGCACAGAAGGTGAAGAACCTGGAGGCCAAGAACCAGATACTGGACAAACTGAAGAACCTCATCGAGACAGAGTCTCACCTGAAGACCCTGAACGACAAGTTCAAAGAGCTGCAAGAGGAGTGGAAGAACATCGGACCGGTGCCGCAAACGGAGTCAGCCACGCTCTGGCAGAACTACCACTTCTACGTGGAGAAATTCTTCGACATCCTCCGTATCAACAAAGAGATGCGCACCTTGGATCTGAAGAAGAACATGGAGAGCAAGCTGGAGTTGTGCGAAAAGGCAGAGTCTTTGTTGTTAAACGACTCTATCAACCAATCATTCAGAGACTTGCAAGCCTTGCACGAGCAATGGAAAGAGATCGGGCCGGTTCCCGAGGAGAAGAAAGAGGAGCTGTGGGAGCGTTTCAAAGCCGCTTCCGACCAGATCAACCAGCGCAGAAAAGACTATTACGACAAGTTGTTCGAAGAAGAGCAGAACAACTACAATGCCAAGGTTGTGCTTTGCGAGCAAGCCGAGGACATCGTTGCCAAAGGCTCCGAATCCGTCAAAGACTACAATGAGATCAGCGACAAGCTGACCGAGTTGTTGAACATGTGGAAGACCTTAGGACCGGCTCCTGCCAAGCTCAACGACGAGATCTGGAACCGTTTCAAGTCCACCTTGGACAAGTTCTTCGGACAGAAGAAAGAGTACTTCCAGCAAATCAAGGATTCGCAGATGCAGAACTACAACCAGAAGTTGAATCTGGCCATCCAGGCGGAGGGCATTGCCGACCGTACGGACTGGAAAGAGGCGACCAACGACATTCTGAAACTGCAAACCGAATGGAAGAGCATCGGGGCCACCCCGCGCAAATACTCCGACCAGATATGGAAGCGTTTCCGCGCCGCCTGCGACAAGTTCTTTGAGGCTAAAGCCAACTATTTCAACAACATCCAGGATGTAGAGGCTGAAAACCTGAAGAAGAAAGAGGAGCTCATCGAGAAGATCCTCAACCATGAGTTCGGCGATGATCGAAACGCCAACATGGAAGTCATCAAACAATACCAGAACGAGTGGATCCAGATCGGCTTTGTGCCCAGAAAGGACAAAGACCGCGTTTACAGCGAGTACCGCGCCGCTTTGGACAAGCGTTTTGCCGAGTTGAAGATCAGTGCCAGCGACTTGAGAAACAACCGTTTCAGAAACAAGATTGACAACATCCTCAACGACCCGAACGCCGACCGTATCATTGACAAGGAGAAGAACTTCCTCAAGAACAAGCTGCAGAAGCTGAAAGAAGACATCACCTTGTGGGAAAACAACTTAGGTTTCTTCTCCAACTCCAAGAATGCTGAAATCATCACGGCTGAGTTCCGCAAGAAGATCGACGCTGCCAAGGAGGAAATCAAGGATTTGGAATACAAGATCCGCATGATGAACGCCCCCAAGAAGGAGGCCACTCCCGAGGAGCCTGCCGAGGCCAGTGAAGCCGCTGCGGACACCAACGAGCAATAACAATATGAAACGTCACATCCTGTTTCTAGGAATACTATGCCTTACCTTTTTATCAGCGGCTGGACAGTCGGCCGCTGATAAAATCATAGGCACCTATTATATCTCGGACGACAGTTCTGATGAGGATTGCAAGATCAAGATCTACAAGACCTCCTCGGGCACTTATGAAGGTCGTATCTTCTGGGTCAAGAATCCCCTTTTCAAGGACGGCACTCCCAAGCGCGACATCATGAACCCGAACCCAGCCAAGCGCGACACGCCAGGCGACAAGATCCAGCTGTTATTCCACTTCAAATATGACGCCAAGCAGGGCAAATGGGTGGATGGCGAGATATACGACCCGATACATGGCAAGTATTACAAGAGCAAGATGTGGTTTGAGAGCGAGAAAAAACTTCGGGTGCGCGGCTATATCGGCGTCCCCGCTTTAGGGCGCACCATGGTCTGGGATAAACTATAGTCACCGATGGAAAACCTGCACATCAGAATCGACAAATGGCTATGGATGGTGCGGCTCTTCAAGACCCGCTCCCTGGCTACCGAGGCATGCAACGCCGGCAAGGTGAAATGCAACGGTGTCAACGTCAAGCCTTCCAAGGAGGTCAAGACGGAAGAGGAATACGAGGTGCACATCGGGACGCTCAACAAGCAAGTGCGGGTCCTCGGCACGCCCAAGAGCCGTGTGGGGGCAGCCCTAGTCCCGGACTATTGCGAAGACCTCACCCCACAGGAGGAGTATGACCGCATGAAGACCCTCCACACCTATGAATATCGGCCGCACGGACTGGGACGCCCCACCAAACGCGACCGCCGACAGCTGGAATACATCAAGTCGATGATGGGAGACGGGGAGGAGTTTTGACCTTGAACTTTGACCTTGAACTTTGACTTTGAACTTTGACTTTGAACTTTGACCTTGAACTTTGACTTTGGCCTTTAGCATTTTGGTAAAACAACGATAAACATCATAATTATGACAAAAGAGGATTTAGTGAATGAAATCAAGCGTTTGCGTGAAGAAAAGAACGCGATCATTTTAGCGCATTACTACACCCTGCCCGAGGTACAGGAGATTGCCGATTTCGTAGGCGACAGTCTGGCCCTTGCCAGGAAGGCCGCCAGCACCGATGCCAGCATCATCCTGTTTGCCGGCGTGCACTTCATGGCGGAGACCGCCAAGATCCTGAATCCGGACAAGAAGGTGCTGGTGCCCGACATGAGCGCCGGCTGCTGTCTTGCCGACAGCTGTCTCGCCGCCGACCTGGCCCGTTTCAAAGAGGAGCATCCAGACTATCTCGTCCTGTCGTATGTCAACTGCACTGCGGCAGTCAAGGCACTCTCCGACCTGATTGTCACCTCCGGCAACGCCCTGAAGCTCGTCAACACTCTGCCCAAAGATGCCAAGATACTCTTCACCCCCGACCAGAACTTAGGTGACTACATCAACCGTCAGACGGGTCGGCAGATGTTGCTGTGGGACGGCATGTGCCGCATCCACGACCACTACACCCTTGAGGATTTGGCCTTGCTGAGAGAGTCCTACCCCGGCGTAAAGGTAGTGGCCCATCCGGAATGCCGCCGCGAGTTTCTGGCACAAGTCGACTTTGTAGGCTCCACCGCCGCCATGATCAACTACATCTCCGAGAGTCCTGACCAGGAGTTCATCGTGGCCACGGAAAGCGGCATCCTCCATGAACTGAAGAAACGCAACCCGGGCAAGACCTTCCACACGCTCTACAACGGCGACCTGGCCCACGACTGCGGAAGCATGAAGAAGAACAACCTGGAGAATATCTACAAGGCGCTGCTCAACGAAGATCCGGAGCTGACAATGGATCCGGAGCTGATGGCAAAATCCTTGGCTCCGATACAAAAGATGCTGGAGTTATCGTAGGCCATTGGCTGTTAGCTGTTAGCCATTGGCTATTAGCCTTTGGCTGTTGGCCTCAGGTATTCCAAGGAAAGGGCAAAGAAGGGGTTGAAGTCGTTGATTCTGAGCAGTGTTTTCAACTCAGAAGCCTCTATTCCTGCAAAGGAGGCATAATAGTGCCATAGCTCCTTCAAGATGAAGAGGGTGCTTTTTTCTTTGCGGGTTTCCAGCAGTTCATCGGCATAGCGCTGATAATAGCGCAAAAATCTCTCTTGCTTGTCGCAACTGTTCATCCCTTTCATTTCTTCTGCCAAAAAAGGATTGCAGAGGATCGGGCGTCCCAGCATCCAGTCCTGGACCTCCGGGAACCGCGCCTGGAGCTGGCGGTACGTTTCCACGGTCCACACGTCACCACTGTAGATGACGCGATGGGTAGTATGTCGAAGGCAATCGGCAAAAGCTTCCAAGTCGGGGACGCCATCGTAGAGCTGCTCACCTAAACGGGGATGGATCACGATGTATTCGAGTGGATAGTGTTGCATCCGCTCCAAGATGGCGAGGCTCTCGGACTTGTCATGCAGTCCCAGCCTCATCTTCAAAGAGAACTGGAAGGGGGTCTGTTCGGTGACAGCCCGGACGACTGCCTCCACGATTTCGGGATGGGGCATCACGCCGCAGCCGCGCGTGCGTCGTACCACCTGCGCCACGGGACAGCCGATATTCCAATTGAAGGAGGTATAGCCATATTCATCGTGCAGCTCCCGCATCGTGTCCACAAAATGGGCCGGGTTGTTGCCCATCAGCTGCGGGGTCATCGGCCGACAGGCATTGTTCTGCGGCCACAGATCCTTCCACTTCTTCACGTTGAGCTTGGCATGCTCCTGCACGGGCAAGAAAGGGGCAATAAAATTGTCTATGCCACCGACATGGCGACATAGACAATTTCTGAATTGATAGTTCGTAATCCCGTCCAGGGGCGCTAACCAGACAAGCATCTATCTGACGATCACCTTTTGGGTAATGGTTTGAGAATCAGACTGCAGACTCAGCATATAAACACCCGCCGGCAAGGCAGATACAGAGATCTGCTCTTGGCCCTCGCCGTTGCCGGACAGCAGCAGACGGCCTGTCAGATCGTGCAGCTGATAGTGGAAGCCTCCTTCGGGGGATTGGATGGTCAGCTGGTCCTCTGCCGGATTCGGGAAAATAGCGAAACGCTTTTCCTGATGATCTTCCACGGCGACATTTTCATAGTACAGCGTCACATCATCCACAATCAGGGTCGTATTCTCATGCGTTTGGAGTCCGCCGGCCACGACAATGATACAGATGCTGTCGCATGCAGCCAAAGGGCTATCGAACTGTGCTTCAATCTGGGTGTAATCATTCATCGTGGCACCGGTTGTATAATATGCGTAGGAAACGGGAGTTCCGTTACTCTTGGTGAAGGCCGTCACGATGAGGGAGTCGCCTTCCTCGGGTTGGTATTTCACCCACATCTTGATGCTATACGGAGTGGTCGTGCATGCATCGCCGGGTGCCACCATTCCTGCCAAGGAAGAGAGGGTGGAGACATCACTAAAATCGATGTCCGAAAAGTTGCCTTGGGCGATATCCATAATCAGGGACATGGGGATGTTGAACCCATTGGAGGTACCCAGTTGGGCAATGCCGGGCAGCAGATAGCTGTATTCGGTGCCGGGGATGCCGAAGGTGGCAGGACGCAATTGCAATGCCCGCGAGCCACTATGAGCATCGGAGGTGGAGGATCCGAAGCTCACGGAAACAGGAATGGGCACCTCAACACCAAAAAGTTCCGTCAGGATATTACCATTCAAGCCAGTGGTCCAGGATGTCGGCTGGTTATTACTCCAACTTTCGAAACCGTTGTTGGGTACCACTTGAGCGCTCAAGATGCCAACAGACAGCGCGATAAAAAGGGTAAAAATTGTCTTCTTCATTATGAAATAGATTTTAAGGTTTTATGCGTGCAAATATACAGTTTTATTTAATACCAAGTTGAACTTTGGCTGTTGGCCATTAGCCATTAGCTGTCACTTCTAACTGTCAACTGCCAACTAACTATATTGCTCCCAGGATGGCGGCGATGGCGACACCCAGGTAGTTGCCGATGGCGTAGCCGACCAAGCCGATCACGATGCCGCTCAACAGGACTTTGCGGTTGCCGAGGGCCTCCACGATCGGGGGCACGAAGGGCGGCGAGCAGAGCAGGCTGATATGGCCCACCGTGAAGAGGTCACCATTCACCTTGAAGATACGGCAAATGATGATGTGCAGCACGATGGAGATCAGCATGACAAAGAGGATGTACCACATGATGGTCAGCGTGGATCTGTTGATTGCATAGATGTTGAACTGGGAAGATACCGCCACGCTGAAGATAAGGATGAAGAACATACCCAGCTCGAACGTCTTGGGCAGGTCGCGCACCTTCTGGCTAAAGGAAGCGATGATAGACAAGGTGGTGATGGTCAGGATGACCACCAGCTCATTAAGTTTATGGGTCAACAGGAGTGAGAGGCCAGCGCCGATTGCCAGGAAGAGCACCGAGAGCAGCAGTCCCAGCATCATCTTCCCAAAGGTGCCGCGTTTGAACATCCCCTTATAGTTCTCGAAAGAATCGTCTTCGAGATGCATTTCAGGAGTAGTCGTCTCTTCAGCAGATGCGGCATCGGGATAGGGCATCAGTTTGCGGAACAGTTTATAGCCACCGGCCACGATAAAGAGGATGAAGGGGAAGGTGACGATCTCCTCAAAGGTCAGGGTCAGCACGATGAGGCTGGGATCCACGTCCAGGGCGAGGCCGAGGGAGTTGAAGTTCATGGTGCCGCCCGTGTAGATACCGGTCATCATGGCAGCAACCTTCTCGAACTGCGGGACATCCTGATTCCGGAAGACGAAGTAGCCGGCCACCAAGGCCACCAGCACCGAGAAGATGCCGCCGAGCAGGACGGCCATCGTCTTGGGCAGTGATTTCGTCCACAGTTTGAAGTCCGAATTGAAGAGCATCAGGGGAATAGCCAAGGGCACGGTGATGTTCATGAGCAGTTTCTGCCAGGAGGCCAGTTGCTCGGCGCCAGGCTCTGTACCCGTGGGGAGGATGCCGGTCAGCGCGATGATGATACCCACGGCATAGGCCATCATGACCGTGCCGATCTTCTGGGTCCATTTCACCTTGGAAAAAAGCAGGATAATCAGCACCGGGAAGAGGATATATCCTGCAAGCATTGCGATAGAGATTGCCATATTGATAATTTTCTTGAATGATTCTATGAAAAAGAAGTCGCAAACATACAAAAAATTCTATACCTTTGCACCGCAATTTTTCACGAACATTAATCACCTAAACCATATCATTTATGAAACTGTTATTAATCAGCAATTCCACCAACTACAAAGAGCCTTACCTCTCCTGGTGCATGCCGTTATTAGAGGAGTTTTTGCAAAAGACCGCCAAGAAGATCGTCTTCATCCCGTACGCCGGGGTCGATGTGGGCGGCAAGGTCTATCCCGAGAGCTACGAAGCCTACACGGAGCGTGTGCAGAAGGTCTTCAAGATTTTTGGCAAGACCATCGTATCCGTTCATGCGGCCAAGGACCCTGTGGATCTGGTGAATCATGCCGACCTCATCATGGTGGGCGGTGGCAACACCTTCCATCTGGTGGCGGAGCTGCACCGCAACAAGCTCATCGAGCCCATCCGCCGCAAGGTGATGGAGGGCACACCCTATATCGGCTGGAGTGCCGGCTCCAACGTGGCCTGCCCTACCCTATGCACTACCAACGACATGCCCATCGTGATGCCGGAGAGCTTCCAGTGCCTTGACTTGGTGCCCTTCCAGATCAACCCGCACTATATCGATCCCTATCCGGAGGAGATCAACGACCGCATCCGCCATGGTGGCGAGACCCGTCAGGTGCGTCTGAATGAGTACCTGGCCGTCAACCAGTACAAGACCGTCGCCGGCCTGCGCGAAGGCACTGCCCTGTGGGTGGAGAACGAGCGCATCACCCTGCGCGGCACCCGCAACATGATCGTGCTGCGCTATGGCAAGAAGCCCGTGGAGAAGAAGCCCGGCGCCGAGTTCGGTTTTGATTTGAAATAACACAGTCTGTCAAGGGACTTTCTTGAAGGTCTGGCTGCTAACACCGCCAACATGTTAGGAATCAACATCAACCAGAATCGCATTTTTGGTCTGGACTTACTGCGAGCTCTGGCCATCGTGCTGGTTGTGCATGGTCATGGCGCACACCTGCTGCAAGGCACAGCCCTGTCCGGTGTTCTCAACCTCCCCATGCCTGACACTGTCGATATCTTTTTTGTACTCAGTGGATTTCTGATCGGGACTGCCTTCCTGTCCTATGCTGAAAAGCATCAACGGGTGGACTGGGGCAAAAACCTGCGCTTCTATGCACGCTCCGCCTTGAGGATACTGCCCAACTACTATTTCATCCTTTTGATATACTATGTTCTGGTTCATGGACAGATAATTGCCGGTGACACCCAAGCACTCTCTATTTGGTATTTCATCACCTTCACCCAAAACCTGTTCTCGCCCTTTTACAACTTTTACTGGGAGTCGTGGACCCTGCCTGTGCAATGGTGGTTTTACCTGCTATTTCCGCTCATACTTGCCCTTCTCACGCCACGAATCAAGGCGAAGCATGCGGTTCCGGTCATCAGCTGTCTTTTCATCCTATTGTCGCTAGTGTATAGATACTGCGTTGCCAGCCATGCCACGGATCCGTTCTGGTGGGGTGTCTGGATCCGCAAAACCGTCGCCTCGCGATGCGACAGCATCTATCTGGGTGTGTTGGCAGCCTGGCTGTACACTTACTGCCCCAACTTCTGGAAACGCCACTCGGGGAAATGCCTGATCGCAGGACTGCTCCTATTGGCCTTCATCCTTATATTTCCTCGGACTTTTGGCTCCTTTTATGTCAACGTAATCTTATTGACACTTTCCCCCTTAGCCTTTGCCTTGTGTCTCCCGTCTCTTTCGGGCATCCGCAGCAGCAAGACCATCTTGGGTGGAATCCTATCCCATATCAGCATCCTTTCCTATGCCATGTATCTTGTCAACCTGATGATCATTCAGATTATCAGTGCCAACTTTGCCGAGACTTTCAGTCAGTGGGGAGCGTGGGGATATCTTGTTTATTGGGTATGTGTCCTAGTGGCCTCCTACCTGCTTTACATGCTGGTAGAGAAGCCCTTCACCTTACTCCGAAATCGCCTTTAAGTCCTCATCATTCCGGGCCATCTCATCCTCGGAATCCTGGGGAGTCTGTTTCTTGCGGTCCATCCAGCCGGGGAGATAGGAGGCGAGCACTATCACGACGACGAACAGGGCGAAAATGCCCAAGAGCACATACAGGACGATTCTGCGGGTATGCATGGGGTTGCGCACCTTTTGCACCGGCATGGGCTGAGGTTGATAATCCTCCACCATATCATAGGTGCTGAGGTCTCCATCGTCATAGAACGTGTCTGCGTAGAAGACGGTCAGTCCGGCAGGCTCATTATTCTGCGTGGATGGCAGCACTTCGATGGTCACGGGCTTCAATTGGGTCTTCTTGCCATTGACAACAATCTCATTGGCAGGGATTGTCCAAGTACCGACCGTGTCGGCAACCAGATAGAAGATGCACTCCCGACGGGTCTTGGAGTATTTCTTCCCATTCTCCACCTTGACAGCACTGCTCATATTGGAAGCTTGCCCATTGACCATGAAGGGACCGAAGTCCGGATCGTTGATGTCGGCCTTGGCATTGGTGATGACCGTATAGGTGAAGAGTTCACCCTTGGCCACCTGCTTGGGGGCGCGCACCTCACAGGTAGACTTGAACGACTGGTTTTTCGTCTGGGCCGACAGAGGCAGAAGCTGTACGGCCGACAGTATCAACACCGAAAGAAGAAGACGGTAAGCGCGATGTATGTTCATGCTGGCTAGATTTTATAGGTTTTGGCCTTGCTGGTGGATTTGTTGGAGTCGTCGGCAGGATGACTCGGACCGGGGGTCACCTCCAGATGGTAGTCTTGCGAGGTGATGGTCTTGTGGCTTCCCGACTCGTAATCATAATAGATATAGGAGGCGCCGGGGATGTAGAAGGTTCCCTCCGAGCGCGGAATAATCGTGAATTTGAAAGTCTTGGTACCCGTGATATAGTCACCCTTGGCGGTGATGTTCGAGACCACTTTCGGATAGGTGACGTCACAATCCGCAGGAAACTCGATGCCTAGGTCTTCCGCGGTGATCTTGTGCAGGTTGCCGCTCCCGGACACGGTGACGGAGAGGACCACCCGCTCGTTGGGATGACATTCGGTACGGCTCAGGTTGGAAGTCATGGTGAAGCCCCCCACTACCTCGGTCGTTCCGGCATAGGCACCCGGGAGGGCCTTGACCTTAACAGCTATCTCGTTGGATGTCAGAGAAAGCTCTTTGCGACGATAGGAAGAAAAGCTTCCCCAGAAGGGATCCTGAACCTGGGCTGGCACTCGCACAGCAAGGGTCACATTCAGCTTGGGGATGGTCAGCTTGCCGGTCTTGGTTGGGTAAGCCGCCACCTGTTTGAACACGAAGACATTATAATTGCTGCCATTGATCTTCTCCTCCATTCTTTCCTGACGGATAAGATCCAGATTCTCCAGCCAAAAGTCGTCGGTTGCATTGAACGAGGCCCGCTCCACATTGCAGGAGAGATCATCCTTGACATAGAGCCGGTAGGTCACCACGATGCCCTCCCCTTGGTAGGCTTCCAGCTTGGAAGAGGTGGCCTTCAGGAGGATGTCGTCCTTGCCGATTTTGACATCTGACTTCCGCTCGTCGCTTTTGGACGAAGGCTCTGAGGGCTGTCCCCACTGTGGAAACTCAAACGAAGGGAACATGTCATCCCACCCCGACATCCGGTCGTCCTGGCTCTTGGCAGTTCTGGAGACGGTCACGGTCACGGGGTTACTCTTCACCACTCTGCCGTCTATGGAGAGGGAGACGCCAGGGATCGTGAAGGTGCCCTCCTTTTTGCCACTCAATTGATAGGTGTAGGTATAGGTAGTGCTCTGGTCCACATGGCCATTCACCATGGAGATAGAGGTGCTGGTCCCGATGCTGGGTCCGCTCACCAATTCAAACTTGCCAAAGTCTGTGGAGACAATCTCGCCTCGGGAGGAGACCGAAACCGTATACTGGAACGGTCTGTCGAGGGGCACTTCAGAAGGGGCTTTAGCATAACAGGTATCCTGGGCCGAAGCCGTCCAGGAAGAAACCAACATACACAGAATCAAGCAAATACTAAAATGCAACTTCTTCATACAAGCAATATTTAATAAAAGCGCCTAATAAACGAAGTCGGACGGGTTTTATTGTGACTGGAGGATTATTTTCTCCCGAAGTCGGCAGGTATCTCGCCCCAGGCAGGCGTGTCCCACTTATAGATGGGTGTGGAATAGGTGTTGGTACGGAGCCAGTACTCAGCACGGTTCAGGAGGTCGAAGATGGCAGCATTCTCCTCCGTGGGCAGTATGATGGACTTATGCTTCTTGGCGCGCACCCAAGCCATCGCCGTGACACTATCGGTATAAATAGGAATCTGCAAGTTCCTTTGTTTCAGGAGGGCCAAGCCATGCACCAGGGCCAAGAACTCGCCGATATTGTTGCTGGCACCCGGGAAGGGCCCTTGGTGGAACCAGACCTCGTGAGTCCCCGTGTGCACGCCGCGATACTCCATCACCTTCGTGACCGTATTCCAGGCGGCATCCACCGACAGGCTCTCCAGAATAGGCTTGTGGTCGGCAGAGAGGACGGCAGCCTGCTTGGGAGACACGGGATGGGAGCGGTAGAAGGCCTCATATCCCTGCTCAAAAGCCGCCTGCGCATCTGTTAAATTAAGAAATGATTTATATTTGGCACCCTCGCAATTCAGAACCTGCTGCTTGCACTCTTCCCACGTCTCATAGATTCCCGGAGCAGCCCCTTTCCATACCACATAAAATTTTTTTTGTCTATTCATATTTTTTGTATTATTGCACTTGCTTAAAATATCTTGCAAAAATAATTTAATTATCTATTCGATGACTGGGCTATTCAAAAAAAATCAAAATTTTATTCTACTTACAGCTTTACTTGTAATATTCTGTATTACAGCGACTTCGTGCAAAAACGGAGTGTTCTCCAAAAAGGAGAAAGAGATTACAGTAGCCCATACATTCCCCAATACTAACTGGGCTTTCGAGGAACAGGTGCTCACCTTTGATTTTGATAATCCTGACACTACAGCCAACTATCAGATCAGTTTCATCCTGAATTATGATCCCCAAACCATCACCATGGAAGAGATTCCTGTGACGGTCACTTTGACGGCGCCCAACGGTATGGAGTCGTTCGTCACGAGCACCTTCCGGCTAAAAGAGACCGATGCGCTCACGATAAACGAGTCCGACGGGAGCCGGAATCAGGAATTGGTGGTATTCCCCAAGAAAGACCTGCGCATGAGCGGTCGTTACAGCGTCTCCATGTACAGAAAAGCGGTCAAGGCTGACAACTATGGTTTCAAGAAGTTGTCCTTGCGCGTCAAGGAAGTTAAAGAGTAGGCACGTGTCGGCATTTGAATCATCTCAAGAAAAAACACAAAAACTCACAAATATGAAACAACCAAAATGTAAAGTACTGCTCGTAGATGACAGCGAGAATTTGTTATATGTCATCAAAGACTACTTGGAGCTATCAGGTTACACAGTCTATGATTTTATGGATGAAAAATTGGCTGAACGTTCTCTATCCTCCCACAACTACAGCATCTGCATTATCGACATCATGTCGAAGGGGAAAGAGAGCTTCGCCCTTCTTCAGGAGATTCGGAAGAACAACGACTCGCTTCCGGTCATTATCCTCACGGCCAACACCTCCAAGGAAGACCGCATCAAGGCTTTCAAGTATGGCTGTGACGACTACATCACAAAGCCCTTCTCCATCGAGGAGTTGGAATTACGCATGAGAGCCATTTTGAGACGTTGCAGTATCCCCACCAACAAGCCCTCCATCGTTTATGAGGACAAGATTTACAAGATGGGGAATTTTATTTTCAACTTCTCTAGTATGCAGCTGATCCACCCGAAGATCACGCGCACCCTCACCCGCAAGGAGGCTCATCTGTTGCAACTATTGCTGGAGCATAAGAACAAGCTCATCCCCCGCGAGGTCATCTTGAAAGAGATTTGGGGCGAAGAAGACCACTCCGTCAGTCGGAGCATGGACGTCTTCCTCACCAAGTTACGCTCCTATTTGGAGGTTGACAACGAGGAGTACATCTTGCCCAAGGAGGCCGGAAAGCGCAAGACGCTCTACAAGGAAGGTTACGAGCCTTTGGTAGAGATCGTCAACTTCCACGGTGCAGGCTATATGTTGAAAATCAGAGAAACCGAGTAACCACCATATTATGATGATCGACCATCTTTACGACAGTGTCGCCAAGAGGGGACACGTCTGTGTCGGCTTGGACACCGACTACAGCTATTTGCCGCCGGCCATGGCTTCCAAATATCCGGACATCACCGATGGCTTGTTCCAGTTCAACAAGGCCATCATCGACGCCACCTTGGACGTAGCAGCCTGCTACAAGGTGCAGATTGCCTATTACGAGTCGTTTGGCATCCCGGGGTTGGTAGCTTACCAGCGTACCTTGCAGTATCTGCGGTCATTGAAGGCGATCACGATTGCCGACATCAAGCGTGGCGACATCGCCAAGACCGCAGAGATGTATGCCAAGGCCCACTTCGCGGGCGACTTTGAAGCTGACTTCATCACCTTGAGTCCCTACATGGGTCTGGACAGCCTGTCGCCCTACCTGCCCTATCTCAAAGAGAAGGGCAAGGGGGTCTTTGTCTTGATCCGCACCTCCAACGAGGGGGCGAAAGACATCGAGTACCTGCCCATCGGAGAGGGTCGCCGCGTCTATCATGAAGTCGGGGAGAAGCTCAATGCCATGGGCAAGGAGTTCCTGGGGCATTGTGGTTATTCAGCCATCGGCGGTGTCATGGGGTGCACCCATGCGGACGAGGCGGCGGAGATCCGCGAGCGTCTGGACACCACCTTCTTCCTGATTCCCGGCTACGGGGCGCAGGGAGGCAAGGCTGAAGATATCGCCCGTTACCTGCATCAAGGCAACGGCGGGGTGGTCAACTCGTCCCGTGGTATCCTGCTGGCCTACCGCAAACAGGAACATGGTGAAGAAGACATAGCCGCATGCGCCCGCGCCGAAGCCATCCGTATGCGCGACGACATCCTCAACGCCATCCGCCAACAAGGAATGTGACATTTAACTACATGGCCGTGAAATATTTTCAATCCACCGTCCTATCCAACATCCAGATCACAGACGACATCTTTGTGATGACTGTACTCCGTCACGGAGCCAGCGCCTCCGCGGGGCAGTTTTTCATGCTCAAATGCTGGGACCAGGAGTTGACGCTGATGCGCCCCATCAGCGTCTTTCAGGCCACCGAGGAGCATCTTCTCTTCATGTACCGCATCGTCGGCCAGGGCACCCGCAAGCTTGCCATGCTGCAGGAAGGCGACCCCATCTCCCTGCTGGGAGGTCTGGGCAACGGATACCCGCTGGAAGAGCTACACGGGCGCATCGCCGTCTTGGGCGGTGGCGTGGGCATTCCCCCACTCTCCCTGACAGCCCGGATGCTACAAGCACAAGGATGCACCGTGGACGCCTACTTGGGCTACCGCGACCAGCTCTTTGCCTTGGATGCCTTTGAGCCATATTGTGCCGACATCTTCGTCTCCTCCGAGCAGGGCCCTGAAGGCTACCGCGGCTTCATCACAGACTTGCTCAAGCCCGAGTTATACGATGCCGTGCTCACGTGCGGCCCCGAGGTGATGATGCGCAAGGTGGCCCAGCTATGCGCCGCCCAACAGGTCACCTGCTGGTGCTCCATGGAACACCGCATGGCCTGCGGCATCGGTGCCTGTCTCGGCTGCAGCATCCCTACCAGTGAAGGCATGAAACGGGTCTGCAAAGACGGCCCCATCTTTTTATCCACCCATCTCTTTCAAGAAGCATAACTATGGCAAATCTGCAGACCTCTGTCAACGGGATACCCTTCAAGAACCCCATCATCGCAGCCTCCGGCACATTCGGCTTCGGGGAGGAATACCACCAACTGTTTGATGTCAGCTGCCTGGGCGGCATCAGTTCCAAAGGACTGACCTTGAAGCCCAAGGATGGCAACCTGGGCATCCGGGTGTATGAGACCCCTTCGGGCATGATGAACAGTGTGGGGCTGCAGAACCCTGGCATTGAGGCATTCATCGAGCACTACATCCCCGTCATGCGCCAGTGGGACACCGTCCTGATTGCCAACATGGGCGGGCACAGTATGGACGACTACGTGACTGGCGCCTCCATGCTCTCCGAGGCAGACATCGACATGCTGGAGCTCAACATCTCCTGTCCCAACGTCAAGAGCGGAGGCATGGCTTTCGGCATCAAGGCCGAAGTGGCTGCCGAAGTGGTCGCGGCCGTGCGCAAAGTGTGTCACAAACCGCTGATTGTCAAGCTCTCGCCCAACGCCGAGAACATCGTCGAGATGGCGAAGGCGTGCGAGGGTGCGGGCGCCGACTCCTTGTCGCTGATCAACACCTTCCAGGCCATGGCCATTGACATCCACCGCCGCAAGCCGATATTCAACAACGTCTATGCCGGCCTCTCCGGTGCCGCCATCCGACCCATCGCGCTCCGCATGGTACACTCTGTCGCCAAGGCGGTCAAGATCCCCGTCATCGGCTTAGGCGGCATCACCAGCGCCGAAGACGCACTCGCCTTCATGATGGCCGGCGCCTCCGCCGTCCAAATCGGCACCGTCAACTTCACCACCCCGGATGCGGGAAAGATAATCGTGGAAGAGCTCAACACCCTCTGCGAGCAAGAACATATCGAAAGCATTCAGGACATCGTGGGCATCCTGTAGGACGCCACCCTGTTTCTCATAAACTCCAAAGACAAAATCACCTACACAATGAAGACCTTAGAACTCACCTCCAAGATATTCGAATATGAGCGGGAAGAACTCCCGCACGAGGTAGCCATGCTATTGGCCAAGGCCGAAGATGCCGCCAAACGCGCCTATTCCCCCTACTCCCGCTTTCAGGTGGGCGCCGCCATATTGTTGAACAACGGGGTGGTCGTCACCGGCAGCAACCAGGAAAACGCCGTCTATCCCTGCGGTCTCTGCGCAGAGCGCACGGCAGCCTTCTCCGCGTCCGCCCAATATCCGGAGGTGCCTTTCTCCAAGATCGCCATCACCGCCATCAACCCCGACGAGCCGCTTTCGATGCCCGTGTCGCCCTGCGGCAGCTGCCGCCAAGTGCTCTATGAGTACGAACAGAAGTTCAACCAGCCTATCGAGGTCATCTTGTCGGGACAGACCGGCCCCATCTACATTCTGCGATGCGTGGCCGACCTGCTGCCCTACACCTTCCATGCTGGCTTTCTGCCCTAAGACTTCTTCAGCTGATCTTTCGCATTCAAATTCTTCATAAACGCGGATTCTATAAAGGAGAATCGACGTAAGGTATTGTTGGAGAATACCATGAACAATATCACCAACAGCGTGATCAAGATGATGACCCACTTGGTATAGCTGAAGAACTTCACCAAGATGGAGAAGACAAAGAATCCGGCGATGATAAAACGGAAAATGGTCCAGACGGTGATCACCACCACATTCCCCTTGTTGATCTTAACCAACTCCATGTAGAGCTCCCGCGTCTTCTGGCTATTATAGACAATGCCATAGAGGAACGGCGTGACCAGCAGCAAGACACCTGCGGCAAACAGCAGATTGTACCACCATCTGGGGATCTTTTGCAGCAGTTCTATCTTGCCCATAAAGGGAACCAGATAATTGAAGATGAGAAACAGCAACGCGAAGCTGACTACCGAGAAGATCAGCACTCGGGGCAATGTGCTGGATATGATGCTCTTCCAATCCTTCTTGCCAGACTCATTGCCCAAGAGAGAGTATTCGTCGAGCCGGGACTTGAGGCTGGGCGACATCTTCCGGCACAAGAAAGCATAGGCAGGCTTTCCGGCACGGATCCAATAGGGCGTGGTGAAGGTCGTGATGACAGAGGAGGCGATGATGACCGGGTAGATATAGGAAGGCATCACCCCTTGGGCGACACCCACTGCCGCAATGATGAAGGCGAACTCGCCGATCTGAGAGAGGGTGAAGCCGGTCTTGACAGAGTCCTCGAGGTTGGCACCCGCCAGCACTGCGGAGAGTGTGGAGATGAAGGCTTTTACAATCAGTGTGATGAGCACCAACGACAGCACCAACTTCCAGTATTGCTGCAACACCGCCGGCTCTATCATCATACCGACAGAGACGAAGAAGATGGCGCTGAAGAGGTCTTTGATGCTCTTGGTGAGTTCTTCTATACGATGGCTCTCCACCGTCTCGGAGAGGATAGAGCCTATGACAAAGGCACCCAGAGCGGAAGAGAAGCCCACCTTGTTGGCGATGATCACCATACCAAAGCAGAGTCCAATGGAGATAATCAACAGGTTCTCGTCGTTGATATAGTTCTTGGCGACTCTAAAGAAGGAAGGTATCAAATAGATGCCGATGACAAACCAGAGGATGAGGAAGAAGACCAGCTTGACGATGCTCATCACCATCTCCTTGCCGGCAGAAGCGTTCTTGCTGGCTGCCACCGTGGACATCAAAACCATCATCACCACCGCCACGATGTCCTGAATGATTAGCACCACCATGGTGAGGTCGGCAAAGGACTCCCCTTTCAGCTTCAAGTCATCAAACGCTTTGATGATAATGGCGGTGGACGACATGGACAACATGCCGCCCAGGAAGATGCTCTGCATGATATCCCAGTCCATGATCAGACCGAGCAGCACGCCCACGCCCATCATGCCGAGGATGCCGACGATGGCTGTCACAAAGGCTTTGCTACCCACAGAGAAAAGCTTTCGGAAGCTGAATTCAAGACCCAGACCGAACATCATGAAGATAATACCGATCTCGGACCACACCTCCACATCGGCCACATCAGTGACAGTGGGGAAGATATGCAGGTGCGGACCCACGAGAAATCCGGCCACGAGATAGCCGAGCACCAAGGGCTGTTTCAGCAATTTGAAGATGATAGTGACGACACCGGCAGAAATCAATATCAGGGCGAGGTCGGATACGAGACGAAGGTTTTCAGACATCTTATTTCAGTTTACACTCTATTTAACAAACACAACACAATGGCTCCTGCCACGATGGCCATACCAAAGCTAAGCAAGGTGCCGACCAACACATATTCTGACTTGTTCGTGGCACTATCTTTGAAACGCAGGAGTGATTTCGCAGCCAGCAGGAAACCGATGGCTTCAAAATGGCCAAACATCATAAAAATCAAAGTTAACAATCGCTCCACATCGCCAATCACATGTCCTGCATTGGGCAAATCTTGAGCGGATGCTGGCACATCGGCATCATTGTCTTCTTGTGATGACGAATCAGACGCAGGATCGTGCGGACACTTGATTTGGGCGTTGGACAGAATTTCACCGATGAAAATATTGGCCGGACGCAGACAAAAGGCAAAGGCGGTGATCCAGAGCCATGTGGAGTTGGAGATCATATTGAGCGGGGTGACCACGCCATCATAGGGAATTTTATAGCTCACGGTACTGCCAAACCAGGCAACCACCGCACCAATGACCAGCAGGTGCAACGCTTGGTCTATAAAAAACACCCAAGGGACCTTTTTGAAATGAGCTTTCAACCCGTCAATCACACCATGCAGCACGGCAATGACCATGGAAGCCCACCAAAAATCAAAAGTATAGGGATACAGGAGCGACAACATCCAAGAACAGAAGAAGGTGATGGCCACATGCACGTACAAATGCGGTGATTGGAATCCCCATTTGGCCTTATCCTGGCAAGATTTACCTGTTTGCAGATAAAAATCGCTGATGATATGAGCCAATATCTGCAATATGAAGAGTTTAATCATCATTATCAAGATTTAGGGTTTCATAGTAAAGCACCGCCTGCTCCAATGCGTTCCAGCCGACCGCGGTGCTATGCTGATTGACAGCTGATTGCTTGATATTCAATATTTCAGCTATCTCCATCTCTGTTTTTCCGGAGAGTTTCTGATACAAGACCTCGCACTGACGCGCATTGGCCTTTCGAAGCAACACGTCGATGAGGCCCAACAACACATTCATCTGTTGCGTCAAGGAGTCGTTGTCGGCTTTGAAGAAGAGAGTATTCTTGATCACCGCCCGCTCCTTCTGGGAGGTTCCTTGGTATTCCATCAAGCGCCCGGCGTAGTAGATAGCCTCGCCATCCAGCGTATCACGCTCTTTGTCGGCAACACGCATTTCGCCCAAGCCGATAGCCATCCGAATGCCATATTTCTTGAAAAGGATTCTTTTATTTTTCCTTTCCGGAGTTGCGTCTTCCAGATCCTTCAAAGGCATCTGTTTCACCAACGTCTTCAATTTCAAGGCCGTACGCAGCGCTTTGTGGGGATCAGACAAGAAAATCTCCACCGCGTCTCCCTTGACTATTCTACCCCACTGTGTGGTAGTATCGTCATGTTCAAGTTCACTCAAGAAACGGCGGATACTTTGGTTAAGGGCACTCTTCTCCTCCATGGACAAGGAGGAAGAGGATACGATATCGGCTGAGATAGCTGCTTGTACCATAATAAAAATTTTGGGTGCAAAGATACATTTTTTATAAGTAAAAACACTTATAAAAATAATTTATAAGTAAAAAAGCTTATAATACATATTTATAAGCAAATAGACTTATAAACAAGGTCAATGAGATCCTTCGGAATCCAGATATTGTTCCCATTTCCAGGCGCTCTCCATCATATCATGCACATTATAGCGGCAATTCCAATGAAGGAGGGTATTGGCGCGGGAGCTGTCGCCGTAGATAGCGGGGATGTCGCCTGCGCGGCGGCCGCCGACGGTATAGTTGAGTTTATGGCCGACGACCTCCTCGGCGGCCGCCAGCATCTCCATCACGGAAATGCCGTTGCCGCTGCCCAGGTTGAAGACCTCGCACTGTTCCTGATTACGGTGTTCGAGCAGATAGTCCATGGCCTTGACGTGCGCATCAGCGATATCGGAGACATGGAGATAGTCACGGATGCAGGAGCCGTCGCGTGTATCGTAGTCGGTGCCGAACACCTGCATCGAGGGCTGCTTGCCTGAAGCCACCCGCATGATGATGGGCACCAGATTGTTGGGCTTGTCGGGCGAAAGTTCGCCGTTCATGCCGGAGATGTGCGCTCCCACGGGGTTGAAGTAGCGAAGGATGAGCGCGTTCATAGAGGGATTGGGCACCATCATATTGCGAATCATCTCCTCCCCTATCTGTTTGGTATGCGCATAGGGGCAGAAAGCCTGACCCATCGGAGTCTTCTCGCTGACGGGCAGATTCTTGACATCGCCATACACGGAGCAGGAAGAGGAGAATATCAGTGCCTGGATGCCGAAGTGCAGGCAGGCCTCCAACACGTTGGCCAGCGCGCCGAGGTTATTGCGATAGTACATCAGCGGCTGCTCCACCGACTCGCCCACAGCCTTGTAGGCGGCGAAATGGATGATACCTTGTATGTCGGGATTCTCCTCAAAGACCTTGAAAAAGGCTGCCTTGTCGCAGATATCGACCTTGTAGTTGGGCACCTTCACGCCAGTGATCCGCTCCACGCGGCGCATTGTCTCGGGTGTACTTCTGACATTGTTATCCACGGACACCACTTCATAACGGCCACTTTGCACCAGCTCAATGATGGTGTGGGAGCCGATATAGCCACAACCGCCGGTCACCATAATTTTCTTCTTCATATCTCAGGTATAAATGATTGCTTAATATTTGACTGTCAGTTCGCCGATACACTTGCCCCGGTTGACCATCTGGCAGATGCGGGTCTTGCCGACCACGATAGGCTCCGCCAGTTCCGTATGGGAATGGCCTCCGATGATGACATCGATTTCCGGGACTGCTTGTGCAATATCCTTGTCGTTGACCTGGCCTTCCAGAAGTCCCAGGTGGGAGAGGCAGATGATCATGTCACAGCCCTTCTGCTGCAGTTTGGCCACCACGCGTCGGGCTTCGGGGATAGGATCGAGATAGGTCACCTCCTGGGCAATCTCCGGGGACACCAGCGCGTTCAAGTTCACGCAGAGGCCGAAGATGCCGATCTTCAGTCCGTCCTTCTGGATGATGGTGTACTCCTTCATGGCCCGCTTCAGGGCTTTGTTATGGTATTGGTAGTTACAGCAGAGAACGGGGAACTTGGCTTTGCGGATGCGTTTGGCCAGTTCTGCCGAGCCATTGTCGAACTCATGGTTGCCCAGGGTAGCGGCATCGTAGCCCAGCTGGTTCATCAAGGTAATCTCCACATAGCCTTTGAAGAAGTTGAAGTACGGGGTCCCTTGGGAGAAGTCGCCTGCGTCGAGCAGGAGCAGCTGCGGGTGCTGTTGGCGCATCTCACGCACATAAGCCTCTCTCCGGAGGATACCGCCCACATTGACATCATTCTGATAGGAATAGGGTTCTATTTGACTGTGTGTGTCGTTGGTATGGAGGATGACCAGCTCGCGAGTCTGCGCGCCAACGACAGAAAAGGCAACGCAGAACAACAATAACAGGCTGGTTCGCAATAGTTTTTTCATAATCAGAATATAATCTGCAAATATAGACAATTTGCGGATACATGCCAAAGATTATTTTCCCTGATTGTAGAGACGTTCCATGGAACGTCTCTACGGGACGACAGGGCACAAAAAAAGCAGAGCTTGGACTCTGCTTTTTCTCGTCAAAAAATTATTACTATATGGTATAGGGGTTATGCGTAGAGTTCTTCGAAGATCTTGCGCATCTCGGGGCTTTCGCGCAGCTCTTGCAGTGTAAACTCTGCATGTCCCTTCGTATAGCCGTTACCCATGATCATGTTCACATCGCTGCCGATGCCTTCGGCACCGAGGCTAGCCTTGGTGAAGCTGGTGGCCATGGAGAAGAAATAAACGATGCCGTCGTCCTTGGTGCAGAGCACAGCGGTCATCTCCTGGTCAGGAACATTGACGCAGTTGATGGTGACGTCGGCCATCTTGCCGTTGGTGAGTTTCTCGATCAGTTCATAGACCTGAACGGGGGTCATGCCGGCAGCAGACTCCACGATATCGCAGAAGCCGAGGTCTTTGATACGTTGGGTGCTCTTCGGGCTGTTGGCAATACCGATCACCTTACCGGTAACGCCCACGCGTTTCTTGGCTTCATAGCAGCAGAGCATACCGCTCTTACCGCCAGCACCGAGGATCACAACGGTCTGACCATATTGGCACAGCTTAGCCGTCTGGGCGGGAGCACCAGCCACGTCGAGGGCACTCAAGGCGAGTTTCTCAGGCATGTCGGTCGGGATCTTGGCATAGATGCCGCTCTCGAAGAGAATGGCTTTACCTTTGATATCCACCTGATCCACTTCCGGACGGATCTCCAAAATCTCATCGATACGCAAAGGAGTCAGAGAGAGGCTGACCAGCGTGGCGACACGGTCACCTTCCTTCAGGTCGATCTTGCCCTTCAGAGCATCACCGATCTTCTCGACACGGCCGAGGAGCATACCACCGGAACCCGTACGACGGTTGCGGTGCTTGCCTTGCAACTCGACATTCAACAGCATCTCTTTCTTAATCTCTTCCATGACAGCTTCAGTGCTGGCACCTTCACCAGCCTGTTGCTTGGCATAATTGTGGATATCCGTAAAAGAGGCGGAATCTATGTTCAACGTCTGAACGTCGATGAGAATCTCATTGTCATAGATTTCATCCATGTTGTTGTCAATCTTGTTGGCCGGCTGCGGAAGCACGCCCTTGGGTTCAATGACACGATGGGTGCCGTATTTGTTGCCTTTCTTTTGCATATTGTTTTGATTTTTAATTTGATAGAACTAATCTGTTGCTCGAAAGAAGCAGGTGCAAAAATAGTGATTTTTTTTGAATTTAGAATCACCCTCTAAAAAATAATCCACAAATATTTGTTTATTATATCTATTTCACTGACTGTCAGCATCAGACTGCGCCTCCTGCCGGATAAAATCGGACATCAGCCGGTATATTTCCCGCCATCGGGGGTCGGCAAGGGCCGCCAGATGGTGCCGCATCACCTCCTCATCCCCACGTCGCGCGGGACCGGTCTGAGCCTCCCGGGGCGACATCCCCTGCAGCTTGTGGACCGACTGTTCCAACAACGGCAGGATCAGGCTCCGGTCGAGCTGGTGTTGCTGCAGGATCTGATCGGCCACCTGGTACATGACATTCGAGAAGTTACAGGCGAAGACGGAAGCCAGATGGGCGTAGAAACGCTGCTCCCCACTCAGCGGCCGGACCGTGTCGGACAGGGCCTCCGCCAGTGACAGCAGCCTCTCGCGAAAGGGACCTGCCTGGTCGCACTCCACGCATAGCGGCACCTGGAGGGCAGACATGTCCGCCGTCTTGGAGAAGGTCTGCAAAGGATACAGGACCCCGTAATGGTCAGCATACGGACGGAAGATCTCCTGGGGGACAGACCCGGCGGTATGGACCGCCAGCGGCATCCTGAAGGAAATCTGCGGCAGCACCTGCGGCAGTGCGTCATCGCTAAGCGCAAAGATATAGACCCCACAATGGGGATCCAGCCTCGACAAATCGTCAATGGCCTCAGCCCCGCACATGTCTGCCACCACCCGGGCATGTTCCAGCCGGCGGCTATAGACCTGCGTCACGGGGAACTCCTGACTATCCCGGAGTCGCGTCGCCAGCCACGTGGCCACATTTCCCGATCCTAACAGGGCAACCATTAGTACTTGAATTTGCTTCCACCCACAAACTCTCTCAATATAGAGGTCGGCGGGATGTCACTCTCATAAATGGGTTGGAAGAACGAGAGGAACTTCAGCAGACTGCTGGCTGCAGCATATTGCGGGACGGTCTCGGGCACCTCCCGGAGGATGGGAATCGCATAGTTTTTCAGCAGTCCCAGCTCAAAGATGAGCGAGGTGTTGATCATCACATCGGCATTCTCCTGGTAGGGGAAGATGTTCTTCTCCTCCCCCCGGCGCACGCTGTTCCACCGCTTGAGAGTGTCCAGGGCGGAATAGCCACGATAGTTGTAGTCGCGGACAATGCGGCGGATCAGACGGTTGATCGTCGTGGGAATCGGGTTCTGCCGGTCAATGGAGATGGAGGTCAGGGCAGAGACGAAGATCTTAAACTTCAGGTCATCGGGAAGCTGTTCGGTCAACTTGGGATTCAGACAATGGATGCCCTCCACCACCATGATGGAGTTCTCTTCCAGTTGGAGGGTCTTGCCAGTCCACAACTTGGAGCCCTTGGCGAAGTCAAAGGTCGGAATCTCCACGCATTCGCCGGCCACCAGTCTCTTCAGGGTATCGTTGAACAACGGCAGGTCTATGGCTTCCAGAGCTTCAAAATCCTTCTCCCCATTGGCATCCAGAGGTGTCTCGTCACGCTCCACGAAGAAGTCGTCCACGGAAATCTGCACGGGCTTGTAGCCCAAGACGGCCAGCTGCACGGAGAGTCGGCGACAGGTGCTCGTCTTGCCCGAGCTGGAAGGTCCGCTGATGAGGACCATCTTCACCCCCTGGCGATGGTGGATCTGGTCGGCCACATTGGCAATCCATTTCTCCTGGAAAGCCTCCGCCACCAGGATGGTCTCCAACGCCCTACCATTCTTCACGATGCGATTCATGTCGCTAACTGTCACCACCCCGATCTTCTCGGCCCAGTCTTTGGACATCTGATACTGGGCAAAGAGTTTGGGGTTGCTATGCGTCTTCGGCAACACCTTGACATTCTTGGCTGAGGGTATCTTCAGCAAGATGCCGTTCTCATACTTCTCCAGCCCGAAGAGCTGCAGATAGCCGGTGGAAGGCACCAGGTTGCCATAATAGTAGTTGACGGTGGTATCCAGACGGTAGACGGAGGTGAAGATCTTGTTGCGAGTCTTCAGCAGCTCGTATTTGTCTTCCATGCCCAGCTCTCCCAGGACCTCGATGGCATCGTCGGTCAACATCTCCACACGCTCGAAGGGGATGTTCATCTGCACAATCTTCTTCATATGCTGGAACATCTTCTTCACCAGTTCTTCCGTGATGGGCTCATCCATATTCTCCAGCGTACAGAAACGCCCCCCGGAGATGGAATGCTTGATGCGCAGTCTCACCTTGACTGGGAGCAGATCATGCACGGTCTTGCAGAGCAACAAATACAACGAACGGATATAGAAGGGCCGGCCATAGCTGGAGTAATAGTCGAAGAAATCTATGATGGATGGCTTATGTATCTGATAGCCGAGATCATGCACGTTATTATTGACCAAAGCACCCAGGTAGGGCGTCTCGGGCAGCAGCTGATGTTCCTGCAGGAAATCATAGAGTTTCTGCCCGAAAGGGGCATAAATCAAGGAGTTGGTGTTTTTGCAATATACAGGTATTGTTTGCATCGTCAAAGGATTTGTTACAGTTTCACTCTTTTAAACATTCTGTCCCAGCGGATCTTGCCCTTCTCGCCCCAGGATTTGTACTTGTCCACGGAGAGCCAGACCATGGAGGGATGTCCCACGATATGGTCCTCGGGCACAAAGCCCCAGAAGCGGGAGTCGGCGGAGTTGTGGCGGTTGTCGCCCATCATAAAGTAGTAGTCCATCTGGAAAGTATAGGATTTCGCTTCCTGTCCATTGATGAAGATCTTGCCATCCTTGACCTCCAGCTTGTTGCCCTCATATTGGCGGATGATCTGCTCGTAGAGGACGATATTCTTCGGGTCAAGTTGGACGGTCATGCCCTTGGCGGGGATGGTGAGAGGGCCAAAGAAGTCCTTGTTCCACGGATAATCCGGGGAGTGCGGGAAGATGGCAGGGTCATACTGGCCGGCGGAGTCCTGGTAGCACTCCACCTGGAAGCCCATCTTGCGGATATGATCGCACTGCTCTTGGTTGAGGCGGTAGAGGACGGTGTACTGGTCCACGCGCTGGGCGTCATCCTCATTGATGTCCAGCTCTTTACGTTTCTTCTGGGAGAGTTGCATGCCGGTAGGATGATAGACGAAGTAGGCGAATTGCATCCGTTTGGGGTTCTCGACGGCCTTGCCGTTGATATAGACCTGCTTGTCCACGATCTTCAGCTCGTCGCCAGCCACTGCGATGCAGCGTTTCACGTAGTTCTCCCGCTTGTCCACGGGGCGGTCGATGACGTGATACTCTTTCCAGACGGCCTCGCGGCCTTTGCCGGGATAGTAGGCGCCGGCGTACTTCTGTTGGAGATACTGGATCATGTCGGGGCTATAGCGTCCCAGCACCTCTCTCTTCTCGGCGGGGGTGGCATTCGGGTTGAGCATGGCCTCAAACTCGCGCACGATGGCGTAGTAACTCTCGGCCTTGCGTTCCAGCACCACCGTGTCGCCATCGGGATAGTTGAACACCACCACATCGTTGTTGCGCAGGGAGCGCAGGGCCTTGGTGCGCATATAGGGCAGTTGGACGATCTTGGAGTAGGACTTCACCTCTGTCTTGGGGATGGTGTTATGGACAAACGGAATCGCCACCGGCGTATTGGGCATGCGCACACCGTAAGAGAGCTTGGAGACGGTCAGGAAGTCGCCCACCATCAGGGAGCTCTCCATGGAGGAGGTCGGGATGGTGTACAGCTCAAACCAGCAGAGGCGGATGATATAGGCTAATGCGACGGCGAAGATGAGGGCGTCGCCCCAGGAGCGGGCGCTGCTCTTCTTCCACTCGGGCAGCTCCGTGATATATTCTTCTTTCTTGGAGAAGCCGAGATAGGGCAGATAGACGAAGAAGAAGAGCGTGCCGAGGATCAGGGCGCCGTAGCCGTTCTTGTTAAAATGATGGATGGTCTCCCAGATAATATAGAAGAACATGAAGATGTTGAGGAAGGGGATGAGGAAGAGCAGCATCCACCACCATTTTTTACGGATGACCTGGGTGATCCAAAGCCACACGTTATAGAAAGGTATCAAGGACTTCCAAGGGGCGATGCCAGCCTTTCGGAAGATACCCCACAGGCCCACGAGGGTGCCGATGAGGCAGATGACACAGATGATACAAAGGGCGATTTTTGATATAAACATAATGTTATATAGGTTTTAAGCGAATGATCAATCCAGGGTTTCGGAGAAGGGGCACACGGTGCCGGGGTGTTGGACAAGCCAGAGGGCAGTGCGGATGGCGCCGGCGGCGAACCCTTGACGGCCGTGGGCGTTATGGGTGAGGGTGATCTCATCCTCGGGGGAGGACCATTGTATCTGGTGGATGCCGGCGACCTCGCCGACGCGGTGCGCCTGCACCGGGATGTCGGAGGGGGCGACGGGTGTGCCGTTGGTGAGCTGCCATCCCGTATAGGCGGGATGATGGGCGATGATGCCCTGCGCCAAGGTGATGGCCGTGCCACTGGGGGCGTCCTTCTTGGCCGTGTGGTGCGTCTCCTCCATCTGAACCGAGTATTGGGCATAGCGACTCATCTCGGAGGCCAGCCACTGGCTCATCTTGTTGAAGAGATACACCCCGATGCTGAAGTTGGTGCCATAGACCAGCGAGGCTCCGCAATCCTTGGCCTTGGCGACGATCTCATCCAGCCGGTCGTACCAGCCCGTGGTGCCCACGACAATGGGCACGCGGCACTCGAAAGCGCGCAGCATGTTGGCAACCGCCACCGAAGGCATGGAGAAGTCGATGGCCACATCGGCCGTGCGGAAAGCGTCCATCTTCGCCTGCCAGTCGACTTCGTTGTCGATGACCGCGACCACCTCATAGCCAGAATCGAGCAGCATGGACTCTACCATCCTGCCCATCTTGCCGTAGCCTAATATTGCAAATTGTATCTTCTCTTTCATATCAATCCTGGTTAAACTATCTCCACTGCAACTGCAGACTCAGTCCGAAAGCGTAGTCGGGACCACGGTAATTCTGAATGACAGCAGGCTGCCAACGCAGACTGAGGTCGTCGGAGACATCAAAATAGTACAAATGGGCATCCACCATGGCGTCGATGATGTTGAGCACATACAGGATGGCCGTCACGCCGATGGAGATCTCCATGTTGCGACGCTGGTTGTTCTTCATCTGCAGCAGGTTCTCATCGCTGAACCGGGACAGGGTGAAGTTCTGCATCGTCACGATGCCGTCACGACGGTAGATAAACTCGTCGCGATAGACTTTCATCTTGTGGGCGGAGTGCCAGATGAAGTAGCCCGAAGCGCCCAAGGCGCCATATACGATGGGAATCTTCCAATATTTCTTGTTGTAAATCTGGCCGCCACCGGGGATGAGGGAGCAGAGCATGGCCGTGGTGGGTGAATGCTTGCTGACCTTGACAGAATCCTTGGCGGAGACACGGGTGATGGCTGTGTTGGACTCCACCTCTTGGGCAGAGAGTGAGAGCGTCAACAGACCGCAGAGGACCGACAATATCCAGCATTTGATGTTCATACCTCTTACAAACGTGGTATCGGTCTTTTTATTGTAGCTGGCGGATGATATTCCGGAGTTCTTCGTCAGAGGTGAAGGGGATGGTGATGGAGCCTTTCCCGGTGATGTCTTTTTTGATCTTGACCTTGGCATTCAGCTTCTTGGCGAATGCGGACTGGAAAGCGCGGACCTCGTCGGAGAGGGTGATCTTCACCTTCGGCTTGGCGGGTTCGAGCTCGTTGCGCAGTTTCTTGACCACCATCTCGGTCTGGCGAACAGAGAGTTTCTCATTCACAATCTGGCGGATCACCTTCTGCTGGAGGGCTTCATCCTCGAGGGCCACCAGCGGCAGGGCATGGCCCATGGAGATCTGGTTGTCGCGGACGGCGATCTGGGCGGGGGTGGAGAGGCGCAACAGACGCAGGTAGTTGGAGATGGTGCTGCGGTCTTTGCCGACCTTCTCGCTCAACTCCTCCTGTTTCAGGTTGCACTCGTCGATGAGCATCTGGTAGCTCATAGCCACCTCGATAGGGTTCAGGTCGGTACGCTGGATGTTCTCCACCAGGGCCATCTGCACCGACTGCATGTCGTCCACGGTGCGGACGAAGGCGGGGATTTCGGTCAGCCCGGCCATCTTGGCGGCACGGTAGCGGCGTTCCCCGGAGATCAGCTGATAACGGCCGCCCTCCACGGGACGGACGGTCACCGGCTGTATCAGCCCGTAGGTCTTGATAGACTGCGCCAGGCCTTCCAACGCCTCCTCGTCAAACTGGGTTCTGGGCTGGAAGGGATTCACGTCAATGGAGTCGATCTTCAGATAGCTGTTTCCGCCCGTGCGGACCGGACTCTGCTGTCCCGACGGGATGGTCACGCCTCCCAATATGGCTTCCAAGCCTCTGCCTTTCGGTTTTTCTGTCTTGCTCATAGATGGTCTTAAATCGTGTATCCGTTTTTATTCAGGAATTCTGTGGCCAGGTTGATATAGTTGCGGAAGCCGGTGGACTTCACGTCGTACAGGACGATGGGCTTGCCGTAGCTGGGCGCCTCGCTCAGGCGCACATTGCGCGAGATGATGGTGTCGAAGACGAGGTCCTTGCAGTGCAGGCGCACATCATCGACGACCGCGTTGGACGACTTGATGCGGGCCGTGTACATGGTCAGCAGGATCCCCTCGATGGAGAGCGACGGGTTCATGTTGGTCTGCACAATGCGGATGGTATTCAGCAACTTGCCCAGTCCTTCCAGCGCGAAATACTCGCACTGCACCGGAATCAGCACCGAGTCGGCGGCCACAAGGGCGTTGAGGGTGATCAGTCCCAACGAGGGGGCGCAGTCGATGAAGATGAAGTCGTAGTCGTTCTTCAGCGCATAGATGGCATCCTTCATGCGGTACTCACGGCGCTCGTAGGAGATCATCTCCAGTTCGGCACCCACCAAGTCCATCGTGGCCGGCAGCAGATGCAGCTGCTGGATGTCGGTGGGCTGGATGGCCTCCACAGCCAGGCGGTTATCCACAATACAGTCATAGATGGAGATGGTGTCGTCCTTCTTCTCGAAGCCAAGACCGCTGGAGGCGTTGGCCTGCGGGTCGGCATCGATCAGGAGCACCTTCAGGTCCAGCGCAGCCACACAAGCGGCCAGGTTGACCGCCGTGGTGGTCTTGCCTACCCCACCCTTCTGATTTGCGATGGCTACAATCTTACCCATTACAACGTAAAGTCAAGATTGGAAAAATCTTCGTCCAGGTCGCGCTCGTTGAGCTTCTCCTCCGTCTCAAAGTTGACTTCCTCAGGCACCTTGCCAGTGTTGATGAACTCCACCATGCCGTTCAGGGCGTTTTGGAATTTCTCGAAATCCTCCTTGTACAAGAAGACTTTGTGCTTCTCATAGAAGAAAGTGCCCGTAACATCATTGAACTTACGCTTGCTTTCCGTGATCGTTAAATACATTTCACCCGTCTTCGTACTCTTCACATCGAAGAAATACGTTCTTTTACCGGCTTTTACAGCGCGAGATAAAACTTCATTCTTGTCTTGGTTTTCCATAATTTCTTTGTTTTTATTTATCAACTCAATGATGGGGCTCATCATTTTCGTCTCACTGTGATTATAGGATTATTTCTGTCGTTTTTGCTGTTGTTTCTGCAGTTGGGCCTGCTGTTTCTGAAGCTCTTCCATCTTGAGTTCCCACTTCGACTTCTTCACGGGCTTCTTCATGTTGGCCTTGAGTTGTTCGTGCAACTTGTTGTCATCGACCGCCATTCTGAATATCCACATCTGCAGGAAGGTCAAAATGTTGAAGAGCAGGTAGTAGTAGGTCAATGCCGAAGCGAAGTTGTTGAACATGAAGAAGAACATGATCGGCATCATGTACATCATGATGTTCATCATACGCTGCTGGTCTTTGTTGCCCTGGGTCGGATTCATCAGCTTGTTGTTGATCCAGGTGTAGAAAATGGTGGCGATGGTCATGAGGATCGTGAAGAGGCTCAAGTGGTCGCCAAGCAAGGGCACATGGTGACTGAAGTTCCAGATGGAGTCGTAAGCGGAAAGGTCCTCGGCCCACAGGAATGACTGTTGTCGCAGCTCATAGGAGGCGGGGAAGAAGCGGTACATGGCGATGAGGATCGGCATCTGGAGCAGCATGGGGAGACATCCGCCGGCAGGCTTGACCCCGGCACTCCGGTAGAGGGCCATCGTCGCCTGCTGTTTCTTCATGGCATCCTCGTCTTTGGGATAACGGGCATTGATGGCCTCTATCTCAGGCTTCAGCACACGCATCTTGGCCGATGACATGTAGGTCTTGTAGCTGACGGGCAACAGCACCACCTTCAAGGCAATGGTCAGCAACAGGATGATGATGCCGTAGTTTATGCCATAGACCTCCAGCCAGTTGAAGACCGGGATGATGACGAAACGGTTGATCCAGTGCAGCAGGAAGAAGCCCCAGCCCAGCGGAACCTGGCGCTCCAGCTTCATCTTGTAGGTCTTCAGTAAGCGGTACTGGTTGGGACCCACATACATCGACATATTGAAGGAACCTTTGTTCAGGTCCGGCATCTGGAAGTCGAGGGCTGCGTTGCAGTATTTCAACACCTCACGCTCCTCCTTGTCGGGGATGGTCGCGGAGAGGGTACCGGAATCGAAGGCCTGATCCCCATTGGCAATCAAAGTGGCGGTGAAGAACTGCTGCTTGAAGGAGACCCACTTCAGAGGAGAGGTAAAGTCCTTGGAGCCGCCTTTGCGCTCGTCGATATTGCCCACCTCATCGGTGTTGTCCATGTAATAGACCGACGTCAGATTCCGTTCGTTCTCGTAGTTCTTCTCCACATTCTTGGGCTCGGCATCCCACTCCAGCGTGTAGTTGTGCTTCGTGGGATAGAGGTACGGCTCCATGTTGACAAAACGCACTGAATGCGTAAACATGTAGTCGTCGGGCGAGAAGGTGTAAAGATATTCGATGTAGGAGTTGACATTGAGGGTCTGGCATTGGAGACTGTCGCCCTGGTTGTTCGGGTAGATACGCAGGGAGAGCGTGTTGTGTGTCTTGTCCACCACCAAAGTATCACTCTCCATGTCGGAGAGGAAGTAGCAGTCGCGCGTGCCGACCTCGGTCTGGTCGCGCAGCTGCAAGTTGATGTTGAGCTCGTTGGAGCCGCCCTCAAAGACCTCCATCAGGACCTTGGCGGAGTCTTTCGGGGTATAGCGATACACGTCCTTGAGGCAGACCTTGCGCAGGTAGCCGCCCTTCTTGGCGAAATAGTACCAAGCCTTGTTGGTTTCCACCACATAGTCGTCCAGATTGGCGAGCTGCGGGGTCGAGAACTGCTGCCCGGCCGGCACAGCCTCCGCCGGTTGTTCATTCAATGAATCTTGAGCTGTCAACGAGAGCGCATTCGCTATGGAATCCTCCTCCTGTTGTGCCATTTCTTCGATGGCCTGTCGCTCGCGCTCCTGCATTACCTTCCTTGCTTTGTTGGACTGATAGAAACTGAACCCTAGGAACAAGCCAAATATCAGCAACAATCCAATAACCGTATTCCTATCCATATTCTCTCAAAAAATTGGCTGCAAAAATACAAAAAATAATTGTATTATTGCAGCGAAATCATCATCATTATGAAGTCGAACCATTTTTTTACTTGGTTGCTTATGCTCAGCCTGTTGTGCACAAATCTCGCAGTGACAGCGCAGAACGACACCATCCCTTTTCTCTACCGTGGGCATCTCTACTTTAACGCCACCCTCAACGACACCATCCGCCTCAACATCATATATGACACCGGAGGCGCCGACCTGTTCGGGGTGGACTCCGTATGGCTGGCCCATTCCAACTGGACGCCCATGCATGTTGTCACTGCCCGGGGCGGAGGCGGGGCCGGCTCCATGCTCGTTCCACTCATCATCGATCAAACAAAGGTCAACATCGGCAGTATCCAGGAATATTACGACATGGTTCCGGTCTTCAAACTGCGGGAGGTGGTGGACTGCCACATCGACGGCATCAGTGGCATCAAGGGCATTGAAAACCATCCGTTGGAGATCAACTTCGAGCACAACTTGATGATCCAGCACAAAAACGGCCTGCCCGACACAGAAGGTTATCAGAAAATCCCCATCAGACACGAAAACAACCGTATATACCTTCAGGCAGAGACCAAAATCGGAGGCACCCTAGTCAAAGGATGGTATCTGATGGACACTGGCAGCGGCGGCTCCGTCACTTTCACTTCCCAAACCGCCAGCCAATTCCAATTCGACACCATATCCGGAAAAAGATATATCAACGATGTCATCCAAAGCGGCCTGGGCGACAAGACTGAGGAATACGCCATCAGCATGATGCCCGACTTCATGGTTATCGGGGACGACACCATCTCGGGAAGGCCTCTCAACTACAAACCTGAAGGCGTGGGCGCTTTCGGCAACGCAGAATACCTGGGGGTGATCGGCAACGCCATCTGGTCGAAGTACAACATTATCATCGATTCGGAAAACGAGATGCTCTACCTGCGTCGTTTCAAGGAGTTCACCCCGCCCATCCCCGCTTATGACTATACTTTCAGAAACCGCACGGATATCTGCAAAGGCTGGGTGGTCTCAGGAATGACCCGCGAGGGGGATGCCGCCAACGCAGGCATGGCGTTGGGCGACACCATCATCTCCATCAACGGAAGAAACGTGACCGACTACTCCTGGGAAGAGGAATGGGACATCGACACCATCCCCATGCAGGTGCTGGACATCCTAGACCACGACGGCACCGAAAAACGCATTACGCTGGAGGCGAAGCAATGGTGGTAGGATATCAGCTGTTGGCTGTTGGCCATTAGCTATTAGCCATTGGCGGGTAGGGTGACTTTGACTTTGAACTTTGACTTTGAACTTTGGACTTCTAACTGATAACTGATCACTTTTTGAAGGGCAGCGAAATCATGAAGGTACTCCCCTTCCCCTCGATGCTCTGCACCTCGATCTTGCCTTTGTGCAGGTTCACAATCTTCTTCACATAGCCCAGACCCAGGCCGTAGCCCTTCACATTGTGCACGTTGCCACTGGGCACCCGGTAGAAGTTGTTGAAGATCTCACCCAGCGACTTCTTCGGAATCCCGATGCCCTTGTCGGTGACAGAGAGCATGAAATATTTGTCGTTGGAGAGGGTGTTGATGAGGATCTCCGGCTCGTGTTCCGAATACTTGATGGCATTTTCCACGAGGTTAACCAGCACATTAGTTAAATGCTCTTTGTCTCCGAATATCTTATAGTTATCTGCATTGAGCGCCAGATTGAGAGAGCCATTATTGCTGTTCACCAGCAGGGCCACACTGTCCACCACTTTCCGGATCAACTCGTGCATATCCAGCAGCTCAACGTTCATCTTGACCTGTCCTTTTTTGAGCTGCGCAATTTGCAGGATGTTGGTCACCATGGAACGAAGCCGCTCGTTCTCATCATGGATGATGTTGACGTATGCGGTCTGCATGTCGGGATCCGACATGGTCACGTTGTCGCCCAGCGCCTCGCAGGCCAGCGAGATGGTGGAAATGGGCGTCTTGAACTCATGGGTCATGTTGTCCACAAACTCATTGGTCACCTCCGACACTTTTTTCTGGCGATAGAGGGAGATCAGGGAGACCAAGGAGATGGCAGAGACCAGGAAGAGCAGGAAGAGAATCATGATCACGATGGTGCTCATCCTTTGGAGGAAGATTCCGCGCTCACCGGGGAAATAGAGGATGATATAGTGGGGAGAGCTCACCTTCTCATTGTATTTCAGGCGGAACACATAATCGCTCTGGAGCATCTTCTCGCGCGGCATATAGGCCGGCTCCACCACAAACTCAGTGGTGAATGCATTGTAGAGGGCGAAGTCGAAGCGGGCTTCGATGGTCTCCTCATGGAGGGCCTCCTCCAACAGGTTGCGCAGGAGACTGGGTGACAGCAGCAGCTTCGTCGTGCTGTCGAGCTGCACCATGTTGACATCCACATTCTCGAGGAAGCTGTTGGGAATCTCCTCCTGGTTCTTGGGCGACCATGGGTCTTTGTACAATGGGAAGAGTGTCCGGAAGGAGTCGCTGAAGTAGGTGGTGTCGCTGGAAACGACGCGCGCATTGTCTTCTTTCAGGTAGATCTCCGTCATAATCACCCCTATAGGCTGATTCTTCGCACTGTCTATCAAAAATTTACGAATATTCTGCACCGAGACCACATCCGAGGTGTCCATCGTTCCCGTCAAGGTAGTGTCGGCCAGGGGAAGCGTGTCGTTCTTCAAGATGGCATCGATCTGGTCCACCACGGTGTTGCCAGCGGAGAGCACCTCATTGACGAAGATGCTGCGCTGCACCTTCTCCGCCTCCGTGTAGAGCTTGAAGATGGAGAGCATCAGAAAGAAGGTGGTGACAATCACCACTAAAAACAGCGAAACTAATATTCTCTTTTTCATATCAAAATATTCATCCTATCGTCTGCAGAAAATGTATGGTCGTGTCCAGCCAGAGATCCCGGTCGGTGTACACGGTCCCTAACGGCTGGACGTCCATCCCGTCAAATCCCTGTCCCTCAACCGCATATATCGTATCCTTCCGCTCATGCAACCACGGATGCACGGAGGAGGGGTGCTGGTAATAGACATAGCGTATAACGCCCGTCGGGGCGATTTCTTGTGTATCCTCCGCCAACAAAAAAGTGCCTGCATCCATATAGTATTGTTTGCTCATCAGGCGAATGGACTTTTGGTAGTCGAGATGATTAAGCAACTGATTGTGATGCTGAATATTAGAGCTCTGCGCGAGGATTGCCTGGAGCAAAGGGACAAAATCATATCCCTCGGGAGCCAGAATGGTTCTCACCGACTGGCGGGCGCGCCCGAAGAAGAGGACCATGTCCGCTGCCAGGTGCCGGAGCTCTTCCTCTGTTTCTCGACCCGTGAGCCACGCCACAGACTGCTGGACAGGGCTGAGCAGATGGGGAATATGGTGCAGATACTGCTCCCAAATGCTCTTTCCCTCTTCCATCTCACGCACGATGACGGCGTCGCAAGGGGGCAGTTTGTCCACCACCCGCATGTGTCCGCGAAGCATAGGCTCCAGGGTTTCCAATTCTTGGATGATGGCAGGCAGGAGGACATCGTCTTTCGGGTGCAGTTTGACCACGCAGTCGAAGCCCATCAGCACCACGCAGAGCATATCGGGAAACGCCGACATGGGGATCCTTCCGTCAGGGACGATGCCCACGGTGCGAGCAGGAAGCGAGGGAAGATCATGATTAAACTTCAACTTTAGATAGTCTTCGTCAATCATCTCTCCAGCAAATAGTAAAGACTGCTTGCAAGCGTCGGGTGTAAACCAAGGGTTACGATGGTATTGTTGTTGGATGAGCGGTTCAAGGGATAATTGGAACGCTTCAGTCTTCATCCGAAGGCCGAGGGTGGCGAAGGGGAATATCCGATCGTTTTTCAGGGGTTGCATTAGCGCACCTCCTCACAGACCGCCTGCATCAGCGATTTGATCTCCTCGACGGGGAAGGTGGGGATGATGCCTTGTTGTTGCATATCCTCCACGATGCGGCGTGTCTCGGCGATGTCGTGGGTGGCGATGTCATAGACCTCCTGCCAGGTGCGTTGCTTGCGGGCCACACCCTGTTGGATGGCGCACATGGCCACGTCGGCGGCCACGGTGGGGAACATGTCGGTATCCATCATGGTAGGCATGATATGCTCAACATTAATTCCCTGGCGTTCAGCGTAGTCGGCGATGGAGTGTGCCGCGCAGATGGCCATCTCGTCGGTGATCTTGCGGGCGGAGACCAGCAGGGTGCCCTTCAGGATGGCGGGGAAGCACATCGAGTTGTTAACCTGGTTGGGGAAGTCACCGCGGCCGGTGGCCACGATATAGGCGCCAGCCTCCTTAGCCTCGTAAGGATATATCTCGGGCACGGGGTTAGAGCAGCAGAAGACGATAGACTTCTCGGCCATGAGGGAGATCCACTCCTTCTTGATGGTGTCGGGGCCGGGCTTGGAGAGGGCCACGAGCACGTCGGCATCGCGGAAGGCCTCCTCCTCGGTCATGAGATGCTGCTTGTTGGTTGTCTGGCAGAGTTCCCACTTGCGGTAGTAGCGGGTATCTTGGCGGCAGTCTTCCCTACCCTCATGCAGGGTGCCCTTGCTGTCGAAGATGACGACGTTGGCGGGGTTGGCGCCGTCGGAGATGAGCAGGCGGGCGATGCTGGTGTTGGCCGCGCCGGCGCCATAGAGCACAATCTTGATGTCGCCGATCTTCTTGCCGGTCAGTTTCAGCGCATTGAGGATGCCGGCGAGGGTCACGCAGGCGGTGCCTTGCGCGTCGTCATGCCACACGGGGATGTCGCAGGCCTCACGCAGTTCGTCGAGCACCTTGTAGCAGTTCGGCTGGGAGATATCTTCCAGGTTGACGGCGCCGAAGCTGTGCTGCGCCATCTTGACGAACTCGATGATCTTCTCGGGCTGATGCTGGCCGTTCTCGTCGCGGCTGTCGATGCAGAGGGGCACGGCATCCACGCCACCGAGGTATTTCATCAGCATGGCCTTGCCTTCCATGACACCCAGGCCACCGGGAGGGGTGCAGTCGCCATCGCCCAGCACGCGGGTGCTGTCGCTGACCACCGCCACCATCTGGGCGCGGTTGCTCAACAGGAAGGAGGCGTCATTATCGTCGCGGATGGTGGTGGAGACGGCCGACACGCCCGGCGTGTACCACACGTTGAACCAGTTGAAACCATACACCGGGGCCTTCGGCAAGGTCTGCATCTTGCCGCCATAGAACTGGTGGGCCTTCAGCGAAAGTCTTTTATAAAACAGCGTCTTGGCCTTGGCCTTCTGCGCTTCTGAGAAATCTTTGGGAAATAAGGACTCCAAATCGTCCATGGAAAGTATCTGATCCGTCATAACTAAAAATTTGGCGGCAAAGATACGCTATTTTTCGGTACCCCTCCCCTATTTTTTCGGAAAAAATTCGGACTATTCCAGTGCCTTGCTGATCGCCTTCAGCACCAGTTCCTCCATGATGAAGTAGGTGTCGGGGTTGGGGTGACAGCCATCGTCGCTGAGTTTCTTGGGGAAAGCGTTGTGCTCGTCGGCCAGTGCGGAATGATAGTCCACATAGACGATGTCTTTGGCCTTGGCGTAGTCTCTCAGGTGCTTGTTGATCTCGACGATGGTCTGGGCGGCGCCCTGAATGGCGGGATTCCACATAAAGAAGTCGCACGGCGGGATGGAGCTGATGATCGGGACGATGCCGTTGGCGCGGGCCAACTGGCACATGGCTATGACGTTGTCCACCACCTTGGCGGGTTCCACCCAGTAGATGTTGTGCGCCACGTCGTTAGTGCCCGCCATGATGACCACCGCCTTGGGGTGGAGGTTGATGACATCGGCGGTGAAGCGCACCAGCATCTGGGTGGAGGTCTGTCCCCCGATGCCCCTGCCGCAATAGTGGTGCTCGGTGAAGAATTCAGGATGGTAGAGAGCCCAGTACTCGGTGATGGAGTTCCCCATGAAGACCACCTCTGGAAATTCGCCGTTATATATAATACGCTCATTATCGGCCTTGTAGCGGTTGAATCCGAACCAGTCCTCCTGTGAAAAACCGAATAATGTCATCGTGGTAAAAAGCATGATCAACGATATTTTTCTCATAATGGAATTTTTCGGCAAAGATAGGGAAATTTTGGAACAATGGTCCCTTTATTTTCTTCTCGCCTCACCCTTTCTCCGCTACTACCAGCACCTTCTCCCCTTTGGCGAGGGTGGTGCCGACGAGGAAAAGCGGGCCTCCGTCTTTGACTCTCAGCCGGGCGCGGAGCTCGTCGGCGGTGAGGGGGAAGTTGCGCACCGCCACGTTGGCCTGGCGGACCTCCGCGGCGAGCTGTCGGATGCCCTGCTTATGGAAGGGGATGACGCTCCGCACACGGAAGATACGGCCGGGGAACTCGTCCACCCGCATCTCGGAGGTGTAGAGATGTGTGCTCGGCGCCAGTTTGCGGACGGCATAGTGCTGTGTCAAGGTCTTGTAGCCCCCGGCCTTCATGATGGCCACATTGGGCTCGTACAGCCATTCGCCCACCCCGTCGGCCCAGGACGGGAGGGCCTGTTCTTCCTCTTCCATCGTGAAGGAGAACAGTTGCTCGTCCGTCCCGAGGTTCACGGCAGTGAGGGTGAGGGGGCTCATCTCTCTGCGCACCATGAAGAGCAGTTCCTTGCACTCGCCGTGAACGGCCACCACTTGCACGTCGGTGGTGTCAGGCAGCTGGCGCAGGGTCTGCCGGATGTCCAGCATCGGCGACAGCTTCAAGAGGATACCCTTTCGGGCCTTGTCCATCAGCAGCGGCCAGTGGGCGAGCACGTCGGGTACACAGTGCGACAGGTCGACGACCCGCCGGCCATAGCCATCGCGTCGCGAGGGGTCCACATAGAGCCAGTCGGCCGGCTCCAGCTGCGGCAATGCCTCCTCCATGGTGCAGACGAGTGTCGTCACATTACGCACCCCCAGCACGGCCAGGTTGTGCGTCACCAGTTCTGCCAACTCCGCATTGGGCTCCACGTAGAGGCCCTGCCGGAACTGTCGGGCGAGGTGGAGGGTGTCCACGCCGAAGCCTCCACTGAGGTCCGCAAAGGTGTCACCGGCGAGCAGCGAGGCCTTGTATTGTGCCGTGGCTGTGGAGGAGCACTGCTCCATATTGACGGTCGGCGGGTAGAGTATGTCGGGATTGCCAAAAAAGTCGGGCAGTTTCTCTTTGGCCTTCTGCCGACCTTTGATCTGCTGCAGGGCAAAGGGCATGTCCACAGCGGGGTCGTGTGCCATCAGGGCGACACGCGCCACCTCGTCATCGGCATGGGCGGCGATAAAGCGAAGGGTCTCCTCATTCGTCATCATGCATCGGCTTTTATGGAGTGGTTCAGCTTCTCCAGCCAGTGAAGGGCCGCCCGGATGGTCGGGATATTATGGACGATGAAGACGAGATGGTGGTTGATCTCCTTCAGCTGGATGAGCGGATGGTTGCGTTGCATGAAGGCCAGCACGCGGCCGAACTCCTCGGACTGGAAGTAGGGGGCGTTGGCATTTCCGGCGAAATGGCCCATGAAGGTCTTGTTCTTCAATACCACCTTCTCGAAATGGAGGTCACCGGCGAGCAGGCGCAGGGGCACCGTAAGCATCAGCTCCTCGGTCTTGGCTGGCATCTGGCCGAAGATGTCCACCACCTTCTTTTTGAATTCCTCCAGTTTCTCGAGATCCTGGATGGCCTCCAGCTCTTTGTAGAGGCTCATGCGCTCGGAGACACTGCTGACGTAGTCGGTGGGGAACATAGCCTCGATGTCGGTCTCGAGCAGGCACTCCCGATGCAGCAGTGCGCTATTGTCGGCAGGCCGGTTGTCGCCCAGCGTCTCGAACTCCTCATCTTGCATTTCCTGGATGGCCTCATTGAGAATCTTCTGATACATCTCATAGCCCATCTCGTTGATGAAGCCGCTCTGGTCGGCGCCGAGGATGTCGCCGGCGCCCCGGATGTCGAGGTCGCGCAACGCGATCTGGATGCCGCTGCCGATGTCGGAAAACTCCTCGATGGCCTTCAATCGCTTCTGGGCATTGCTGTTGAGCATCTCGAAGGGCTTGGTGAAGAGATAGCAGTAGGCCTTCTGGTTGTTGCGCCCCACCCTGCCGCGCAGCTGGTGCAGCACGTTGAGGGCAAAGTTCTGGGCGTCGTTGACAATCATGGTGTTGGCGTTGACAATGTCGAGGCCCGACTCCACAATGGTGGTGGAGATGAGGATGTCATAGCGGCCCTCGATGAAGTCGGTCATAATCTTCTCGAGCTCGTCGCCCTCCATCTGGCCGTGGCCCACCGCCACGCGCGCCGTTGGGCACAGTCGCTGCACGAGTCCGGCCAGTTCTTTGATGTCCTGTATCTTGTTGTGGACGAAGAAGACCTGCCCATGGCGGTCCAATTCAAACTGGATGGCATCGCGCAGGATCTCCTCGTCAAAGACGTGCACCTCCGTCTGGATGGGCAGCCGGTTGGGCGGAGGGGTGGAGATGACGGATATGTCGCGCGCCCCGATGAGGGAAAACTGCAGGGTGCGCGGGATGGGCGTTGCCGACATGGTCAAGGTATCCACGGAGACGCGCAGCTCGCGCAGCTTCTCCTTGGCACCCACGCCGAACTTCTGCTCCTCATCGATGACGAGGAGGCCCAGGTCTTTGAAGACCACATCCTTGCTGAGGAGGCGGTGGGTGCCGATGAGGATGTCGATCTTGCCCTCCGCGAGCTCTTTCAAGGTGCTCTTTATCTGTTTATTGGTCTTAAATCGGTTTACATACTCCACGCGGCACGGCATATTGGCCAGACGGTCGCGGAAGGTGTTGTAGTGCTGCAGGGCAAGCACGGTGGTGGGCACGAGCACGGCGACCTGCTTGCTGTCGCAGACGGCCTTGAAGGCGGCACGGATGGCAATCTCGGTCTTGCCGAAGCCTACATCGCCACAGATAAGGCGGTCCATGGGGCAGGTGCTCTCCATATCCTTCTTGACATCCTCCAGCGTCTTGATCTGGTCGGGGGTGTCCTCGTAGATGAAGGAGGCCTCCAACTCGGTCTGGAGGTAGTTGTCGGGCGAGAAGGCGAAGCCCTTGCGGGCCTTACGGGCGGAGTAGAGCTTGATGAGGTCGATGGCCAGGGCTTTGACGCGCTTCTTGGTGCGCTCTTTGACCCGCTCCCACGTGCCGGAGCCCAGCCGGTGCAGGGTCGGAGGCGTGCCCTCCTTGCCCACATACTTGCTGATCTTATGCAGTGAGTGGATGCTCACATAGAGGATGTCGCCACCCTGGTAGGTCAGTTTGATGACCTCTTGCTCCTTGCCGTTGATCTCGGTCTTCTCTAGTCCTTGATAGATGCCGACCCCGAAGTTGATGTGGACCACATAGTCGCCCGGCTGGAGGTCATAGATCTCCTTGAGGGTGATGGACTCGCTCTTCTTATAGCGGTCGCGCAGCACCACACGCTCCTGCTTTTCCAGGAACTGGTGGTCGGTATAGAGTGCCGTCTTGTGGGCCTCGTCGCGGAAGCCCTCGTGCAGTTGGTAGCGCAATGGTGTATAGAGATGGCGCAGGTCGTATTCGGTGGCGTTATGGCGGTTGTATTTTTCGAGCAGGTCCTCCATGATCCGCTGCAGGCGCTCCAGCTGGGATACGCTCTCGGAGAGGAATACGCTCTCGATGCCCCGCTCGCAGTTGGCAATCCACTCGAGGAAGAGATAGTCGAAGCTGCGGCCGAAGTTGTTCTGGGGCTTGATGTCAAAGTGGAGGGTCAGCTCTGTCACGGTCTTGACGGGCGCATTGACGATGCAGTGGGCGTATCGCTTCCAGGTCTTGTCGAAGATGTCTTTGGTGATGAAGAGCTCCTCCACGGGCAGGGTGAGCGGTCCCTCGGGATCAGGTGACTCCGGACGGGCGGCCAACTCGGCACGGACATTCTTGCAGAGGGTGGCAATCTGGGTGGCGATATCCTGCGGACTGGTCATCCAGAGGACCGTATCATCGGTCAGGAAGTCAAAGAGGGATACCCGCTGTTCCTCCACGGCCATATTGCTGATATTCGGCATAATATGAACCGTATCCTCGTCACGGATGGAGAGTTGGGTCTCAGGGTTGAAATAACGGATAGACTCGATGCGGTCGCCCTCCAACTCTATACGGTAGGGATACTCTTCCGAATAAGAGAAGATGTCGAAGATGCTGCCGCGCCAGGCGAACTGGCCAGGCTCCACGACGAAGTCCTCCTGTTGGTATTCCAGGTCATAGAGATATTGCAGGAAGACATCCACGGGCATCTCATCGCCCTGCTTGATTTGAAAGGTATTGTTTGTCAGATATTGGCAGTTCACGATCCGTTCTGCCAGCGCTTCGGGATAGGTGATGATGAGCGGTTCCCCAGCGGCATGATGCGACAGTTTGTTGATGAGTTCCGCGCGCAGTTTGACGTTGGCGTTGTTGAGCTCGTCGGAGGTGTGGGCGCGCTTGAACGAGGAAGGCAGGTAGTGGACGCGCTTATTCGGCAGGGGCAAGTCCTTGTCGTCCAGCAGCCGTTCCAGATCATTGTACAGATAGGCGGCCTCTTCTTTGGAGACCGTGATGAAAAGATGGGGCCGCGGCACCTGCTGCACCGTCAGGGCGGCGAGTAGCGGATAGGAAGAACCGGTGAGTCCGTCCATGGCAATAGCAGGGCGCGAGGTGTGATCCCCGAGCCTTGCCTTCAACTGGGCAGCCTCCTTGGAGAAGAGCTGCAGACGTATTTTATCTACCGTCATCATTGCGGCGGCAAAGATACAACTTTATCTCCACATTTCACCTCAAACTGTAGCTGTCATCCCCTTCTACCAAGCTTTAACCCCTGCGGGGTTTCTCGCACCCTGCAACTCATCGTGCCAAGGCTTTAACTCTTAACTGCTAACTGACAACTGTCAACTCCTTACATTCCCATTCCTTGGCCGCCCTGACCGCCTTGGGCTTGTGCTTGGGCGCCCTCCAGTTCCATCTTGCCGAACTTGAAGGAGATGCCGCCACGGATGCTGCGGCCCATCCAGTTGCTCCAGGTGGTGCTACTGAGCGTATAGTACGGATTGTTGACATCGGTGCCTCTCCGGTTCCAGTTGAAGATGTCGTGCACATCCACAAAGACAGAGATGCGGCGCTTCCAGAACTCGGCGCGCAGACCGGCATCGATGCTGTAGCGCGGACGCGTAACCGTGAACATATTCACGCTCTTGGAGGTGTAGTTAGCCGAAGCGTTGACCTCCAAAAACTTCCACAGCTTGGCCCAGAAATTCAAACGGAAACTATAGCCTAAATTGTCCACCACATGCGGTTCCTCCTGATCACGGAACTGAAAGCTGGACTTCATATAGTAAACATTGGCATAGAAACGAATGTTCATGAAGGCCTTGAGACGGTACATCACATTCAACTCCGCACCCGTGTTGAGCGATTTGCCCGCATTGACTGGCATGGTATAGGTGACATAACGCCTAAAGAAGGGGCTGTAAGCCACATCCGACTGCGAGCTGAACTCGTCCTTGCTGTTCTTGAACCAGGCGTTGAGGCCGACATTGCCGAACTTGTTGATGTATTTGGTCCAGCCGGCCTCGATGGAATTGGTGAAGCTCTGTCGCAAGTCAGGATTGCCAACGCTGTAGCCATCCTCGCCGTAATAGATACGGGTGCACAAGTTGTCACCGTCGGGATTGTTCACGCGGCGCGTGTAACTGAGCTTGAAGTTATGCATGTTCTTGGTGCGGTAGCTCAAGTGGAGGGAAGGGTAAAGTCCCCAATAGCCCTTGTGCACATCGTATTGAGGGTCGTTGAGGATAAGCAGGTTGTAGATTTCATACTCGGTGCGCAGACCGCCCTTGAGGGTGAAGCCGCCGAAACGGTGCTGCAATGTGACGTAAGCGTCCACACTGCCATCTCGGGTGCGCACATCCTTGAAACGGAGCTCATCCAGCACATATTCGCCGGTAGAAAAAACCAACGTGTCGTAGCGTTCATAATTCAAGCCTGGATCATATCCGCCCGACACGCCCAATTCTATTTCCCCGTTTTTATGATAAGGGATAGTATAGTCCACGGAGGCACTCAATCCAAACGAACGGTAGTGATTCTCCAGCTTCTGCTTTTTGTCTAGATTGTCCAGAAAAAGGTAATCACGGAAGGCATCACCTTTTTGCTTTCTGCCCCACGTCCAAAAACTCACATCAGCGCTGATCTTGTGGCCCTTGCTGTTGAACTTGTGCTCGTACCACATTCCACCATAGCCGCCGCCACCGACCGTGCTTTGTGTCTGGTCATTGAAGAAAGAACGATCGCTGGGATTGATATATTCTAGGTAAAAGGTGGAATCCCGATAGGTGTAACTGCCAAAGCTGGGATAGGTGCCCGCCCAGAAGTAGATGCTGTTCATCGTATCGGGCGTGTAGGAGCCGTTAATGTAGAGGCCGAAGTTGTGATCCCGTTGCCGGAACTTGTTGATACTATGAATTGTAGTAGAGGTGTCGCCCTCATCCGTCAATATCGTGGCGAACGACTCGCTATTATTCTTGTCAGTGCCATAGGAGTAGTTGAGATAGGTACTGATGGAGAACTTCTCGTTGGCATAGACATAGGAGATAAAAGGGGTGATGCTGGGCGTGGAGGAACCGCGCACACCAAAGCTCAAGAAGCTGTTTTTCTTGATTTTGGAGGTGGTCACGATGTTGATGATGCCGCCGCTGCCCTGGGCGCTGTAGCGGGCCGACGGGTTGGTGATCACTTCTATTTTCTCGATGCTGCCGGCGGGCATCTGCTGGATGAACTGCTTGAGCGCCTCGGCGTTCATGTTGGAGGGCTTGTTGTTGATCCAGATCTCCACGGAGGAGACACCGCGGAGGGTCACGTTGCCATCCACATCCACCTCCACACCGGGGGCGTTCTGTAAGGCGTCCGCAGCGGTTCCCGACTGTATGGTGGGGTCCTCCGAGACATTGTAGAGCGTCTTCTCGCCATCCACCATATAGAGAGGCTTCTCGCCCACGATCTGCACCACATCCAGGTCGGTGCTCGTCTTCTTCATATAAACATTACCCATGTCGATGGTCTTGCTATCGCCACCCACCGTAAAGGGCATATTGACCATCTCATAGCCGATAAGGGTAGCCACAAAACGATACTCGCCGGCGGGCACATTCGACATCTGGAATACGCCTTGGGCATCCGACAGCGAATGGGCGATCGTCTGGGCCGTGGAGTCCGGCTTCAACAAACCGATGGTGACGAACATCACCTTTTCATTGTTGAGGGAATCCATCATCGTGCCGGTGATGGTATAGCGACTTTGGGCCCACAATTGTGCAAAAGCACTTAAAAAAAGAACAAAAACAAGCAATCGTTTCATAACTTCGCGAAGCAAATGATGAATACTAGAACATCAGACAATCAATATATCAATTCCTTACGGTAAAAATCCGTATGCAAAAATCCTCCACAAAGAGAAGACGCAAAAATATAAAAAAGTGCCAAGCATGAACGAGATTTTGAAAAAAGGGGACGAATCGGCTCCGGAAGCACCGATTCGCCTACGGGTCAGAGCGTCAGTTCCTGAACGGCACCGAGTTCAGCGATGAGTAGATGAAGGCCATACTGGTCGCGGGCGCGGACCTCATTGTCGAGTGGCTCGTCCCACGCATGGCGGGCGAGGGCATATTTGGAGTGGTGGACGGTGATAACCTTGGAGGCGTGCAGGTCGAGGGCTTCGGGGCCGAGTTGGTCAGGCATCGTATGGATGGTGCTCCAGTGCTCGTCATACTGGCCGTTTTCGAGGATGGCGAGCCGTATGTTGGGGAAGCGGGTGCCGATCTCCTTGAAGTGGGGTCCGTAGCCGCCGTCGCAGCCGGCGAAGATGCGGCCGTAGGGGGTGTCGAGGAGGAAGGCGGCCCAGAGGGTGTTGTTGCGGCGCAGGGCACGGCCGGAGAAGTGCTGGGCAGGCAGGCAGTGGATCCCCCACCCCTCCTCCAGCGGGAGCTGATCGTTCCAGTCCATCTCGAAGATCCTACCGGGCTCCATGCCCCAGCGTTCCAGATGGGCGCCCACCCCCAGGGGGCAAACCACCCGGCGCACGCGTTCCCGCAGACGCAGGAAGGTCTTGTAGTCGAGATGGTCGTAGTGGTCGTGGGTGATGAGCAGCACGTCGATGGTGTCGGGCATCTCCTCAGGCGTATAGGCCATAGTGCCCGGGAAGGCCTTGTTGACGAAGGCGAAAGGCGATGCCACACAGAGGGTCGGGTCCACCAGGATGGTGGTGCCATGGAGCGACAGCAGATAAGAGGAGTGGCCGAACCAGACGTAGTAGTCCTTGTCGGCCGGCAGGTGCTTCAGATCTTCATGCGCCATCTTCAGGGGGTGCGGAGGCACGAGGGTCTTCTTCTTGCCAAAGAGCATCTTGCGGACGACCTTCATCAACTGGTGAAACGACATCTTCATCTCCACGCCTCCCAGATTGTGGAAGCAGCCATCGTGAAAGTTCGGGGAGCGACGCATCCGCGCCAGCCTAGGGCCCGCAGGGGGCTTGCCAAACTGGGGCAGATGGATGACAATAGGAGCAAAGATGGCGAACAGGACGACCGCCAAGATCAAGATCGCTATCAGCAGTATCAGTAGTGTACCTGTGATCATAATCGCGACAAAAGTATTCTACAGTTTAGCATAAGAAAACAGATACATAACGGGAAAAGGCGCTGTTTATTGTGCCTGTCGGCATCTCCGGTCTTTTTTCACAGTAGCCATACCAAGGCTGCGGATTATTTATTCGCCATACGGAAAAAATATTATTTTTGCACCCATAATCATAAATACAAGCGCCATGTCTTTCATCGTCATTTCCCTTTTGATCATCATCCCCTTCTTTGCCGGGATGGTCTATTTCATGTATCGCTATATGTTATCCAAATTCCGGGGCGTGAAAGAGCGCAGCTATGATTTGACGGGGATGATTTTCCTGCTGATCGTGTTCTGCAGCGGCGGGACCAGCTTTGTGGGCCGACTGCTGGAGACGGCGGTTCCGGATCCCAATCATCGGATACTCCTCTCTTTGCTCATCACCGTGGTGTTCACCCTCGCGACCTATGTGGTCACCAGGGGGTGTGCCAAGCGCAAGGTGTCACGGGAAAAAGAGGCTTAGCTATTCGCCTTGGAGGATTGCGCGCAGCTCCTCCACAGAGAAGCAGACCTTGCGGACGCGCGGGGCACGCACGTGCTTACGCTTCGGGGACTTCGGCACGACAGGGGGCTCCGAGAAGCGCTGACATATTCCATAGCCCGCCATCACACAATACTGAAGGAGCATCTGCCCGGTCGGATCCTCAATCGCCAGACTGCTATGGACATTACTCCGAAGATCTTCCATACTATTCATAAAGAAATAGTCGGCCAGGTCGGCACGAATAGTATAATAGTAAATCAACTGATCATGGCTAATTACCAGCGAGTCAATTCTTCCAAAGTTGGGAATCTCCATCGGGCAATAGCGATTGTTCGACCTCACTATCAGGGACAAGGCGTTACGGCTTTCGAACAGCGGATCGCCGTCGTTCGTCAGCAAAAAGCGAACCTCTTGGGGAGAGTAGGTAAATTGGAGGGAGTCCTGGGTGGGGACATACAGATAATGCAGCTGGATTCCCAGGCCGAGTTGGACGATATATTGGCCGAACTCATTCCGGCTTTCTGTTCGTAACGCGAATTCCATCAACTCGTCCAGGCCGGCTGTATCCAAAAAGTCCAGCACTTCTTCCTTCATCTCGTAATAGAAATGCACTGTCTCCCCATCATATACAACCTTGGTCATCATCACACTGCCAGCAGGGATCGGGCACTGTTCATTGACCAACTCCACTAATTGATTGAAGTCTGCCTGTTCCAGCTTTGCCATGGCTGCCGTCTGCAGATCCTCATGGGAATAAAACGCCTTGGGTTCCGCATTTTGCAATTCATCCACGCTCATTATGACCTCAGAATAACGACGAGTTTTATTCTCCACGAATACCAAACGCACCCCTTTCAACAGTTTGTAACAATGTTCCAGCGTATAGACCTTATTGCCTTTGACCGCAGGAGGAAACTCTTCCAACAATAGATAAGCCCAATGCGAAAGCAGGATATCTTTGAGCGCCGTGGCTGCTTGCTGATCCATCACCTTCTCATCTTCATAGGTAAGAACAAGCTGAAGGATATCATCCTCATAATCGAATTCCATATCCATCAACTCCTCGTCACGAGCAATCATTTCTTTCCGTGAATTTTCTAAATCCTCACGAAAGAACTCTTTCAGATAGGTTCGCATCTCATCATCGGAAGCCTCCTGCAGGTGTTCTGACTGCGCCATCAATTGCTGCAATTGCTCGTTGGGAAAATCCAGCTTGAAAGAGCGAGTATGGTCCGCATCCCAATACAAGAATCGCAGTCCGTAACCAGCATAGAACAAAGCGCTTGTGAATGGATGATTGAAGAGAAGCACATTGGTGATGTTCTTTTTCGTCACATCCAACCCAGGAAGCACTTCCTCATCCCAAGAGAGCGGAACTCTCAACGAATAGGAATAGGTCAGCCAGGAATCTACCAACATGACCGTATCCATAGAGAACACATCGTCCTCGGGTTCTCTCTCTTGATTCTCCGTATAGATCTGTCTGGCCACCAGATAGCGAGCCACCCACTGGTCGGAATTTTTATATTCGGGTTTGTCGCTGTCTTTCAGAAACTGCCGGACCTCCTCCGCCGAGTAACGCAAGGTAATGACACTATCATTTTCCATCAAGCGAAACACATAGACAAGACCTCCTTTCACATCTTCTTTTAAAGGAATATAGAATGCACCAAACGGTTCCAGCCACTCTTGATATCGAAGTCTATCGGCAAAGTGCTGTCTCAGGGTCACGCTATCAAATCCCGCCAGATCACTCTCCTCTATCGTTGCATAGAAACAGAGGGAGCCTTCTTTGAAACGGAAATCAGTAATGATGCAGTCTTCCATTTGAATGGGACATACAGCATCCGCCGTTTGGTTGATTCGCTGGGCATATTGCGAAGTGGTAGGCTGCGCCTGCACATCCATACACAGCAGACACACCCACGCACAGACGAGCCAGCCACCCCACGAAAAATGTTGATCAGACATATAAAAAGTTGTCAGTTGTCAATTATCAGTTGTCAGTTTTAGTCAATGTTCAAAGTCAAAGTCAATGTTCAAAGTTCAAAGTTTCCGGTTTCAAGATGAAATAGCTAATAGCCAATGGCTAACAGCTAACAGCCAATGGCCAACAGCCAAACCTAAAGATTCACATTCTGGTCCTTCGGGTACTTCACGCTGTAGGAGACGCTGAAGGTGCGGGTCTCGCCGGCCTTGAGTTCCATCTCCCAGGTCAGGACGCCAATGCCCTCCTTGTTATAGGTAGCGGCGGGAGTCACATCGCCCAGCTTGACCTCGATGTCCTTGTTGTTGGAGATCGGATACTGCTCCTTGAGCGTCAGCTTCACAGGCTTGGTCTGGTTGTTTTTGACCGTGATCTGGTATGCCTGGGTGACGGTCGTGGTGTTCCCCACATGCTTGGTGCTACAGTAGTTGCTCATCTTCTCCCGTTTGACGGAGATGCGTGGGTCGGTGGTCAGCGTCAGCGATATATGCTCATCGGTCACATTGGGGCGCAGGAAAGTCTTGCCCACGAAAGTGTTCTCGAAGGTCACGGTAGCGTAGCCCGGCAACAGGTTGTATTGTTCATAGTCGGACAGGTCGGCGATGAGGTAGGTCTCGTCAGACAGCTTCGGGGCGCTGTAGTACTTGTAGTCGGCCTTGATGTCGTAGCTCTTCAGGTCGATGAGCTGCTCTTTGCCGTTGCCGGGGATGTCGTAGGGCACCGAGATATTGTAGTTGACGGCCACCTCCTGCATATCCACGTCCACGTAGTCGTCCATCACCAGCGGCGCGGTGGGCGTCCTGGCAGAGGAACTCTCGGCATCTTTGGCCGAGACGCCTTCCAGAGAAGCAGTCGCGTATGTGACACTATTGCTTCTGGCTTGCACCCCATCCACAATGTAGGATTTGCCCTGACGATGAGGATTGTAAAAGCTGAGGAACCACGTCTTGAACACGGGGGCCTCCTTCGTGCGGTTGGGCGTGGCGTTGGAGAGTGTCAGTTTCACGTTGTTCCAGTCGATGCCCGTCACCTGCGTCACCTGGGCTTTGGATTTCAGCACCACAGGCTTGTCCATGGAGGCGATGTTGATGTCGTAGCAAGGCACCCAGCTGGCCATAACGGTAAAATAGGAGATGGTGAACACCGTGTTGACCGTCTGCGGCACGCTCACGGTGAGGCGAAGCACGCCCGTGCGCTGCTTGTCTTTGGACTGATCCTGGGAGATCTGCCGCTGAAGACGTTTCACCGTCTCGTCCAGCTTGGCGATTTTGAGGTTATCCTGGTCGATGCTATGCTGCAGCGGGGCAGCCTTCGACTTATAGAGTTCCATGTTGGCGTTGATGTCGGCCACGGAAACGGTGCCATCCTTCTGACTCATATTGTTGAGGGTGCCGTCGGTGAGCATCTTGAGCAGATGGGTATGGACGGTCAACTCGTCCTTAGCCTCCTGCAGCTGGCGTTTGTAGGAGTACAAGGAGTCTTGCAACTTCTTGATGCGGGCGCTCTCTTCCTTGGGGGTGATATAATCGTTGGAGAACTCAGAGGCGGAGATGAGCACGCCGTTGGCGGAGACCTTCAGGCTGGCAATCTCAATATCGGGGCTCAGCCCATTGATCATGACATCATAGCTTCCGCTCTTCAGCGAGGCGGTGGCCGTATGGGTCAGGGCGGCGCCTTGCAGATAGACGGTGGCATGGTCAATCTTGGCGGTAAACTCATTCTGGGCAAAAAGGGCGGAGAGAGCCCCTGCAAAAAGCATAATCGTGAGCAGAACTTTTTTCATGATAAGCAAATATTAAATGAAACAATATTTGAAACGGCTAAAATATCAAAATATTACAATAGATAAATAAATATTGTAATTTTGCCGTTTCATTCACCCATCGACATTTATCCTGATGAATCAAGAACAGACTAGCCACGCCCTCGCCCGCACCATGGCCGTTCTTTTTGGCTGTGTGACAGGGTTCATACTGATCCTCAACCTGTTGAAATCGTGTTTCCCACGAGTGTTATACCAATACTACCAGTTGGAGACGCTGCTCCCCCACCCTGTGCTGATGTTGACAGGCCTGGTCGTGCTGACCGGCCTCTTTCTCCTCATCAGGACCATCGGGAGGAGGTGCCACCCCGCGCGCTGGTGGAAGCTGTCGGAGCGGAGCACCTTGTTGCTGGCGGGCGCACTCTTCTTCGTGACCCAGATGTATCTCATCTACAACTATTGTTTTGAGACCGACTGGGATGTACAGGTGCTGTTGGACTCGGCGCGTTGTCTGGCCAATGGTCAGCGCCCGAACCATAACGGATGGTACTATAGCTGCTACCCCAACAACCTGTTCCTGACCGCCATCTTCGGGGTCATCCTCTGGATCACCAAGCCCTTGCATCTGGGGGCGCTCGACTTCCTCTCCATCGTGGCGGTGCAGAGTCTGTTCTGCGTCGTGACCGGCTGGATGCTCTATCAAATCATGGTACATCGATGGAAGCGTCGCGACCTGGCCTGTTTCGGCATGGCACTCTACCTGCTACTGGTGGGCCTGTCGCCCTGGACCTCCATCCCCTACTCGGACGCTTGGGGCTTGTTGTTCCCCATCGCCGCCCTGTGGGCGTACGACTGCTCCGCACTGAAGGAGAAGCCTTTCCTCCGTTGGTTCCTCATCATCTTCTGCGCGCTCTTCGGATTCAAGATCAAGCCGCAGGTTATCTTTGTGCTCCTCAGCATCTTGGGCGTGGACCTGGGTATCGCTTGGCTGCATCGCAAGGAGAGAGGGCTGATCCAAGCATCCACCCGCCGCAGTCTGCTCGGTGGCGTGGCCGGGGCGGTCGCTGTCCTGCTGCCCGTCTTCCTCATCAACTCGGTCTCGCACATCGGGCACTACAAAGACTCCCGGTTTGGGGCTCCGCACTTCCTGATGATGGGCTTGAACCGGGAATCCATCGGCGACTACAGCGACTACGACGTCATCTTCGCCCGGCAGTTCACCACCGCCCGCGAGCGCGACAAGGCAGAACTCAAGGAGAGTTGGAATAGACTTCGCGAGATGGGCCCGAAAGGGTTTGGACAGCTCGTCTGCGAGAAGACGCTGGTCAACTATTACGACGGCACCTTCTTCTGGGGCAAGGAGGGCTACTTCTACAAGACCGTCTTCCCTGAGCGCAACCGGCACCTGTCGCCGTTCCTGCGCAAGCTATACTACAACCGGACCATCCATGGGGCCTACTACCCCTACTGGTGCAGCGGGGCCACCGCCATCTGGCTCGGTGCGCTGGCGCTGATGTTCTTCGCCGCCTTCGGCCGGCCGGACCGTCTGACGTTCATCGTGATGCTGAGTCTGTTGCTGCTGACGCTCTACGAGACCTTCTTCGAGGCCCGCGCCCGCTACCTGTACGCCTACCTCCCCTTCTACATCTTCCTGGCAGTGCAGGGCATCCGCCAACTGGAGCAGGGAGTCTCCCGGCTTCGGCACAGAAAGCGCCAGGAATAGCCCGCCTCGTTACTGATTCTGTAATTTCTCCTCCACGATCTCCACGCTCTTCTTCAAGTACTGCGTGTCGGGATGTTCGTCGCCATAGACCGTCTCCAGGATCGCCAATGCCTTCCGGAAGTACTCCAACGCCTGGCTGTATTTTTCCTGACGATAGCAAACATTGCCGATATTGTTATAGCTGGTGGCCACCTCGGGATGGGTCTCCCCATACACTGACCGATAGATAGCCAAAGCCTTGTGATAGTACTCCAAGGCCTGAGTGAAATCCCCTTGCGTCTTATACATGCCTCCGACGTTGTTGTAGTTGGTGGCCACCTCCGGATGGTTGTCGCCATAGACTGACTTGAAGATCACCAGGGCTTTCTGGAAGGACTCCAGCGCGTGGGGATAGTCATCTTGGAGATAGTACACCAGTCCGATATTGTTATAGCCAACGGCCACATCGGGATGGTTGTCGCCATAGACAGCCTTGTTGATGGCCAAGGATTTCAGATAATACTCTTTGGCTCGGTCATAATCCTGCTGAAAATAGCAGACGACGCCCATGTTATTGTAGCTAGTGGCCACATCGGGATGGTTTTCTCCATAGACCATCTTCTGGATATCCAGCGATTTACGATAATAGCTCATGGCTTGTTCGTAGTCGCCTTGGGAATAATAGGTGAGTCCGATATTATTATAGCAGGTGGCCACATCGGGATGATTCTCCCCGTACACGGCCTTGCTGATGGAGAGGGCTTTCTGGAAGCAGTCCATGGCTTGCGGATATTCGCCCTGGCTATAATGGACGCCCCCGATGTTGTTGTAGGTGGTGGCCACATCGGGATGGTTTTCGCCATACGCCGACCTCCAGATCTCCAATGAGTTCTGGTAATACTCCATGGCCTGGGCATATTGGCCCTGCACCTTGCAGAGCAAGCCGATGTTGTTGTAGCAAGTGGCCACGGCAGGGTGTTGGGTGCCGTTCTGGGCAATGGCCTGACGGAGGGCGCGCTCGTAGTAGGAGGTTGCCTTGCGGTATTGGGCGAGATAGGCATCCACGAAGTTAGCGACATCCAGTTGCCACTGCACGTTGGTCGTGTCGAGGGTGGCGCGCAGCTCCAGATAGTAGGCGGCGGAGTCGTTTTGGAACTGGGTGGAGAAGCGTTCGAAATAGCCATAGCAGCGGCGGGCGACCTCCTCGTTATCGGCGGCGAAGACGGCCTCAGCACGGCGGAGCTGCTTCCGCCGCTCCTGCAGGGCCTGGGCCTTCTGCTGCTGGTCCAGCACCGCCTGACGGACGTCGCCCTTGGAGGCGAGGAGGGAGTCTGCCTTCACCAGATCGCCCTTTTCAAGGCAGAAGGATACCTGGCGATAGAACTCGTCCAAGAGGTCGTAGTCCAGTTCGGCATAGCGTCGGGCCATGTCGGAGATGAGTCTTTCATTGTTCTCCTGTTCGGCATAGAGCTGCTGGAGTGCCTGGCGGTATTCCTCCTCGGAGAGCTTGTGATGCTCCTTGAGGGAGTCAATCTCCTGTTCGCGCTGTTGGAGTTTGGCCTGTAGCTGGCGACGGAGTTTCCGCTCGGCGGCCAGCTGGTCGTCGGCTTGCCGCTCGGGGGTCTCCATCGTGATCACCAGCGGGTTGGCGGAGCAGGCGTACTGCTTCTTCAGCACGTCGGGGTCGGAGAGCACGTAGCCCTGCTTGCGCACGTCGCTGAGATAGAACTTCCTGTCGGGGACTGTCAGCGTGAAGTTGCCGTTGGCGTCGCCCACGGTGGAGTGGCCGCCGGTGAGCTGGATGGCCGCGCCGGCGATACGCTTGCCGGGAATCAGCTGCCCGTTGCTGTCAATCCGCCCCTTGGTCTTCACGTAGCCCTTCTGGGAGGTCTGCGCGGAGAGGAGCGTGACGGCAAAAAGGAGGATGGCGGTGATAAAACTTCTCATGACTATTATTCGTTACAAAGAGGTGGCTGATTATTTCTTAAAGACCCAGTAGCCTTCCCTGCAAGGCGGATAGATACTGTCCTCATGCAGCGGGATGGAAGCCGAAAGCGGATAGGTCTTGCGCTGCTGGGGCAGAGGGATGGTCAGCATCACGAAGCCCAGCGCATCCGAACGCACGGTCTGGCCGTCGATGGTGACCTCCACATCGGGAAGGATCTGTTCTGTCTGAGGGTCATAGAGTCGGAAGTAGATGAATCCATAGGCAGCTGGGTCGCGGGCGATGTCCAGGGTCAGAGCCTTGTCCAGCGCCATGGTGGTATCGACGGGCCGGAAGTCGCGGCAGGAGAAGGTCACCTGCACGGGCTTGCCCAGGTACTTGTGGGGAACATTGCGAAAGATCACCTCACCATCCATCGTGCGGAGAGTGTCCGTTTCCGTCTTGTTGGGCAGGGCCAGGGTCACGACGGCATCCCGCAGTTCCGGCAGCTGGTCGTTGTGCGGGGTAGTCTCGTTCACCCGCAGGGCGACGTCCACGGGCTGGCTATGGAGCCAGATGCCGACCAATGCCGCCAGCACGGCCAAGGTGCCCAGGATCCAGGCGATGGTCTTGCGGATGAGCATACGGCGGTGACGTTTCCATATCGCGTCGAACTCCACGTCCAGCAGTTTGGAGACGAGCTGCACGTAGGCCCGCTCGCGGTTCAGCCACGGCAGGCGGTGCACCTGTTCATGGATGTTGGCGCCGAGGATCTCGGGAAGCCCCAGCTGCTCCACCATCGGGTTGAAACACTCCCTGTCGGGGTCTTCGCTGTGCGGCTCTCCCTCCACGATGAAGAAGTGGATATCCTGTGTCCGGCCCAGCTGATGGAAGAAGGCAATCTCGCGGCCCACCCATTCCGACTGGGCGGAGTACGGCGAGCAGATCACCACCAGATGGCGGGAGGCCTCCAGCCGCTCCTGCAACTCCTTGGACAAACCGCCCGGCTGGATGTCGGTGGGGGCAAAGAAGACCGGCTGGATAGGAGTGCGCTTCCACCCGCGCTCACTGCACAGCGTGGCCGGCATGCGGTAGTGCTCCAGCTTCTTCTGCAGCCTCCTACCCCATCTGACATCATGGGAGTTGTAGCTGATAAAGGCAAAATATTTAAACTGCTGTTCCATGGACGAGGGTCTCAGAGGGTGTTTTTATTCTTATGGGTTATCTCAAAGCCGTTGAGCATGATAAACTTCAGTGTCTCCTGACTGGTGGCACGGTCGTAGGCCTTCTCCTCCTCGGGAAGCTGGTCATAAGGGACCAGACACGGATGCTTACGTTCCGCATCGTTGCGTTCCGGCCCATAGGTCCAGCCCTGCGCAATCCGCGTGGCAGCCCACACCTCATGCACATGCTTGGCCATCCGCTCGACCAACTCCAGCAACTCATCCGACAGCTCCACACGGGAGGTGTCAACAGGATTCGGATTATAGGGTTTGGTATTCATCATCTTGAAGTATTTTACAAGGTAGTCATGCGCAACAGCCACGGGATGTATTGGGAGATCTCACGATCGAGCTGTTGAGCGTTGGGGGTTAGGGTGTCAAAAGGACGAATATCCGCATGGATATAGAGGTTCTTGTCATTCTGCAACTCCTGATTGAAGGATGCGTGCTCATAGGCATCCTCACTCTTTTTCGGCTTGCGGAAGCCCATCAGCAGCTTCTCCACATTCCAGCGGTTATGCTCCACGCGGGCCATCATCTCCACCTCTTGTCCTTGAAGCGGGATCAGGTCTTGAGAGCGGTCGTCAGGCTCCAGCCCCCGGACGGCACGCAGGGTGGCCATCTTGCAGGAGATGCTATAGGCACAATAGAGGTTGGACCATTTTTTGGCCACGGTGAGCTCCCTCCAATAATTCTCGGCATCCGTCCAGATGGTGTCGGCCGGCGTGGCTTCCAGTGTCTGGAGGCTGGTGAAATGCGAGGTGCTGTAGTCGGCCGTCTCATACAGGTAGTTCAACAACTTGGCCTGTTTCAGGGAGGTCTCCGAAGAGCGATAGGCCATATCATTCATGCCGAAAGGATAGATGTTCGCGTAACGGTGCCGGCGGCTTTGCTGCACCAGTCCACCCTCCTGCACCCGGCAGTAGGCATACTCCTTATCATCCGCCGCCCGCAGGTTGGTGACGAAGTCATCGGCACGATCCTGGCGGATGAAGAGCGGCACGGCATGGTCGTACACCTCATCCGGCATGTTCATGCCCGTGATGAAGTTTTTCCGCTGGTCAGACATCGTCATGAAGATGGACAGATACTGGCCTTGCTCATCCTGGGCCCATGTGCTCACCAAATGCTGTACGGAAGAGGAATAGACATCTCCCTTGATGAATTCGAACTCCACATCCAGAAAACCTTGGTGTGACAGCTCCTGGCAGACCAGCTTGTCGACTCGCTCCGGACGATAGGCAGCATCATCGGCCGTCATGTCGCAATAATAATAGGGTTGTATCTCAAAGAAATGTCTGTTCCGGGTGGCGAAGATGCGCATCTCCTCATCCACACGTTTGTCTATGAAGGTGATGCGTGTGCGGAGGGCATCGTCACGGTTGAAATTCGGGAAATGGAGCAGATGGGCCGCCTGCATGGCAAACGAGACGGAGAAGTTGGTGGCACCGATGAAGACCAGATGCACCCGTTTAGGATCCTCTGCCGTGACACCCTTGCCGTACACCGACGGATAGGGAATCTCCAACGCCAGGTTATTCTTCTCCTTGTAGGAACGGCGCACCAGCACCTGGTTGGCCCAGTCGTCGTAGAAGTTATAGGGCACGAACTCGATATCCAGCGCTCGGAGCTGGGAGAAGATCTCTGTGGTCTTGAAGGCAGCATAGGTGTCAAAGTCCTCAAAGACGCACACCACCCGTTTCGGTTTCTGCTTGAAGTTGTTTTCCGACAGATACATACAGATATTGTCCACACACTCCACATTGATGGCGTCGTGTTCGGGACGGGTGCGGTTGCCGACAATATAAACGCCCTCCGCCGTTTCCAGATGGATATCCCGGTAGTACTCCTTCACCATGCGGTGGCCATAGGCGATGAAGATCTGGTCCATCTTGTCGCGGGCTACCGAGCGAAGCAACATCTCATTCACCTTTTTGGCATCCAACGCGGAGAGCAGTACCACATCGGCGTCGGGTGTGCGGGCGAAGATCTCGGTGATGATGGACGGCACCATGTCATCATAGCCCATGATGATATAATGGCCACGCTTGACATAATGCAACAGACCTTTGCGATGCTTCTCCACACGACGGTCGATAGCATTGGTAATCAATCCGATGATGATACCGTTGAAGATGATGAGGCCGAAGAGATAGGAGATGCCGCTCGCCACCAGCAGCCAGCCGTACGTCCCTTCGCCAAAATAGACATAGCTATAGGCACTGGTATCGATCAGCAGGAAGATAGGCAGGGTCCAGACCGGGATGCCCCTGTATTGGCAATAGGCCTCCCATTCAACGTCAGAAAAGGAGAGCAGGAGAAAAGATATCAGCAATAGGACAACAAACAGGACCAGCAGTATGAGGAGCTGCCGGCCGAAGCTGCGCGACATGGCCCTATCCAGGAACAATTTGATATTATTTCTCTTGTTAGACATAAAACGATAATTAAGAATCCAAACTATGACAAAGCATCTGCACTGATGTAGCATTCTGAAACAGAGAGCGTTTCAGGAGTTTATAGCAGCAAGACCAGTAGGAGCAGTCAGACAATACAGCTATCATTATACGCATGACAGCCGCAAAAGTAACACTTTTTTAATATGAAACCTGACGGAATCATAAAAAAATGGTATTTGATTTTTATGTACCTTTGCGCCTTCAAAAAGAGCAGGCATCCTGACACCTCACACAACGACAACGAACATCCATTCAAAACATAGTATCATGAGACGCGCTCCTATTGTCTATCTCATTTTCATGGTCTTAGCAGCCATCACCGCACAAGGGCAACACCTCGTCCTTGTCCATCCCACGGTGGAGTATCAGGACGGCAGTCAGCCATTGGCCACTGCCGAGCCGCGCTTCAGCTGGAACTACCAAGCCGACGTCCGGGATGTGCGGCAGACCAGCTATCGCATCATCGTTGCCTCCACAGAAGAAAAGGCACGGGACAACGTTGGCGACCTCTGGGACAGCCAGACGACCCCGTCCGACCGCATGTTGCTCATCCCCTACCAAGGCAAGGCACTGGGCAGTCGCGACCAAGCATATTGGAAGGTGATCACTACGGTGACCTACCGTCCGGACGCGGATGTGACGAGTGCAACTGGGGTTTTGGACACCACCATCGAAAGCAAAATCAACTATTTCGAGATCAGCCTATTGGGTTCAGACGACTGGTACGCGCAATGGATCGGCTTCAACTATGACGACGACAGTCTGGTGCAGAAGACCCGCATCGCGGCGCGGTATCTTCGCAAGGAATTCCTCCTGCGGGATGAGATTCGGGAGGCACGCCTTTACATCAGCGGGCTGGGCCAGTACAGTGCCTTCCTCAACGGCACGGAGGTCGCCCCGCAAGAGATCTTCAAGCCCGCCCTCTCCGACTACCACAAGCGGGTCTATTTCAATGCTTACGATGTGACGAGGCTCCTTCAGAAAGGGGACAATGCCATCGGAGTCATCCTGGCGGGCGGACGCTTCATGGCCATGCGCTACAACGCTTCGGAAGGGGACTGGTGTGGCCTGAACCACACCCGGCACTTCGGCGCGCCCAGGCTGATTCTGCAGTTGGAGGTCACCTACCAAGACGGCACTACCGAGCGCATTGTCAGCAATGAGAGCTGGCAGATCACCAACCTGGGCCCCATCCGCACAGCCAACGAGTTCGACGGAGAGACCTACGACGGACGGATGGACCTTGGCGACTGGACCACCGCCGGGTACACCGACTACCGTTGGCAGCGGGCCAGCTCCGCCTATCCGCCGGAAGGGCCCTTGACGGCGCAACCCAACCCCAACATCTGCATTCAGGACACCTTGAAGCCGATAGCGCTCTTCCGCAAAGGAGACCGCTGGATCTTGGATATGGGGCAGAACATGGTGGGCTATCTGGAGATGTCCGCCCTCGGTCTGCGGGAAGGCGACACCGTCACCTTGCGCTTCGCCGAGACCCTCAACCCCGACAGCAGCCTCTTCCTTGACAACCTCCGCTCTGCCGAGGTCACCGACCGCATCATCCGAGGAGCGACCAACGTCCATTCCAAGACGGAGAGATACAAAGATGCCGTCACCACCTGGCATCCGACCTTCGTCTATCATGGTTTCCGTTATGTGGAGATCACCGGCTTGCGCACAGAGCCGAAGCCTCATCACTTCCGGGGGCTCGTGTTCTACGACCAGATGGCCACCACGGGCCGATTTGAGACCTCCGACGAAATCCTCAACGCGGTGCACCGCAACGCCTACTGGGGCATCCGCGGCAACTACCGCAGCATGCCCACCGACTGCCCGCAGCGTGACGAGCGCATGGGCTGGACCGGCGACCGCACCACGGGCAACTATGGCGAGTCGTACCTCTTCGGCAACCAGCGCCTCTACGCCAAATGGCTGACCGACATTGAGGACAGCCAATGGGCCAACGGAGCCTTGTCGGATGTGTGTCCGAACTACTGGCGCCGTTACACCGACAATATGACCTGGCCGGGTGCCTTCATCACCGTGGCCGACATGCTGCACACCCGCTACGGCGACGAGCAGGCCATCCGGGCACACTACCCTGCCATGAAGCGCTGGATGATGCACATGAAACGGCATTATCTGGTGGACGGCATCCTGAACCGCGACTGTTATGGCGATTGGTGCATGCCCCCCGAGTCCCTCGAGCTGGTGCACGCCCAAGACCCTGCCCGCATCACCCGCGCGGCCGTCATCTCCACCCCCTTCTACTGCTACCTCTCCGACAAGATGGCCCAATTCGCCGACCTGCTGTCGTTGCCCGACGACGCAGCCTTTTTCCGCAACGAGATACAAGTGGTGACCCAAGCCTATAACGAGCGCTATCTGGACAAGAAGACCGGCCGCTACGACAACAACACGGTGACCGCCAACCTCTTGCCTCTAGCCTTCGGGATGGTGCCCAAGAAGATGGAAGAGAAAGTCTTAGCCAACATCATTGACAAGACCGAAAACGAGTTCGGCGGGCATGTCTCCACTGGCGTGATTGGCATCCAACAGCTCATGCGCACGCTCACGGAGCACGGGCGTGGCGACTTAGCCTTGAAGATCGCCACCAACGACACCTATCCCAGCTGGGGGTACATGGTACGCAATGGCGCCACCACCATCTGGGAGCTCTGGAACGGCAATACCGCTGACCCGTCGATGAACTCCGGCAACCATGTGATGCTGCTCGGCGACCTCATCCTCTGGGACTACGAGTACCTCGGCGGCATCCGCGCCTTGGAGCCGGGCTACCGCAGGATCCTGCTCAAGCCGCATCCCTTCGCAGGCCTTGAATCCGTCAACTGCGCCTACGAGTCCGTATCCGGCCTCATCGAGAGCTCCTGGAGCTGCAAGGACGGACTCTTCGAGTGGGACTTCACCATCCCGGCCAACACCACGGCGGACGTCTGGATTCCCACTGCCAATGGACATGAAGTCAAGACCTATGGCAGCGGGCAGCATCATATCACCTCTAAAATCGGAACATGGAGATTCTGGAAATAAAAAACAGCGCAATGAACACACATAGCAGAACACGTCATTACCTTATCATCCTCGTCATCGCCACCGTAGCGATGCTCTCTTTCGGCTGCAACAGATCGAAGAAAGAGGTCTCCGTCAAGGGCTACTACGCCTCCTGCAAGCCCTGCACTCGCTGGTGGTGGTTCTCGGCCGAGTTAGAGGACCAAGACATCCGCGACCAGCTGGTGTGGCTCCACGACCACGGCTTCGGCGGTGTGGAGATTGCCTGGATCTACCCCATGGGGCTCGACTCCACCACGGCACATCCCGACTTCCTCTCACGGGAGTGGGCATCGCACGTGGTCTTCGCCAAGCGCATCGCCGACTCATTGGGACTCAGCTGCGACTTCACCTACGGCACGCTGTGGCCCTTTAACGACGTGAATCTGCCGGACGGCGACCAAGCCCGCACCTACTTCGACACGGTGGAGCCCGCACGACGCAGTTACACGTGGGACTTCCCGCATGAAGGCCGCATCCTCAACCACCTGGACAAAGAGGCCTTCAACCATTACGCTGCCAAAATGAACAAAGGGCTGGCAGAGGCCTACAAAGGCTCCAGGTCAGGACTCTTCGTGGACTCCTGGGAGGTGGAGACCCAGTATCTGTGGACTCCCGGCTTCGGGGAGACCTTCCTCAAAGAGCATCACTATGACATCGAGCCCTATCTGCAAGACAGCACCCTCTATGACGAGGAGAATGCGGAGATCTTCTACGACTACCTGAAGACCCTGTCGGGCTATGTGCTACGGGAGTTCTACAAGCCCTTTGCGCAGAACGCCCGGAAGGTCGGGGCCTTCTCGAGGGCCCAGTGCGGCGGTGCGCCCACCGACCTGCTGACCGCCTTCTCGCTGGTGGATGTGCCCGAGACGGAGGCTATTCTCTACGAGCCCTCCTTCAGCAAGATAGCTGCCTCGGCGGCCGCCCTCGCCAACAGGGAGGTCGTATCGGCAGAGGCCTTCACCTGCGCCTACGGGTGGACGAGCCTGCGCAGCCAGGGCGGCCGCGGACAGAGCCCCTACCAGGGACGGGAGCAGATTGCCGACCTCAAGCTCATCTGCGACGCGCTCTTCGCCAATGGCACCAACCAGATTATCTGGCACGGATTCCCCTATAACAAGGTGGGCGAAAGCACCAACCACTTCTATACCACCTGCCAGATCAGCACCAACGAGAAACAGTACCTGAGCGGACAGGCCCTGACCGACTTCAACCAATACATGACCACCGTGTCGGAATATATGCGCAAAGGCAAGAACTACAGCGACCTGGCCGTCTACATGCCCTTGGAGGATGCCTGGATGGGCGGCTTCTATCCGGACTCCCTGCGCAAGGTGAAAGCCTTCTTCTGGGGAGAGTACGAGTTGCGATTCATCCGCACACCGGAGGCGCTCAAGGGGATGCAGCCCCTATGGGTCAACGCCCGTTTCCTAAAATCAGCCACCTATGAGAATGGGGTGCTGCACTGCGGCAAAGCCAACTTCAGAGCCTTATACTCGGATGTGGAGTACATGGAACTCAACGCCCTCAAAGATCTGGTACGACTGGCCGAGGCGGGGATGCCTCTCTGCCTGATGCGCGACCCGAAAGAGCCCGGCAAGATCAAACACAACGCCACCTACCAGCAGATGCTAAACCGCCTGCACCGGCTGGCTAACGTCCAAGCCGACACCTCCGTCTTCCAGACAAAGCCGTTGATAGAGGGGAACAAGCTGCCCGACTTCTGGTGCCGGCAGGACGGGGAGACCTATTACGTCTTCTTCGCCAACCCTTGGGCCAAGACCATCCAATACCCGCTCCCCTATTGTTACGCCTTCCAAAACAAGAAGACGATGACCCGCGAGATCATCGTCAATCACCACGGCAAGAGCGAGAGCTACACACTGACCTTCCGACCGACGGAGTCTATCCTGCTGCAAATCGACAAGCGGGGCATCCATCCTATCGACCTGGCGTTCCTGCCGAAGAGAAGGTAGGGAGGGCAGCTATTGGCTATTGGCTATTAGCTATTAGCTATTGGCTATTCCAGCGAATACGGCTTCTCCGTAAACCACTTCTTGTTCGGCTTGCTGCCCATCGTGAAGACGAGCTCGCCGCCGGCCATGATTTGCTCATAGGTGATGTAAGCTGTGTGTAGCGGCTGGCCGTTGAGCGTCACCGATTGGATGTAGCAGTTCTGGTCGCTGACGTTGGGTGCCTTGATGACTAATGTTTTACCATTTTGCAGATGGAGGACATTCTCGGGCAGGTAGGGAGCTCCGAAGACGTACTGGCCGCTGGCGGGACAGACGGGGTAGAAGCCCATCGCGCTGAAGATGTACCACGCCGACATCTGTCCGCAGTCATCGTTGCCGCATAGCCCGTCGAGGTGGTTTCGGTACATCTTGTTCATCACCTCGCGCACACGCAGCTGCGTCTTCCACGGCTGGGAGGTCCACATGTAGAGGTACGGGATGTGGTGGCTGGGCTCGTTGCCGTGCACGTAGCCGCCTAACATCCCCTCGCGGGTAACATCCTCGGTCTCAGCGAAGAACTTGTCCGGCACATACATTGTGAAGAGCTCGTCCAGGCGGTTCACGAAGACCTTGTCGCCGCCCATGATCTTGATCAGCCCGTTGACATCGTGCGGCACGTAGAACGAATAGTTCCAGCTGTTGCCCTCGATGAAACCCTCGTTGGAGGTGGAGAGCAGGTCGGCGGGCGTCTTCCACGAGCCGTCCTCGTAACGCGCCTGCGCGAAGCCCGTCTCCGGATTGAAAACATTCTTGAAATTCAGCGCGCGCTGGTGGTATATTTCTTTGTCTTCGTAATCAACCCTAATTTTGCTGTCAAGCAATCGATATATTACCCAGTCTTCGTAAGCGTTCTCTAAAGTAATGGAGGTTCCAACGGCAGACTTATCATACGGGACATAACCCAGTTTTTTGTACAGGTCAGTGTGGTCATAATAGTTCAGATTTGCACTATACAAAATATGAGGAAAAACGGCATAGTTCATATCCGAATGCACATTGTCATTGTGGAGAAATGCATCCGCCACCGCTGAAACGCCGTGATAGCCAATCATACACCAATTCTCATTGCCTGCATGGCTCCATACCGGCAATATGCCGTGTACGCTTTGATGGGCGTGACACACCATAGACTCTATGATATCGGCCGCACTTTTCGGGTCAATGATGTTCAGTAGCGGATGTTCAGCGCGGTAGGTGTCCCACAAAGAAAAAATCGTATAGTTGGTATGACCTTCTTCATTCTGATGTATATTGTGGTCAATCCCACGATATTTTCCGTCAACATCTTGATAGATAGATGGATTGATCATCGTATGGTAAAGCGAGGTATAGAACATGGCGAGTTGGTCGAGGGTGCCTTGTGCTTGGTAGATGCCTAATTTTTCGTTCCAAACTCTCTGCGTGTTTTGGAGAATCTCATCAAATGAGAGGCGATGGAACGCATCGGTCACAGTGCCATTAGCATTCTGCCGACGGTAGGGGCGCAGGCTCTCCGCCTCCAAGTTCATCGTTGCGCCATCGGTGCCCACGGCGGATAATGCCACCTGCACTTCCAGCACAGGATCGTTATCATCTTCGAACTCAATCCAAGCCACTACCTTGCGACCTGCCATCTCGGGGAAATCGTGGTTCAGGTCGAAGCGGCGCCAGAAGCCGTTGTAATCCTGTTTTCCGAAATCCTGATAGCCATAGTGCGCCACGGGCTTGCTGAAGTGGATGGCGAAATAGACGTAGTTCTCCCGTGCCCAGCCGTTAGTGATGCGGTAGCCGGTCAGCGTGTAGGGGTCTTCCATCCGCAAGGAGGCCCACAGTACCTTGCCGTCGTAGTTGTAGAGACAGTGGTTGAGATCGACGATGAGCTTTTGGGTTTCGCCCTGGGGGTAAGTGTATCTGTGGATGCCGCAGTGCGGGGTGGCGGTGAGCTGCACGAGGATGTCGTCGTCGCTGAGGCGCACCTCATAGTAGCCGGGCGAGGCCTTCTCGGTCTCGTGGCTGAAGCGCGAGCGGTAGCCTGCATCGGGGTTGTCGGCAGTGCCGGGGTTGAGCTGCACCTCGCCGGTGAAGGGCATCAGCAGGATGTCGCCCATATCGGAGTGGCCGGTGCCGCTGAAGTGGGTGTGGCTGAAGCCCACGATGGTCTTGTCGCGGTACTGGTAGCCGGCGCAGTAGTCATAGACCCCTGGCTGGTACTTTCCGTTGATGTTGTGGGGGATGGTGTCCGTGTCGGGACTCACCTGCACACCGCCGAAGGGGGAGCAAGCACCCGGGAAGGTGTGTCCCATGCCGTTCGTCCCGATGATGGGGTTGACGTATTGGGTGTAGTCGTTTTGCGCAAAGACGGTTACCGTTATCAGCAAGATTATGGATAAGAGGAGCTTTTTCATTTTTTGGGAAATTTGAAGTGGCAAAAGTACGAAATAATTAAGAATGAAGAATGATAGGGGCAAATGGTTTTGCGACGCTTGGAAGCGTCGCCCCCTTGGCCGTGCTGGAACGCCCAAAGGAAAAAGTTGGTGCGTGAGTCCTGGAAATCATCTTCTCCGCCGTTGAGTATTCCGAAAATTTTTTTATTTTTGCGGCGGATCCAAAATCAAGAAATGATGTTAACAACAACGAAAAAGCCAGTCGTTGTCACGATGCTCTTCCTGTTGACAATGATGTTTGCGTGCGACAAAATCAACAAGCCCACTTTCTCCGTCGGAGACTGCTTCGTCACGTCTGTCAACAACAAAGATGTGGCCATCCGGATAGACGAGCTGCGTGACAACAATATAAAGGGGAAAATATACTATGCGGATTCGTTGTTTGCTACACCTCATCCGTTCATCTTCACCATTTCCAATAATGGGGAAGGAGGTTCTTTGGAAACCCCTATTGTCTCAAGACCTGTTAAAATAAAATGGAATGCTCAGGGAAACCAGCTGGTTTGTAAGTGCAGGTCAAGGGAATTGCCTCGTGAAATCGTCCTGGAACAGTGCGCTCCGAGAGATACTACACTGTATCACAGACAGTTGTGCGATCCTATATATGCCGTGAAAGATACACTCAATGTGGAATATGCCCGCGCGGACGGCTATTGGACCAGCTACCCCGACGAGGACAAAAGCTTTGCGGAAATCTATGCAGGTCGTCTCATGCAGTTGAAGAAAAAAACGGAACAATCGCTGCGTATGGACATCTACGAGCCCGTGGACGAT
>JAGCGA010000008.1 GCA_017649855.1 Bacteroidales bacterium
CAACCAAAATGACATAAAACAGCATCGGAAGTCCATTGTCTTGGCCGCTTCTCATGCCATTGAGTTGATGAATGGCGGCGAAGATTACGCCTCCCTGATTGGCAAGACGGTGACCACCGACAACATCACGTGGGTGGTGGTAGGCGTCTATAAGACCGACCGCACGGCACAACGTGTGGAGGCTTTTGCGCCGATCACGACCATGCAGATGATCACGAATGACATCAACTATGTTGACCAGATCAACTTCTCCTTCCACGGATTGACGACCAAGGAGGAAAATGAGCAGTTTGAAAAGAACTACCGTGCCGCCCTCAACCGGGCGCACAAAGCGGCGCCGGATGATGAGAGTTCGATCTGGATCTGGAACCGTTTCACACAGAACATGCAGATGGACAAGGGGACGCATTTCATCCGCACTGCGTTGTGGATTTTGGGCATCTTCACGTTGGTGGGCGGCATCGTGGGTGTCTCCAACATCATGTTGATTACCGTGAAAGAGCGCACCCGCGAGTTCGGCATCCGCAAGGCCATCGGTGCGTCGCCGTGGGAGATCATGAAGCTGATCTTGGCGGAGAGCGTTTCCATTACCGCGCTGTTCGGCTATATCGGGATGTTCCTCGGCATGGTGGCCTGCGAGGTGATGAAGATGACTGTGGGACAGTCCTCCGTGGAGTTCTTCGGCGAGACCGTCCGGCTGTTTGTCAACCCGACCGTTGGTCTCGGCATCTCCATTGGCGTCACCATCCTGCTGGTTGTCGCCGGCACCCTCGCCGGCATCTCCCCCGCGATGAAAGCCGCGAAGATCCGCCCGATCGAAGCGTTGAATGAGACGTAAGACGTGTGACGTTTGATGTATGACGTATGATTGACGTAAGATGTATGATTTATGACTGACTTATGACGTATTATTTAGACTATTCACTGATCACTGTTCACTGATCACTATGAAATGAGATTCGATACAGACACATACCGGGAAATCCTCGATGCGCTGACGCGGAACAAGCGGCGCAGCTTCCTCACGGGCTTCGGCATCTTCTGGGGACTATTCATGCTGTTGTTCCTCATAGGCGGCGGTCACGGCCTGAAACAGCTGCTGGAGAAGAACTTTGAAGGGTTCGCCACGAACTCGGTCATCGTTGCGGCAGAGGAGACCACCAAGCCGTACAAGGGCTTTAAGGAGGGGCGGCAATGGAACTTACGATACAAAGACATCGAACGGCTGAAAACGATGGTGCCCGAACTGGAGGTCGTCACCCCGTTGTTGCCCGAGTGGGGGCGTACTGCCACCCGCGACGAACACACCGCCAGTTGCTCTGTCAAAGGGGTGGAGGCCGACTACGTCAAGGTGCAGGCCCCCACCTTGAAATTCGGGCGTTATCTCAACCAGGTCGATGTGATGCACAAGCGGAAAGTCTGCGTTATCGGCGAGCGCGTCTGGAAGACTCTGTTTCCCGATGGCGACGATCCTTGCGGACAGTATATCTGTGTGGGAGGGATTTACTATCAGGTCATTGGCGTGGATGTCTGCACCTCCAACATCAACCTCTGGGGCAACAGCGCGGATGAGATCACCATACCTTTCACAGTGATGAGCGACATCATGAACAGCGGAGACAGGGTGGGGGTGATTTGCACGGTGGGAGGCTCAGGGGTCAATATGAACGAGTTGGAGGGGAGGATACGGCAAGTAATTGCCCGTCAGCACTATATCGCACCCGATGATAAGGAAGCCATGACGCTGCTCAACATGGAGGTGATGTTCAGCATCATCGACAACCTGTTCCGAGGCATCAACTTCCTGATCTGGTTGGTGGGCATCGGCACGTTGTTGGCAGGTGCTATCGGGGTGAGTAACATTATGTTGGTAGTCGTGCGCGAGCGGACGGTGGAGATTGGCATTCGCAGGGCCATCGGGGCCACGCCGCGTGACATCCTCACGCAGATTATCCTTGAAGGTGTCACGCTCACCATTGTCGCGGGCATGTCTGGCATTGTTTTCTCCGTGCTGCTGCTCAACCTTTTTGAGGTCATCACCAAGCACCAGGCCGTATTCCAGATCCAGTTTGGCACGGCGATAGCGGCGTTGCTCCTGTTAATGTTTTTGGGCCTTCTCGCCGGCATCGCCCCTGCCTACCGCGCCATGCACATCAAGCCCGTGGATGCGATGCGGGATGAATAGACAGTTAGTAGTTAGTAATGAATAGTTAGTAGTTATATTACGGTTGAAGAACCATTCCCATTCTCTTGGAAGAGGTGCCCGGAGGGGGGATGATAGATAAATAATGGAATAATAAAAAAACCAACATACAATGAAAAAGAAACTCAAATACGTCATCGGGCTGCTAATAGCCCTGATCTTCATCGGAACCTTCGTCTTTCTCTTCAAGAAGTCGAGACCCGAAAAGGAGATGTTCAACGAGTACGAAGTCACATACATGGATATCAGTCGGAAGACGCTGATCACCGGACAGATAGGGCCGCGCAACGAGGTTGCAGTGAAACCACAAATCAACGGTATCATCGCTGAGCTCTACAAGGAGGCCGGTCAGGAGGTGAAGGAGAACGAGGTCATTGCCAAGTTGAAGGTCATCCCCGACATGAACTCGCTGAGTGCGGCGCAGAGCCGTGTGCGACTGGCCGATATCAACTACAACCAGGCCAAGGCCAACTACGATCGCGAGAAGGCCTTGTACGACAAGAAGTTGGTTAGCAACGAGGAGTTTGAGCAGGTGACGCAGGCGTTGCAGCAGGCTCGTGAGGAGAAGTCGGCGGCGCAGGACGCGCTGGAGATCATCCGAGACGGTGTCTCCTCCACCAACGCCAAGTCCAGCTCCACGCTCATCCGTTCCACCATCTCGGGCTTGATCCTCGACATCCCCGTCAAGGTAGGTAACTCCGTCATCCAAGCCAATACGTTGAACGACGGCACCACCGTGGCCACCGTCGCCGACATGAACGACTTGATTTTCAAGGGGAACGTCGATGAAACAGAGGTCGGCACACTGCGTGAGGGTGCCCCGCTGAAGATCACCATCGGGGCGTTGCAGGATTACACTTTCGATGCCGTGTTGGAGTATATCTCCCCGAAGGCCGTGCAGAACAACGGTGCCAACCAGTTTGAAATCCGCGCTGCTGTCAAGCCGCAGAGCGACAATAAGATCCGTTCCGGCTACAGTGCGAACGCCGAGATTGTCTTGGAGAGCGCGGAGCACGTTCTTGCCATCCCCGAGGGCGCTTTGGAGTTCTCTGGCGACTCCACCTTCGTCTATGTCAAGAATGGTGCCTCCTACGATCGCCGCTCCATCACTACTGGCATCAGCGATGGCATCAACATCGTGGTGACGAGTGGGCTGAAAGAAGGGGAGAAAGTGCGAGGCACGAAAGTGGTTGGCAATTTGTAGTTAGAAGTCAGTAGTTAAAACGAAATGCCTCGATATATGATAAACATATTCCTTGAGCAGTCCCGAAGGGACAAGAGCTCGGTAGCCAAGGGTAAGGCGTGAGGAACGAACGCCGCCACCCCTGGGATAGAACGCATGATTTGGAATGTGTGACGTATGATTAATGATAATGATAGATGACAAGTATGAATAAGATAATGAAGACAACCGTATTTTTGTTTGGCCTGATGATGTGTGTTGGCATTGCAAAAGGCCAACATGCCCAGCCTACTCCCTGGACTCTCGACGCTTGCGTGCAGTACGCCCTTGACCACAACCTGACGGTCAAGCAGAATGAGTTGGTGAAGTCTCAACGAGAGGTGGAGCTGAACACGGCTAAGAATAGCGTGTGGCCAGGAGTACAAGCAAGCGCATCTCAAAATTTCTCATTTGGAAGGGGACTCTCTGAGGACAACACCTACGTCAGTTCCAACACTGCCAACACCTCTTTCGGCATTGGGGGCAGCATGAACCTTTTTACCGGTCTGCGGGTCAAGAACAACATCACGATGGGCAAACTGAACCTGGAAGCCGCTACCGCCGACTGTGACAAGGCCAAGGAGGACATCCGCATCGCGGTGACGCAGGCTTACATGCAGATTCTCTATCAGATGGAGGTCTGTGAAGTTGCAATGTTGCAAATCGCCATCGACTCCGCACAAGTGGAGCGGCTCACCGCCCTCTACGAGCTCGGCAAGATCGGGCCCGCGGAGGTGGCCGCCCGGAAGTCCACCTTGGCCCAGAGCAGACTAACTTATACTCAGGCCCATAACGGTTTGGTCTCTGCCATATTGGATATGACCCAGTTGCTGGAGTTGGAAAGTCCTGTTGGATTTACCATTGCGAAACCAGACAATGATGCATACCTGCCAACCAACCTGCCCTCGCCAGAGCAGATCTACCAGAAGGCATTGGGGAACCGAGCCGCTGTGAAAGCCGAGGAGATTCGCACAGACTGTGCCAAGACCAACGTTGCATTGGCTAAAAGTGGCTGGTATCCAACCCTCTCGATGAATGGTGGACTCGTCACCGACTACTATGCGCTGTTGGGCCACGCTGGCAAAGGCTTTGGCGAGCAGCTGCGCGACAACTTCAGTCCCTACCTTGGCTTCACGCTTAATGTGCCCATTTTCGACCGTTTGGAAACGCGCAACAACGTACGGTTGGCCCAGCTGCAGCTCGAGAACCAGCAGATTCAGATCGAAAACGTCAAGAAACAACTCTATAAGGAGATCCAGCAAGCATATTACAATGCGGTGTCTGCAAAGGAGAAACTCGTCAGTAGCGAGGTGGCAGAAGTCAGTGCAAAAGAGGCCTTTGAGCTGGAAACGGCCCTCTATGAGAACGGAAAATCCACGAGTACTGCCTTCAACGAGGCGAAAAACAACTACTTGCAAGCTGCTTCAAACTTGGCGCAGGCCCGCTGCGAGTTCCTGTATCAGGTCCGTTTGCTGGAGCTGCTGGCAGGAGAGAATTAAGCGTTTATAAGCGAAAACTGAGAATTTGAATCGTTACGAGTCAGATAAAATTGCTATCTTCGCTGCGTCATTTCTTCAGATTCTGTTTCACGGACCTCGCAGCATGTGAAGATTTGACGTAATAGATTTCAATGTAGAGGTTTGTTTTTCTAAGATGTTAAAGATCAACAAAATACTATTTCTTATACTTCTTGTGCTGGGACCACTCTTCGTGTTGAACGCCCAAGAAGGAAAATGGTCGGCAAAAGGCGATGCGGCCTATCAGAAGGGGAATTATTCGAAAGCAATCTCTTTGTACCAGAAAGGTGTGAAAGCCGAAGAAGGTGCCTCCTGCTATGGACTGGGACTCTGCTACCTGGAAGGACATGGAACGCCCCAGGATCTCAATGAGGCTGCTTTCTACTTGTATCGCGGAGCGGAGCTCTCCAATCTGAAAGCCTCTGCCGAGATGCTGGTCCGTCTTGCCGATAAGGGCAATGCCGATGCGCAGATGCTCGCCGGACACTGCTATCAGGTGGGCTATGGGCTGGATCAAGACCTCTCGAAAGCGATACAATATTATCAGATGTCGCGAAAATACAACCTGAAGTATCTGGTGGATGCCCTGCGACTCTCCATTGAAGAGGAGGGGAATGTGGATCAGGCGTCGTCTTCTTCCGCCCCCGACACTTCTGGCGATGAGATTTTCCGTTTCGCGACCCAAGCACCTGAATTTCCCGGTGGGGTTCAGGCACTGGTGAACATGCTGGCTCAGAATGCTGTCTATCCGGAATATTGTCGTGCAAGAAAGATTAAGGGCACCGTACTGATTGAGTTTGTGGTGGAGGCTGACGGGCAGGTGAGCCATGTGAAGGTAAAGCTGTCTTGTTTCCCGTTGTTGGACAACGAGGCGTTGCGGGTAGTCAGCAAGCAGCCGCGGTGGGAGCCTGGAATCTTGGACGGGAAGCCGGTGAGGTGTTATTATGCTGTTCCTATGAGGTTTGCTATGTGATGATAGCATGGCATGGTGCCTACATAGAGGCCCTTTGTCACAATAGATACGTGTTGACTGCTTTGTCGTGTTTAAAAGGCGTGTCATTGTGGCCGGACTGTCTTGTAGGTGATTGCCTGCCCGATTCTCGAAAACATCAATTTGGCCCGATCCTCATTGGAGAAAGTTGCAGTTTTGTGCCTGAATAGTGCTTCATAAACATATCTGTGAAATATTGAAGCTGATAAATAGTGATAAACACCGAAAGTCATTCTTTTCAGTTGAATCCAGAAACCATTTTCTATTTTCTTTTTGCCTTTTCTCTCACGATAATTCCATCTTGGATCTTCTGTTTGATATATTTCCTTTTCACTCTCCGCAAGTGTTTGATAACAAATGTACCGATCCTCGTGTATTCTACTAGCTGTTTTTGTGAATTCATATAATTTGGGGTGTAGAAAGTTGGGTGGATTTGACCATCTGACACGAAAAGGATTTCCATTTGAACTCACCTTGGTCACTATCTTGCTCTGAATGATGTCTTTACAATTATCATCAGGATTCTTGAATAGAATTCTGATTTTTTGAGCGATAAACCATGCTGTTTTTTGCGTCACGCCAAGATCTTTTGCAAGTTGACAAGAAGATATCCCCTGTTTGCTATTGCAAAGCAGATAGATTCCCATAAACCATTTTATTAATGGGAGTTTTGTGTTCTGGAATATCGTGCCAACTAATACGGAAAATGTGTCCCGGCAGCTGCTGCATGCGTAACGTCCGTCTTTTTTCCGATATATTTTCTTGCATCCGCAATAAGGACAGACTGGTTCGCCATGCCATCGAATTTCTGCTAAGTAGTCTCTGCATTTCTTCTCACTATTCAGACGCCTTAATAGAGCGTGAATGGATTTAAACTCAGATAGATCATTTGTTGCCATGTTCTTTGATAATTAATATAAAGTTATTAAAATGCAAAAATACAAATAATTTATTTGATACCATGAAGAATAATTGCTTTTTTAGTCAAGATGTATCTATTGATAGCCCAATATTTTTTCCCCCTTTTTCCGTAAATCCTCCATTCCTTCCTTTTTTTCACCCCTAAATCTTTCCTCTTTTCCCTATCCTGACACCCGATTATTCCCCTATCTTCTTTTGTATCACCCTGAAAATCAAATTGATAAAAATTTTGCGTAAAATTTACGCAAAATGTGTTTTCGTATCGTATAAAGTGTATTTTTGCGTTAAAATTACGCAATTAAAAAAATGCACACGATATGAGCTACTCTTACCAATATCCCCATCCGGCTGTCGCCACCGACTGCGTGGTCTTCGGCTTCGATGGTAAAGACCTGAACATCCTGCTGATAGAGCGCGGCCTTGACCCCTATAAGGGCATGTGGGCCTTCCCGGGCGGCTTCATGAAAATTGACGAGACTGCGGAGACATGCGCCCGGCGTGAACTCTCCGAAGAGACGGGCCTGGACATCCAAGTCATGAAACAGCTGGGCGCTTTCTCCAGTGTTCAGCGCGATCCCCGCGAGCGCGTGGTCTCCATCGCCTTCTACGTCCTGGTGCAACCCTCCGAGGTGTCCGGCGGCGACGATGCCCGCCAAGCCCGCTGGTTTCCCATCGATGATGTTCCGCAACTGGCTTTCGATCATGATTTTATCCTCCGCAAGGCCATGAGCCAGCTCCGCAAGGACATCTATTTCGAGCCCATCGGCTTTGAACTGCTCAACAACGCTTTCACCATGTCAGAACTCCAACGCCTTTACGAAGCCATCCTCGGAGTCCATTTCGACCGCCGCAACTTCGAGCGCAAGATGCTCCAGACTGGCATCCTCCAAACCGCGACAGAGTCGGTGGATGACCTTCCCGCTTCACACTCCTGGGAACAAGTGAAAGCTAATCGCTTCTTCGGCTCGCATCGGGAGATGAGACGCAAGGACATCAACGACTTGTTTGGCTCAAGTGATTCATCCTCCCAGACAGTGCAGGACACATCCCCTCACATACACTTCCAAGCACTCTCTGACGAACAGTTGTCCCTGACAGACGATTGTCAGCTGGAAGCAGAGGAAGCCTCCCCGGAAGTTCTGCCAAAGCGAAAACCCGGGCGGAAAGGCCGGCTGTTTTCCTTTGACAAGGAGAAATATGCTCGCTTCAAACACGACAATAATTTCAGATTCGAGTTCTAAACCTTATTTGTTAACCATATATATATCACCGTTATGTTATTCAAGAAAAACAAAATCCAAGACAAGGTGGAAGATTCCACAACCCAAAACGGCAAAAGCGCTGAGGTCGGCGGCGTACCTCACGGCAAGACGAAGGTCTATAATCTGATTATCCTCGACAAGAGCGGCTCTATGTCATCCATCGCAAAAGCCGCCATCTCTGGCTTCAACGAAACGGTCGGGGGCATCCGCTCGGCACAGAAACTCTATCACGAGACGCAAGAGCATTATGTCTCCCTCTTTGTGTTTTGCAATTGTGACAAATCTTACATCTATGAGAATGTGCCGGTAGAGCATGTCCAAGAGTTGACCTCCCGAATGTACAGGCCGTGTTGTTGTACTCCATTGTATGACGCTATGGGCATCTCGTTGAACAAGCTGCTCAAGCAGATACAGCACGAGGAGAACGCCACCGCTGTGGTGACAGTCATTACCGATGGTTTGGAGAATGCTTCCAGAGAGTATTCTGGCAAAGCTATTCAAGCCTTGGTGGACAAACTTAAAGACGAAGAGGGCTGGAGTTTTGCCTATATCGGCACTAACCAAGATGTGGAGGAGGTCTCCATGTCGCTGCATATTGAAAATCACCTCTTTTTTGAAGATGATGAGGCAGGGATGTCAAAAGCTTGGTCGGATGAAAAGAATGCCAGAATGAATATGTATTCCATGATAGCAGAAGATATGGATTGTAGTGCAAGCATGTCTTCCACTGAACGCAAACGCTTTCGCGCCAAGCGTAATCGGGAGGTTTCCTATTATCGCGAGCAAGAGGATTATACGGGTAGAGTCGCTCCCGATCGAATTGATTCCTTGCGTCCCAACGAGATTTTTGTCTTCGGCAGCAATCTGGCGGGCGCGCACGGTGGAGGTGCTGCCTATGCTGCAGTGCAGAAATTCGGAGCCGTGATGGGACAGGGCGTCGGTCTGCAAGGTCGAAGCTACGCCATCCCGACCATGCAGGGCGGCGTGGAGACTATCAAGCCATACGTGGACGAGTTTATCCAGTTTGCCAAAGACCATCCCCAGCTGACCTTCCTCGTGACCCGTATCGGCTGCGGCATCGCTGGCTTCATCGACCAAGAGATTGCCCCGCTGTTCAATGAAGCTGTCGATGTCCCCAACATTCATCTGCCCCAAAGCTTCTGGGATGTATTGGTGTAAGATTTTCCATTAAATAATGAAGGTGCTTATATACATGATGGCACAACAAAGAAGAGACCAATGGCAGAATTAACCGTTTTCATTTAATCTTATGATGCTTTTGCCCTTCTTCTGCCAATTAGTGAAACACATTGAGTCACAACCATACTGGGTTCCATCAAGTATATAAGTCCTTGTTTTTTAATGCTTTGATTGTCAGTACGATATTTTTTTATTGGGGGGGGGTGATTGAATTGTTTTTTATATCTTTGCCGCGTTGTTCATTTAAAAATAAAACAGTAAAAGTATCACATTAATAATCAGATAAATGAAAAAGATTTTGTTCACCCTGTTGCTCTCCGTAGCCGCTTTGATCTCCTATGCGCAAGCACCCAATCACTTGCGCGTGCTGAACTACGTGCCCGACGATTGCCACTCGGTCCAAGTGGGCAATCTGGATACCCTGGCCCGTGTCTGCGAACTGAAAGCTATTCAGGACGATAAACTGTTGGATAAACTCTATCAGGACAAAGACTTTAAATTTCTCAAACCCTTGATGAAAAGTTGGATTAGCAGGGATGACAAGCTTGGCATCGACTTCACCGCCTCTTTCGCCACCATCGGCAATCGTATCTTCCTGATTCCCTTGAATAATGAGAAGAATTTCGAGAAGACCTTGAAAAAGCTGATGAGCTCTAAAGTTCAGTTTCAGACGATGAATGATGGAACCGGTCTCACAATCCGTAAGATGAAATGTGAGGAGGTCACGGTGTTCTGCACCCAGGATGTGGCCTGCCTTCTGCTTGATATGTCGGAACTGGAGAAACTATTCCCCACACAGGAGGAAGATGGCGATATATGGAAGAAGATGCGGAACTCCCATTTTCTGCAGACTGAGCCGGGCCAGAAAATGTTGTCCGGTGAGATCTCTGGCTATACAGTCTATAACGAGTCCAACCCGATGATGAAGATGCTGGGCACTTATGCCACGGCCCTTGCCCAGGTGTCGCCGGATATGCTGAAGGACCTCAATGTGGAGATTTATACCCGCGGACAAGTCAGCCGCGACCGGATGACCAGTGTCAGCGAGATCCGTAATCTCTCCACGGCACCACCGGCTTTTTCCTGGTCCGAGGCCCGTCGCGACCCCAAGACTGTGGAGCAGTTGTTGCCCTATTTTGGGGATAATACATTCGCGATGATGGTCAGCACGATGTCGGGACTGAGCAAGATGGGAGAACTCCCGCCCGCTTTTTCCGAATACAAGTCTTTGCTGCCTCTCATGGACAAGCCCTTTGTGGCCGCCATCATTCCCGATGGGATGTACTATATGATAGCTACGATGATTGATGATCCGGAGCAGTTGCCAACTCTGCTGAACAACTATGTGGAGGCCCATAACCGCTATATCGATTCGCTGTATCAAGCCCAATCCGAAGCCCCTGCTCCGACGATTGATCTGGAGAGCCTGGATGATGATAATGATGTAGAGGTCTCTTTTGAAGAGATGATGTCCACCCTACAGCAGACCCCCGTGGATCCTGCGGTCAACAAGAAGTCAGTCATCTATCAACCGGAAGGCGATTTGAAAATCTATTACCTCTTGACCACCAAAAGCCAGATGAACTATGATACATACGAGCGAGAATTGGGGATGGACACGGCTTATCTGGTGGTGAAAGGCAACAAGCTTTTCTTTGCGCCTAAGAAACAGGTGGTGGAGATGGTGAATCATCCTACAGTAAAGGCACAGCCCGTCTCCCCGGATTTTCTGCAGCATGCCATTTATGTGCGTATGGATGTGCAAACCCTGATGAATAGCATTGCGGGCGGAAGTCAACTCAATATTACACTTCCGTTCGACAATATGACTATGTTTGTGGATGACAATTTCTTCACTACCAATGTTGAGGCGGTGAAAGGCCTTCAGCATGGAATCTTTTATGAGTTGGTAAAGAGCCTCAAAGAAGTGTCTGAGCGCTTCTCAAAACCGGTCTATAATAAGCGGTTGAAGGTGTTCTAAACCCGTCCCGTCACAAATCGCGGTCTGCTGTGGATATCGTTGTGTGTTTTGATATCCAGCAGGCCGTTTTCTTTCCATTGTTGCATCAGCTTGTCGTGGTATTGGTGATAGGTCTCTACCATCAATACTCCGTTGGGTTTCAGTGTCTTGAAGGCGAGTGCGGCCAGCGCGCGGTAGCACCATAGCGGGTCCTCGTCGGGCACGAAGAGGGCTATTCCCGGTTCGTGCTCCACCACGTTGCGGTGCATCTCCCGGCGGTCGCTTTCCGGAATGTAGGGCGGATTGCTGATGATGAGGTCGAAACGCTGGTCAGGGAAGGGTAGGGCACTGTTGTCGCGCATGTCGTGCTGAGCGAAGGTGACGGTGACATGATGGCGGGCGGCATTCTCCTTGGCGATGGTCAGCGCCTTTTCGGAGATGTCTGTGGCGAAGACCTGGGCTCTTGGCAACTCAGCGGCGATGGTCACCGCAATGCAGCCACTCCCCGTGCCGACATCCCACACCTTGGGCTCTTCCCGTCCAGACAGCTCTCGGATGGCCATCAGCACCAACTCTTCGGTCTCTGGCCGCGGGATGAGCACGTCCGGGGTGACTTGGAATCTTCTCCCGTAAAAGTCAGCCCGCCCCATGACGTATTGCAAGGGACACCCTTGCGTCATCTGGAGGAGGTCTTGTTGCCGCTGCCGGTGCTGAGCCTCCGTCAGTGCATCGCCATAGTGCAGGGGCAGCGACCATTGCTCCCAACTGGTCAGATGTTCGTGGTAATATTTAGCGACCGCAGCCGCCTCACGAGGGTCGTAAAGCGGCTGCAGTGCCTGTGTCATTTCTTGTATGCTCTCCCGGATGGTCAAGGCCGTCTATTCTTGCACGGCCGTGGCGGGAATGTCACGCCAAGCCCATTTGTCTTTCACGATGCCTTTCTCCAACAACATGACACCCGGGTTGGAGCGCATGGCGTCGCGCACCATGAACGGACCGGTGATCGGGTTGATGGGGTTATGGTAGATGGGGAAGTCGATGCCGTATCGCTCTGCAAAGGCGGCAATCTCTTCTTCCGAGGAGTTGGTGATAGCCACAAAGTCGATCTCTTTGCTTTGACAGTCTTTGGCCAGTGTCATCGCCTTGGCCATGCCTTTGTCGTTGGCCTCGCTCAAGTCGTGCACATAGAGAATATAGACCACGCCCTCGCGGTCAGTGGCGAAGTAGTCGGGCGCATGGTCAGCCCCGTTCTCATCCAGCATGTTGAAGCCGTCAATCTTGGCCTTCACCGCCTCCTTGAGGATCTTGTCCTCGCGGGATACATACTCGTTGTTGTTGTAGAAGTCCTCATCCTGGTTCATCAGCTCGTCTTGCGTCAGGGTGACCTTCTCGCCCGTGGCGTTGTTGCGATAGACGAACACCACCTCTTTCTGCGCAGGCTGTGCCACGAAGACGGACACGTCCTTGCCCTTCTTCCAGTCGCTCTTGCCAATGAAGGGCAGATGATGGATGACGTACAGCTGGAAGCCTACCGAAATGGCGGCGAACACCACCACGGCAAGCCATTGTCCCAACTCGGTCATGCGACAGTCGCTGAGCTTCTTGCGGTTGAAGAACAAGATCAGCGTCGGGATGATGAAGCCCACATTCTTCAGGAACGTCTGCATATTGGTCATCTCAATGACATCCCCAAAGCAGCCGCAGTCTTTCACTACACCAAAGTAGTGGATGCCGGCGGTCTCCAGCTTCTCGGCGATGGCGAGCCATAGCGTCAGGAAGAAGAAGAAGGTCATGAAGATGAGATAACCCCAGGCAGCCCATTGCACCTTGACACGGAGCAGCAGCATGCAGCCCAACACAAACTCGCAGGCGATGGCCACCACCGCGGCAAACAATGCCAACGGGTGCAGGAAGCCCATGTGGAAGGAGGTGAAGTAGTCGTTCATGGTGACACCAAACCCTACCGGATCAATGGCTTTCATGAAACTGGAGGCGATGAACAGACACCCTAACAAAATGCGGATGACCATCAGCCATATAGGTTCTTTGCTTTTCATATCCCTTAATTTCTTAATTTCTTAGTTTCTTAATTTCTTAACTTACCATCTACGCTTCCTCTTTTTCCAGCACCAACCGTATGAGACAGAACATGGCATAGTTGATGATGTCGTAATAGTTGGCGTCCATGCCCTCCGAGACGAGCGTCTTGCCCTGATGGTCTTCAATGGATTTCAGCCGGAAGATCTTCATCAGGATGATGTCCGTGATGGAACTGATGCGCATCTGGCGCCAAGCCTCACCGTAGTCATGATTCTTGTTGCTCATCAACTCCTTGGCCTGATGGATGTATTGGTCGTAGAGCTTGGTGACGGTGTCCACATCCATGTCGATCTCTTCGGCCGTGTTAGCCACGCCGATCTCCAGCTGGATGAGGGCCATGACGGAGTAGTTGACGATGCCGATGAACTCGGGGATGATGCCTTCGTTCACTTTGGCCTCGCCTTTTTCCTGGATGCTGCGGATGCGCTGGGCCTTGATGTAGATCTGGTCGGTCAGCGACGGCAGCCGCAGGATGCGCCACGCCGTGCCGTAGTCCTTTGCCTTGGCGGAGAACAACTCCAGACACTGGCCGATCAGGGTTTCATATTGTTCGAGAGTGTCGGCCATAGTTATTGTTTGATGAACTTGGAGATGGAAGACTGATTGTCTTGGGTGAGGATGCGGATGAAGTAGACTCCGCTGGTCAGGTTGTTGACGTTGAGGGTGTTCAGCTGCTCAGCCTGTCCGTTGTAGCTCATGATCTGGCGACCGCTCAAGTCGTAGATCACAATTTGCTGTACCGGCTCGGAGCACTGTACATGGAGCATGCCCGTGGTGGGGTTGGGGAATACGCTGAACTGGATCTCCTCGGGGCTTTCAACGCCTACGTTGTCGTCAACGTCTTCCACGCACAGGGTGCCCATGCCGGGGAGGACGATGTTGTCCACCCATGCGCAGTCGCTACCGCTAGTGGCGGAATAGTCTTTCTGATAGCTGAACTTGAAGGTGTGGGTGCCAGGGGTGACGGAGAAGGTGGCCTGTGACCAGCTGATAGAGCCGGATTGACTGTCCATCTCAGTGTTGTCAATGTAGAACTTGAAGAAGTCGTAGCCGCCCTCGGAAGAGACCTTGCGGAAATAGGAGATGTTGTCGGCGGCGGAACAGTTGATCGTGATGGAGAACTCAGATTGAGCGTTGTTGCCAAGGCCCTGTTTGGAACGGATACAGTAGCTGCCGGCATAGGGTTGGGTGCTGGTGACAAACCAGGGGTTGTTATTGGTCTGCCACGGGAAGGCGGTCAGGTCGCCCGTCTCGAAGGTCTCCATGGCACTGCCGATGGTCAGGTAGATGGTGTCCACGGTCATGCTCTGGCCTACCACGCCTTTCACATAGAGCGGTACGGTTGTCAGGTCGGGCACGGAGGCACTGATGGATACCTGATACTGGGCGGTTGCGGAGGCACCCACAGGCAGCTCCGTGATGGTCTGGGCCGGGGTGGTCACAGTCACCAGGCTGTAATGGCTGGTGAGGTGCAGGGCGGCATTGGTCATGGGACTGTGGCCAGTGTTGGAGTAGGTTACCGTCACATTGGCCATGTCACCAGGAGAGAAGGAGGTCGTGCCGTTCGTGTTCTGAAGGACCACGTTCTCGATGGACAACTTCGGAGCCACAACCGTTATCGTGAAGTTCTTGGTGGAGGTCTCATTGCCGAAGGTGGTGGTGATGACAAAAGGAATCACATCGCCATCCTGCGCGTCGGCAGGCAACACGATGGTGAACGCATTGTTGTGCGTGCTGGTGGCGTCCGCGGCGATGCTGTTGTCGCTCACGCTGTTTTGCAAGATGGAAACGCCGGGATAGCTGCTGCTGAGCGTGGTGGTGACGTTGGAGGCCGCAGCCACACCGTAGTTGGTCAGGGCCACATTCATATACACAGTGGAGCCCGGTTGCGGGATGCTGAACTCAGACAAGGAGGAAGAGGAAACAGCTACATAGGGTCCCGTCGGGGCGATGATCTGCACCGCCTTGAAGAATTGGATGTAGTTCTGTGCCGAAACTGCCAACTCATAAACACCAGGGGTGTTGATGGAGCTGAAGGTGAGGGTGGCATGACCGGAAGCATCCGTGAAGGCGGCGGCCACCAACTCGTTGTTGTAGGTCAGGGCCACATAGGCGTAGGGCACGGTCTGCACGTCATAACTGGTGCTGCCTACCACGAGCGCATCCAGGGAGTTGACGGTTAAGTTGGAAGGAATGCCCATGTAGGGTTTCAGGGAAGGATCGCCCATCAAATGGTAGATCTCCCAGTAGTAGAGCTTTCTGCTTGAGCTGGTGCCCTCCACTGTCAGATTGCCAGCGGTCATGTAGCCGGTGATGCTGGTGGCCCATACGTCGTGATTCTCCCCATGCGTGTGGAAGAGCTTGTCGTAGGCACCCAGATAGTTGGCATTGTAGGTTGGGTTGGCATTGACGCTGCTGCGGAAGCCGACAGCCCAGTAGTAGTCCTCATCCCAATAGGTGCTGTTGGAACCGCCTACATAGCCGACAGCCCCCTTGTTGGCGGCACGCAAGACCGCTTCGGCAAAGCACTCGGACACGTCGAATTTGGAGGAGAGACAGCAGTTGCCAATCATGAAACCGTATTTGTCGGCATTGCTCATGGATGCCACCTGGGAACAGCTGAACCCAGGGTCAGCCCATCCGTCTTCAGAACCATGTGCCGTATAGTTGGCCCAACCACATCCGGCACCGATCTCCTGACGGATGGTCGCAGCTTGGCTGGAACAGTTGTACAAGTGCTTGTACACGGTGGTGTAGTCGTGCGTGGTGGAGGTGGTGTTGATGTAATTGTCGAAGACGTAGTTGATTTGACCATTGGCATGGGTGGGAGACCAATTGTTGTCGGTGCCGGCAATCAACACGGCCTTGCCCAGATAGGACGGATCCGGCATGGTGTATTGCTCATACATCAAAGTCTTCTCGATCTGCGGAAGCAACTGGTTGACATTCTGAGCCGAGAAACGACCGTAGTAGCAGTCTGGCAGGTTGTCACCAGTGGTCCAAGTGGCATAGTACAAGTCAGTCTTGTGAGAGTTGTCCGTGGTGCCGGTGAAGGTGGGAACCTGGGCGATGTCGCCGACGAACAAGACAAAGGTGGGCGCCGGATTCTCAGCCGTGGCATTGGTGTACTCGGCTTTGATATAGTTCTTGATGGCCGTGCTGGTGGTGCCGATGATGCTCGTGTTGGCAAGTTCCACCTGATAGCCGATACGCTTTTTCCAGTTGACAAAAGACAACAATTGCTCGTTGTTGACAAACATGTTGTTGGCGATGATCAGGTATTTGATGGGCGTAACGTTGAACTCGTTGCGCGTGTTCATCGGGTTGATGACGGCCTCCTTGGCGGCGTGGAACAACGGGCTGTAGTACTTGTCCTTCATCTCCAACGTGGCCGGGATGTTGGCATTTTCATAAGTGATCTCCACCTCGATGCGGCTATAGACCCGGATCTTGTCTGTGACAGGGTTGTAGGCCACAGGGCTCACCACCACATTGGCCATGTTCACATCACGCATGGTGCCGATCTTGTGGGCGGTGACCACCTCCGGCTGCGAGGTGTAGAAAGCATCGGTGCGATAAACGGCTTCGTCCTTGTTGAAGGGACGTTCGCCGGTGTAGGACTTGGGATAACTCTGCTGGCAGGGCATCACGGGATAAAGCACATTCAAGGCGGCGGCATCGTATTCCTCGTAGTCTGCCGACACAATCTCGACGTTGACCTCGTCGCACAAGGGGATCTCGATCAACTTGGTGAGTTCCGGCAATGACGGGAAACCCACCTTCGTGGAGTTGTCGTAGCCATCCATGGTGAGGGTGGCGTAGCGGGCATCTCCGGCTTTCACCACGCTGCTCTCTAATTTGGGCGTGGTGAACTCGATGGAAAGCTTGCTCATCGTGTTCTGCCGGATGGTGTAGCTCTGTGCGCTCATGAAGAGAACGCTAATCAACAAGACGCTGAATGATAATACTTTTTTCATTATTTTGCGATTTTATTTTTCCATAAAAACAAGGCGGCAAAAATAGCAAAAATTTCAGATAAACGGAAGCGGTTTTTTTGTAATTTTGCGCCCTAAAAAAATGAAGTATGAATCCAAGAGTAAGATTTGCCCCTAGCCCAACCGGTCCGCTCCATATCGGAGGCGTCAGAACCGCCTTGTATAACTATCTTTTCGCTAAGAAAAACAATGGCACGCTGTTGCTTCGCATCGAGGATACCGATCAGACCCGTTTTGTGCCGGGCGCAGAACAATATATCATCGAAGCCTTCCAATGGTTGGGCATCCCCTTCGACGAGGGCGTCGGCATCGGTGGGGATTATGGCCCCTATCGCCAGTCGGAACGCAAGGCTCTGTACAAGCCCTATGCCGAGCAACTGGTGGCTGACGGGTGGGCTTATTACGCCTTCGACACTCCTGAGATGCTGGATGCCAAGCGTAAGGAGGCCGAAAGCCAGAAAAAGACCTTCCAGTATGACGTTCATACCCGCATGCAGATGTGCAACTCGCTGACTCTGAGTGAGGAGGAGGTGCAGGCCAGACTGCAGCGCGGCGATGCCTTCGTGGTGCGCTTCAAATACCCCGAGAACACCGACATCCACGTCCATGACCTTATCCGTGGCGAGGTGGTCATCAACTCGGACCTGCTGGACGACAAGGTGCTCTATAAGTCCGACGGGATGCCGACCTATCATCTGGCCAACATCGTCGATGACCACCTGATGAAGATCACGCACGTCATCCGCGGCGAAGAATGGCTGCCCTCGGCACCGCTGCATGTGATGCTCTACAAGGCCTTTGGCTGGGAGGCACCTCAGTTCGCCCACCTGCCCCTGCTGCTTAAACCCGATGGCAATGGCAAACTCAGCAAACGCGATGGCGACCGCCTCGGATTCCCCGTGTTCCCCCTCCAGTGGACTGACCCGAAGTCTGGGGAGACCTCTTCCGGCTACCGCGAGAGCGGCTATCTGCCAGAAGCCGTGATCAACATGCTCGCCCTGCTCGGCTGGAACCCCGGCAACGATCAGGAGATGATGTCCATGGAGACCCTCATCGACTGCTTCTCGATCGACAAGATCAGCAAGTCGGGCGCCAAATTTTCTCTTGACAAGGCTAAGTGGTTCAACCATGAGTACATACAGCTGAAATCTGCCGAAGAATTGGCTCCCTATATGATCCCTGTCCTGCAAAAAAATGAGGTGGAGTGTGACATTTTATACCTCCAAAACGTTATTAATTTGGTTAAGGACCGTCTGAACTTTATCCCCGACTTCTGGGAACAGGCTTGCTATTTCTTTGTTGCCCCTACCGAATACGATCCACAGGCAATCAAGAAACGTTGGAAAGAGGGCATGGGTGCCATCCTGCAGGAAGTGATGAAGTTGATAGAGTCATTTCAGCCGTATGACCAGCAAAAAGTTCACGATGCCGTGATGCAATATATTGCTGATCATGAGTTGAATATGGGTCAGGTGCTCAACAGTCTCCGACTGGCCATCGTGGGTGCAGCCCGCGGCCCCGAACTCTTCACGATGATCGGGACTATTGGCGTTCAGGAGGTCCGCAACCGACTGGATAAAGCAATACGCGTGATCGAGGGATAACCCTCTAAATTTTGACTATATGAGAAAAATAATCGTTCTGATGTCTGTGCTGTTGTGTGCCGCTATGCTGCACGCACAGAATCTGACCACATCTTCCTTGTCCGGACAGGCCCCGAACTCGATTGTCCAACAGCACCTGGCTGGTGACGGAGTGCTGCTCAGTGGTGGAGTCATCAATTTGAATGGCGGTGGTACCACACAACTGAATCCAGCCAAGTTCAACAATAACACGGGTAACGTATCCACGCCCCAGATCGGAACTTTCAACAGCAATGGCTTTAATTTCCCGATTTCCCAAGGTCTGATCATGACCACGGGTAATGTGTCGGTGGCAAATGGGCCCAATTCATCAAGCAGTTCTTCACAATCGGTTGCCGATAACCAGAAATATAGCGATCCCATGTTGAGCAGTATAGCATCCTCTACCATAAATGCCTGCTCCGTGCTGGATTTCCAGTTTATCGCATTCGCAGACACTTTTTCCTTTAATTATGTGTTTGCCTCTGAAGAGTATCCCGAATGGGCCTGCTCTTCCTATAACGACGTGTTTGCCTTCTATTTGGATGGTATAGATCCCATCACTTTCCTTCCTAGCCATAAGAATGTTGCCATCATTCCCGGAACCGTTCTGCCTGTGACTATTAATGCACTCAACTCCGGTGTGGGAACGAGCGGTTCATCAGGTACTTCGGGTTGCCACCCGGGTACATATTCAGCCTTCTATGTGGCCAATCATAACACAGGAACCCCGGGAGTGGAATATGATGGCTATACCGTGAAACTGGCTGCCCAGTCGGTGATCCTTGCTTGCCAAACCTACGACATGCATCTCTCAGTGTGCAATGTGGGCGACAATAGCTATGACTCCGGTGTCTTCTTGGAGGAAGGCAGCTTCTATAGTCCAACTATCGAAATAAAGCCCAACGCGAATGATGTAACTGTCCCAGACCCTTATTTAATGCAAGATGGAGATACGTTGGTGCAGAACTGTAAGAGCGCGGATATCATCATGGATTTGCCTCGTCCCAATATGACTGCCTATACCGTAGAGTTTACCTATGGAGGAAACGCATCTATTGGCAATGACTATTTTCTGACTCGTTATGGCAATAATGGCGAAATGATCAATCTGGATTTGAACAATAGCAACTTTTCTTTCCAAGATTCAACAGAACTTCACCTGTTTTTGACAATCAACCCGGATGCAACCTTCGACCAACCCAAGACGGTCGAGTTGTATATTCTGACCGACTATTGTGTGCTTTACAAAGACGATGACCAGTATGACACGTTGCGTTTTGTGCTAATGCCCAATCCTAAACTCCAGCTCACTGACACCACTTTGAAGGCTTGTGGTCATTGCGATATGCTGACCACTACGATAGAGGGTGGCGGCCCGATGCCCGTCACCTACCATTGGCTGGAAGAGAACGCAGTGCAAAACGCCAACAGCCTCACCACCGCTTGTAATATCACCTCCGATATGACCTTGCATCTGGAAGCAACCGACTACTGGGGCTGTATGAAGGATACCGCGGAGGTCAAGGTTGAGATTACCGAAGAGCCGGTGGCCAACCCGGTCATCACTCCCACCTTCGGCTGCGCGCCCCTGCCTGTGGTGCTCACCGCTCAGAACCTGCCGGATGATTGCGACATCGTCTGGACCCTGACCAATGATGCAGACACAATCGTTGATAATACCAACAACGCCCATCTCACCCTTCCTAACTTCGGCTATTACGATGTCAACCTGTGGGTCTCCACTGCCCCTGGCTGTAACGACTCTATCCTGCTGACTCATGCCATCCATGTGGCCGACTATCCTCATGCTTCCTTCACCTTCACTCCTGATGAGGCCCAGAATGGTCAGCCCGTCACCTTCTTCAACCTGTCGGAAGGTGATAATATCACCAACTATCAATGGCTATTTGGCGATGGCGGCACGGCCTATGACACCGATCCTGTCCATGCCTATCATGTCATCAACAGCGAGAATATGCTGGTTCGCCTGACCGTCACCAACGGGGATGGCTGCTCCGATGACACCACCATGATCGTACCGGTGGTGGACAACTTCGCCCTCTGGGTGCCCAACTCCTTCACCCCCAACCATGACGGAAACAACGAAATCTTCCAACCCGTGGTCAATGATGTGGCCTATTACCAACTGGAGATCTATAACCGCACGGGAGAGTTGTTCTTTGTCACCAACAGCACCGAATTGGGCTGGGATGGCACGGTCAATGGCAAACCCGTGCAGACGGGCGTCTATGTGTGGCGCATCACCTATGCCAAGTACGCCGACCCGACCTATTATTATGTGCGGGAGGGCGAGCTGATTCTGATACGATAATAGTTTTATTGATATGAATAATTATCTTTCGCTATTCTGCCTGGGTGGGAGAGCGGAAGATTTTTGATTTTTTGATATGGATATTCAGGATTTTGTAAGAAAGATAGCACAGACCTTAAACCTTCAGGAGGAGCAGGTGCGCAATACGTTGGATCTTCTCAACGGAGGTGCCACCATACCCTTTATCTCCCGATACCGTAAGGAAGCGACCGGCAGTCTGGATGAGGTCCAGATTGAACAGATCAAGAATATGTACGCCCGTTTGATGGACCTGGAGAAACGGCGCGCCGCCATCCTCGACTCTATTCGCGAGCAGGGCAAGCTGACTCCGGAGCTGGAAGCGCAACTGCAGTCGGCCGACTCGATGAGCGAGCTCGAGGACCTTTATTTACCCTATCGTCCCAAGCGCAAAACCCGTGCTTCGGTGGCGGTGGAACGTGGCCTGGAGCCGTTGGCGAAGATCCTCTCCCGCCAGCAGGCGGTGGATATGGTCAAGACCGTCAAGCCTTTCATCAACCCCAGTAAGGATGTGCCCGATGAAGAGGCTGCCCTGGCGGGCGCGCGCGACATCCTCGCCGAGCGTCTGAGTGAGAACGTCCAGCTGCGCGCCATGCTGCGCAACACCTTCCGCCAGCATAGCCGAATCTCCACCAAACAGGTGAAGGATAAGGTGGATGAGAACGAGAAGTTCAAGATCTACTACAACGCCAGCGAGTTCCTGCCGAAGGCTCCTTCCCACCGCATCCTGGCCATGCTGCGTGGCGAAGAGGAGGGCATCCTCCGTCTCACCATCGCCCCTGACGAAGAGAAGACACTCTCCGCCATCCGCCGTAAGCTGATCCGCACCAACTCCAACTGCGCAGAACAACTCTGGCTCGCGGCCCAGGATGCCTATAAGCGCCTCCTCCAACCCCAGATGGAAACGGAGATGCGCAAGTTCTACAAGGAGAAGGCCGACACCGAGGCGATCAAAGTCTTCACCGACAACGCCCGCCAGTTGCTGATGGCCGCCCCGCTGGGACAAGTGACAACCCTGGCCATCGACCCCGGCTTCCGCACGGGTTGCAAGGTCGTCATCCTGGACCCGCAAGGGAAGTTGCTGTACAACGAGACCATTTACCCGCACCCGCCCGTGGCGCAGTACAAGCTCGCCTCCGACAAGCTCAAACGACTCGTGTCCCAATATAGAGTGGACGCCATCGCCATCGGTAACGGCACCGCCGGGCGCGAGACGGAGCACTTTGTCAAATATATCCCCTTTGAACGCGACGTGAAGGCCTATATGGTCAACGAGAGCGGCGCGTCCGTCTATTCCGCCTCTTCCGTGGCGCGGGAGGAGTTTCCCAACTATGATGTCACAGTCCGCGGTGCGGTCTCCATCGGCCGCCGCCTCATGGACCCGCTGGCCGAGCTCGTCAAGATAGACCCGAAAGCCATCGGGGTGGGGCAGTACCAGCACGATGTCAACCAGAAACGTCTCCAAGAGAGCCTGGTCACGACCGTGGAGAGCTGCGTCAACCAAGTGGGCGTGGAGCTGAACACCGCTAGCAAGGAGCTGCTGTCGTATGTCTCCGGCGTGGGCCCGGCCTTGGCGCAGAATATCGTCACCTATCGCAACGAACACGGCGCCTTCGCCAGCCGCGAGGAGCTCAAACAGGTGCCCCGCTTCGGCGCCAAGGCCTTTGAACAGGCCGCTGGCTTCCTGCGGATCCGCAATGCCCAGAACCCCCTCGACAGCAGCGCCGTGCACCCGGAGAGCTATCCCGTGGTCGAAAAGATGGCCGCCAGCTGCGGCTGCTCTGTTCCGGAGCTGATGAAAAACCCGGAAATGCGCAAACAGCTAAGACTGGAAGAGTTCGTGACCGACAAGGTGGGCCTGCCAACCCTGACCGACATCCAACAGGAACTCGAGAAGCCCGGCCGCGACCCGCGTACCCACTTCGAGATGTTCGAGTTCGACAAGAACGTCCATAAGATGGAAGACCTGACCCCTGGCATGATACTTCCCGGCATCATCACCAACATCACCAACTTCGGTTGCTTTGTGGATGTGGGCGTGCATCAGGACGGACTGATCCACGTCAGCCAACTCGCCGACCATCGCGTCGACCACCCCTCCGATGTGGTGCACTTGAACCAAAAGGTGACCGTCCGCGTGGTGGGAGTCGAACTGGACCGAAAACGCATCAGCCTTGCCCTGGTGAATCCGGCCTGACCCCTTCTGAAACAATGGTCCTGACTTGCGGGATTCAAGACATTGATATTCCTTCACAAAAAATATATCTTATGAAAAAAATGTTAATTATCAGTGCTTTGCTTGCCGTCCTGGGCATGGGAACCCTCTCTGCTCAAGTTCAGCACTTTACCTGGCAGAACAAAGATCGCGAATACATCATCCATACTCCTGCCAACCAAACGGGAAGTATCCCGGTGATGTTCTATCTGCACGGCCTGACGGTCCAGATTGTTCCTTGTGACCAAGAGTATCATTTTGCCGAGTTGTCGGACGAGCTGGGTTGGGCCATCGTCGTGCCCCAAGCCCTGAATCAAGGAATCGGCACCATGTGGAGTGCGGGACTGTCCAATAGCAACATCGATGATGTGGGTTTTCTGTTGGCCTTGCTGGACACCCTGACCATACAATATAACTTGAACCCTGACAGCGTCTTCTTTACAGGCTTCTCCATGGGCGGGTTTATGACCCACCGCATGGCCATAGAGCACGGCGACCGCATCACCGCCTGCGCCCCTGTCAGTGGATTGATTGCCCAGCCCATGTCGCTGGAGACCCCGGTGGCACCCGTCCGGATGCTCCATGTCCATGGTACCCAAGACAATGTGGTTGGGTACAATGGCAACTCGCTTGTGTTCGGAGGTACCCTTGGCCTTGGGGTGGAGGCGATCCTCGACTATTGGCAAACAGCCAACAACTGCTCCGGAGACCCTGTCATCGACACGCTCCCTGATCTTCATAACGACGGGCTTCGTTTTGTGCACTACACGTACAACTGCGGCACGGACCTGCAACTGCTGAAGGTGCTCGGCGGCGCCCATAACTGGTACCATAACGCACAACAATACGATGTCGCCTATATGGATGTCATCTGCCGCTTTTTCAAGGGTGAAGACATCGTCAGCGCCATTCATGTTCCCGAAATGAATCCTTTGCATGTCTCGCCAAATCCTGCAACCGGCCTTGTCTCTGTTGAGGTGGATGAGCCCTCCATGATATCCGTGTTTGATGTCCAGGGGCAGATGGTTGAACAACAGGTGGTTGAACCTGGCAGATCATTGCTGGACCTAAGCCGACTGCCCAACGGTCCCTACATCATCAAGGATCAGAGGGGCGGCACGACGAAGGTGATGTTGCAACGCTAGAGCAGTATTCCATTAGGTGCTTGTGGGGATGTTTTTTTCTGTAAATCACCATTTTTGGGGATACCTCTTGAGTGGTAAATGTAGCATCTTTGCCGATTGTAAAAAGAAGTAATCTACCCAAACTATATTATGGAAGAACAGAGACTTAGACTGGTAGATATGCCGACAGGCTCGCAGTGTGTCGTCGTCAAACTCAGTGGATACGGTGGTTTTAGACACCGCCTCATGGAGTTGGGCTTCGTGCGTGGCGAGAAGGTGAAGGTTATCAAGAATGCGCCGCTGCACGATCCCATCGAGTATGAGATCATGCAGAGCCATGTATCCCTGCGCCGTATTGAGGCCGAACATATAGAGGTGGTGCCCCTGGAGAAAGAGGTGGCCGACAATTACACCTTCAATGGCACCATCACTGAGGAGACCCGGCGCATCTTGGGTGAGAAGGGCAAGACCATCTCTGTGGCGCTCGTGGGCAACCCGAACTGCGGCAAGACCTCCTTCTTCAACCATGCCACGGGCATGCGCGAAAAGGTGGGCAACTACAGCGGCGTCACCGTCGATTCCAAGACAGGCTATTTCAAATACCACGACTATACCATCCGCATTGTCGATCTGCCCGGCACCTACTCGCTCACCGACTATACCCCTGAAGAGCTCTATGTGCGCAAGCATATCTTTGACAACCACCCAGATGTGGTGCTCAATATCGTGGATGCCTCCAATCTGGAACGCAACCTTTTCCTCACCACCCAACTTATCGACATGAACATGCCGATGGTGATGGCCCTCAACATGTATGATGAGTTGGAAAAAAACAACGACACGTTGGATCTGGCGGCCCTGAGCAAGATGCTGGGCTTTCCCATCGTGCCTACGATCTCCTCGAAAGGCTCCGGCATTGAAGAGGTGATGCGGATGATTGTGGAGATTTATGAGAATCTGGAGGAGAACTCCAAACATATTCATATCAACTATGGTACGGACATTGAGAAGAGTATTGATATCCTGAAGGAGATTATCAAAAAAGATTCCCGATATGATACCGAATACCCGACGCGCTATATTGCCATCAAGTTCTTGGAGAATGACGAGACCACCATCCAGGACTTCTCGGAGCATTCCGAGATTGAGACTTTGAAGAGAGAGGCCACCGAACAGCGCGCCCGACTGGAAAAATGTTACCACGAAGATGCCGCCACCGTCATCTCCGGCGCCAAATACGGCTTTATCCGGGGTGCCTTGGCCGAGACATATACCATTGGCAAGGACCGCAGTAAACAACGCGCCTACACCGTCGATAAGTTCATCACCAACAAATGGCTCGGCTTCCCGATCCTCATTTTCTTCCTTTGCTTTATGTTCTTGATGACCTTTATCTTGGGTGCCTATCCGCAACAATGGCTGGAGTCTTTCTTCGGCTGGCTGGGCGGTTCCATCTCGCGGGTGATGTCCGATGGCATCCTCAAGGATCTGCTTGTGGACGGTATCATCGCCGGCGTCGGCGGGGTATGCTCATTTCTGCCTAACATCCTGATACTCTTCTTCTTCATCTCTATTTTGGAAGATACTGGCTACATGGCACGCGCCGCCTTCATCATGGACAAACTGATGCACAAGATGGGCCTCCATGGTAAGTCGTTTATCCCTTATATCATCGGTTTTGGCTGCAGCGTGCCCGCTATCATGGCCACTCGCACCCTCGAAAACCGCAAGGATCGCATCCTGACCATCATCACGGTGCCCTTCATGTCTTGCTCGGCCCGTTTGCCCGTCTATCTGCTGCTCATCTCCGCCCTCTTTACCTCGTCGGCCCAAGGCATCTTTGTGACGGGCTTGTACAAAGGACTGATACTCACAGGCATCTATCTCTTGGGCGTGGTGGCCGCCATCCTCACCTCCCTGTTGATGAAGAGAATCTCGTTCAAAGATGATTCTGACCAGTTCGTGATGGAACTGCCGCCGTATCGTATCCCGACTTTCCGCAACGCGGTCATCCACATGTGGGACAAGAGCGTGCAGTACCTCAAGAAGATGGGTACCGTCATCCTCGTCGCCACCATCATCATCTGGGCGTTGGAGTACTTCCCGCAACATAGCCCGCAAATCGATCGCTATACGGCTCAGATTGAACAGGTGGAAGCAGATGAGACGATGGATGAGACTGTCAAGGCCGAAACCATAGACCAGCTGACGCTCGACCGCACCATCGTGCAGACAGAGAACTCCTATCTCGGACGCATCGGGAAGGTCATCTCTCCTGTGTTCCGACCGTTGGGCTTCGACTGGAAGATGAGCGTATCCCTGCTGACCGGCTTCGCCGCCAAGGAGATTGTGGTCTCCTCCATGGGCGTGCTCTATCATACATCCACCGATGCCGACGAGCACTCCGCGGCTCTACAGCATAGCATCCATGAGCAGACCTGGACCTCCGGGAAACTCAAAGGACAACCGATATTCACCCCCTTGGTCTCCATCTGCTTCATGATCTTTATCCTGCTGTATGTGCCCTGCGTGGCCACCGTGTCGGCGGTATATAAGGAGGCCGGTGGAAAATGGGCGGCCTTTACCGTGTTCTATAACACGTTTGTCGCCTGGCTGGTCTGCTTCCTGATCTATCAAATCGGCATGTTGTTGTAAATTCTGTATTATGTCTGAACATATTGAAGATAAAGAGCTTGAATTGAATGATCATACTCATGGGCATGATCATTGTGAGAACCATGCACATCACCACGAGCATGATCACCATGAGGAACATGACGAGCATCATGCACATGGACATCATCACCATCATCATCATGACCATAGCCATGTGATCACCTCTCTGAACCGCGCATTCATCATCGGCATCACGCTAAACATTGTCTATGTGCTGGCGGAGGCGATTGCGGGATTTGGGTTTCACTCGTTGGGACTTCTTTCCGATGCGGGCCATAACTTGAGCGATGTGGTCAGCTTGGTGCTGGCCCTGATTGCCTTTAAGCTCTCGGATTCTTTGGCCACGCGCAAGTTCACCTATGGTTATAAGAAGAGCACCATCCTCATCTCGCTGTTGAATGCGTTGATTCTTGGGGTGGCGGTCATCCTGATTGTCGTGGAGAGTGTCCGCAAGATCATCCATCCGGAGCCTATCCAGGGTGAAGTGATTTCCATCGTGGCAGCCATCGGTGTGGTGATTAACGGAATCACCGCTTGGCTGTTCATGAGAGACCAGAAGCGGGATCTCAACGTGAAGGGTGCCTATATGCACATGTTGGCCGATACGCTGGTCTCCATAGGGGTGGTGGTCTCCGGTATCCTCATCTATTTTACCGGCTGGTATGTGGTGGACCCCATCATCGGATTGGTGGTGGCAGTCGTCATCATCTTTGCCTCTTGGGAGTTGCTTCGCGACAGTATCCGCCTCTCCTTGGATGGCGTGCCCATGCATGTCAACTATGACCAAGTGGTCTCGCTAATGGAAAAGGCCGATGGCGTCAAGGGGGTGCATCATCTCCACATCTGGGCTATCAGCACCACCGAGAATGCCCTCACCGCCCATATCTTGGTGGATGAGTTGGACAAGATGGAGGAGATTAAGGAACACCTCAAACACGAGTTGAAAGAGCATGGAATCTCACATGCCACCTTGGAATTCGAGACACCTCAAAGCAAGTGCACCGGAAAGTGCCATGAATAAATGACCAAGAGTATGAACTGGCAGTTGGTTATCGTAATAGTGATTGTGGCGGCGGCGGTCATCTATGCCGTTGTGCGGGTGGCCCGTCGCGTGCGCCATGCCCGGCAGGGTGTCGTGGATTGCGGCTGCGGCTGCGGCATGGACTGCCCCAATTGTACGCAAGCATGCAAAAAACGCGAACAACCATAGGTCGTCGCGTTTTTTTTAGTCTGTTGAGGATCTGTCTCGTGGCGGGCAATCCCTATTTTTGTTCCCGTATGGAACTCTCCCTCGTCCAGTCCACCGTCATGCCGAAGAGGGATACCCCTAAGTAGCCACGCATCTTCATCGTCTTATTCTCGTTGGTCAGCCGGATGTAGGTTTTGTAGGTGCCCGACTTGCCCGGGTATTTCAATTTGCCGCCTTGGTATTCGTTCTCCTTGGCGTTGTATTTGAGGCCGGTCATGAAGACTAACCCCAACTGGTTCTTTTTCTTTGGGTTCTCCACCCACACCACCTTGGCCTCGTAGGTGCCATCGGCAGCCTTGTAGATTTGACATTGAGAACCTTCTTTGGAAAAAGGATCCTTGGAGTGATATATGCCGCAAATAGCATCCGGGTTCTGCGCGAACACAGACCCAATTGCCATGATGAACAAACTGATGAACAATATTTTTTTCATTCTTGTTTTTTTTAGACGGGAGTCTTGATTATTTTTGGAAACAAAAGTTTAACCCACCTCCCTAGAAACTTTGAACTATGACTTTGAACTATGACTATGAACTATGACTATGAACTTTGGCCATTGGCCATTAGCTATTAGCCGTTAGCCATGAATTACCAACTATTATCTATTATCTGTTATCTATCATCTATTCTTCTGGCGCGAACATCGGGTCCCAAGCGGGCAGCTGGATGGCTTTCTGGTCGAAAAGCTTCAGGGTCTTGGCGGGGATGTACTTGGCCTCCACCACCAGGCGGAACATGTATTCGTTGAACCACTCGTTGGTCATGATGAGGAAACCGTTGTGCCCGGACTTGTTGCCCCAGCTGTTCTCCACCATCCACTTCAGCGGTTTGCCGTTCTGGTCCAGATCCACGGCGCAGAGCGTCATGGCGTGTGAAGAGCCGCTGGCGTAGGTGGAGACCCGTTGCCGCTTGTCCATGCCGAAGGTGGTGTTGAACAAGGAGCCGTAGTCGAAGTTGTTGACATCCAAGTAGCCTTTCTCGCGGTCGAGGAACTTGCCCACATCGCAGGAGAAGTACATCATGGTGCTGTCCTTGATGGAGGCGATGGCCATGTTGGCGATCTCCTCTACGGGCAGGTTGAGGTACTTCCAGTTCTCGCCGTCATAGACGTGGCGGTCGTATTGGATCTCATATACCTTATAGTATTCGCGGGTGGGGTCGTTCATGACCATATAGTATTGGGAGAAGTCCTCGTTGGCAAACTTCTCGGCGAAGGTCCAGGGCGTGTAGGTGTCGGTGCTGACCACATTGCCCTTGCTGTCGCGCTGGGTCCAGGTGAACTGGGCTGGCGGCTCACCCAAGGTGAAGACCAACATGCGGTAGATGGTCTGCAACATCTCGATCTTCTTGTCTTGCAGCATCTTCTCCGTTACGCCCTTGTTGTTGGCCATTTCGCGGAGCGTCAAAGCGTCCTCGCGAAGTTTCAACTTGATGAGGCTGGCCATTTGGGAGGTGTGGTTGCTGCTGTAGGTCTCGGGCATGGCCTCTTTGGGGACTATACCATATTTGGTTATGAGGTTGGCGACACCCGTGAACTGCCCGCCGTCACCAATCGGGTTCTGGAACAGCCACTTGACAGTCTCATCTTCCATCGACTTGGCACGGATGTCCAAGATGGCTTGCAGGAAGAGGTTCGACTTCTCCAGCTGATCCCAGAAGAAGGTGTAGCACTGCGAGAACTGGAAATCGCCCGGCAGGTCATACTTGGCGATAGCCTTGGAACGCAGCACGTTCATGCCCGTGAACATCCAGCAACGACCCGAAGACTGCTGGTCCGTGATGGCCTTGGAGGGCACGGTGTGGGAGAAATGGTCGTCAAATGCGGTGGCGTTCTCGTAGTTGCGCGCCAGCTTACTGATGTCGTTGCCCGTCACCGCATTGCGCAATGCCTTGTCGGCGCCCGAAGCCTTGTATGACGACTGGATGGTCTTGAGCTGGTCTTTGGTGAGACCGCCGTTCTTGCTGATCTCCTGTGCCTGCATGCCCAAACAGAAAAGCAAAATGCCTAAAAAGATGGATAGGTTTTTCATAAACTTTGAACTTTGACTATGACTATAAGGGTGTTACGCTTTTTTTTCGAGAATTATTATCTATTAACTATAAACTTTGGCCGTTAGCTATTAGCCGTTAGCCATGAACTACCAACTATAATCTATAATCTATTATCTATTAATTCGTTTCACTTCCCTTCTCTCTTCAATATAATCAAGACGGTGTAGATCAAGATCTTGACATCCATCTGCAGCGACATGTTCTCAATGTAGAGCAGGTCCCAGCGGAGGCGCTCGATCATCTCGTCCACATTTTCGGCATAGCCGTACTTGACCTCGCCCCAGGAGGTGATGCCGGGCTTGATATCCAGCAGCAGGGTGTAGTAGGGGGCGCGCTCCACGATCTTGTCGATATAGTATTGTCTCTCCGGACGCGGACCTACTAGCGACATGTCATTTCGTAACACGTTGAAGAACTGGGGAGTCTCGTCCAGGCGGTACTGGCGCATGAAACGTCCGATCTTGGTGATGCGGTTGTCCTCTTTGGAGGAAAGCATGGGCCCCGACTTCTCCGCATCCACATACATGGAACGGAATTTGATGATGTTGAAGGGCTTGCCATGCAGGCCGATGCGCTCCTGCTTGTAGAAGATCGGTCCCGGAGAGGTGCACTTGACAATGATGGCGAGGATGAGGTAGAGCGGAGAGAGGATGATCATCGCAATCAACGAGATCAGGATGTCGAACCCTCGTTTGATGACGCTCTGCCAGACATTCAGATATTTGGGCGAAATGGTGATGAACGGTTCGCTAAGCACGTGGGCAGTCCTGACGGAACCCATCAGCAGGTCTTGTGTGCCAGGCAGCAAGGTCATGGTGATCTGGTGCTGTGTGTGCGCAACCGTGATGATCTGGTCGATATATTTGCGTTGCCCATTGTGCAGGGCAATGATGATCTCCTCGATAGGATTGGCTGTGATGATTGCTGACAGCGAGGCGAGCGTGCCCAGGCAGGGAACCTTGCCCGCCAACTTGTCCTCACTATCTTCGTCAATCTTGACATACCCGATGATGTTGCTGCCGGAACGGGGCTTCTGCTGCATCACCCGGTTGTATGTCTGCAAGGCAATGTCGTCACTGCCGGTGATGATGGACGGAAAAGTGATGATGCCGTTGTGTATTTTCCGGTTGATATTGGTGGTGATGCATAAACGCGGAATGTAGGTCAGCAAGAACTGGCTCGTGAAGAGACAGAAGAAATACTTGAGATAGTCGTTAGGCGTCTGGATGATGTCATCCAAGATGAAGATGAAGAAAAAGAACAGCGTGCCGATGATGGTGATGGCGAAGGTCCTGACCAACTCGTCCAAACGCGACTTCTTGTAGATTCTGCTATAATAGTCAGACAAGGTGTGTAAAACAATCCAGTAAAAGGGGCAGGCGAAGAGACCAAGCAGGAATTTGTGGTCGCTGGCCATGGCAAGACGTATGGTCGAGAAGTCGGCACCTTCCCCGACTATTTTCCGGAATATGTAAATACATACCCAGGAAAGGGCAGCCGCCAAAATGTCTGTGGCAAGATAAAGAAGTCTCAGTTTGTTCTTGTTCATGTCGTCTTAAGCCCTTGGGATGTAAATGACTTTGATGTCGTCAATGTAATAATGGGTTTCTTTGTCAGGACTCCCGACACCCGTAAGTACCAGGTTGATATCGCTGAAGTCCCCTCCTGTATAATGGTTGGCATATACGGTGCTGCCCAGATTGAAGTAGATGGTCTTCCACTCTCCGTTAGAAGGGAAGATGCCACCAATTTGATGCACTTCGAAAGGACGGTAGGCGGTGGAGAGCTTGACGCCAATCTCCAAGTTGCCTTCCGTCTTATAGGTCACCTCCAGAAAGACATAATAGTTACGTGCCGGAACCCGGAAGGTGGAGGAGGTCACGTCAAAGCTCTGTCCGTGGGCACCACCGAGGATGATCTCGCCAGCCGTACGCCCTTCCACCACCGTGGGCACAAAGGTGAGCGTACTGTTGGCCGTGTCTGTCGGGGTGAAGGGAGAGGTGTTGGAAAAAGTCTCTAAAAAAGGGAACGAGGCGTAGTTGCTGTATACGTAGGTGGGCGGATTGTCCGACACCGAATAGGTCTGTCCCCGTTTTAACAGCACCTTTTGACGTAACGTGTTAATGAACGGATAGCCGGTCACGGTGTTGTCCATGCCCGTCATCCTGAAAGCCGGCAGGAGAACCAAATATACCGAATCTTCATCCACAATGTCCAGTACCGGTACCTTGCAGGGCACCTGCCAACATCCCAGGTTCTTGTTGTTGACATAGACGTTGCAATGGGTGAAGTTGTGCTTTAAGAGCGCACCCAGTTGCTCGGAGTCGAAGGTGAGACCGTGCGATTCGTTGAAGTTGGAAACGTCGAAACAATTATTGATATCATCGTAAGTGATCTGTATATAGGCTGGCGTAAGGTCGGTGCGATGACAACCGGCAAAGGCGAAGAATAGTGTCAGCAGAATTAAAAAGGTAGAAGTTTTTTTCTTCATATAGGGATGGTTTGCACTCAGGTAAAACGAGCTTTTTTATCTAATATTGTAATTGGATGATTTTTTTATTTTTGCCGCCGCGAAAATAAAAAAAATGAAGCGATCAACCTACGGCTATATTGCAATTTCTTTTTCGATGCTCTTTTGGGGCGCAAGCTTTGTGTGGACGAAGTTGCTGCTCAATGCGAACTTCCCCGTCTTCACCATCGTGTTTTTCCGCCTGCTGATCGCCTCGGCCATCTTCCTCACCTTCTTTAAGATTCAGGGGAAACTGCAGAAAATAGCCAGGGAAGACCGGAAATGGTTTCTGCTGCTGGCCCTTTTTGAACCCTTCCTCTACTTTGTGGGAGAGGATTTCGGACTCAAGTTCTCCAGCGCCTCCTTCGCAGCTGTCATCATTGCCCTGATCCCCATTGTGGTGGCCGTGACCATGCACTTCGTCGATGGCGAGAAACTGCGCCTCAACCTGCTCCTCGGTGCCATCGTCTCCATCGTGGGTATCTGCATTATGACCTTCTCCGGGGAAGGTCAGCTTGAGTTTACCGTCAAGGGACTCCTTCTGCTCTGTGTCGCGCTCTTCTCCGCAGGCGGCTATAGTGTGCTGCTTTCGCGATTGCTGGCCAAGAACTATAGCCCCGTCACCATCACGACCTATCAGAACTTCATCGCCATCTTCTTCTATCTGCCCTTCGTCTTGATCTTTGACCTGAAGTCGTGGCCTGAAATACAGTGGAGTGCGCAGGCTGTCTTTTCCCTCTGCTGTCTGGCTATCCTCTGTTCTGCCGGAGCCTACATGCTCTATTCGTATGCCGCCAAGCATATCGGCATCACTAAGCTGACGGTTTTCACCAATGCCATCCCTATCGTGACGATCCTCTTCGCCGCCTCGCTGGGCCAAGAATTGCTCACGTTGCAGAAGTTTGTCGGCATCTTTGTTGTGGTGGTCGGTGTGATTTGGAGCCAGACCGCCTCCCGCCGTGCTGTCCAGCAGCCCCGATGACCCCTTCGCGTCTGTCACGTCCCTCGTCACCTCTCTTTGCGTCCTTTGTGCCTTTGCGTTGAATGCTTCTTTGTGTCCTTCGTGCCTTTGTGGTCAAAGATCCTTTGTGTCCTTCGTGCCTTTGTGGTTCCCTCTTTGTGCCTTTGCGTTGAATGCTTCTTTGCGTCCTTTGTGCCTTTGTGGTCAAAGATCCTTTGTGTCCTTCGTGCCTTTGTGGTTCCCTCTTTGTGCCTTTGCGGTCCAAAAAAACACTTTGGTGAATATCCAAATTTTTGTATTTTTGCCCCCGTTTTCAAATCAATCAAAACCACTATGGAAAATCCGACACTGGAACAAAAAGTCCGCTCTATCATCATGCAGATTCGCCCTTATCTCCAACAAGATGGCGGAGATATTGAATTTGTTGAACTGACCTCTGACAATGTGGTCAAGGTGAAGTTGCAGGGAGCATGCGGCACCTGCCCGCACGCTAAGATGACCCTGAAAAATGGTGTTGAGCAGACCCTCAAGCAGTATCTGCCCGAGGTGGACCACGTGGAGGACGTGATTTTGGGCTTTTGATTGGTTAGCAGTTAGTAGTTAGCAGTTAGTATGGGATTAAAATGCGGCATAGTAGGACTGACGAACTCGGGTAAGACCACGATGTTCAACTGCATCTCCAACACGAAGGCGGAGGTGACGGATTTCGCGTACAGCACCAACAAGTCGAACATCGGCGTGTGCCAGGTGCCTGACGAGCGACTGACCCACATCGACACCTTCATCCATGCCGACAAATTGGTCTATGCCAACCTGGACATCGTCGATATCCCCGGTTTGGCCAAGGGTGCGAGCACCGGCGCGGGCATCGGCAACAGCTTCCTCGCGGACGTTCGCTTGTGCGACGCGCTCATCCACGTGCTGCGTTGTTTCGACAACCCTGCCCTCCCCCATGAGGAAGGTTCTGTGGATCCGGTCAGGGACATCGAGATTGTCGATTTCGAGCTGCAATGCAAGGATTTGGAACAGATTGAACGCAAGATCACCAAGGTAGAGAAAGCCGCGAAGGTCGGTGAGAAGACCGCCAAGCACGACCTTGCCGTTCTGTTGAAATACAAGGAACATCTGGAAGGTTTCCAGAATGTGCGCACCTTGGAGGTCACGCCCGACGAGAAGGCGGTGGTGGCCGACATGATGCTGCTCACCGAGAAGCCCGTGATGTTCGTGTGTAATGTGAATGACGACGACGCGGCCACCGGGAACGCCTATTCCGAGGCCGTGAAGAAATATGTGGAAGAGCACGGCGGAGAGATGTTGGTCATCGCGGCCAAGATCGAATCCGAAATCGCCGAGTTGGAGAGCGCAGAGGACCGCAAGGCTTTCTTAGCTGACGTGGGCTTGACCGAGCCGGGCGTCAACAAGGTGATCCGTGCGGCCTACAAGATGCTGGACCTCATCTCCTTCTTCACCGTTGGTGGCAAGGAGAACCGTGCCTGGACGATCACGCGGGGCATGTTGGCACCGCAAGCGGCGGGCGTCATCCACAGCGACCTGGAGCGCGGCTTCATCCGTGCGGAGGTCATCAAATACGACGACCTGGTGAAATACGGGTCGGAGCTGAAATGCAAAGAGGCCGGCAAGTTGGCGGTCGAAGGCAAGAACTACGAAGTGCAAGACGGCGACATCCTGCACATACGTTTTAATGTGTAATCGGCTATTAGCCATTAGCTATTGGCCATTAGCTGCTAATAGCTAACAGCCAAAAGCCAATAGCCAGAACGCGGTAGTAGCTCAGTTGGCAGAGCGGCGGCTTCCCAAGCCGCAGGTCGCGGGTTCGAACCCCGTCTACCGCTCACCTGTAGAGACGCGCCATGGCACGTCTCTACGTTCGTTTATGAGGGACAGAAACGGGACAAAATGAGATTTTGTACAGAAACATTTTGGTTTTAAATCTCTAAAATTCAGCGTGTTAAAAAATATTGATCAACATTCGTCTCGGTTTTATCAAAAATACTGTGTTTATTCGTCTCGGTTTCATCAAAAATATTGTGTTTATTCGTCTCGGTTTTATCAAAATTTATTATTTTTGCCGACGAAATCATCAACGATAAAAATAGAAATGTATATAGAGAGACCTATCGACACCTTGCTCTTGGAATGGAAGAACAGCAAACAGCTCAAACCACTTTTGCTAAGAGGGGCACGCCAAGTTGGTAAATCGTCAGCAGTAAAGCATCTGGGTGAAACGTTCGATTACTTCATTGAAGTAAACTTTGAAAAACGACCCGACATGTTGGAGGTTTTTCAGAAAATCCATGATGTACATGACTTGGCCAATAACCTGAGCATGCTATATAACACCCCGGTGATTCCAGGGAAAACTTTGCTTTTCCTGGATGAGATACAGGCTTCTGCCGATGCCATTAAGAGTCTCTGGTCATTCAAGGAGGATTTTCCAGAACTTCACGTGGTGGCAGCAGGCTCATTACTGGAGTTCACCCTCAAAGAGTTGCCATCGTTTGGTGTGGGACGCATACGCTCGCTATTCGTCTATCCTTTCTCGTTCGATGAGTTTTTGGTGGCTGAAGGGAAATCGGCTTGGGTGGAAGCCAAGAAGGAGGCAAACACAGAGAAACCACTGCTTACGGCTCTGCACAACGACCTCGTGCAACACTTCCGCACCTTCCTCATGGTGGGCGGTATGCCCGCCAGCGTGGCCGCCTGGGTTTCAACCCACGACTACCGCCAATGCCAGACCGAACTCGAAGACATACAACTTACCTACTACGATGATTTCCCGAAATATGCTAAAAAGGTTGATCCCGCACTGCTTCGAAACACATTGCAAAGTGTCGTGATGCAGATTGGTGAGAAGTTTACCTACAGTCATGTGGAGGGAGGCTATCGTGCCGAAGAGGTGAAAAAGGCATTGAAGCTCCTGTGCGATGCAGGTATCATCAAGCGGGTGAGTCATACGGCGGGCAACGGATTGCCGCTCGGGGCGGAGGTCAATGAAAAATACCGCAAATATCTATATCTTGACAGCGGGCTGTTGCTGCGCATTCTCGACTTGGATTTGGGAGGTGCGCGACAATTGACCGATATGATTCTGGCTGGTACTGCTGAAGATTTGGTGAACAAAGGCGGCTTGACCGAGATGGTGTTAGGCTGGGAACTCATAAAATACAACAACCCTCGTTCCCAACATGAGCTATACTATTGGGAGAACACCGCCGAAGGAACACGTTCAGAGGTGGATTACATTATAGCCCAGAATATGAAAGTGCTACCTATCGAATGTAAGGCGGGGGTAAGCGGTAAGATGAAAAGTCTGTATGAATTTATGCGCCAAAAACATCTGACCGAAGCAGTCCGATGCTCTCTGGAGAATTTTGCCGAATTAGAGCATAACGACAAAAGGGACAACGGTGCGCTACGGCACGTGAAAATACTGCCGCTATTTGCAATCTCCAATCTGTACGACGAAACTGAAAACACAGCTATGTATGCCGAAAAGGCACAACAGGATATAGACCAAATGTAGAAAAACGACACCCCCTATTTCACATTCCTGAAACTGGTCTTGGTGTCAAAGCCGGCTGACAGGATCTTCTCCGTGTTTGTGCGGCGGTCCTGAACGGGCTCATCCTTGGTCGCCACCAAATAGTTATAGACATTGGTCCAAACGCTCTCGGGCGAAAGCACCTTTGTGAGCCATGTCTCTTTTAAAATCGGGTTTTCGATCAGGACATGATTGACTTGCCAATACTCCCTTGTGAAACGCAATTCCCGTCCGGCAAAGCGGTCGTCATACATCCCATATGGGGAGACCGGCACAATAGCAGCATTGGATGGCCGCTTCAAAGATTCCCGTTCATTTTTCTCACGCTCCGTCTCCGTGACTGGTAAATATTCCAGAATGAGTTGTCCTTTTTCGAGATATCTGCCGACTA
>JAGCGA010000009.1 GCA_017649855.1 Bacteroidales bacterium
AATAAAAGAATAAAATTACGGTTAAATGGTAAGAGTCCCGTGCAATACCGAACTCTTTCTACAACCTGATATTGTTTAACATGTCCAACTTTTGGGGTGCAGTTCACTTATAAGGGGTTATTAGGATAGTGTTTCTCCGAAACACTTCCCCATAGAGCACGTGGGCGGGCATACCGACATGCGGTGCGGACGCGGCGTGAATGGCCGGCCTCCAACAGCGGCGTGCAAAGGCGCTTGCGTTTACAAAAATGCAGGCCTTCGTAGTGTCTTCAAAGTTAAAGTCAAAGTTCAATGTCCAACCTCACAACTCACGCCTCACGATCCGCGATAGCATGGGCACGCGGAGGACGTCGGGGAGGAGGCAGGAGAGGGCAAAACTCAGGGGGTTGATGATGATGTGGCGTTTGCCTTTCAGGGTCTGCCGGATACACTTCTGTGCTATATGTTTAGTGCTTTTGAGGGTGGTCTTGCCCCAGAAGCCTTGTCGCTCGATGCGGGCGGTCACCTCGTCGTTGGTGGCCATGGCGCCGGGGGAGGCGATGCTGACGGTGACGCCCGTTTCTTTTAACTCTTCGCGCAGGCCTAAGGAAAAGCTCCAGAGGAATGCTTTGGAGGCGGGATAGACGGTCTTGTAGGCGGTGGGGTTGAGGGCGGCCATGCTGCCGATGTTCAGGATGTAGGCTCGCGGTTGCCGTTTCAGATTGGGCAGCAGTTGGTGGGTCAGCAGGGTGGTGGCGCGCACGTTGAGGTCGAGGATGTTCTCTAGGTAGTCGGTCGGGGCCTCCTCGAAGGTTCGGGTGCCGCCGGTGCCGGCATTGTTGACCAGCATGAAGAGGTCGTAGTGGGCGTTGAGGTCGGCGGTCAGGGCGAGCACCTCTTCACGACGGGTCAGGTCGGCGATGCGGGCCACCGTGGGGATGCCGTAGCGGGCATGGAGCTCTTCGGCGACGGTCTCCACGCGCGGGTTGGTGCCGGTGAGGATGAGGCTGTAGCCCCGCCGCGCCAGCTCCTCGGCCAGTTCGCGCCCCAGGCCGCGCGAGGCGCCTGTGACCAATGCGTATGCATTCGGAGTGCTCATCTCTTCCTCCTATTCAATGTCCTTGTGATAGCATCTGCGGCGGATGATGACCTCGCCGCCATATTTCTTCCATACCAACGCCGCGGGATTGTCCTCCAGCTGCTGGGAGGCGATGGCATAGTGGTATCCTTTTTTGAGAAAGGCCTCGTGCAGCTGCTTGTGATAGAGCACGTGGATGCCGCTGTTGAAGTACTCCGGCGCCACGCCCGTGAGGAACATGTCCACCAGGTCGTTCTTGCGGCGCGCCTGCACGATATGCCACCATCCGAAGGGCAGCAGCGAGCCGTTGGCCTTCTGGAAGGCCTTGCTCAGCGAGGGCAGGCACATGGCCAACCCCACCGGCTGCTCCTGCTCGTCCACAATGAGCGACACCAGGTCGAGGTCGGCGACGATGAAGTTGTTGTTGATCTCCCACTCGATCTCTTCGTCGGTCAGCGGGATGAAGTTGTAGATGTTGACATAGCTCCGGTTCAGCAGCTGGAAGAACTTGCGGCCGTTGACGCGCAGTTCCGCCTTGCTGCGACTGGGCTTGAGCCTGACGTGGTACTTCTCGGTCACCAGCTTGCAGAGCCTGTTGAAACGCTCCGGCACTTCGCCCACCGGCACTTTGTATTGGATGTAGTCCACCTCTTTCTCGAAGCGGAGGTCGTTCTCGAGGATGGCCGGGTAGTAGGGGTAGTTGTAGTCGCCGGTGATGGAGGGGATCTGGTCGAAGCCGTCCACCAGCATGGCTTGTCGCTGCATGTTGGAGAAGCGGGAGGGGCCGCAGATCTCGGTCATCCCTTGTGCTTTGCCCCACTCCTCGACCGTCTTCAGCAGCAGGCGGGCCACCTCGGGGTTGTCGATGAAGTCGAGCCACCCAAAGCGCACGCGCCGTTGGCCTTTGAGCTCGTTGCATTTGCGGTTGACGATGCCGGCCACGCGCCCCACCACCTCCTGGCCGTCGTAGCAGAGCCAGTATTTGACATTGCAGAACTGCAGGGCCGGGTGGCGATACATCTCCACGAGTTCGCCCTTCTCAAGGGTCGGGACATAGTAGGGGCAGTTCTGGTACAGTTTCTTCGGGAACTGGACGAAGAGTTTCTTCTCTTTTCTAGTGGTGACTTCGCGAACTTCCATAATCAGTTGGTGTTGAGAACAGGCCGCAAATATATAAAATTATTTGGATTGGGTGTGTGTTGAAAATACACAAGGCTTGTGCGTGTTAAGGATTTGCTTGAATGGACGACAGAATCGTGTTTTATTTGCTCCTTTCTTGTTTTTATAACCTTTTTGAAATATCAGGAGTACGAGCTGATGCAGGAGATTTTTGTCTATAATGTGCCTGAGATAATCCGACAGAGTGTGTCGGAAAACGGCATCGACTGCATTGAGTTTGAGCCCAACGACTTTGGAGTGGAAAAACTCTATTTTGATGTCCATCGGAGATTAGAAGTGGGATATCCCGAGTTTCCTGATGATGATTTATTAGCATTGTAAATGCTCTTGGTAGAATAGAAGTAATAGAGTTTATCTAGAAATCAACAGAAAACACAAGTTTCATGCCATAACAACTTCTTTTCTCCTTCTTTTACTGGTTACCCTGATAATGTCGGTATCCAAAGCTTCTGAAATTTTGGCTATTGTGGCCATGGTCATGTTGTGCGTACCTGAGAGCCATCGGCTAACTTCGGTCTCTGTTTTTCCAAGAAGACGAGCAAGGTCTTTCTGCGAGAGTCCTTTTTCCTCCATTATCTCATAAATTCTGTTGGCAATTTTGACAGACATCTCCATCTGACGTTTCATTTCTGGCGTCATGGTTTGTCTGATTTCATCTAAAAATTTGTTGGTCTTCATATCGTAAGATTTTATTCATTTATGTCAATAACAAACGATAATGGTCCGAGTAATTTTGTGCCACATACAGTCAATACCTGTTGTTGCTCCAATCGTTTGAGTTGAATGTCAATTTTCTGAAGTGTGTTCACACATCTGTTGAGATGTTCATCTTCTTGGTAGGTGGTTGTTTCTTTTATACCACCATTGCCCAAAATCAGCACTTTTGATTGTATGTTTAGCAAATATAGTCTCAAACAAGCTGTTTCAAGATGCGATGGCAAAGCCATAACCCTGTCACGTTTTTTTCCCTCATATCTGAAATGCCTGTCCTCAGCGCCATCTCTCTTGATAATATCCAAACGATAGACAATCTGAGCAACATCTTTTGGGTATTTGTCCTTGTATTGGAGAAGAAATTTTTCAAATTCGGTATATTCCTCACCTTCAAAACGAGGAGAATATAGGCTCACTTTACTTCCATCTTCAAGTAGTTCAATAAATAAGTCATGTTTCATAGTAACAATGTATTTAGAGTGCAAAAATAAACATAAAAGTTTATTTTTGCAAGAGGGGGATAGATAGTAAAAATACATATGTTACCATCACCTCATTTTGCAAGGTTCTTGAATAAAAACAGTGAAAGAACGGCGAGACAAAAGGATCCTTCTATCTCAGTGCGGCGGCGCCGAGGATGGCGGCGTCGTTGGAGGGGAGGTGCGAGAGTTCGAGCTTTACCTTGCCCTTGTAGAGGAAGAGCAGGTTCTCCTCGAAGTACTTTCTCAGCGGTTTCATGAGGATCTCGCCCACCTGCGTCGGGCCTCCGAAGAGGAAGATGCCCTCGGGCTCGGAGAAGGCGACGGCGTTGGCCAACGCGAAGCCGAGCCAGTAGGCGGTCTTGTCGTAGGCGGCCAGTGCGGCCTTGTCACCCTGGGTGGCTAACATGCCGACCTCTTTGCAGGTGATGGCCTTCTGCTCGTCGGTGGGCTCGGTGCCGTGCATCTCGGCGTAAGCCTCCAGGTAGTTGCGGCAGATGGCGCCCGCCGCGGCGTAGGTCTCCAGACAGCCCACGCGCCCGCAGCCGCATTGGCGGCCCCGCGGATCGACTATGACGTGGCCCAGCTCGCCGGCGAAGCCATGGACACCACGCAGCACCTGCCCGTCGATGACGATGCCGCTGCCCACGCCCGTGCCGAGAGTATAGACGATGAAGTTGGTCATGCCCTTGGCGCCGCCATAGACCATCTCGCCCAAGGCGGCGGCATTGGCGTCATTGTCCAAGGCCGATGGTACGCCCAAGGCCTCCGTGATCATCTGGCAGATGGGGATGCGCTCCTTGAAGCGGAGGTTGACGGTGTTCTCCTCGATACAGCCAGTGGCGTAGCTGCTGTTGGGCGAGCCGATGCCGACCCGCTCGATGGCCTCCACGCCGCAGTCGGCCATGACCTTGCGGATGGCCTCCACGATGTCGGCGATATAGGGTTTGCTCTCGGTGTATTGCTGGGTGGGAAGGGTCTCCTTGCCCATGATGCGTGCGTCGTCGCGGACCAGCCCGATGACGGTGTTGGTGGCACCGATGTCGATGCCGATGGCGTAGGTATGCATAGTCTTAGCGTTTTATGTTTCGTTTGTTAAGGGCGGCCCTGTAGCGGGCGGCGTTCTGGGCATGCACTGCCGCGGAGGCGGTGAAGTTGTGGTAGCCGGAGAAGTCCTCCTTGGCGCACATGTAGAGGTAGTCGTGATGACGGTAGTGCAGCACGGAGTCCAGGGTGGAGGCCTCGGGGATGCAGATGGGTCCCGGCGGCAATCCCCTGTATTTGTAGGTGTTGTAGGGGGAGTCCACCTGCAGGTCGGCATTCAGGATGCGCTGCCGCGTGAAGTCGCCCAACGCGAACTTGACGGTCGGGTCCGACTGTAGCAGCATGTCCTTGTGCAACCGGTTGATGTAGAGTCCGGCGATGATGCTCTTCTCGGCGGGCTTCCGGTTCTCCTCCTCCACGATGGAGGCGAGGGTGGCCACCTCCGCGGGCGTCAACCCGATGGAGTCGGCCAACTGCTTCCGCTTCTCTGTCCAGAACTTCTGATACTCGGCATACATCTTTTCGAAGAATTCCTGGGCGGTGATGTCGTAGTAGATCTGGTAGCTGTTGGGGATGAAGGCTGAGGGCAAGGTGTAAGGCGTGAACCCATATTGTTGGAGGAAGGCGGTGTCTTGCAGCAGGGCGGCCAGCTCCTCCTTTTCGAAGAAGAACTTGCCGTCGGTCTTCTGCACCAGCTGGTCGACGGTGCGGAGGTTGTTGAAGGTGAAGTCCACGGGGAAGTGCTGTCCGCGGCGCAGCATCCGGACCAGTTGGATGTTGCTGGTGCCGGGCACGATGGTGTATTTGCCGGTGCGGGGCGTCTTGAAACGCATCAGCTGGCAAGTCCACTGGAAGGTCTTCCCGTTTTTGAGGATCTGCTGCTCGTCCAGTTGGGCTTGCAGTTGTCCCATGGTGGTCTGCTGGGGCACCAGGAGTCGGGTGTTTTCCGTCACGGCGGTGTTGTTTGCGAAGAGCACGTAGGCGGCGGCTCCGATGGCGGCAATGCCCAAGAGTAGCAGACAGAGTAGAAGGATGAGTATGTTTTTTTTCATGTCCGGTTAGTCTAGAAGTCGTTTGATGATGCGCAGTTGGTGGGTGTAGCGGCGCAGTCCTTGGTGGAAGATGCCGGTCTCGTCGAGGGTGTTGATTTGGACACAGCCGCTGGCATGGATGATCTGCTGGTAGCCACAGACGATACCGGTATGCACAATCGTACCCTCCTCGTTTTGGAAGAAGGCCACGTCGCCGATGCGGGTCTCCTGGATGAAATCGACGGTCTCACCGTTGTTCACCTGTTGGGAGGCGTCGCGGGGCAGCTGGATGCCGAGGCACGCGAAGACGTTCTGCACGAAGCCTGAGCAGTCGATGCCGGCGGGGGTTCTGCCACCCCACAGGTAGGGGGCGTTGAGGTATTGGAAGGCGATGGAGAGCAGCCGTTCCTGTTGTTCGGTGACACCCTCATGCCGGGGCAGGGGTTTCGCTTCCGGCAGCTCTACCGCGAAGGTGCGTCCGCCCAGCTGGAAGATGCCGTCGTGGGGCAGCGGGAACTGGGACCCTAACGCGATGGGGAAGATGACGCTGGTGGCCATGTCGCGGAGGTACAGGAAGGTGCGGTCCACGCGGTGGCGCGGAGACTCCTCATAGGCCGAGAACTCCGCTTCGGGCATCTCGGTGTGTTGCTTGGCGCTGATCCATCCTTCGTAGCCACAGTCGGTGGTGCAGATGCGCAGCCAGTCGCGGGTGGCTTCCAAGATGGAGTAGGTCTCTCCGAACAGCAGTTGGGAGACCATCTCCGAGGCGTGACTGTCGGCGGCGCGCATGGGCACCGCCAGTTGCAAACAGACTCCGTAGTTCATAGTGTCTGGATTTAGAAGGGCAGGTCGTCGGTCATGCCGCTGTCGGTGAAGGTGTCCTCGTCGGGCATGTCAGGCAAGGTGTTGGCGGGAGCGCTGGGAATGTAGGCGGGCTGGGTGGCTGCTGGTGCTGCCGGAGGGGGAGTGGTCTGCATGTAGCCCGCCGGCATGGTCGGGATCTGTGGCTCTGCTGCCGGCTCCAGCTTCCACGCTTTCACGTCGGTGTACCATTTGCCGTTGAACTCGCGCGACTCCAAGTCGAAGGAGACCTTCACCAACTGGCCCTCCGCAAACTGATTCAACATGTCGGTCTTGTCGCCCCAGAGGTTGGCGCATATCTTGCGGGGATACTGTTCTTGGGTTTCAATGACGAACTCCTGTTTCATCCAGTTGTTGCCAGTCTTGCTGACGCCTTGCTGTACAGCCAATTTTTGTATGAGCTTACCTGTGATTTCTAATGACATAGTATAAGTATATGATTGTGTTAATATTTGTGTTATTTGTCTTTCTTTCTGCCGAAGAGGCTGATGTAGCGACTCGGATGGGCTTGGAAGTCTTTGAGGAGGGTGTTGAGTTGCTCCACCGTGCTGTTGATGTTGCGGTAGAGGGAGTCGTTGTTCATCAGCTGGCCCACGGTGCCGTTGCCTTGCTCTATTTTGTCGGTGATGTCGTTGAGGTGGGTGATGGTCTGCTGGGCGTCGTTGATGAGCGTGTTGACGTTGCTCTTGGCGATGGAGTCGGAGATTTTGTCGAAGTTCTGGATGATGGTGTTGATCTTGGGGCCGGCATCGTTGAGGGTGGTGACCAGCTCGTTGAGTTTGCCGACGGCATTGGAGACCTTAGCCTCGTTGTTGGCTAGCAGGCTGTTGAGGTGCTGGGTGGAGGCCTCCAGGTTGACGAGGGTGCTCTTGAGCATGAGGGCACCGTTCTGGTCATCGCTGGGACGGAAGGTCTCGCGCAGGGAGAGGCCGATGGTGTCCACGGAGGCGAGGACGCTCTGGAGTTGTCCTTTGAGGTCATCCAGGCCATCGGTCAGGCCACCGCCTTGGAGTCCGCAGGCGAGGGTGTCGCCATGTTTGGCCATCTGGGGCGAGGAGCCTAACACCACGTTGACGGCCACGCCGCCCAACACGTCGGTCTGGGCTACCAGGAACTTGGAGTCGGCGGGGATGTCCAGCTTCTCGGTGACGAGGAACTCGGCGCAGATGCGGATGGGGTTGCTGCTCAACAGCGAGATGTTGGTCACCTTGCCGATGGGGTAGCCGTTCAGCAGCAGGTTGGTGCTCTCGTGGAGCCCGCCGATGTCTTCAAAGACTCCGTAGTAATACTGCTTGTGTCCAAAAATCTTGATCCCTTTCAGGAACTTGATGCCCACGTAGAGGATGGCCAGGGCGATGATGGCGAAGATGGCCACCTTGATGTTGCGGGCTGTGTTGTTGGCGTATTGCTGTTTTTTCTCTTTATTGCTCATGATCAGAGATTCTTCGTTTTTACTACTTGTATGCGGCAAAGATACTATTTTTTCAGCAGCGCGTTGGCTTCGGCGATGGTTATTTTTTTATCCCCCTGGAAAGCGATGAGGAAAGCGTCGGGGTAGAGCTTCTTCACCTCTTTCAGGATGGCGGACGCCTCCGCCTGCGTGGGCTCGTCACCAGCCGTATATTTCCAAAGGGAGTTCTCATAATAACATCCTACCTCTGGAATATTCTTGAACTGCTTGTCAGTGAGGGCGATCTTCTTGGGGGAGCTCAGGAACTGAACCTTGAAATGCACATCGTTGGTGAAGGTCTTCTCAGGGAGCAGGGGGGAAGGTCTCTGCGTTTCAGTGTTCTGTTGAGGCGGAGGCGATTCCTGCTCGGTCACGACAGGAGTTTCGGAAACCGGAAGCGGGGTTGCCGGCGTGCTCTCCAGATGATGGTTGGTGACGGTGTTGTAGTATTCCACGAAGCCTTTGTAGATGGCGGTGGCCATCTGGTTTTGGTTGGCGTCTTGGGTCAGGTATTTCTCATTTTCCAGGTTGCTCAAGAATCCTAGCTCGATGAGGATGCTGGGCATGGCCACCTTGTAGAGCACCCAAAAGCCGGCCTGCTTGATGCCGCGGTCCACGAAGTGGTTGGTGCTGACCATGTTCTTTTGGACCTTGTTGGCCAGTAGGATGGAGTTGGAGAGGTAGGCGTTGGAATAGAGCGAAAAGATGATGCTGGCTTCCGGAGAGTTGGGGTTGTAGCCCTCGTAGTTGTTCTCGTAGTTCTTCTCCTTCAGCATGGCGGCATTCTCGGTGCGCGCCACCGCGAGGTTGGCTTCACTCTTGTGCAAGCCCATCACCCACGTCTCGGTGCCGCCGGCAGAATGGTTCTCGGCCGCATTGCAGTGGATGGAGATGAACAGGTCCGCCTTGTTGGTGTTGGCAATCTGCGCCCGACGGTACAACTCCACGAAGACGTCCGTCTTGCGCGTGTAGATAACCTTCACATTCGGGCAGTTGTCGGTGATCAGCTTGCCCAGCTTCAGCGCGGTGGAGAGGCACACATCCTTCTCCTTGGATCGGGATCCAAGACAGCCGGAGTCATGTCCGCCATGTCCCGCGTCGATGACCACCTTGAACGGTTTCTGCTCTGTCTGGCCGCAGAGCACCCCGCCCATAAAAAATATCACCCAACACAATAAGAACCCTATTTTTTTGTTCATAGTTCTGAAACTTTAAGTATTTTTGCCGTTTTAAATATTTTAGCAAAAGTATATTAATTACACTAATAAACTCGTTCTTGGAGAAAAAATTATACACAAGCGATTTTTTATATTTCAGGGGAGTGCTTTTATGCCTTCTTCTGACCTTTTGGGTGTCGTTTGTGTATGCGCAGCGACCTATCAGGCGGAAGCCCCCGCAACAGACAGACTCGTCTATGGTGGCGCCTCGCCTGGACAGCCTGCAGCTGGACTCTCTCCTCAAGGCGGCCAATAACACCAAGAAACTGTCGCCGAATGCTATCAGCCAGATCGTCTATTACAGCGCTGCCGACTCCACCGTCAACGATCTGCAGCGCCGCTATACCTATCTCTTCGGCGATGCTGTGGTGAAGTATGAGGATATGGAACTCCGCGCCGACTATATCGAGATCGACTTCCGCAATAACGAACTCTATGCCTCAGGCGTCTTGGACACCTCCGGACAGCTGACCGGCAATCCCGTCTTCAAGCAGGGAGAGATGGAATATAAGGCCCACGAGATCAAGTATAACTTCACGACACGTAAAGGCAAGATCAGCCATGTCATCACCACGGAGGACGAAGGCTTTATCCATGGTGAGCAGGTCAAGAAGATGGGCGACAAGGAGGCATTCATCAAGAATGGCAAATATACCACCTGTGATCTGGAGAACCCGCACTATGAGATAGCCTTCACCAAAGCCAAGATCATCCAACACGACAAGATCGTCATCGGACCGGCCTATCTGAGCTTCACAGGGGTGCCTACCCCGTTGGCGCTGCCCTTCGGCTTCTTCCCGCTGGAGAAGACCCGCCGTTCCGGCCTCGTGATGCCCAGCATCGGCGAGTCCTCGTCCCTGGGTTTCTATCTGCAAGACTTGGGCTTCTACTTCGGCATCAACGACAACATCGACCTGCTCCTGTCTGCCGATATCTATACCCGCGGCAGCTGGGCGATCAAGGCTCAGTCTGACTACGTTTACCGCTACAAGTGCCAGGGCAAGGTCCAGGCAGCCTTCTCCCAGACCTATCTCGGAGAGCGGCTCATAGACTCCACATGGCGCCATTCCAACGACTTCAAGATCTTCTGGAATCACCAGCAGGATGTCAAGTCTCATCCCACCACCCGTTTCAACGCCCACGTGGACATTGTGAGTTCCAACTACTCCAGATACAATATGACCTCCACCCAAGACTATCTCTCCAACCAATATACCTCCTCTATCAATGTCTCCACCTCTGCCCGCGACATTTTCTTTGTAGATGCCAACCTCTCTTATTCGCAGAACACCGGCACGAAGGCCATCAACATGAAACTGCCCGATGTCAACATGTCGGTGATTCAGTTCTATCCATTCCGGAAGAGGAACAAGGCTGGCTCTCTGAAATGGTACGACAACATCTCCCTGAAGTGGACCTCCCAGTTTACGGGACAGATAGACACCTACGACTCGTTGTTTTTCAAGCCCGAGACCTGGGAGAACATCAACGTCGGCATGATGCACACGGTGCCCCTGACCATCCCCATCAAGATTGCCAAGCTCATCAACTGGAACACCACGGTGACGCTGACCGAGCGCTGGTATCTGCAGAACTATACTCGGGATATGACCATTGACAGTGTGGACGATGTGGGTTATGCGGTCGTCAACCGTTACCTCCATCGGGGCTTCTCCGCCCTCCACGACCTGCATGTGTCCTCCAACCTGACCACCAAGATCTACGTGATGTACACCTTCAAGAAGGGAGGACTCTACGCTATCCGCCATGTGGTGACACCCGTGCTCAACCTGACCTACCAGCCGGCATTCAACAAGAGCACCCGCGATCGTTACTTTGACCCTGTCCGGGGCGAGTATGTGGAGTATTCGCGCTATGACGGAGCTATCTTCGGCGCCGGCAACCAGCACACACAAGCGCTGGTGCAACTCTCCTTCGGCAACAACATTGAAATCAAGGTGCGCTCCAAACGCGACACCGTGACCGGCTTCAAGAAGATTGCCCTCTTCGACAACCTGAATGTCTCCATGAACTACAACGTGGCCGCCGACTCGCTCAACTGGTCCCGGCTCTCCGTTTCCGGTCGCAGCACCCTGTTCAGACAACTCTACCTGACCTTCAACTTTGTCTTTGACCCCTACATCATCAACGAGAATGGCGTGCGCTGCAACACTACCGAGTGGAAGGCCAACCACCGCCTCTTCCGTCTTTCCTCCACCGACTTCAGCATCGCCTTGAACTGGCGCATCGACCAGAACACCTTCAAACGGAAAACCGATCAGAATGCCTCGGCACAGAGCCCTGCCCGTGCCCGCCTGCCCTGGTCGTTCACCTTCAACTATACCTTCACGTACGGCATCGCCGACAATCTCAACTATTACCGGCTGTTGGACACGATACTCTATAACCACAATATGGTCCATACCCTCAATGTGGTGGGCGACTTCTATGTGACCAAGAAGTGGAAGCTGGGATTCACCACGGGATATGACTTTGTCCAGAAAGACTTCTCCTACACTTCGGTGGATGTCTATCGCGACATGCACTGCTGGGAGATGGAGTTCAGCTGGATACCCTTTGGCTATCGCAAGGGGTGGCGTTTCCAAGTCAATGTGAAGGCCAATGTCTTGAAGAATGTGATGAAGATACCGTTGCATCATGATTTCCGTGACAATCTGATGTGATGGCAACGTTAACCCAACCCCATAACCATAACTAATTGAATAATGATATGAAGCGTTTCTATTTACTGATGATCATGATGGCCGTTGCGCTGTGCGGGCTTGCCCAGCCGGCTGCTGACCGATTGGCGCAGGTCAAGGACAAAGACTTCCAGGCGTACGACATCGTGACGGTCTTCGACAGTACCTCTGTGATGATGGAGGAGAGTGGCTTGAGCCATGTGTATAACCACAAGCTCTGGAAGATACTCACCGACGAGGGAGCCCGCGACTTCAACACGGTGAAGATGGACTATGATCCGCAGTCGGCATACGTCGAGATCCGGGAGGTGGTCATCTTCCGCAAGGACGGCACTCGAGAGGTGGTTGACCGGCCCGTCTTTGACTATCCCGCGCCCGCCCATATGATCTACTGGGGCGCCCGCCAGAAGATGGTGGACTTGGGTCGTCTGGAGCCCGGAGATGCCGTGGAGGTGCAGACCTACAAGAAGGGATTTTCCTACGCCCTGCTGCAGGGTGGGGAAGACCCTGACGCCAAATATATCCCGCCCATGCGGGGCCATTTTTACGACATCGTGCCCTTCTGGAGCGACCAGCCCGTGATGGAGAAGGTCTATCAGGTCAACGTGTTGGCAGCCAAGAAACTGCGCTATGCAGTCTATAATGGCCGGCTGGAAGAGAAGCAGGCGGTGGCCGATGGCGGACGCATCCTCTACACCTTCGTGAAACGGGGGATTATGCCGATTGAAACACCGTGCTATACGCTGGCGAACAACGACATCCAGACCAAGCTGCTGCTCTCCACCGCCCAGGACTGGGAGTCCAAGTCGCGTTGGTTCTACGGCGTCAATGAGGATTATGGCAGTTTTGTGCCCACCGAGGAGGTGAAGGCCAAGGTCAACAGTCTGTTGCAGAAGGCCAAGACCGAGAATGACAGCATCTCCATCCTCACGCACTGGGTGGCTGACAACATGCGTTATTCCGGCATCTCCATGGGCGAGGGCGAGGGTTTCACGCTGCACAAGTGCGAGATGAACTACACAGACCGTTGTGGGGTCTGCAAGGACAAGGCGGGCATGCTCATCAGCATGCTGCGCGCGGCAGGCTTTGAGGCCTTCGCTGCCATGACGATGGCCGGGGAGCGCATTGACGACATCCCCGCCGACCAGTTCAACCACTGCGTCACCGTGGTCAAGCGGCGCAACGGCAACTATCAGCTGCTGGATCCCACGTGGGTGCCCGGCGTGCGCGAGCTCTGGTCCAGCGCCGAACAGCAGCAGAACTACCTGATGGGCCTGCCGCAGGGCGCCACCCTCGGCAAGACCCCGACCTCCCGTCCCGAGAACCACTACCTCAAGATGGTGGCCAACACCAAGGTCAAGAAGGACGGCACCCTCTCCGGCACGGTGACCATCACCGCGGAGGGACAGTCTGACCGGACCGTCCGCTCGGTCTTCCGTGGTCGCAAGTCGGAGTGGCACGACAATGTGGAGGCTCAGATGCGCAGCCTCTATCCCAACGTGCGCCTCCGCTCGGTGAAGTACTCCGACGAGGAGACATACCTCGAGCATCCGGTGAAGATTACCTACAAGTTCGATATCCCGCATTATGCCACGGTCAGCGACCGCGAGGTCGTGGTGACCCCGCTGCTGGCACGCGGCCTCTACAAATTCGCCATGCGTGAGCTCTATTATGACACCAGCCTGGAGAAACGCGACTATCCCTTCAGTGACCGGTGTTCCCGACAGGTCATCCTCTACGAGACGATGAGCCTGCCTTCCGGCTATACCTCCGCCAAGATGCCCAAACACCGCCAGCTGGCAGGCAAGGACATCTCCTTCGATGGCGGCTATAAGTTCGAAAACAACAAGTTCGTCTTCCAGGAGAACATCCGCCTCGGCAAGCGGGTCTATGAGGCTTCCGACTGGCCCGCCTATCGTACGGTGGTCGAGAATCAGAAGTTCTTCCAGAACACCCCGCTGATTGTGATCAAACCCATCCTGTAGTATCTATCGTCGAACCTTAAAACCAGATTAACAGCAATGAAAAAGATATTATCCCTTTTCGTGATCATCCTGCTCGTCACCTCTGCCATGGCCGGAGAACAGCCCGACGCCGTCTATCACAAGATTGTGCGCAGCTATAAGCTACATGAGGATGGAACCGTGGACGTGCGCTTCCGCAAAGAGCTGCAGCTCTTCTCCCTGGATGCCTTCTACAACACTTACGGCGAGACCTTCATCCCTTATAACTCCGATTTCCAGACGCTGACCATCCATGAGGCCTACACGATTCGCAAGGACGGCAGCCGGGTGGAGACCCCGGCCAATGCCTTCAACCCCTCGCTTCCCTATGGCTGCACCGACTGCGACCGCTTTAACTCCATGCGCGAGATGGTGGTTACCCACACGGCCCTGGAGTATGATGCCACCATCGTACTGGATTATACCATTCACACCCAGACCATTTTCTTCCCTCAGCTGATGGAACAAATCAACCTGTATGAGGATGCCCCTATCGAATATTATGAGGTTAACGTGGAGGTGCCCGATGAGTTTCCGATCCTCTACTTCAAGAACTATGATGCGCAAATCGAGCAGTTCTCGGAGAAACGTACCGATACGAACACGATGGTGATGCAGTGGGTCTTCCAGAACCTGCCGCAAAAGCCCGCAGATGCCTATCTGGTCCCCGGATATCTGCCTTATCTGCTTGTCACGACGATCCCCAGTCCTGCCTATTTCGCCGAGCTGCTGGCGAATCAGACAGGCTTTCTCTACTATAACCCCGACCTGTTCCAGGATGTGTTGAAGGAGATTGTCAAGGAGGGTGATACCAAGGTGGAGCAGATGCTGGCGATACGGGATTATGTGGCCTGGCGCTTTCATGTCAACCACTTGCCTATCAAGTATGTGAACTATCTGGTGGCCTCCTCGTATACCGTCTGGAACAGCACTTGTGCTACTCCTTTTGAGTTGGATATGCTGCTGGCGCAGATGCTGCAGGCGGCTGGTTTCACTTGTGATTTCGGTTTCTTTTACGAAGGGATGATGGACGATGTGCAGAGCGCGGTCAAGGTGAACATCGACGGTCGTCCCTACTACATCTCTGCCTCCTACACGGATAATGTGCCGATGGAGGTCCGGCGAGCCCCCGACAACTTTATCTCCATGCGGACGGATATGGATGAACTTTCCGTTCCCAAAGTGCAGGTGGACCTTTCGGCTGCAGTGGCAGTGGATTTGAAGTCCGCTGTCTCGATGCGGAAGGCGGAGGCGTCGCAACAGACCCTCAGGCCGGCCAAGGAGCCGACGGTGAAGACGAAGGTGACGCCGTTGCACAATGGCTATTACCAGCTGGATGTGAAGCCTTCGGTGGCTGGCACTCCGGTGAAGGCGGCCCGTCTGACCCGAGGCCGGGCCGTGCCGTTGTTCACCCCGCTGGTGGAGGAACGTTACGAATACGACCTCAGGCTGCCCGCCGGCGCCCGCTGGGTGACACAGTCCTATGAGATCGCCAAAGAGTATCCCTTTGGCTCGATCCACATCCAATATGACGTCCATGGCGACACGATGCACGTGCTGCGCCAGCTGACGGTTACGCAGAACACCATCATGCCTAAAGAGTATCCCGACTTCAAGGAGATGATGTCATGGTGGGATGAACAGTATGATCTCATTTACACGACGAACCGATAGCCATGAATACGGTGAACAGATTCTCGGTGGAGCTGGTCAAGAAGGACCCCTATCTGAAGCCCTTCACCCGCCAGTTGCAGAAAAGGCGCGAGCGTGCCACATTGCGCGAGTTGTCGCTGACGGACGGTGCGTGCCCGCTTTCAGACATTGCCAACGGTCATCTCTACTATGGTCTCCACAAGACCGATACGGGATGGGTCTTCCGCGAAAAGGCCCCCAATGCCAAGGCCATCTATCTTTATGGTGACTTTTCCCATTGGGAGATACAGCCTTCCTTCTCGCTCACTCCGCTGGGCAATGGGGACTGGGAGATCCAGTTGCCAGATTTCGCGCTGAAACACGGCATGCTCTATAAACTATGGATGGTCTGGTCCTCCGGTGCTGACGAGCGCCTGCCTACCTATGCCACCCGCGTGGTGCAGGACGAACAGACGAAAGTCTTCTGTGCCCAGGTATGGAATCCCGCGCCCTACCAATGGAAGCATCCCAATCCGGCCAAGCCTGCCCATCCGCTTATCTATGAGGCCCATGTGGGCATGTCCTCTTCGGAAGCCAAGATATCTTCCTATTGGGAATTCAAGGAGACAATCATTCCCCGCATCCAAGCATTAGGCTATAATACGATACAACTGATGGCTATTCAGGAGCATCCCTATTACGGTTCCTTCGGCTATCAGGTCTCCAACTTCTTTGCCCCCTCCTCGCGCTTTGGCACGCCGGAGGAGTTGAAGGAGCTCATCGACACGGCTCACGCTGCCGGCATCTCCGTCATCCTGGATGTGATTCACTCCCATTCTGTCCGCAACGAAAAGGAGGGCCTCTCCCTCTTTGACGGCAGCGACCATCTCTACTTCCATAGCGGCGAAAAGGGACAACACCCCGTCTGGGACTCCCGCTGCTTTGATTACGGCAAGACGGAGACCATCCAGTTCCTGCTTTCCAACCTCAAATACTGGCTCGAAGAGTTCCATTTTGACGGATTCCGCTTCGATGGCGTGACGAGCATGTGCTACTGGGATCATGGTCTCGGGGTGGATTTTGTAGACTATGACCAATATTTCGATGATAATGTGGATGAAGACGCCCTCGTCTATCTGACGTTGGCCAACAATCTGGTCAGGTCCGTGCGCGCGGATGCCATGACGATTGCCGAAGATGTGAGCGGCATGCCTGGAATGGCTTTCCCTGCCCGGCAAGGCGGCATAGGCTTTGATTATCGCATGTCGATGGGCATTGCCGACTACTGGGTCAAGACGGTCAAGAAGCTGCCCGACGAGGCGTGGGGTGTGGGCGACATCTATTTCCACCTTACCGACAAGCGTAACGAGGAGGAAACCATCAGCTATGTGGAGTGCCACGACCAGGCGATGGTGGGAGACAAAACTTTGATATTCAGGTTGATTGATAAGGAAATGTACGACAAGATGTCGGTGTTGGAACATAGCCTGCTGGTGGACAGGGGCGTGGCGTTGCATAAGATGATCCGACTGATCACGCTCACTTTGGCATCCGGAGGCTATCTCAACTTCATGGGCAATGAGTTCGGTCATCCCGAGTGGATAGACTTTCCCCGTGAGGGCAATGGATGGTCGTACCAGTATGCTCGCCGTCAGTGGAACCTGGCCGATGACAACCTGCTGAAGTATTCCGGCCTGAACCGTTTCGACCGCGACATGGTGCATCTGGTGAACCAGTACCATCTGTTGGATGCGCTGCCGCAGAAGACCTTTGAAAACGGTCAGGATCAGGTGCTCGTCTATGAGCGTCATGGATTGTTGTTCGTCTTCAACTTCAATCCGACCCATTCGTTTGCCGATTATGAAATCCCCTGTCGCGAAAATGAGTATCGGTTGCTGCTCAGTAGCGATGACAAGCAATATCATGGTTTTGGCAATGTGGAGGAGGGGACTGTCTATCCGTCGCGCAAACGCGGAGGTCAGCGCAGCCTGGAACTGTATATCCCATCCAGAACGGCTTTGGTGCTGGGATCTGCCAACCGGTAACTTTTTCTACATATAGCTGTGCATGCCGCCTAAGAGCATGTTGACTCCGAAGTAGGTGATGATCACGCTCAGGAAGGCCAGGATGCTGTAGATGTGGAAGAACATCGGCTTTTGGAATGCTTTCCATACGGAGTTGTGCAGCGGAGCGGCATAGATCAGGAGGGTGATGAGTGCCCATACCTCCTTGGGATCCCACGACCAGTAGTTGCCCCATGAGATGTTGGCCCAGACGGCGCCGATGAAGATGCCGGCTGCCAGCAGTGCCACGGCGGGGTAGAGCATGATCATGCTGATATGTTGCAGGCGTTCCAGGTAGTTAAGCTTGTCGGGTTGGGTGATGCGCATGATCACGGCGCTGATGCCGTTCAGCATGATGAAGAACAGCAGGGCATAGGCGATCATGATCACGGTGACATGCAGGCTCAGGAGCGGGGAAGTGAGCACGGGCATCAGGTGAGTGACGGGAGGATTGGAGCCGCCCATCATCTGCACTAACAGCACGAAGCCGGTGATCAGCAGGCCCGCGGGCAAGGCCATCTCGTATTTTCGCATCAGGATGAGGGCAAGGATGCTGACGCTCAGGGCCAGCAGGTTCATAGAGTCGAAGCTGCCGGCCATGGGCACGTGGCCACCGGCAATCCAGCGTAGGATAAAGACCAAGGCCAGGTAGAGGCATAGCAAGGCCATCCAGATGCCCGCAGCCCAGCGGACAGGCTTGTAGAGCTTCCGTCCCTTGCCGATGCAGATCAGGGCGGCGGCAAAGCAGATCAGGCCTAAGGTGATGTTGACCATCGCCAGCCAACGGCCGGTGGTCAATAGATTGTAGAGGCGCTCCGCCCGGTATGATGTTTGGGACTGTACCTTGCCTAACGAATATTTCCGTTGGTAGAGAAGGGTCTTCCCCAACACCTCGTCCAACGACTTGTAGTCGCCAGTCACCGCATACTCCTGACAGAGGCTCAGCTGCTTGCGGATGAACAGATATTCGTCGTCAGGAATCTCTATGGGGAGTTGGTCGTTTTGTGAATACCAGGTGATTTCCTGAAGACTGTCGGCATGGGGGAACATCTTCAACAGTTGCCCGTTGTGCAGCATGGTGATGAGCTGGTATTTCTCATCGGCGGCCCGGTAGTTCTTGCGTCTGGGGTCGCCCATGGGCAGGTCTTGTATGATCTTCTCGAGTTTGTATTCGCCGTATGGGTCGCTGAAGTCCCGCAGCCTGGCGTATTTGCCCTTGATGCCGAGGCTTTTCCGTACTTCATCCCCTTTGATCTTGAACATGGGTTCCTCTTGCCATTGGGTAGGGTAGAAGAGCCATCCGCTGAGCACCTGCTCTGGGGTGTAGCCGCGATAGTGGGCGCTGCCGTACAGTTTGGTGGTGAAGTCCTTGGCCAGGGTCTGCAGTGGGCACACGCGTCCTTTGTACATGACGTACAGCTGTCCCATCTTGTCGGCGCTGGCCTTGGGCAGAACGTCGGGCTTGCCGTTGGCTGCTGCTGCCGGGAGCATCGCGGCTATCGTCAGGCAGGACAGCAGCATTGCCGTTTTACTGGCAGTCTTTCGCAGCAGTTGCCGGAAGGGACTGTTGCGTTCGATGAAGAGTCCTGCCATCGCGAGAAACAGCAGGATGTAGCCTGCATAAGTGACACCGACGCCCCAGGGGTCGTGCGCCACGGCCAGCACCGAGTTGCCCTCCTCGTCGTAGTCACTCTGGTAGAAGCGGTAGTGACGATGTTTCAGGATGTGGTTCATGGAGATCTTGGCCTCCTCCACCTCGCCCTTGTCGGTGATCTGGAGATAGCTTACGAAGTCCATCGGCGTGTGGGTGCCCGGGTAGGTCTCCACATCGAAATGGTCCAGTGTCAGCTGGAAGGGCAGCGTTGCCTCGCGGGTGGCGCCATGCTTCTCAATCGTGAAACGGTTGGTGCTTTTCCCGGGTTGCAGCGTCATCTCGCCGTGCTGTCCGGTGGTCATCGTCAGCAGGGCGCCGAGCAGGATCAACAAGACAGAAGTGTGGAGGGCGCAGACGACCGGCCGTTGCCAGCTTTTGCGTGTGATCATCGCGACCAGCATACCGATGGCCAGCAATGCCCACAGTGCCACGAACCACCAGCTGCTATAGATGTGGCTCAGCGCGTATTCGTTACCGTGGAATCTTTCAATAAAGGTGCCTGCTGCCATGACGACAACCAAGGCAATCATCAGGATTGAGAGGATATGGCGAAGGATTTTCATCAAATTAAGGATTAAAAATTAAAGAAGAGGTTGCAAAAATAGGAAAAATGTGGAGATGTGATATGGTGAAATGTAGAGACGTTCCATGGAACGTCTCTACGGGATGGTAATGCTGATCAGATGGCATCGATGAATTTCACGATGGCGTCACGGTCGGATTTGCTGAGGTTGCGGAATTTCTCCACCGACTTGCGGGCGTCGCTTTGGGAGCTGCCGTGCCACATGATGGCCTCGATGACGGTCCGGGCGCGGCAGTCGTGCAGACGGTCGCTGGCTCCGGTGCAGATGGCGGACAGGCCGCGGCCCCACAAGGGAGTGGTGCGGCACCAGCCGGTACGGATGTCGTTCTTCATGAAGAGACGGTGTTGCACCATGTCGGAGTAGGGCCATATCTTCTGGTTGGGATAGCGAGGCAGTCGCTGGTCACCCGTGGTGAAGAAGCCGTTGGGATCTGTGAAACGGTCGGGGCCGGTGGTCCAGCTGGGCCGGTGACAGGAGGCGCAGCCTATCTCGCGGAACAGCTTGCGGCCTCGCTGGATGGTGGTGTCGCTCAGGTTGCGGGCAGCTGGCACGGCCAAGCCACGATGCCAGATCATCAGGTTTACATAGTCGTCATTGCTCATCTCTACCGGTAAGTTGGTGCTCATCAGGTAGTTGTAGATGTCGGTCTCGGGGTTGCCCGTCTGGTTGAACTCGGGATAGTACTGGTAGAACTGAGCCTGCACGTCCGGATCCATAGAGGCGATGCGGGCGTAAGTCTCCGTCATATAGTGCTTGCGGCGGTCGCTACGTGTCACATTGGTGATGTTCCAGATGGCGTTGGCGCCGGGTCCGTCTTGCAGCGGCCCGCGGGAGCAGGCGTAGGTGAAGCGTTTCGGATGACCGGTGTTCCCATATAGTCCCGTGGGAGCCCAATCGGTGCCAGCCCACATGGCCGGGTTGAGGTTCGCCCCCGCCATGGCCTCTTTCAGATATTGGGCCTTCAATGAGTCATCAGGGATGGCATCCAACAGGCCGGTGCCGTAAATGCCGATGGTGGACTCCAAACGGACGACCTCGCTACCATACGGGATCTCTACGCCATTGACCTCCAAGGGCACGTAATAGGCTGATGCAGGGATATATACTTCTGGATAGATCAGACTGTAGGTCTCACCGTCGGGGAAGGTGTTGCCCCAATCGTCGGTGTAGTTCAGCCAGCTGATCTGGATCTGGGACTCGTCGATGGGTGCCTTGAACGGCGGGGTGGCCTTGGTCTGCGGCATGCCCGTCAGGGAGGAGACATAGTTGCCATTCTGGTCGGTGACCACCAGCAGATAGCCGTTGCCCCAGTCGTTGGCCGCATAGCGGTCCATGCGTTTGCCATGGCCGTATCCGGGATGGCAGGCGATGCAGGAACTGCGGATGTAGAGCGGTCCCAAGCCGTTGAAGGGCGGGGTGTTCTGCGTGAAGTTGCGCTCGAAGAGGTATTCGCCATATTTGAAGGCCGCGATGTCGTTGACCGCTGGAGCGGGATCTTCGTAGGCGGAAGAGGAACTGTTGAAGGTGGTTCCCAACTTGCCTCCGGCGTAGGTCTCTTCTTCTAACCAGGAAAGAGCTTCTTCGGGTTCTGGCTTACAAGCATAAAAGAGTACCGTTGAGGCTGCCAGTGCCATCCATAGGGTTAAAGATGCTATTTTCTTCATGATGAACGGATATTATTGGTTGTTTCTAATGGTGGTGTTGACTTCTGAAAGGATGTCGTCCAAGGCTTGGCAGGCCTCGATGGCTGCAGCGTTGGCGGGATTGGTGTAGTTGTTGACAAACGGCATCGGCATGGCTTGGATCTTGGCCTTGGCAAGGTTGATGGCATCCACCACACGATTGTCCAGGTCGGAGTTGAGGGCTTTCATGTAGCCGTGCAGGGAGTTGCTCTCGTCTTGAGAACCCTCCACACCACCATAATAGGCATACTCAATGCTGATGATGTTGTTGAGGAAGTCTTCGATGGAACGCTGGCTGTAGGGAGACTCGATATAGTGAATGTCTTCTCCGTTGTAGGGCTTGCCGATCTTGGAGGTGCCTACCTCGTCGGCGATGGTCTTGCATCCGTCCACGATGGCCATGAGACCACTGGCTGTGCTGATGTAGGTGCTGCCCGGATTGCCGGCCTTCATCAGGTTCTCACCATAGCTATAGCTGCCGCCGTTGACGGTGCTGTTCAATTCCAGTTCTTCAACCTTTGCTCTGTGGGAGGCTGGGGCGTCGTCACCTATCCAGCTGACCTCCAGCTGATAACAGCGGTTGCGCAGGTCGCCGGCCACGGCGATGGCGTAGATCATCTGCAGATCGGTGATCTCGCTGGCACTTCTGACGTTGCCGTCACGGAAGAGGATGTACTCAATGCCATGGAAACCGAGCAGGGAGTTGCCCAGTTTCTCGCCGGCATACACATCCCCGTCTTCTGCATCCATAGCCTGGATCTGGGCGGTGTTGCTCATCATGGTGTTGAAGGCATCCACATCCAGCGGCCAGGAGTCGATATGCGGGTCGATGCCGAAGTCGGAGGCGGCACCGAAGAGGAAAGCTTCGCTTTTCTCCCACCACGCGCGGGCGGTCAGGAAGGTGTTGCAGGCTTTGTTCAGGTCGGTCTGTGAATGGCTGGCCCTGAAAGCCCGAAGGTCGTTCACCAGCTGCTCTGTCTGGTTGGCCAGATTGTTGTAGGTGGGCGCGATGGTGTGGTCCACATACTGTTTCAAGATGGCAGCCTGCTTCTCATCCGTAAGATAGCTGCCCCCATGATTGCAGGAGGTCATGATCCCTGCAAAAGCCATAATGGCTACGATGATTAGTTGGAAATAGTTTTTCATAGTGATGTTATGTTAAGATTATTTTTTTGTGTCGTGTTTGAAATATGCGGCCCAGGTGATGCCCAAGGCGACCCAGGGTTCGTTGTTGTACTGCGCTTTCAGGAGACGGATGCCCGCTTCAGCCTTGATGGTGATCTCAGGGATGGGTCGGAAGTTGACGCCCCCGCTGATGCAGTGTCGGTCGGTCCATTGATAGTCCGTGAGCATAGGGGCGGGGATGTAGGAGTCGTAATACTCATAGCGGGCGAAAAGGTAGAGCTGGCGGTTGGCGATGCGGCTTCTCTCTTTGATAGGACTCAAGATGTCGTAGCCGATCTCGCCGCCGGCAGACCATGCGGAGGCACCAATCAGCGTGCATGGGTATTCGTAGTTGCGGCTGCCCAAGGAGGTGACGTTGTAGGAGGATATGAGGGCAGCGTCTGCCAAGTAGCCGTAAAGACCGCTCCCCCGCACAATGAATCCTCCGTTCATGTAGCTGAAGTCCAGTCCGCCGATGACCACCGTGCCCCTGACGTCGTCATAGCGTGAGGAGTGCTCGTTGGTGACCACATCGTTGCGGAAACTGTTGCCCACATAGCCGCTGACGCCGATGTGCAGGCCCCGGACACTGTAGTTGTCCACGCGGGCGGCCAGAGCCAGTTTGTTGGCTACCTTGAACTCGTACGGAGAGGCAGAGCCGTTGTGCACCCATCCCGACACGTCGAACATGCTGGAGTTGAGGGCAGGGATCACCATGAGGTCGTAACGCCAACCCTTGACGCGTCCCCATAACTCGATGCCCGTCTCGTGCCAGGTGCAGGGGATGATGGTGTTCTCCCCCTCGGGCCGATAGACCCCGAAATATTCGTTGGGAAGGTGTGCGTTGTTGGTGCCACCCACCGGCACGACGATATGGCCGACCCGGATGTTAAGCTTGGAGTCCAGGAACGATTTCTGCAGCCAGAACTGCTCCAAGGCCACCTCGCCACCGCGCTCGATCTCCTTCTCGTGCTCGCCGGTCTCCTCCGTCTCAATCTCTACTGCCGACTCGGTGCCACCATGCTCAAACTCCACCTCTGTGTTGAAGGTCCAACCGCGGCCGAAGTCGTAACCGAACATGAAGACGGCATGCGGCAAGTCCACCCGCCCATGTCCTTTCGAATCGGTGTAGTTGTCGGCATGGGAGTATCGGTTCATATTGTCGCTGTAGAAGTTGTATTTGTACACGCCTTCTCCGTAGCCGCCAATGGTGAAACGGCTCCGACTTCTGGTGGAGTCTTTTGCTGTTGCGGCGGTGTCTTGGATGTTGAGAGCTGTCTGTGCTGTAATTTCTTGTGTGATAGCAAGTAATGATAAAATTATGAGCGTGGATAGAAGTTCTTTCATAAGATGAATGTTTAATTCGCAAAATTAACACTAGTCGGAAGAAATGAGGATACCATGAAATAGTGAATTGAGCAGAGTTCTATAATAAAAAAAGATGATATCTTTTGGGAGTTAGATACAAGATGGCACCGATGCTCGATATCAGATGGCATCTTGTATACGATTGCCTATTTTTGTGTCTCAATTTGTTCGTTGTTTCTTTTTTTACTGTATCTTTGCAACCTGTAAATTTAATATTTGAAATGATGAAGACTTCCCGAACTACAAACACTCAGACCGACTTTGTCAATCAAAAACTGCGCTTTGTGGAGGAATTGGTCTTGTACACGCAGGCCCACATCTTCCTGACAGGGCGTGCGGGCACGGGTAAGACTACCTTCCTGAAGAGTCTGCCCTCCAAGACCCCGAAACGGATGGTCGTGGTGGCTCCCACGGGTGTGGCAGCCATCAATGCTGGTGGACAGACCATTCACTCTTTCTTTCAGCTGCCCTTTGGTCCGCAATTGCCGGAGGATGCTCAGTTGACACAGGCTTCTGCACGCCATGTCAGCGCGCAGTTCCAGAAGCTGCGGCGCGAGAAACTACAGTTGATGCGCTCCCTGGACCTGCTGGTTATTGATGAGATTAGCATGGTGCGTGCCGACGTGCTCGACGCTATCGATGCCGTGTTGCGCCGTGCCCGCCGCAACGCCAAGCCCTTCGGCGGTGTGCAAGTCCTCATGATCGGCGACGTGCATCAGCTCGCCCCTGTGGCCAAACCCGAGGAGTGGGAGGTGCTGGCCCCCTACTACAAGACCGTCTATTTCTTCGGCAGCCATGTGCTCCAGAATACCGATTACCTCTGCGTGGAGCTGGACCACATCTACCGCCAGCATGACGCTGAGTTTATCTCCCTCCTCAACAAGGTGCGCGACAACAAGATGGATGCCGACTGCCTGCATCTGCTGAACAGCCGGTACGATCCTGACTTCAAGCAAACAGACGGCTATATCACCCTTACAACTCATAACGCTCAAGCCGACGAAATCAACAATAGCCGTCTTGCCGCGATCAAGAAAAAACCTTTTGTCGTCAAAGCAGAGGTCTCCGGCATCTTCCCCTCCGCCATCTTCCCGACGAAGGAGGAGCTCGAACTGAAGGTGGGTGCACAGGTGATGTTTGTCAAGAATGACCCCTCTTCGGACAAGGCTTTCTATAATGGTAAAATCGGTAGGGTGACGGATTTTGACCAAAAGAACATGACCGTGGAGGTTACTTGCGGCAAAGAACGCATCACCGTGCCGATGATCACCTGGCAGAATTTTGAGTTCTCCTTGAATGAGGAGACCCAAAGCGTGGAGGAGAAGGAGATTGGCCGTTTCACCCAGATCCCGTTGCGACTGGCGTGGGCCGTCACCATTCACAAAAGCCAGGGGCTGACCTTCGACAAGCTCATCGTGGATGCACAACAGGCCTTCGCCCACGGGCAGGTCTATGTGGCCCTCAGCCGGTGTACCTCCCTGCAAGGTCTGGTTCTCAAAACCCGCCTGTCGCCCAGCGCACTCGTGAACGACTATATGGTGGATTCCTTTGTGAGCAGGATGCCCGAGAAGGAACCTACCCGGGAGAAGGTCAATGGGTTGCGGCAGGCCTTTGAACTGGAGACCCTGGTTGAGGCGGTCGACTTCCTAGGCATACAAAGAGCCGTGGGCCGTGTCATACACCTTGTCAAAGAGAACTTCTTGTTGTTTGACGATGGATTGGCGCAGGAACTGTTGCAGATCTATGACGGGATGCGCCAGGAATTGAGCGATGTGGCCATGAAGTTTGAGCCCCAGATACGGCAGCTGCACGCGCAGGCCTTGTATGATCAAAATGCTCCCCTGCAGGATCGGATGAGGAAGGCCGCCTCCTATTTCCGGGATCATCTGTCTAAACAGTATGATGCCTTCCAGAAGCTAGCCCTGAAAACCGATGTCAAGGCTGTCAATGACGCCCTGCAAGAGAATCTGACGCAGTTGCGGGATAGCGTCTTGGTGAAAATCGGTTGCCTGGAGGCCCTTGAAAAAGGAAGGTCCCTGCAAGAGTATTGTCAAGTCAAGGCCTCCAAGATGCTGGAGGCGGAGAAACGGGACCGTCCTGCTAAGTTGCAAGATGTCGTCAAGGGGGCCAAAGATCTGTATGGCATCCTTCGGGCGTGGCGCGATGCCAAGGCGGAGGAGGCTGACGTGGAGCTTTATTCGATAATCCCTAACAAAACCTTGAAGGCTATCGCGCAGGAGAAGCCGCTGACCAAGGCTGCCTTGCGAAAGATTGAAGGAATGGGACCGAAGCGTATGAGCGCCTTTGCCAAGGAGTTGTTGGAGCTTGTTCGCACGTATGAGGACGCTGAAGTGGAAGACGAGGAGCCGGAACCGATGCCCAAGCCCGCCAAGCCTAAGATTGATACCTACCAAACCACGCTCGACCTGTTCAAACAAGGAATGACCGTGGAGGAGATTGCTGCCGAACGCCATCTGGTAGTTTCAACCATATATGGTCATCTGGCTCGCTTTGTTGGGCGCGGCTATTACCACGCTGACCAATTCGTAAGCCAAGACAAATGTGCGGTGATCAAAGAATATTTTTCCGAGACAGAAGATCCTGCCTTGTCGGAGGCCCGGAATGTGCTCGGGGAGGATTATGAATACTGGGAACTGAAAATGGTCTTGGCGGAATGGGAGCGCGAAAACCATCCGCTGTCCTAGCTGCCAGGGTGAATGATTCCCCGGTTATCGGATCTCATCTAGATGCCGCTCAATGGGAATGCCGTTGTCAGGGTGGGCGGATTGTTGCTCCTCCTCGATGACGTGCGACACGAAGTCCATGGCTATCCGTGCGCTCTGTGCCAAGGATTTGCCTCGCAGAAAGTGTCCCATCAGGATAGAAGAGAAGATGTCGCCAGTGCCGGAGAACTGTATCGGGATGATCTTGTAGGGCAGGATGGAGGTCTCATTGCGGTAAGCATCATAGAGTAGGGTACAGCTGTTGCCGTCTATGACCATGCTGGAGATGACGACGGAGTTCTCACCCATGTGATGAAGGAGCATGATGAGGTCGTCAGCCTCTTCGGAGGTCAGCGAGGTCTTGCCTTCATAACGGCCTGCCAGGAAGGTGGCCTCGGTCATGTTGGGTACGATCACGTCAGCGACCTTGCACATGCTGCGCATGTATTCCACTGTTTTGAGGGTGATGCCGTTGTAGAGCTTGCCGTCGTCAGCCATGATGGGGTCCACGAAGATGGTGGTGCCGCGCTTTTTCAGGGAACGGCAATAGTCGGCCACGAGGGCGGTCTGTGCCTCCGACACGAGGAAGCCTGTGCTGACCGCATCGATGGGGAACGCTTGACGCTCCCAGATGGCGATGCACTCCCGGATATAATCGGTGGTGTCCAGCACGGCATATTGACCATAGCTGAAGTTGTTGGACACCAACGAAGAGGGCATCCTGAGAACCCTGTATCCCATTTTGGTCAGGATGGGCACCATGGCAGACATTCCCAAGTTGCCATATCCGACCATATCTCCAATTAACAGAACGTTACTCATAATCCTACGCTAAACAGTTGTCCAATTCTTTGGTTATTTGCTCTTTGTCCATGTTCTGGCCAATGAAGACGATCTTGATCATGCGGTCGCCATATTCCGGATCCCAGTCGTGCATGAAGTTGGGGTCCTCAACCATCAATTGCATCAGTTCCTCTTCGGGGGCGGTGGCGTACCAGAGGCCCGCCTCGGTCAGCTTCTGCTGCACGCCCGCCTGCTCGTAGAGATACGACATGTCGCGGTACTCTTTGAAATAGAGCACTCCCTTGGAGCGGATGATGTTCTTGGGACGGTCCTTGGCCAGGTATTTGTTGAATTCCACCACTTTGAAGGGCTTCCTGCGATAATAGACGAAGGTGGAGATGCCATACTCTTCCGCTTCTCCCTCTTCATGGTCATGATGGTGATGATGATGGTGGCCATGTTCTTCTTCATCATGGTCTTCATCATCATCGTGGTGATGCTCATGTTCGTCATCATCGTCATGCTCGTGGTGATGATGGTCGGCGCGGGCCTCGCGCTCCTCTTCCTCCGTGGTGGCACGTTCCAGCTCGCGTACCCAGCCCGTGGAGATGGAGACCTTTTCGTAGTCAAAAGCGTCCGTATGGATAATCTTGGCCAAGTCCACATCCGCGTAGTCGGTCTCAATGATCTCGGCTCCAGGGTTCAAGTGCTTGATGATCTGCTTGATGCGGTTGACCTCTTCGGGTTTCACTTCTGAGATCTTGTTCAACAGCACGATGTTGCAGAACTCGATCTGCTGCACGAGGAGGTTCTCGATGTCTTCCTCGTCCAGGTTCTTTCGCTCCAGGTCATCGCCGCAGGCGAACTCGCTCTGCATGCGCAAGGCGTCCACCACGGTGACAATGCAGTCGAGGGTGGGGGTGCCGTTTTCCGTATATTTGGGGTTCATCCGAGGGATGGAGCAGATGGTGCGGGCGATGGGCTCCGGCTCGCAGATGCCACTGGCCTCGATGACGATGTAGTCAAAGCATTGCATCTTGACGAGGTCGGTCAGCTGATCCACCAGGTCCATCTTGAGGGTGCAGCAGATGCAGCCGTTCTGCAAGGCCACCAGACTGTCGTCTTTCTCCGCCACCACACCGCCTTTTTGGATGAGGGATGCATCAATGTTTACCTCGCCAATGTCGTTGACGATGACGGCAAAACGGATGCCTTGACGATTGGTGAGGATATGGTTTACCAGGGTGGTCTTGCCACTGCCTAAGTAGCCTGTGAGCAGTAATACGGGTATGTCAGTTTTGATCATAGTGTCTACAAATTTTCAGGGTGCAAAGGTACACTTTATAACAGAATGGTTGGGTCTTGTTGAATAATTTATGCGTGGGGGTGATGATGCCGTTATCGGATATATCTGACCGAAGTGCCTTGTTCGATCAGCGTCCATGTGGTGGAGGTGAACGTCACTACCGCAGTGTCACCCTTTAAGGTGATCAACCCGCCGATAGGATTCCCGGCAGCGTCAGTGGCGGTGAATTCCAGACCGTCATCACCCATCACCGCGATGCCGTCATCCAGGGTGGTAAGTCGCGGAATCCCGATCTGAACATTGTATTTCCCATCATTCCTGCGATAGGAGATGTCCAGGTTCGGTTCGCCATAATCCTCATCCCTGAAGCTGCCTTCAAAGGGCCAGATAACGGAGTTTTCATCAGACAAGGTGAATTTGCCATCCTTGTCTATCGTCACTCTGGCCGTTAAAGTGGGCATGTCCTCATAGGAAAGCACCAACCCTGTCACAAATTTCAAACCAGGTATAAAATAGACATATAGGTCGTCACCGCTGATATCGTAAAACAGCTGTTCGCCCATCCATATCGCATCCTCGTCCATGCCGCCCATGTTTTGCTCTTTATTTTCACGACTACAGAGTTGTCTGTCCCCGGCATAGAAGGTGATTTTGTCATCTTTGATGGAATAGCCAAACTTCTGGCAAAGCGCTTCTTGCATCAAATACGGGTCTATGACACCCGCGATGTAGGCTTTGCCATCGTCATGAAACTTGATATGATATAATTTTTCCACCAAAACACCGGTGCCTTCCATGACGCCTCCGGTCAGCCAGAGCGAGTTGCTCTTTGCATCATATCTGGCCAAGGGGTTTTTGCCATGACAGATCTCCGGGAGTGCGGACCAGACGCCGTCTTTATGAATCACTATCCCATATCCTTCCGAGGAGGTGCCATCCGCAAAGCCTAGAATACTGTAAACCCCCACAAGGTCACTCTCTTCGTCCATGAGTTTCTCATATTGTTTGTCAGATCCCAATTCACCTACAATCTTTTTGACAGGATCAGGTGCCTCCGTCTTGAAAACGGAATCCAGCACTCCGTTGAAAGGCTTGATCTGAGTTTGATTGCAAGAGGATAAAGCTAATCCTAAGAATGACAAAATGGCGATGACGCCAGCAAATAACTTCTTGTTCATAGGTATATCTAAAAAGGGCTGCAAAAGTACGAAAAAAAAAGAGCCGTCGATAGGACAGCTCTTACTATATTATATATGGTATATCTTATTTGAAGATGATCATGTTGCGGCTGGTGTCCACGGTGTAGGAACCCCAGGAATCCTGGATAAAGTTCTCGCCGATCATGAAGGCAGCAGGAAGTCCCTTCTTCACGGTCACTTTCACATTCTCTTCATAGTCGTCACCCACACGCAATTCTTCGAGGTAGAGCACAGCGCCCTCGATGATGCTACCATCCTCTTGCTTGATGGCGCCGGACTTCTCTTCAAAGTCATTCAGGTTGATGATAGACTCTTTCAGGAAGCGGGTGGCGTCGGTGTAGTTCATGAAGATCTCGTCGGAGTTGTTGCCGATCTGGAATTCCATAGACTTGTTGTTGGCAAAGCAGGTACCTTTCACCACATCGCCGGCGATGGTCACAGGCACGGTACGCTCTGTGACAAGGGCGATGGCAGCCTGAGCAGCGGCCAAAGACTCAGCACTCGGCACATAGTCGTCACGCAAGATGAGGAACTCGGTACGACGGTTCAGCTGGTGGGCTGCTTCTTGTTCCGGTTTGGATGACAAGCTGTTGATGTAGTCCTCGGTCAGGTAGGTGCCCTTGGCAAAGAAGTATTTCTTGCCATTGTAGGTAGAATACATGTCGGTGGTCAGACGGCGCGGAACACGCTCACCATATCCCTTGGCCACGATACGGTCGGCGGCGATACCTTTCTCATTGACGAGGAAGTCCACGCAGGATTGGGCACGTTTCTGAGACAGCACAAGGTTCTTGTCATCATCGTCACGGGCATCGGTGTGGGAACGCAACTCGATGACGATGGTCGGGTTCTTGATCATAATGTTATAGAGGTACATCAAAGAGTCCTTATATTGCGGTTTCAGATCCCACTTGGCCAAGTCGTAGAGAATTTCAGGCAGCGGGATAGGCTCGACCGGGATAGGTTCGAGGGAGAAGTCTTGCTTGAGGTCGGTGTTCTCGGTCAGGCCGATGGTGGTCTGCTTGGCGGTGTTGCCCTGCTCCCAGTAGCCTTTCTTCACCACCTTGATGTCGTAGGAGGTATTGCCTAAGATTTTGGACTTGTCGAAGTGATAATAACCCTTCACATCGGTCGTGGTCTTGTAGATGGTGCCGTCGGTGCCTTGGATCTCAACCTCTACGCCGTCCATGTACTGACCGTTGTTCTTGTCGCGGATATAGCCGGAGAGGGTATAGACGAGCGGGCGGAGGAGGAAGTAGTAGATGTCGTCGCCACCACGGCCGCCATCACGGTTGGAGGAGAAGTAACCCTTGGCCAAATAAGGGGATTTGGATTGCGGGTCGATAGCCTCGTTCTCGTCAAAGATGATGCCGATGTCGTCACCGTTGGAGTTGATGGGTGACATCAGGTTTTCAGCCTTCTGGAACTCGCCGCCCTTGATGTAGGAGACGAAGATGTCGAGGCCGCCCATGCCAGGCCATCCGTCAGAGGAGAAGTAGAATTCATCGTCGTTGCGGAGGCAGGGGAAGATCTCCTGGCCGGCAGTGTTGACGTTCGGACCCAGGTTGGTGATGTCGGAGAACTTGGCCGATTTCTTGGCGCGTGTGGCCTTGTAGATGTCGTAGCCACCATAGCCACCCGGCTTGTTGGAGGCGAAGTAGATGGTCAGCTCATCGCCGCTGATGAAGGGGTGCACGTAGTTGTAGGCGGAGTCGCCCAATTCGACGATCTCGGCCTCGCCCCATGCTTTGCCCTTCTTCATGGACTTGTAGATGTAGCAGCCTTGAACTTTCTTCTTGTCTTGCGGGCATTTGGTGAAATAATAGACGGTGCCTTTGCGGTTGGAGCAGGCTTCGCCCTCGTTGACGCCGGTGTTGAGGGTACCGCCCTCATCCACGGTGGTCACAGGAGACCACTCGCCGGGCCAATCCGTATTTTTGCTCTTCGGCTTGTTGGAGATGTAGATGTCGGAGAAGGAGATGCCTGTCCACTGGTCGGTGCCTTTGCCCACAGAGCCTTCGCGGTTGGAGGAGAAGATGATGCAGTTGCGCTTCTCGTCGTTGCCCCAGCGGGGAGCCCATTCATCTTCGCGAGTGTTGAACTTCTTGAGGTTCTCTACCTCATAGCGGGTAGGGTTCTCCATCCACATCTTGGCATTCTGACAACCTTGGATGCGCTCTTCCACCCGGCTGTCTTCCGGGGCGCGCTTCTTGTAGTTGTTGTAGTATTTCAACGCCAAGTCATAGTCGCCGCGCGTGTTGTAGATGCTGCCCAGATGGAAGAGAATCATGGGGTTGTCCTTCTGATAGTTCTTCTTCTCCAGACGGATATACTGTTGCTCCGCCTTTTTCAGGTCACCCATGATACGATAGCACTCGGCAATCTGGAAGGTAGCACGCTGAATCTCCACACGGTTGGACTGCAGCTTCTTGATTCCCTTCTTGTATTGCTCCAAAGCGTTCTCATATTGACAATCGCGAAATAGGTTGTCAGCTTCTCTGAGGACTTGCGCGTTTGTGCTGTAAATTCCTGTCAATAAGATAGATGCAAAAAGCAGGATGAATTTATATAGCTTCATACAGATTTAGATTTATCCATTTAAATAAAAGCCCGCTAAAATAAAAAAAATATTCGGAAAGTGAGTAACCTTCCGAATATTTTTTTATCGGGTTGACAATAGATGTCGAGGGTCTTAGTTCTTCTCTATTTTGGCAGTCTTCACTTTGCCACCGCCGAGACGGATAAGGTCGTAGGCGAAGGGGCTGGAGATGAGGATACCGGAGTAGGTACCGAAGAGGATACCCACGAACATAGCGAAGATGAAGCCGCGGATGACCTCGCCGCCGAAGATGAAGATCACCAACAGGGTCACCAAGGTGGTGCCGGCGGTGTTGACGTTACGGCCGAGGGTCTGGTTGATAGCGGCGTTGAAGTTGTCGTAGTTCTCACGTTTCGGATAGAGGGCCAGGTTCTCACGAACACGGTCGAAAATCACCACGTTGTTGTTGATGGAGTAACCGATCACCGTCAGGATAGCGGCGATGAAGTTCTGGTCGATTTCCATGGAGAAAGGCATGATCTTGTAGAACAAGGAGAACATACCGATGGTGAGGAACGTATCGTGGAACAGGGCGAAGATGCCGGCGAGACCGAATTGCCAGTTCTTGAAACGGATGGCGATGTAGATGAAGATCAGCACCAGGGAGGCGAGGACGGCCCAGATGGACTTGGCCAGCAACTCGCGGGCGATGGTCGGCTGAATCTTCTGGGAGGACTGGATACCACGCTGGTCAAGAGTCAGGTTGGTGAAGTCCTTCTCAGTCAGGTCTTGTTTTGCATAGAATCCTTTCAAAGCATTGTACAGCTTGTGTTCGCACTCTCTGTCATCTTGTGTTTCGTTGCTCTCGATCTTGTAGTTGGTGACGATACGGATCTGGTCGTTGCTACCGAAGGTCTTGACCTCAGGGTTGCCGCCGAATTCCTTGGCGACCGCAGCGCGGACCTCTTTCGTGGTCACATCCTTGTCGAAGCGCACCACATAGCAACGGCCACCGGTGAAGTCGATACCGGGTTGCAGTTTCAAGGTGCAGAAGGAGATGATGGAGACGAGGAACAGAATGCCGGAGAGGATATAGAAGTATTTTCTCTTGGAGAGGAAATCGATGTGGGTGTTGGTGAAGGCGTTGATCGTGACCTTGTTGCCCACTTCGATGGTTTTGCCTTTCTTCAGGCGGGCCTCGATGATCATACGGGACATGAGGATAGCCGTGAAGAGGGAGGAGAGGATACCGATGATCAAGGTGGTGGCGAAGCCTTGGATAGGACCACTACCGAAGATGTACAATACGATGGCGGTGATCAAGGTCGTCACGTTACCGTCGATGATAGCGGAGTAGGAGTTCTTGAAACCTTCGTCGATGGCGACGCGGATGCCCTTGCCGGCGCGCACCTCTTCGCGTACACGCTCGTAGATGATCACGTTGGCGTCGACGGCCATACCGAGGGTCAGGACGATACCGGCGATACCAGGCAGCGTCAGCACAGCACCCATGGAGGCGAGCACGCCGAAGATGAAGAATACGTTGGCGAACAAGGCGATGTCGGCCACCAAACCGGCGCGGCTGTAATACAAGAACATATAGATGATGACCAGGATGAAGGCACCCAGGAAGGAGAGCATACCGGAACGGATGGATTCCTTACCGAGGGTAGGACCTACGATTTCGGATTGCACGATGTTAACGCGGGCCTCCAAGTTACCGGAGTTCAAAACGGTGGCAAGGTCCTTAGCCTCTTCGATGGTGAAGTTACCGGAGATCTCGGAGTTACCGTTCGGGATCTCGCTTCTGACAGAAGGAGCGGAATAGACGAATTCATCCAGCACGATGGCGATGCAGGTCACACCCTTGGTTGAGGCGCTCTCGGCAGCCTCTTTGGTGATCTTGCGCCACTCGTCGGCGGCTTGGTCTTCCATGGACATGTTCACCACGATGCGGTTGTTCTGGTCCACATCCTGACGGGCGTTGCGCACCACGCGGGCGCCGCCGATGGTCTCGGAACTCAACAACGGTCCAATACGGTCGTTCTTTTTCTTCAAAGGATAGAGCGGATAGGCGTTGTCATGGCTCTTCTCGGGAGATCCCCAGTAGAACACCACGTTGTTGTCGCCTAAGATCTTCTGTAATTCAGGGAGGAGCTGGTTGATGGCGGGCATGTCGGACTCTTTGAAATAGCCGATCACGAAGCCGTCCATGGCCACAGCCTTGCTGAGGATGGCGCCTTGGCTCTCGTCGATGACGTCATCTTCCTCGTCTTCCTCCTCTTCGTTGGCGGCGAGGGCGCTGATGGCAGCAGCGGTAGTGTCGGTAGCCGTGCTGTCAGCCACAGTCTCCGGGTTGTCCTTCTTGTTCTGCAACTGCTGGGCAAGCTGTGCGTCAGCGATGGCAAAACGCTGTTGGATGGTGCGTCCACCTACCACTTCGTTATACACCTGCCAGAACTCCAGCTTGGCCGTGGTCTTCAAGAGGTCGGTCACACGCTCCGGCTCTTTCACACCGGGGAGCTCCACCAAGATACGGCCACCCTGCAGTCTCTGCAAGTTGGGCTGGGCAACGCCAAAACGGTCGATACGAGTACGTAAGATCTTGAAGGTACGGTCCACGATCTCACTCGACTCGGTCTTCAACCAACTGATGATCTGCTGGTCGGTGGCGTTTTTGATGCCGGAACGCTCGCCGAAATAGGTGCGGAGGTTGGCATTGTTCATGTTCAACGCTTTCTTCTGGGCGTTGAAGTTGTTCACAAAGATGTCTATGAAATCGTTGTCACTGTTCTTCTCAAAGTCCGCAACGGATTTCTCAAAAGTGGTGGTGAACAATTGGTCTTCCTTGTTGGTGGCTAAACTTTGAACCACATCGGGCAGGGAGATCTCCAAGGTGACGTTCATACCACCCTTCAAGTCCAAACCCAAGTTCAACTCTTTGTACTTGCATTGTTTGTAGGTGTTTCCCAAGTACACTTTCTTGTCGTTCTGCTCGGTCAGATACTGACGGGTTCTTGCATCGATGATGGAGTCCGTCAAGTGCTTCTCAAGCATCAAGTCACCGTTTGCCAGCGTCTTTACCTGCTCCAAAGCCTGAGGGTCATTTGCATACTGTTCTGCCTTTTTCTCGACACGCCAGGTGGCAAAAGAGAAGGAGAGACAATACAAACATACCAGCGCGAGTAGCACGGTAAAGAATAAAATCAGTCCTTTGTTGTTTTTCATCTTTCTACTTACTTATTTGATTTCTAAATATTTATATGAACTCAGACCTAAAATTTTTAAGGTTGCAAATATATAAAATTTATGATATCAAACAACACTAAATTTTCAGGCCCTATAAATATGTAGCCAAGAACCTTGAACTTTGACTATAAACCTTGACTATGAACTTTGCAAGGAACTTCTAACTTTTAACTCTTAACTTTTAACTCTTAACTCTCAAAGTATGTCTTTCTCGTCGATGAGGTTGTTGAGGATGGCATAGACCGTGAGCGCAGCCACCGACTTGATGCCCGTCTTGCGGATGATGTTCTTCCGATGGGTGATGACGGTGTGTACGCTGATGTTCAGCTTGTCGGCAATCTCATTGTTCTTCTTGCCTTGGGAGAGGCATACCAGCACCTCCTTTTCCCGTTCTGACAACATGGGAGAGTCGTTGTCCTCCAACTGCTTGCGCGAAGTCCGGATGACCTGTGACAAGGTGGATTTGATCCGCTGGAGGTTGTCGTTGATTTCAATCACCCCGTCATACTGCTTCAGTAACGGGCTCTCAAAATAGATGGAGGCAAAGGCGATGACTTTCATCCCCGGCAGGTCGTGGAAGATGTCGCGAATCATCATCCGCTTGCTGTAGTCGATCATGAGCGGGTTGATGATGAGAATGTCGGGATTGGTCAGGTGAATACGGGTCATCACCGTATGCATGTCGGTGGATTTCAGCACCACTTCATAGTCGGGCAGTTCCTTGATCATGTAGGAAAGCCCGATCAGTACGGTGGGGGAGGGGTCGGCAACAACTATTTTATAATTATGAGACATGGCTTTCCAGATATTTAATATAGGGAATCAAGACTTTATCTTCCATAATGGTATGGTTTTCAATATCTTCTGCTAGCATAAAGATGTCCATCAGCATGTTGATCAGCTCCCGTTGGCGGTTGTCGGCCGGGATGTACTTCATCAGAAGGTTCGTGAAGTCCTGCAGCTTGTCCTCAATCTCGCTGTGCTGCTTGTCGAAACTGATTCCTTTGGGCCGGTTTTTGTTTTTCCCTTTTTCCACCAGTTGCCGGATGTACGGGAACACGGTCTCTTCCTCATGTTTGAAGTGCTGGGCTACCTCATGCTTGTAATCTGCATAGAAATTGGTGATGAGGGTTTTGTATTTGGGAGACCAATCCTGCATGATCCGTTCCAGATGGGCTTCAATATGCGGGAAATTATAGTTCAGATAGTCCTCGTGGGAGGCTTTCAGGTAGTTGACGATGTCGATGATGGGACAGGCAACCAGCGCCTCGATGTCCGGGTTGTAGTCTTTCTGGGCATACGCATTGCTCACCAGCAGGAAGAGGGGGAGAGAAATCCGGTTCTCCTCGCAGATCTGGCTGACGGTCTTGTCGCCAAACCCCAAGGAGATGCCGAGCCGGGGAAACAGGGTGATGAGGTTCTTATATTGTGCTACGGCATCTGCCAGTTTCATGTTGGCATTTACGAAAGAATAGGTGTCGTCTTTTTTCATTTTTTGCGTGTCAATAATTCGCTGGCAAAAGTACATTAAAATTCTGGATTTTTTGTATTTTTGCGCTCTTTTATTTTATAAGGTATTAAAAGATGATGAAAAGACTGTTTATCACATTTTTTGCGATTTGCATCAGCGCCTTGACGCTTCTTGCACAGGAATCTCCCGTAAAATGGACTTATACTTCCACCAAGATCAACGACACGGTGGCAGAGTTGCAGTTCAAGGCTACCATACAACCTGAGTGGCACCTCTATGCGCAGAAAAAAGGGGAGAGGCAGATCGAGAATCCGTTGGTGTTCAACTTCACGGCATCGCCCAAATACGAGCGCATGGGCAAAGTGGCCGAGCCGACCCCGCAGAGCGACTATGACGACCTTCTGGATGCCCACTCCAACTTTTACTCTAAGCAAGTAACATTCAAACAGCGCGTAAAGGTCAAAGACGACCAACCGTTCCAGATCAAGGGAACCCTGTCGGGTCAGGCCTGCATTGATGGTCGCTGCACGCCCGTGGAGGAGAAGTTCTCTTTTGAGCTGAAGGGTTATCATCCTGCCGTGGTCGCCTCTGCCGAAGTGGAAGAGCCCGTGGAGGATACGGCCACCGCCACCATCGCCCCTGCATCGGAAAATCCGCAACCGGCCCAGGCCGAGCCCGACAAGGAGGAGTCCCTCTGGGGCTATTTCCTGGCTGCCGTGCTGGGTGGCTTGGTCGGCCTGCTGATGCCGTGTGTCTTCCCGATGATCCCGATGACGGTCTCCTTCTTCTCCAAGGAGGGGCATAAGGGCAAACGCGACGCTCTGCTGTACGGTCTGTTCATCGTCCTCATATTCATCGTCTTCGGATTGGTGCTGTCCGCTATCTTCGGCGCCGACCTGGGCAACATCATGAGCACGCACTGGATCCCGAACCTGCTCTTTGCCGTCATCTTCCTGATTTTTGCTTTCTCTCTGCTGGGCTATTTTGAGATTGCATTGCCCAGTTCCTGGGTGAATGGCTCCGCCAAACGTCAGCGCCAGGGCGGTATCGCCGGCATCTTCTTCATGGCCTTGACGTTGGTGCTGGTCTCTTTCTCCTGCACGCTGCCCATCGCGGGTGCCGTGGCGCTGAATGCAGCCGGCGGATCCTTCCTGAAGCCGATCATCGGCATGTTGGGCTTCTCACTGGGCATCGCCGTGCCGTTCACCATCTTCGCCCTCTTCCCGGGCCTGCTGAAAAAACTGCCTAAGTCGGGTGGCTGGATGAACACCCTCAAGGTGATCCTCGCCTTCGTGGAGCTCGCCTTTGCCTTGAAGTTCATCAACGTGCCTGACCAGACCTACCACTGGGGTATCCTCGACCGCGAGATCTATCTTGCCTTCTGGATTGTGCTCTTCTCTTTGCTGGGCCTCTATCTGCTTGGCAAGATCCGCTTCCCGCTGGATGACGAGTATCCCGTGCAGAAGAGCTGGTTCCGGTTTACCCTTTCCATCTTCGTCTTCACCTTTGTCGTCTATATGATCCCCGGCATGTTCGGTGCCCCGCTGAAGGCTATCTCCGGCTGGCTGCCGCCGATGACGACCCAGGACTTTGACATCTCCAACATCGTGCGCTCCGAAATGGCGGCGAATGGCGGCGGTCAGGGTGCCACCTACCAGTGGACGGAGGAGCCGTTGTATGCCGACAAACTGGAGATCCCCTTCGGCATCAAGGGCTACTTCGACTACGACCAAGCCCTGCGCGTGGCCAAGAAAGAGGGCAAGCCCGTGTTCCTGGACTTCACCGGCCACGGCTGCACCAACTGCCGCAACGTGGAGAACGCCGTCTGGATCGATCCCGAGGTGCGCCGCATCTTTGCTGAGGAGGTCATCGTGTGCACGCTCTACGCCGATGACAAGATCATTGAACTGCCTGACAATGAGAAAGGAAAGCTGAAAGATGCCGACGGTGATCCCATCACCATGCTGGGCGCCAAGAACCGCCATATCGAACAGACCATCTATCACGAGAACTCCCAACCTTGCTATTTTGTGGTGGATCCGGACGGTAAGGTTCTCTCAGGGCCTACCTACTATGAGCGCGACAAGGACAAATACATCCAGTTCCTCCGCGCCGGCATCGACAAGTTCAACCAACAATAATGTTATTCATTAATCGATGAAATGGTATAGAATCCTTTTGATCAGCCTGCTTGGCGGCTTGCTTCTCGGGGTCTCCTGGTATCCCCACGGACTTCCGTTCCTGGTCTTCTTCGGGCTAATTCCTTTTTTCTTTGTCAGCGATAGACTTCTGGAAAATGGCAGCAAGGTCGCTTTTTGGAAAGGTTTTATCTTCTCCTATCTTGGTTTTGTGGTCTGGAATGCCATCACCACCTATTGGGTCTCCTATGTGACAATCCCCGGCGGACTCTTCGCAGTCTTTGTGAATGCGCTGCTGATGGCACTGGTCTTTGCCCTATGGCATGCCAGTCGCAAATGGGTGCCCCAACGCTGGTTGCATCCCATCTTGTTCGCTGCCTTCTGGATATCATTCGAGTACCTGCATCTGAACTGGGAGCTGACCTGGCCTTGGCTCAATATCGGGAATGTCTTTGCGGTATGCCCGCAGATGGTGCAGTGGTATTCGGTGACCGGTGCGCTGGGTGGCACACTTTGGGTGATTGTCGTCAATTTCCTGCTCTATTATCTCATCAAAGCTGTCGTTGCGAAGAATCGGAAAAAGATATGGACATTTGCCGTGTCCTCATTTCTCCTCTTGTTCCTTCCGATGCTGATTTCCGGCATCCAGTACAAGAGCTGTCTGAAGCATATCGACACCAGCACGCCGGTCTCCGTGGTGGTGGTGCAGCCCAATACCGACAACTTTGAGGAGGAGTTTGTGATGACCAACCTGGAACATGCACAGCGCGTGGATTCGCTCATTGCCCCATTGCTGTCTGATGGCACAAATCTGGTGCTCTGTCCGGAGGATGTGTTCCCGCATACGGTCTCCCTGCAGTCGATGGTGACCAACCAGCTGCCGCCGTCGCCCTCGGCATACGGATGTTTTGTCTGGATGGATAGTCTGATGAAGGTGTATCCGCAGTTGAATTTCTTGCTGGGACTCTCCACCTTTGAGATTCTGGATCATCCCACCCACACTTCGACCCAACTGAGCAAGCATGTCTATGGAGAGCACTACAACACGGCCATGTGTTTTGACAAAGATGGCTATAATGGCCATTACCACAAATGCAGGCTGGTTCCGGGATCGGAGGCTTTTCCGTATAGGCACGTGTTCGGGTTCTTGGCCGATCTGATGATTGAGTTGGGAGGCTATAACGGTACCCTGGGCAGGGATACGGCTCAGAAAGTCTTCACCATCGAGGTGGATGGAAAGCCACTGAAGGTAGGAACGGCTATCTGCTATGAGTCCATCTATGGTGACTTGGTCCGTAAATTTGTCAAGAACGGTGCCCAATTGCTGACGGTCATCACCAACGACTCATGGTGGGGCGACAGTCCGGGCCATTTCCAACACTACGAGATGTCGCGGCTGCGTGCGGTGGAAAACCGTCGTTATGTGGTGCGCTCCGCCAACGGAGGCAACTCCGCCGTGATATCCCCGACGGGCGATGCGCTTACCGTCACCGATTATAATACCAGAACTGCCTGGAAGACGGTGGTCGGTGCGCAAAATCATATTACCTTTTACACGAAGCATGGAGATTATATAGCTAAAACAGCCGTCTGCTTGATGGCTTTAGGCCTGTTGTGGATGTTGATCCAAATGGTTGCCACTATCGTTTCCAGAAGACGGACTTAGTCTTTGTCCTATGAAAAAAAATCTATTTGCCATAATCATTGTCCTTATCCTGTCGGTGTTCGCTCCTTTGGTGTTGCAAGGCGCTCCGATAGATACGGCTGTGGCCAAGCAGGTAGCCTTGCATTTTTATCAGAGCAAAACGGATAACGCCGCGTATCGTTCCCTCCAGCCTGTCCTTATCTATACAGGAAAGGACCATGCCGGACTCATCAAAGGGCTTGTCAATACATTATACATATATAATGTTGGCGATGGTTTTGTGATCTTGTCCGCCGATGATCGCATCAAGCCGGTGCTGGCATACTCTACCCAGTCGGCCTTCGACACGACTCACATGCCTGAAGCGCTTCGGGAGTGGCTGGAGGAGACTCGCCAGCAGGTTTGCAGTGTCATCAGCACAACCAAATCTGCAGTGCCCGCCAACCAAGCCCTGTGGACGTCGTTATATCAGACTGCCCCGACTCAAAGTCGCGCAGTGGTGATTGCTCCGCTGCTCTCCACCACCTGGAACCAGAATGCCTATTACAACAACGCGTGCCCCGCAGACTCGTTAGGCCCTAACGGGCATGTCTATGCCGGCTGTGTGGCCACGATGATGGCCCAAGTGATCCGTTATTGGCAATACCCGTCACATGGTTTAGGTAGCAAGAGCTATACCTTGATGAAATATGGTACGTTGTCGGTCAACTTTGGGAATACCCAATATAGATACAATCTGATGCCGAACCAGATATCCTCCTCTTCTGCCAGCAATCAGATCAATGAAGTCTCCAAGTTGATTTATCATTGTGCGGTAAGTGTCTCCATGCTGTTCGGTCCGGGAGTTAGCGGCGCCGCCTTGGAAGATGTGAACGGAGCACTCCAGAACTATTTCGGCTATTCCCCCGGAACTTTTCGAAGACGGTCCGACTATGCGGACTCTGTCTGGATCTCTATGATGAAAGCCGAGTTGAATCTCTTGCACCCCATTATGTACAGAGGAAATGGCTCCAACGGTGGTCACGCTTTCGTTTGTGATGGCTATGATAGTGATGACTTATTTCATTTTAACTGGGGATGGGGCGGACTCGATGACGGCTATTTCAACATCAACAGTTTAGTCACTACGCACTATACGTTTAACTCGAATCATGCGATGTTGGTGGGCATTCAGGCAGATACGCCCATGTTGAAGACGAACTGCAGCAGTCTTTCCTTTTTTACCCCTTCAGGCGTCACCAGCCCCGCCCAGCAAGTCCAAATCTCCACACTCTTGATCACAGACTCTGTCCAGGTCACCACCTCCGGCTCTTTCCGCGTGGGCTTGGATTCTCTGAATATGTCCCAGAGCATCCGGCTTGATCCGGCAGGTCAGACCTTCTATGTGCGCTATGATCCGGCATGGTCCGACCAAATGGTTACGGAGACTGCCCAACTCGTGTTGACGGCTAATGCTTTGACGGCCAATATTTCTCTGACTGGCATGGCCTATGGATGTCCCGCTCCACAATCACTGAGCCTGACTCAGGATAAAGACACTGTTAATATCTCTTGGCCTGAACCTGTGTTGACCTCCAACACTTACAAGATTTCTAAAGATTCTTCAAATACGGTTCTTGGTTTTAATTTGGGAACTACGCTCCCGACAGAGGCCGTTCAACGGTTTCTACCCGCCGACCTGACAAGTTATCACCTGAAAAGGCTGACCCAAGTCTCGTTTATCCCCTTGGCTGGGCTCAATTCCTGTGCTGTCCGGGTTTATGTGGGTGGCAGTATTCAGAATAATAGTGTGCTGAACTCCGGAACGATGATTCTTGACCAGCAGGTTGATGTTGAAGACCTGAATATGGGTGTGTGGAATACGGTTGACCTGCATGATTCGATTGTGATTGATGCAACCCAAGAGTTGTGGATTGGAGTAGTGTATCAATGTGCCTCCGGACAACAGAGTTTTCCATTTTCCATTCAAGGAACACTGATCTCCTATGAAAACAATATTGTGGGTCTTCATCTCTCAAGCTCGAATACCATTTGGTCTACCTATAACTATCCTGCAGGAGTGATGAAAGCCACCATTGAGGATCAGTCCCTGTCCGTAGTCTCCTATACCATCCAAAGAAACAATGCCACCCTCGGCGAGGTTACCAATACCTATTTTCAAGATGGCCCTATATCGTCAGGGCATTATACCTACGATCTGCTAACCTATTGGGATAATGGTTGTATCGTTGTCGCCACGGACAGCATCGAGGTGGTCCCGCCCTGTCTCACTCCCGTCTTCGCCGACCTTGCCGTCGCTGCCTGCAATAGCTACACCTGGCACGGCACAACCTACACCGCCTCGGGCGACTACACCGACACGCTCTCCGCCTCCAACGGCTGCGACAGCATCGTCACCCTCCACCTGACCATCCGTCATCCCGCCTATTCCGAAATCCCGATATCCTCCTGCAACTCCTACACCTGGCACAATCAAACTTACACCGTCTCGGGCGACTACCCCGACACGCTCATTGCCGCCAACGGCTGCGACAGCATCGTCACCCTCCACCTCACCATCCTTCATCCCGTCCATTCCGAAATCGCGATATCCTCCTGCAACTCCTACACCTGGCACAATAAAACTTACACCGCCTCCGGCGACTACACCGACACGCTCTCTGCCGCCAACGGCTGCGACAGCATCGTGACGCTGCACCTGACCATTCTTAATCCCGCTCATACCGAAATCCCGATATCCTCCTGCGGTTCCTACACCTGGCACGGCCGCACCTACACCCCCTCGGGCGACTA
>JAGCGA010000010.1 GCA_017649855.1 Bacteroidales bacterium
CGTGGTGTAGTGGTCATTGGTGATAGCCTTGCCAGCCACAATCTCTACCATGCCGTCGCCATCGATATCTCCCACTAAAGGCACGTAGTAGCAATGGATGTCGTTGACAAAGTGCAGGACCTGGGCGTCCCAAGGCTGCTGTACGGCATCGGTGGAGCAATCGGCAGGAACAATGTTGTCGGGATATTGAACCTGCGCACCTACCCATGTCTGGAGAAAAAACAGAATAAGTGCAATGAATAATATGTGAGATGAATGTCTCATAATTGTCGGATGCAAAGATAAACTTTTTTCTGCACATCCTCCAATTTTTGTCATTAAATGATAAACAATCCACTCACCGTACCACCGTCACGCTGGTGCTCAAGCTCTTTTTTTTCTTGCTGTTCAGCATACATTGGTACTCGATGGCGCAGTAGTAGACCCCGTCGGGGAGGTCGGCCGCATCCCACGATAGATTGTCATTGCCCTCTTGCCGGTAAACCCGCTTGCCCCAGCGGTTGTAGATCTCTATCGTCATGCTGAGGAAATCCCCTTCCAACTGCGGTTCCAAAGCATCATTGATACCGTCGCCGTTGGGGGTGATGACGTTGGACACCATAACCTTGCAAGGGCGCCCGTCAAAATAACAGGCGTTGTCGGTGGTGTCGCACTCGGCCTGCAATCCGCCATACTGTGCTGGACCGTGGCCGTCATCATTCACCATGATGTGGAGTGGAAAAAGATTCTCGTAGTCGTTCAGGACCGATAGGTCGAACGTCAAGTTGAAAGACTCGCATTCGCCCACTTGGAGGCTTTGTGCAAGGTGCTCGGTCTGCACCACCTCTCCCGTATTGGTGTACAACGAGATGGCTATCGGAGCATAGAAGTCGAGGTCGCCATGGTTGCAGATGCTCAATTCTATGCGCGCTTCGTCTCCTGCTAGGGTCACTTCAGGCTCGGGGGTGATGGCCAAATTGGTGGCCGTTATGAAGGGCCTGCCATACTGGTCCAAAGTGGTGGCCTGTTGCAGAAAGTTGTTGAAGGGCCGGCGCACCACACCTTCGGGATCGGTGAAGATGGTGGCTGGATGGAAGTTGTGCGCGGGTATGGTCAAGTCGTCATGAACGTTGACTATGTTGTAAGCATGCTGGTTCCAGACATGCCGGGCGGGGGCCCAATGGACATCTGGAGGACTCTTGAAGACCACGATCTTGGCATGGTTGTCGGCCGTGCAGGAGGATACCACGATCTCTGCCTCCCCGTCTTTGTCCAGATCCACAATGACAGCACACTCTACGGCAGTGGGCGCTGGACAGGCAATCGTGGCCTTGTTCTCGCCCGTGATGCCGTCCATGATGCGCAAGTCCGTCTGGTCACGATAAACAATCTCCATCAACCCGTCTTGGTTGAAGTCGAAGGCAGTCATGGTGGTGGCGCCTGAGTTGTCGCTGCTGCTCTTCAGCCATAACAGCTGCAGACTTTGGGTGGTAGGAACAAATTGGTAGGCGGCAACCTTGGTGGCGTAGGTGAAAAGGATCTCCGGATAACCGTTATTGTCCACATCCGTGATCAAGGCGCGGGAACCGGCGACCGGGGAATTGTAGAGAGTACTGGCTAGTAACGCAGGACTGCTGCCGGCACCAGTATAAGGTTTCCAAACGTACATCAGGCTGTCCTGCACTACTACCACGTCCAAATAGCCGTCCAGATCAATGTCCGCTACGGAGGTCAGCCCGTCACCAATACCATCGTTTGTGATAGTTTTCCATAAGGTGGCATTGTTCCCCGCAGTCCCATTGCTATTGGTGATGTCCAGCTTATAGACCTTGTTGCCTCCGGCCAGTTCCAATATGCCGTCATTGTCGAAGTCGGCAAATACAGGCATGATAGCGTTGCTCCAGTAATCCGCAAAAAGACAGGAATAGCCGATAAGTTCAGGCAATACCAGCAGCTCTACACCTGTCACAGCATTGAAAATCTTGTAGTTAGACCAAACCTCTGGGATATGGTCGCAGTTCACGTCATCTATGATTAAAATGGGATCCTCGATTGTGTAATGGTTGACATTGATTTCGGAGCAGGTAGAAGTCCATAGCAAGGTCCCATCGGGATGATAGCAGCGAAGGTATCCGCTGTCAACGTTTTGGACAATGATTTCGGCGATCCCGTCCCTGTCCACATCGGCGATGGCCATAGGATATCCCGCTTTAACGTACATTTGTGGGATGCTGAAAGAGTGCTTGAGTTGGAGGTTTTGCCCATATATAACGATGGAAGTGGACTTGAAAGAGGCATTGTAGTATCCAGCTGTGACAATCTCGGACTGTCCGTCGTTGTCGATGTCGCCGATGAAGGGTTGTGCATACATATGCGACAGGGGTTGGCTGCTGGCACTTTGGGCGATACCCCAGTTCAAGTCTGTTCCGGTCGTGAAGCAATCGGCCTCCATAATGTTGTCGGGCAAGGAGGGGGTAGTGTCCGGTGGGCACTGGGCATCCAAGCCTATGCTGAAGAGACATAAGAGCAGGACAATGTAGGCCCTCCTGCGTTTTATAATATGTGTGAAGCCAGAAAACATCAGGTCGTTTATCAATCCAATTGGCAAAGATATAAAATATGTATATCATCACTTAAAAAAAACGACTACAGGTTAGCTGTAATCGTCTTTTGGATTTCAAGTGGTCCCACAAGGGCTCGAACCTTGGACCCTCTGATTATGAGTCAGATGCTCTAACCAACTGAGCTATGGGACCTGCCTACAGGATAGGTCTTTCAATGAGGGCGCAAAAATACACTTTTTTTATTACCCTCGCTTAATTTTTCTTTTTGCGGACCGTCTTCAGAGGCTCGTTGCCGAAGGAATAGGTCACGCCAACCAAAGCATTTATGCCGAAATTGTTGAACGCATAGAAGTTGGTGGCATACTGGCAACCGATGTTGTTGATGTTGGCGAAGGCGGTGAACTGCGGGGTGATGATCCACTCAAATCCCAGGCCGAAGTTCAGGATAGGTTTCACTAGGCGCTCGCCGTTGTCGTTCTTCCGGAGGTCGTTGGCAGCCTCATAGGAGGAGATGTAGAGGTTCCCATAGTTGTCGTAGGAGGTCTGGGGTACCAAGGCCCATCTGCCAAAGCCTACCTTGGCGTTTACGTCGAAGATGAACTTGTTGTTGAGGATGTATCGGCCATCAAAGCCCAACTCCCAGGAGGGCTTGTACCACGGATGTTCCAGTTGTTCCGACTTGAAATAGTAGCCCCAGTAGTTGGCATTGAGGTTCAGGTAGAGGTGGTTGATGGCCTCCCAGCTGATGTTGGCGCTCACGTTCAGCACGTTGGCTTTGTCCACATAGACCACATCATATTGGTTTTTCAACAGACACAGGGTGTCCAGCACATAGAAGGGCATGTCTTGCACGAAGGAGTAGCGGGCAGCGATATGGTAGTTGAGCTTCTTGACGAGGTTGCCCTTTACGCCACCATAAACGCTGATTTGTGTCCGGGAGAAACGAAGACTGTCTAGCTGCGGCTTGACGTAGGGATTCTCGTAGAGCATGTCGCGCAAGGAGTTATACTTGGCTTGACCATCCACGCCGGCATACAGGCTTAGGATGTTGCGCACCAACCCCATCTGCAGTTCAGCAATAGGATATACCGGACATTTGGTGGTGTTGTTAGCGACCAGTACCGGCACGCCCACACCGACTTTGAGGTGGTATTCCTTGATGGTGAAATTCATGGTGGGCCGAAATTCGATCTTGAAACTGTGGTCGATATTCTTGGCCGGGATATTGTGGCCAACGCCAATCATGATGCTGTCATTCCAGTTGTTGAGGTAGTAGTCCACGTCGAAATCCAACTGGTAGTGCTGATATCCTGAGATCTTGATGAAGCGGGAATCATAGGCGAAGATGGAGCGCAGGCCAATCTGGTGTTCCATGTCTTTCCAATAGGTGTGCAGGAAGTCATAATGCAGACAGACATCCTCTTTGAACCGTTTGTCTTCGGTGGTGTAGTTGGAGCGGAATCCGATCTCACCCTTCACGTGATGGAAGCTGTTGCGGATACTGTCACGATACTCCTTTTGGTAGTAATAGTCTGGGAAGCCCCATTCGCGACTGAAGCCGTAGAGGTTGGCGAGTTCGTGGTTGTAACCTACGGAAGAGTAGAGGGTGTGGTTTCTGAAGAAGCGGTTGAGGAAGAGGTGCACCCGGGTGTCGCTCGTGGGTGCGTAGGCGAATTGCTTCTGAATTTTGCCGATAGGCTGAGCCCACGAAGAGAAGTGGTGGAAGTTGAGGCCGTAGGAGTATTTGATGTTGCGGGTGTTGTGCACCGACAGCTCCGCCAGCGGCGTGATGGGGTAGCCAAAGCCCAATTTCAGATAGTTGCGGTAAAAACGCTCCGGCACTTCGGGGTTGAACTTGCTGTACGACAGCTTGGCCGTAGTGAAGTTCAACTCAGGCTTCTGGGGACTGATTTCATAGGAGTAGGTGACGGTGTTCTGGATCGTGTCTGTGATGACAGCGTCACGGTTGATTTTCGTGCTCTTGGCCAGCTTCGGCACATAGTTGATGAGCAGCTTGGCAGAGTCAACCACTTGTGCAGAGGCGGTGGTCATGAAAAGAACGGCAAGAGCCGTAGCCATAATGTTTTTTATATTGAAATGTCTCATAATCATGATGCTGAAAGATTAGTGGTTTGATGGGTTGGCCGCCTCGATGGCATCTACTTCCGCGATGCGTTGTCTTGCGAGTTCTACAAGATCCGCGCCTTCGTAGTTGTCCACGATGCTCTGGTAGGTGTGTCGTGCCTGGAAGGTGTTGCCCTTGGCCAGGTAGAGGTCTCCATAGAGGATGAAGGTCTTGGCATACCAGTATTCAGAGGAGTAGTCTTTGCTCAGGATGTCCTGGATCTGTTTCTCGCAGGCGGTCAAGTCTTTGTCTTGGTTCAGGGCGATCTCTGCAAGATGGTAGGCGGCTTCGGCGCAGAGGTCATTGCTGCCGCGTTTCTCCAGTTGGCTGTAGTAAGTCTTGGCCTTTGCGTAGTCTTGCTGGTTCATGGCGGAGTTGCCGGCGATGAGCAGCGCCTCATTCAGGAGGTCGTTGGCATTGGATTGGATGATGTATTCGGAAGCCTTGAGCGCCTTGGCATAGTCTTGCATGAAGTAGGCACTGCGCATGGCGCCATTGTTGGCGTAGATGAGTTCGTCCACGTCGATGGTGCTCTCCGCCAGCTTGTTGAAGTAGGTCAACGCCTTGGTGTACTGCTTGTCGTTGTAGAGGATGGAAGCAGCCTTGTGCAGGGCGGTGACGTTATATTCGGTCTTGTACTTCTTGATGATCTGCTCGTAGTCGGTCAGGGCATCTTGATACGATCTTTGGCCATATTCGCATTCAGCCTTGTAGAACAAAGCCTTGGCAGCGAAGGAGCCGCTGGGGAACTGGCGGAGGTAGTCGGCACAAGCCTTGATGGAGGCTTCGCAGTCGCCCCGCTGGTACTTGGCTTCGGCGGCCTTGAAGGCGATGGAGTCCTGACGGTCGGCGGAGATGTTCATGTTCTTGCTCCGCACGTAGTCGAAGAATTCGCTGGTGTTGCCCTCCTCGGTGTAGATGTTCTCCAGGTTGGTCATGGCATCCTTGGCCTCGCGGGAGCCCGGGTAGGTCTCCACTACATACTTGTAGGTGGAGATGGCCAGGTCGGTGTTGCCGTTGTTGAGGTAAGCTTGTGCCAAACGGGTGTGGGCTTGGCGGATATAGGTGCTCTTCGGATGCTGGCGGATGAACTCCTTGTAGGCCGCGATGGCACTCGGATAGTCGTTCTGCGTGTGGTAGGTCACCGCCAGATCGTAGTCGGCGTCATCCCGATAGCTGGTGTTGGGGTTGTTGGCAATGAGGCGCTCCAACGCCGCAATCTTCTTGGTGTTGTTCTTCTGGTATCCATAGCATTTCGATTGCTGATAGATGGCATAGTCGCAGTTGAACTCGTGCATCTGCTCGCAATCCTCGTAGTACTTGATGGCATTCTTGAGGTCTTGCTGCATGAAATAGCAGTCGCCCAGACGGGCCAGTGCATCCGCCTTGATCTTGTGGTCAGGGTCGTTCGACTTCTGGATGAAAGACCTGAATGCGTTGGCAGCATCCTTGTAGCGCTTGATCTTCAGAGCGGCGTATCCCAAGGTGTAGAATGAGTTGTTGTAGTTCTCATTGTAGATGGCGCCATCCCGTTTCTGGTAAGACTGGATGGTGTAGTAGGCGTCTTGGTACTGCTCGTTGCGGTATTGGGCCTCGCCTTTCCAATAGGTGGCGTTCATGGTGAATTGAGGGTCGCGAGGAGCGGAGAGGGATTTGTCCAGGTATTTGATCGCCTCTTTGTTGTTGCCATTGTTGAGCAGCTCCAAGGCGCGGAAGTAGGTGCAGCGCTGGTATGCTTGCAGGATGGAGGGCGTCTTGGTGCTCAGCTTCTCGATGGAGGTGATGGCCGCCTGGTAGTTCTTGGTGGACATGTACAACTTGGACAGGTAGGAAGAGGCCTCCTCGCTGCGCGCTGAGTGCGGGTAGGTGTTGATGTACTCCTGCAGGGCGTCGATGCCGTTGTTGAAAGGACTGGTCGAGGTCTGGCATTGCAGCTTGGCGTAGTTGTACAGGGCGTCCTCTTTGATGTCCGCATTGAAATCGTATTTGGCCGCTTCTTTGAAACTCTGGATGGCTAAGGCGTATTGGCCGGCTCTCCGGTAGCAGTCGCCGATCAGGTAGTAGGCGTTCTGCGTCATGGCATCCGGCGTCTTGGTGTCGATGGCCTTGGAGAAGTGGGTGATGGCCTTGTCGTATTGGGCCTCGCGGTAGTAGGAGAATCCCGCCGCAAAATGATCCTCCCGGCTCAGGTTGATCCGGTTGGCCTTTTCCAGCTCGTCAAATTCATCGACAGCCTTCTCGTAGTTGTTGAGCGTGTAGTTGGAGACCGCCACACAACGGAGGGTGTGCAGTTGGGTGGTGTCCCGATTGTCGGTGACCGCCGGGGCCACTTTCAACACTTTCTCATACTCGCCTTGTTTGAAATATATCTGAGTCAGATAGTTGGAGGCATCTTTGCGGTACTCGGGCTCGTCGCGCAACATGAGGAAATCCTCCAGCGCAGCCTCATATTGTCCATTCTGGTAGGCCAGCACCGCCGAGTAATAGATGGCTTTCTTCTTGTAGGGGCCGGCCTGCTCTCTTGCTTTCTTGAAATAGGATTTGGCCAGATCGTCCTCATTGACCATCAGATAGGAATAGCCCATCTTGAAGTTGTATTCGGCCATGTTCTCCGGCTGGATCTCTGTCTCCATCAACTGCTCAAACTGGGTGATGACCTTCTTCCACTGCTTGCGGCTGAAATAGTATTTGCCCAAGTAGAAGTGAGCCTCCGGGACGTAGGAGTGCACCGGATACTGGTCGATGAACCCTTGCAAGTAGTAGGCGGCATCCTGATTGTCTAGTTTGGCCGCACACACCCCCATGTAAAAAAGGGAGTTGGTCTTCAAGTCCTGCTGCTTGTCCTCTGTGTTCTCATACACGTACTTGAAGTACTGCTGGGCAGACCCGTACTTTTCTTTGTTGAACAGATCCATGGCAGTCTTGAATTCGTATTGCGGGGATTTGTAGTTTTCGGTCCGCTGGGCGAAGCCCGAAGGAAGGCAGCAAAGCCAAACCATAACGGCCAACAGGTTGATTTTCAAAAACTTCATATCTTTCAGTTTATTTCAAAAAGCAGAATTAAAAACGGACAAAAATAGAAAATTAGTATATGCCTTTTTTTCACTTTGATTTTAATTGTAAACACGTTTTTTTTGATAACATCGTGAATCAACAGCTAACAGCCAACAGCTAATAGCTAACAGCCAACCCCCATTTTTTTACGCTTCATGGTGTGATGTATAGATATATTTTGTATTTTTGCGGTTGCTTAAAAAACAACTGAACAAATGGCGACTTCTACTATCCTTTATGCAGCTTTGACCATCGGCTTGACGGGTCTGATAGCTGCGGTGATTTTGTATTTTGTGTCTAAGTTTTTCAAGGTGGAGGAGGATCCTCGCATTGACGAGGTGCAGGCTTGCCTCCCCGGCGCCAACTGCGGTGGTTGCGGCTTCGCCGGCTGCCGTGCCATGGCGGAGGCGATGGTGAATTCCCTCGACCTGAGCATTGCCTATTGTCCCGGCGGTGATTATGACAAGATCGGCGAGATCCTAGGCATCAAGGCTGAGGCCCGCGACCCGCAGGTATGTGTGGTCCGTTGCAATGGCACCTGTGAGAACGCCCCTTCCAAGGTCTTTTACGACTCTGCCCTGACGTGCGCTTTCGCCAACAGCCTTTTCGCTGGCGAGAGCTCCTGCCCGTTTGGCTGTCTGGGTTGTGGCGACTGCGTGAAGGCATGCGCTTTCGATGCTATCCATATCAACCCGGAGACCCATCTGCCGGAGGTGAACGAGAACCTCTGTGTCGGCTGTAAGGCTTGCGCCAAGGCCTGTCCGCGCGGCGTGCTCGAGATCCGCGACAAGGGACGCAACAACCGTCGCGTCTTCGTGGCCTGCAATAACAAGGAGAAGGGCGCGGTGGCCCGCAAGAACTGCACGGCTGCCTGTATCGGCTGTGGCAAGTGCGCCAAGGTGTGCCCCTTCGAGGCTATCACCGTGACCGACAACCTCGCCTATATCGACTATACCAAGTGCAAGGCCTGTCGCAAGTGCGTGGCCGAGTGCCCCACCGGCGCTATCCATGCCGTCAACTTCCCCGAGAAGAAAGAGCCTGTGGCAGTGGCTGAACCCGCAGCTGAAGCATAACCATCAATCATCCATCCAAACATCACGGCGATTATGAGTACTGAAAATTTACCCCAAGCAATAACCGAAGATATCAAACAGAGCCTCCGTGCCATCCGCAGCTTGAAACGCAAGACCTTCCCCATGGGCGGTGTCCATCCCGCTGCACACAAGATTGCCCATTCCGCACCCGTGGAGACCTTCCCCCTGCCGGATGAGGCGGTCGTCTTTATGACCCAGCATCTCGGTGCCCCCGCCAACCCTGTAGTCCAAAAGGGCGACAAGGTGAAGGTGGGCCAACTTATCGGCGAAGCCTCCTCTTTCGTGAGCGCCAACATCCATTCCCCGATCTCCGGCACCGTGACGAAGGTGGATATGATCGCCGACATCACCGGCTATAAGAAACCTGCCGTGGTGATCCAACGTGAAGGGGATGATTGGGACGAGGCTATCGATACCTCCCTCGACATTGTCCGCGACCTCAAACTGCAGACCAAGGACGAGATCATCGCCCGTATGAAAGACAGAGGTCTGGTGGGTCTCGGTGGCGCCTGCTTCCCGATGCATATCAAGTATATGCTCAAGCCTGAACAGAAATGCGAGTACCTCATCGTCAATGCGGTGGAGTGCGAACCCTATATCTCCACGGACAACCGTGTGATCCTGGAGCGTACCGAGCAGTGCCTCATCGGCATCGAGCTGGCGTTGATCGCTTCCGGTGCCCCGAAGGCCATCATCGGCATCGAGGAGAACAAACCCCGCGCCATCAAGAAACTGATGGATGCAGTGAAGAACTACACCAATATTGAGGTGCAGCCGCTGAAGCTCAAATACCCGCAAGGCGCCGAGAAACAGCTTATCAAAGCCATCACCGGCCGCAGCGTGCCCAACGGCGCTCTGCCTATTTCCGTGGGCTGCATTGTGAATAACATCACCTCCATGTACGCCCTCTATCTGGCAGTACAGAAAAATAAACCGATCGTCCAAGCCTATACCACGGTCTCCGGTCTTTCCATTCCGGAAGACAAGTGCAAAAACTACCGCCTTCGTATCGGCACTCCGATCCTGGACGTGATCAACAGCGTGGGCATTCCCGATGACACCGGCAAGATCATCGCCGGCGGCCCGATGATGGGCAAGGCCATCGCCAACCTCAACTCCTATGTGGTGAAGGGTATGTCAAGTCTCCTCTTCATCACCGACAAGGAGAGCAAACGCGGTCCGGTGTCGCCGTGCCTCCGTTGTGGCAAGTGCGTGCGGGGCTGTCCGATGGGACTGGAGCCCTATCTGCTCTGCATCCTGTCCGAACAGCAGAAGTATGACAAGTGCGAGACGCTGGGTATCATGAACTGCATTGAGTGCGGCTCCTGCTCCTATACCTGTCCTTCCAACCGCCCGTTGCTCGACTTCATCCGCGTCGGCAAGAACAAGACCGGTGCACTCATCCGCGCCCGCAACGCAAAGTAGATGTTAGCCATTAGCTATTAGCTGTTAGCCGTTAGCCATTCCTTTTGGCCAACAGCTAATAGCCAATAGCCAAAAGCCGAATCACTTCACTTCTTTCAGCGCTTCTTCCGTACGCATGATCAAAGGCTGTGCGGAGAGGTCTGTGTTTAAAGCCTTGCGCATCCAGACGTTGGGGGTGAGGCGGCCGAGCCTGTATATCTTGGGGACTTCTGTGCCGAGGCTCTTGCCTTTGAGGTACTCTTCCAACTGGTAGTCGATGATATGGCCGATAGGGTAGGCGGGCAGGTAGAGCGGATCGATGATGGCGTGGGAATAGACCGCCAGGATAGGCTCGTCCTTGACCTTGAAGACAGGGGCGTAGTAGGTGTTCCAGACCTCTTTGGCAATGCGGATGACCGCCTCCTGCAGTTGTGTGGCATCCGCCGACGGGTTGGCGTAGAGCCACTGCCATACTCTCATGTCCACCAGCGACACGCCCATGATCTCGTAACAGTTCCAGAAGAGGTCGAGAGCCTTGAGGGCATCGGCCTGTGCGTTGTCGCTGCGGATGCCTAACAATTCCAGGTCTTTGTCTTGGAAGACGAATGCCAGTGCCTCCGTGAAGGCAGTGTTAGGCACGCCGGCAAGGAAGTAGTTGTTTACATCGTAGAGCGAGATGGTCTGCTCCACATTGTGTCCAAACTCGTGCACCCCGATGTTGTAGCCTTTGTAGTCCATGCCGTTTTCGCCAATGCGGGTGCGCAACATGGCGTTGTCCCCATGCATCTTGGATTCAATGGCATGACCAGCGCCCACGGAGGGGTCAACCGTGACGTGCCGGCAGATGAACTCGGCCTTCTCTTTGTCAAAGCCTAACTTTTGTAGGATGAAGGGCAAGTCTTCCGCAAAAGCCTCTTTGGTCGGGTATTTCTTCTGCACCATCTCATCCAGTTGGGCCGCATCCACGCCGCTCCGGCTCTTGAAGCCGTCATACCAGATGTCGAAGGCCTGCAGTTTGCGCCCGAGTCGCTTGGAGATGCACTGGGCCACCTGCTTGACGACGGGACTGCTGAGTAAAGACTCGAAGAGAGCTTCCGTCTCCTTGACAGAGATTTCATACTCACCCTCAAACTTGCGGTCGAGGAGATTGGAGAACCCTTGATAGTAGGGGTCCAAGGCCTGCTCTGCATGGAAGAAGTCCAGGAGCATCTGATAGCGGGTGTTCTTCTCCGATTTGATGGGATGCAGCTCGATGCCGTTCATCATCACCTGGTTGGTGGAGGGGTACCATTGGTAGTCCACATCGTTTTTGACGACCACCTGAGGCACTTGGCATTGGATGATGCGCTTCATCACATCGTAGATGACCTGCTGCTTGGCGGTGCCGTTGACAGGGTCGCCGTAGGCGGCCTTCAGCTCGTCGCGCAGTCCCCAGTGGGTGATCAGGGGCGTGGAGGTAGTCCAGTGGAACTGGTTGGTGAAGCTGCCCACCTGCACGAGGTCGATATTGTAGTTGTCGATATAAGCATTGGCGTTGGCCGCCACAGTGGCCAGTCGCTGTGCCTTGTCGGCAGGCACACGCGAAGTGAAAACATCGCCCAAACGCACAAATCCCCACTCCAGCTCTGACCATTGCATGCCGCTGCGCTGCTTCTCTGCGAGGGTGAAATGCGGGAAGTTGAGGATGACGATGAAAGCCACCTTGTTGGCGAACATGTCCTCTTCAAAATGGGCCAAGCCATCGTAAGCGCTGAAGAGACCGTCCACCATGGTGCTTGTATAGCCAGTCACCTGCTCGGGCCGCTGCAGGTCGATGCCCACGCGATGGTTGTGGCCGAAGATGACCTCAAAGTTGTCGCACAGCCGGTTGAATAGCGCCACCTTGGTCTCCATGTCGGGACAATAATGGGTGATGCAGAACTGCTCGAACTCCTTCTGGCTTCCGTCGCTGCTGGTCCAGAAGGCCGCCGCCTGCCGTACGCCGCGCTCAATCAGCGACGGGGAGATGGTCGAGCGAGACTTGAGGGTGTAGATGACATTGTCCTGCGATGCCTTGGTGATGAAGTCTCCCGCAAAAAGATCCGTGAAGGTGAGCATGATGATGGCCAATAGGGTGAACGTTACTTTTCTCATAATATATTATTGTTTGACAAATTTCTGTTGATGGATGGCGTCGCCCGTGTCGATGCTGATGACGTAGATGCCTGATTGCAGCTGGTGGACCGGGATGGTGGCGGTGAGCCCTTGGATCTCAAAGTGCTGGATCATCCTGCCTTGCATGTCTTGGATGAGTACACCCTGGATGGGCTCGTCACTGCGCAGGTTCAGCACGTTGGAGGCAGGGTTGGGCCAGAGCTGCAGTGAGGAGCTCTCCCATTCTTCCACGCCAGTGGTGCCCGCCGTGTATTCAAGCGTGTAACCGCCGCCGGTGTTCTGCTCGTCTGTCTCGAAAAGGAAGTTGAGCCGACGGGTGTCGAAGACGAGGGTGGTGTCACTGATGGTGCCCGTCAGCGTGGCAAGCAGGTTGTTGTCATTGTAGCTGTTTTGGAAGATGCGTAGGAAGTCGTGCCCCTCCTCCAGGTCCAGGTCGGTGATGTGGATGGAGATGGCTGTGTAGGCGCTGCCCATGATGAGGCGCTGTTTGCAGGTAGTTAGGTTGTGGTAGGGCTCGGCATCACTGCCGTCAGTCAGTGTGCCCGACGGGGCAGTCGCGGTCTGGATGGCAGGGCAATAGGCTGTCCGATCGCTGTTGTAGTTGACATGGATGCCGTGGTGCCCGTCGTTTTGGTGCGTCACAAGGCGACAGACGATCTCGGTGCACTCCCAGGTCACATCCACTTTGGAGGTGTCGCCTGACAATGCCAAAGTCGTGATGGCGGGGTTGTCGGTGCTGATATGGAGGGTGTCGCCGCTGGCTAGATCGTAGCGGGCATGCAGCGAGATGGAGACGAAGTCAGTCTCTGCGGGACGGATGGTCCAGGTGTAGTCCATATTGTCGGCGTAGGGGCTCTCGGGGCGACTGCCGTCGGTGAAGGAGCCGGCCGTGGTGGTCAGCAGCTTGCTGCCCGTCAGTGGTGCCGCGGCAGGGTAGGGGTACTGTGTCGTGTCGGGGTAGCAGTTGACGATCAGCTCCTGGGCCAGGTTGAAGTTGCTGCTGCCGGGATGCAGGTTGTCGGTGTAGAAATAGCCGTCCGCGGAGCCGTCCCAGCCGAAGTTGAAGTGGAAGTAGTAGCAGCTGTCCTGGATCTTGTAGCCATCGCAGATGAAGGCATGGCCGCTGATCCACTCATGGTCGGCCCAGCCGGCGTAGTACATGGGGATGTTGCGGTCCAGATGGGCCACGATGACGCTGTCCCAGTTGACATCCGTGGAGTCGCGGAACAGATAGGCGGTGGCGGGGTCGTATTTGAAGTAGGTGCGCAGCACATAGGCGGCGCTGTGGTTGTTCATGCCGGAGCCGTCCACGCCATAGTGCATGTCCACGCCCACGCCCAGGTGGTAGATGAGCTTGGAGATCTCCGTGTTGATGCTGGTGGGGTCGTCGCACATGGCCTCGTAGTTGTAGGTGGCACTGCCGTAGTCGGCCGACTGCACCCCATAGTGCTCGTCGGTGTAGGAGTAGCTGCCCACGCCGCTCTCCGGGAAGCGGAAGTAGTAGAGCAACTGTGCCATGGCGGTGGCAACACAGCCCGTGACGCAGCGGTTGTTTTCCCCGGCATAGTCGTACGGACAGTAGTAGTTGTAGAAGGTCCCTTGCCCCCAGTGCGACATCATCATCGGCTTCACTGCCGCATTGTCACGCATGCCGCGGGAGAGCCATTGCGCCCATGCCGGGTGCGCCTGGCCACTTCTGGCAGCACTCTTCCGCAAGGCCTCGATCTGTGCCGCATAGCTGTCGAGCCACATCTGTGCCGGCGCGGCAAGGTCGCCACGGTGGTATAGCTGGTGGTCGCTGTACGCCAAGACGGGCACCGTGCGCTCGTCACCGGAGATGACGACAAACGACCGCTCTGAATTGAAGATGTAGAGCAGGGTGTCTCCATTGGCTACCTGTATGTCTGCACAGCGGACGGTGCTCTCCTGTCGCGACTGGAAATGACGGTCGGCCATCTGGCGCGCCCGGGTGAGGCTGACCTGTTGTGCATTCGTCTGGTGGAATGGCCACATCAAACATAAGAGAAGGCTTAAAGCCCATATCGGCTGTCGTGAAAACTGTTTCATCGTGGGATGTCTTTTGTCAATAAGATACATGAATTATATGAAGCCGCAAAGATAGCAAATCATATCCAAAAAAGAAACCGGAAAAATGTTGGACAAGCATATAGTTGTTTTTTTGTATTATTGCAGTCTCAAAAAAGGTGTGCTTTTGTATTATAATGTGGTATCATTATTTGTCAGATGAAACAAAAGAAGATCAATATACATGTTTTATGCCAGGCAATCGTTTGTCTGAGCCTGTTGTTGTTGATGTTGTCGTGTGGCTCGTCTAAAAATCAAGATGTCTATCCGTCAGCACCAGACACGCTCGGAGGGGAAATGGCGGATTGTGACCATCAAGACGAAACAGGAGCATCTCTGCCATACTTGATGCCAATGGACAGTCTGTGGGCATATTATGATGTCGCTTGGACAACCTCGGGACGATGCAACAGGCCTGATATCTTTGATGACGACAGTAGTAAGAATCTCTTGTATGGTTTTTTTACCATATTGGATCATCGTTCGGGTTGCACCTCCAACGTAGCGGACGTGGTGGTTTCTTACCGTAAGAATGCATTTTGGGGGAGTTCGGACACTACGCAAAGAATCAGGATCATTCACGTCAAGGACAGACTGTTTGCGTTGCCAGTTGCCGATTTTCATGTCGGTGACCCCGTCAGCTGTATAAAAGACAAGAAGGTGCTGAAGGAAGGAAACTACTATGGCTATGCTGGTGAAAGGTACTGTTATGTGGTCGAATCCAGTCATGATACCATTCGTCAGTTTTTTGTCTTTCCTCCTAACTTATCATGTGAGTGGTCACGGATTCTGAAATATGTCGATTCTCATATAGTTGTTTCCGTTGTTCACTAAAATTAAGGGAGCTATATACCTGATGGCACATTCTTTCCTTTCGCGGCGGGCGAGTCACGATCTTATGGCGCTCTTTTCCCGCGCCACGAGTTTCATCCCGCGCTATGCCCGCCCCTCATTGCATGTAGGGCTATTGAGATTTGCTCCCTTCAGGAGCAGTTGCCTTTTGGCAAGATCCAACACATTCCGCAACAGCGTGTGCCCGATTCTCTCAGAACGACATCTCATGGCTTGTCATGATGCCATCCCGAATCGTCTCGGAGAGACGTGATCTCAATAACCCCAGACTAAACGCAGTGCAGTCTGGGGGAGTGCAGCGCCCCCGACCATTCTCGCACCGTGGGCATCGCTTGCCACAAGACACTGCCCGAACTCGGTGCGAGATGGAGGAACTATGCAAGATGACGTCAGACAACGACAGATGAGAGTCATCAGGTATATAACTTCCAAATCAAAATGGTTGATTCAGCAGTACATATCGTCTTTGTTGTGCCATCCTGTATATAGGAGCCTGAATTTTACAACTAAAATGAAGTGAGACCATTTTTTTGTATTATTGCAGTCTCAAAATTGGTATGCTTTTTAGTGACCAAATTGGTAAAGTTTTTAATGAGTATATACACCAATGCTGAAATCAAAGTAGAATGAACAAGTTATTTAAAATAGTAATTATGGGCTTATGCCTGCTATTTGCTTCTTTCATCAAGGGCAATGCGCAGGTTGTCATTGGGGTATGCTCTGATACTGTTTATCTGTTGTCCGTTTTCCATAATTCAGGAGAAAAGGAAAACATAGATGAGAATTATTATTGCGCAGTGTTCTTGGACAAGAAATCCAATATACAGAACTATATACCTCTTAAAACGGAAGAATGTATGCGTGTCCGCTATGACACGACTGATGTGGCAATTGGGGAATATACCTTTATAAAACCGAATGACACGTTAGAACGGCGTATTGCCGAAGACCTTGCCAACCATATTATTGGCAACGCTTGTATTGGAGCAGGCATATCGTTTACAAGAGCGTCTTTGGAATGTATGAAGAATCAAGGAAAGGCAGATCCTTATTACCTTTTTATCAAAGACACGCTACTAAAATCCGATATGTGTTCCTTTCCGTTGTATTCTGACATATTGTTGGGGGAAATCGTAGGGCCACTGGCTTCAGGTGGATTGATTATTTGTGATAGCCCGCCATGTGATCCTTGGGTGTTCAACTATAATAGGAGAGGTACATATTGCCGGTTATTTAAGTTATATATTGAATACCTTTTAATTGATGATGAAGACGGCAATGTTTTGTCAAAGTCATATTCTTGCACAATTAATACCGTTCCATTCCTGCCAGAAAACATCCGTAATCTTAAGATTCTGGTAGGGGATATTTCTGGCAATGGGGCTTTCTCTTGTCCGTTGAGAATTATATTCAAGGGAGATAAACTTTTGACGGCACTACCATGCCGCGTTATAAAACTAACAGAATAACAGATAAAAACCTTATCTTCGCGCCATGATCCACACCGCCACATATCCGCCAAAATTCCCTCTTCCCGCTATGGGGGGTTATCGGTACTTTTTCAACGGGCAGGAGGCTGACAATGAGGTGCTTGGGGAAGGGGCGAGTTTGACCGCTGAATTTTGGCAGTACGACAGCCGGCTGTGAAAACCATTATGAGTTTACCGTAATAAAAAAGCACTTGCCCAATCGACAAGTGCTTGAATTTTTGTGATTCCGCCGCGACTCGAACGCGGAACCTGCTGCTTAGAAGGCAGCTGCTCTATCCAGTTGAGCTACGGAACCTCCTTGGTCGGGATAGCAAGATTCGAACTTGCGACCTCCTGCTCCCAAAGCAGGCGCGATAACCGGACTACGCTATATCCCGTGCGTAAATCGGCCGCAAAAATACAATTTTTTTTGAACGGCTTGATGTTGTTGGAATATTTTGTAAATGATTGATAATAAGTTAGAAAAATAATGCGTTGCCAAAATAGCCGTCCGCCGATGCTATCTTTTTCGTATTTTTGCCGCCCTTATGCTGAAAGAACAGAACATCCATATCGACGATTATGACTATCCGCTTCCGGAAGAGCGCATCGCCTTCTATCCGGCTGCGGAACGCGACCATTCCCACCTGCTGGTGTATCGCCATGGCGAAATCACCGACAGCCAGTTCAACCATCTGCCGGACTTCCTCAACGCGGACGACCTGCTGATCTTCAACGACTCCAAGGTCATCCATGCACGGCTGCTGGTGCATAACACCACCGGCGCTGCCATCGAGATCTTCTGTCTGGAGCCCCTGGCCCCTTCCACGGACCCCGCCACGGCCTTCGCCCAGACGGGCAAGGTGACCTGGCGCTGTATGGTCGGCAACGCGAAGAAGTGGAAACACCCGCTGCAGATTGTCGTGCCCATGGACGGGCGCGAACTGGTCGTGACGGCGGAACATGGCGGCAACGACAACGGCACCTTTGCCGTGACCTTCCGCTGGGAGGATCCTTCCGTGAGTTTCGCTGAATGGATAGAACATTACGGCAAGATCCCCTTGCCACCTTATATCAAACGGGATGCCGAGGCCACCGACGAGCAACGCTACCAGACGGTCTATGCCAAGTACGACGGCTCCGTGGCGGCGCCCACGGCCGGCCTGCACTTCACTCCCGCCGTCTTTGACGCGCTGAAGGCCAAAGGCATCGCCACCGAGTATGTGACGCTCCACGTGGGCGCCGGCACCTTCAAACCGGTCAGCGCCGAGACCATCGGCGGCCACTTCATGCACGAGGAGAAGATCGTCCTCTCCCGCCAGCGCATCGAGTCCTTGCTCGGCATGCTGTCGCGCCGCCGCATCGCTGTGGGTACCACCGTGACGCGCACCCTCGAGTCGCTCTTCATCATCGGCGCCAAGCTGACACTCGGCCGCCCAGACCCGCTCAACGTGCAGCAGTGGGAGATGTATGAGGATCTCGAACTGCGGACGGTCTCGCTGGAACAGTCGCTGCAAGCCATCCTGCAATATCTGGCTGATAATCAGACGGATTGGCTGCACGCCTCCACCCGCCTCATCATCCTCCCCGGCTATCCGCTGAAGGTGATCCAAGGACTCATCACCAACTTCCACCAGCCCAAGAGTACGTTGCTGCTGCTCATCTCCGCCCTGCTCGGCGACGAGTGGAAACGTATCTATCAACACGCGCTGGAGCACGATTATCGGTTTTTAAGTTACGGAGATTCAAATTTGTATCTGCCGTAACCCTTTTTTTCGTATTTTTGCAGCCCCTTTTAGAAAAATTAAAATCTGATACGATATGATCAATATCACACTGCCTGACGGCTCAATCAAACAGGTGGAAAAAGGTTCCACCCCTTATCAAGTGGCTCTCGCCATCAGCGAAGGTCTGGCCCGTAACGTATTGGTGGCCAAAGTGAACGACCAGCTGGTTGAACTCGACAAACCGATCAATGAGGATGCTGCCCTCACCCTCTATACCTGGAACGACCGCGAAGGTAAGGACACCTTCTGGCACAGCTCCGCCCACTTGATGGCCGCCGCCATCGAGTCGCTTTACCCCGGTGTCAAGTTCGGTATTGGACCCCACATCGAGACCGGCTTCTATTACGACATCGACTTTATGGACTATAACATCTCCTCTGACGACTTCCCGAAAATCGAGGAGAAGATGAAAGAGTTGGCCTCCCAGAAGATCCAGTTTGTGCGCCGCGAGGTGCCCAAGGCCGAGGCTCTCGACTATTTCACCAAGAAAGGCGACGAGTACAAGCTGGAACTCATCGACGGGTTGGAAGACGGCCAGATCTCCTTCTACGAGAGCGGTCCCTTCACCGACCTCTGCCGCGGTCCGCACTTGCACGACACCTCCGCCATCAAGGCCATCAAGCTGCTCAAGACGGCCGGTGCTTACTGGCGCGGTGACGAGAAGCGCAAACAGCTGACCCGTATTTACGCCGTCACCTTCCCGAAGAAGAAGGAACTCGACGAGTACTTGGCCCTCCTCGAAGAGGCCGCCAAACGCGACCACCGCAAACTGGGTCGTGAGCTGGAATTGTTCACCTTCTCCCCGCTCGTGGGTCAGGGTCTGCCGTTGTGGCTGCCGAAGGGTGCCGCCCTCCGCGATCGCCTCGAGCAGTTCCTTCGCAAAGTGCAGAAAAAGTATGGTTATCAGCAGGTTATTACCCCACATATCGGCAACGTGAACCTTTATAAGACCTCTGGTCACTATGCGAAATATGGTGCGGACTCCTTCCGTCCCATCACCACACCGCAAGAGGGCGAGGAGTTCTTCCTCAAGCCGATGAACTGCCCGCACCACTGCCAGATCTACGCTGCCCGTCCGCGCTCTTACAAAGAGTTGCCTCTCCGTCTCGCGGAGTTCGGAACCGTCTATCGCTACGAGCAGAGTGGTGAGTTGCACGGTCTGACGAGAGTGCGTGGCTTCACACAAGACGATGCCCACCTTTACTGCACCTCCGACCAGATTAAGGAGGAGTTCTGCAAGGTCATCGACATCATCCTCTACATCTTCAAGACCTTGAAGTTCGAAAACTATAAGGCACAAGTTTCTTTGCGCGATCCCAACAACAAGGAGAAGTACATCGGTACGGACGAAAACTGGGAGAAGGCACAGCGCGCCATTATCGAGGCCGCTGCTGAGAAGGGACTCAACACCATTGAGGTGGAGGGCGAAGCTGCCTTCTACGGCCCGAAACTCGACTTTATGGTGAAAGACGCCATCGGCCGCGAGTGGCAGTTGGGTACGGTCCAAGTGGACTACAACCTGCCCGAGCGTTTCGGTCTGGAATATACCGATGCTGACGGCCAGAAGAAGCGTCCGGTGATGATTCACCGCGCTCCGTTCGGCTCTATGGAGCGTTTCGTGGCAGTGTTGTTGGAGCACACCGGCGGCAACTTCCCGTTGTGGCTCACCTCCGATCAGGTCGTCATCCTGCCCATCAGTGAGAAGTACATGGACTACGCGCAGAAGGTGCGTGCCGCTTTGGACGAGCAGGACATCCGCTGCTACATCGACGAGCGCAGCGAGAAGACCGGTCGCAAGATCCGAGACGCCGAAACCGCCAAGGTTCCGTATATGCTTATCGTGGGTGAGAATGAGGAGAAGGATGGCACTGTCAGCGTACGTCGCCACGGCAACATCAACGACGGCACGATGCCGCTCGGCGATTTCGTGACCCTCATCAACGAAGCCATCAAGTCAGAACTGGAGAATTAAGAATGAAAAATTAAAAATTAAGAATTGATAATGGGAGTGGGGAAATGTACCTGCTCCCATTTTTTTTGAATTTCTGGGAAAAGAAAAAAACGTATTTTTGCAAAAAATATTCAACAATGTATTCACCCTATGCGCGGAGAATGTTTGCATAAGAGTTTGTGGAATATTGAAGCTTTACTGCTTTTGACGATTTGCGTTCTCGGACTGTTTACGTTCGGGTATGTGTATATTGGAATGGGCCTCTTAAAGTGTGAATGGAATAATGCTTTCTTTTACACTACCTATGCAGGCTTGTTTGTTTTGATATGGGTAGGGTTCTTGCAACGTAACTATTTTTATGAAGATGAGATTGTGGTGCTCTTTCCGTTACGTCCTTTCAAGCGCAAAGTGATGATCCGATATGAGGATATAGCTCACGTTGATTATAAGAGTTCAAGGGGTTACGAAGCGTTGGAGTATGTTCTTGCCCGAAGTATCAAATCTCGCCAAAGATATATCAAGAATGTATGTTATGGGTGGTTAGGAGAGTTCTTGCCGATACGCAGCAAACGACTGATGTTTTTGCTGAAGTTCCTGAAGCAAAAAGGATGCCCGATACGGAGAGAATATGACGATATATATTCCCGCAGGGTGGCCGCGGCATTTGGCCCCGATGGCGAAGCAGCTCGAGTGCCCAGAGAAGAAATAGACTTGGCAAGGAAAAGAAAATGGCCGTCCCGGTTGATTTTCATCGTAGTGTTACTGGTTATTATTGCGTCTGCTGTGGCTTTTTGGTTTATGGTTGAAAACCATCTGTAGCGATGTCCCCCGTTATCATCCGACCTTTTGCGGTTCTTCCAAATTGTTATCTACCAAGCTTTTGCCCCTGCGGGGCAGCTTAAGGAATAATAGTCATCTATTAACTATGAATTATGACTATGAACTTTGGCCGTTAGCCATTAGCCATGAATTATCAATTATTAACTATTAACTATTATCTCTTATCTTTCCGTCTGTTTCTCCGTCAGGTACCTCCAGTATCTTCTCGGCATATCTTGGAGCTGCTTGCGGGGGTTCATCCTCTCCTTGATGCAGATGGCCTTGAAGTAGGTGCGCCACAGGTCCTGCAGCAGGTGGTCATCGTCGCTCAGCACCTCGTCGTTCAGACGGCCGTCGGTGAGGCTGAAGGCCACGGCGGACTCGTCGGCGAAGGTGATGCGCACCGGCACGCCCGTGCCGTCATAGTAATACCCGTAGTGACGTTTGGCGTCGTAGATGAGCCACGGCTGGTCGTTGAACCGATCGGCAAAATGGTCGGTGATGAGCGGCAGCACGTTGTGGTCAGGCGAGATGACGGCCAGATAGGTGCCGTCCTTGGCCTTCTGGAAACGGATGAACTGTTTCATACGCAACTGCTCGTGCATCACTTTGCGGGCGATGTTGGTCACGGCCAGCACATCCGGGTCGGCGAAGTTCCGCTCAATGCTCTCGCCCCCTTCTGGCTGCCGGAACACCTTGCAGATGTAGTGGAACAATGCGTTGTTAAGCTCGGGCAGCTCCGACAACCAGCTGGCCATCAGCATTTTCATTGCCTCCTTCGATAGCCGTTTCTCCAACCCCTTCCACACGCGGCGGGCCTTCTCCTCGTCGGTCGGCACTTGATGCAGGCCGTCGCAGAAGAGCGGTCCGGGGTCGCCGGCCGACAACAGCGCTTCCGGCTGCTCGTGCAGCTCAAAGGCCTCGAAGACAGCGGTGAGGAGGCCATCCAGGGTGTTGTCGAAGGTGTAGTAGGTCATTTCTTAAAGGTTAATGGTTATGGGTTATTGAAGGTTAGGGTTCAATGTTCAAAGGTCAATGGTCGAATTATCTATAAATTGATTTTATTAAACAGTATTTTATAAAACAGCACAAAAATATAAAATTCCGTTTAATAAAAGTGGGATGAGGTCGTTTTTATACTGCACAAATCTGTGCTGGTATTGTTGTGGGTCTTCGACACGAGGAGTGGGTTTAAACAGAATATGAGCATGGAAATTATCCGGTGTGATGGTTGGCCATTGCGGATGTCGCCCTGTGCCAGATGCACAGGACAATTGAGCGAAGTGGCTATTGCTTTTCAAATTTCACTTTCAAATGAAGTTTGATTAATTTCGGGCACAAATATACTATAATTACTGCCTAATTAAGTGTTTTTTCTTCCCACTTATCCCAATCTGTCTCCTCCAAATATTGGGAAATCTGTTCTTTTAGTTCAACAAGATTCTTCGTGGCGACTTCCCAAACTACTATGTCATCAATTTGGAAATACTCATGGACAATATAATTTCGCATACCTTTTACTTTTTTTCCAGTCTTTCCTTGTCTCTACGCGGTTCTCTCATAAACCAATTTTCTATCTTGTTCTACACTTTTTCGGGCAAAAGGGGCCAACGACCGCTCTGTCACTAAATCCACATTCCGGCCTAAAAGTTCCTTTAACTCCTCATACATACCGAAAAAATCCATTCCTACTGTCTGGGAGTGGTCCAAAACAATGAGGATGTCCACATCGCTTTGGGATGTTTCCTCTCCGCGGGCGAAGGAGCCAAACAGCCAAGCTTTCAAAACCGGTTTTGTCTTGAAGTACTCCGCTAACATGTTCGACATCATTTCAGTACTCATAATCATGAATGTTTTTTAAACCCGCAAAGATACAACTTTTTCCATATAATCGCTACCTTGGAAGTTTCAAGTTTCACAATAATCGTTTACAGGGAGTTACTCCCTCCCTTTAGAGGGGGGGTGGGGTTCAAACTCCAACGATAATTGCTTCTCTTTCGCGGCGAGTTTCTGCTCCGTCTTGGAGACGAGTAGCGGGCGCAGCCGTTCGGGAGTCAGCTCGTTGATGCCGAGGAGAGGCTGCAAGTCGGAGGCGCCAAGCTCGTGGCAGGTGATGAAGTACTTCGCTTTCTTCATCACCACCCCCATCTTTTTGAGGTCGAAGGAGGTGAGGCGGCTGAAACGGCGGGAGTTGACGATGAGCCACGCCGACTTGGTGCCGAGGCCGGGCACACGCAGCAGCATCTCGTAATCCGCCGTGTTGATATCCACGGGAAAGGCCTCGGGGTGACGCAGCGCCCACGCCAGTTTGGGGTCCACCTCCAAGTCGAGGTTCGGGTGCAGGTCATCGACAATCTCCTCCACCTTGAAGTGGTAGAAGCGCAGCAGCCAGTCGGCCTGGTAGAGGCGGTTCTCGCGCACCAACGGCGGTTGCTTGAGTACCGGCAGGCGCGAGTCGAAAGTGTTGACGCTCACGTAGCCGGAGTAATAGACGCGGCGCATCGAGGGCTGGCCGTAGAGTAGCGACGACATGGTGAGGATTTCGCGGTCGGAGTCCTGGGTGGCGCCCACGATCATCTGGGTCGATTGTCCGGCGGGCACGAAGCGCGGCGCGTGGCGCATCCGCTGCCGGTCCTCCTTGTTTTCGAGCACACCCTGCTGGATGAGCTTCATCGGCTGGAAGACGCTCTGGTGGTCCTTCTCGGGCGCGAGCATCTTCAGCGACTCCTCGCGGGGAATCTCGATGTTAACGCTCATACGGTCGGCATAGCGCCCGGCCACGTTGAGCAACTCCTGCGAGGCGCCCGGGATGGCCTTCAGGTGGATGTAGCCGTTGAAACGGTGCACTAACCGCAGGTCGCGGACGATGGCGGTGAGCCGCTCCATCGTGTAGTCGGGGTTGCGCACCACCCCGCTGGAGAGGAACAGTCCCTCGATGTAGTTGCGGCGGTAGAACTCCATCGTTATTTCTTCCAATTCACTGACACTGAGTGTGGCGCGCTTGATGTCGTTGGAGCGGCGGTTCACGCAGTAGGCGCAGTCGTACATACAGTGGTTGGTCAGCATCACCTTCAGCAGTGAGATGCAGCGTCCGTCGTCGGCAAACGAGTGGCAGATGCCCACACCGCCCACGGTGTTGCCCACCATTCCCTTCTTGCCGCTGCGTACGGTGCCGCTCGACGAACACGACACGTCGTATTTCGCCGACTCCGCCAGGATGCGCAGCTTCTCCAATGTTTTCTCCGCCAGCATACGGTTGCTGTTTTTGCTATTTTTCTGTCTGTAAAGGTTGTTTGGTTTGTCCCTTCAGGAACGAAGGGAGGCGCAAAGGTACACTTTTTAGGATTATAAGCGATGTTTCCGTTTGCTTTATTTTTCCTATTTTTGCACCGTTACTATCTATATGAAAAAAAGATTCAACCTTAAAGAGAAAATCCACCAATTCAAGGCTTGGCGGGAAAAGCCCCGCGAGGTCGCCCCGATATCCACGGAGGAGCACGAGTGCCTGAACTGTCATGAGCATTATACCGGCAATTACTGTCCCCGTTGCGGACAGGCGGCTTCCACGAGTCGCTTTTCGATGAAGGTGGCGGCGGAGAACTTTGCGGAAGCATACGGTATGGGCGAGCGTGGCATGTTCCGCACCATCCGTGACCTCATTTTACGCCCCGGCCACCTGATCCTCGACTATCTCCGTGGCAGGCGGGCCTCCTATTTCGCTCCCTTCAAGATGTATTTCCTGCTGGCGGCCGTCTCCCTCCTCGTGACCCACGGGCTGAATATCACAGGGCACGCCCTCCACGACGATTCCGAAAACACCACCGAGGAGGTGAAACGAGAGCATAAGAATGGAAAGACACCCAAAACGACGGATGATTTTGAAGAAAATACCCCTACGATGGAGCAAGGTATTACCGTCGATGAAGAAAGTGTCCATAACTCTTTTGAAGCAGATTATCCCGAAGAGTCGCGTATGTATTCTATCATTAACCGTACTTTGGATAAGATAGAACGTTTTGCGGAAAAATACCCCAGTATTAACATCTTGTTGCTGTTGATGCTGATTTCGGGGAACCTCTTCCTCTTCTTCCGGCACTGTCCGAACATCCCCGATTTGCGCTACCCGGAACTCTTCATCTCGTTGGTTTATATCGCCAATATGTACACCGTCTATTCCATTGTGTTCGATTTCTTCAGTCTGACAAAATTGACCGCACTCTCCTTACTCCTCACTATAATCCCGCTTAAGCAGATGAGTGGCTACGGCTGGTGGCGCACCATCCTGAAAACCGTCGTGGCCTTCACCATCATGTTTGTGCTGTTCATCGTGTTTATTGTGCTGGCGGTGCTGGGTGTCGGCCTTTTTGTGAAATATCATGGGTGAGAAGAGGATCATTTAGTTATCATCAAACCTCTCTGGCTTTGCTATCACACATATGTTGATTATTCGGAAAAAGGGATAGAATATGATTTTGGTGATTGATAGAATGTGTTTTATTGGTTAGTATGTCAGACCGAAGGCCCAGAGCGGGAGTACATTGTCGTGTCCGAATTCAATGTCATCTTTCCAGAAATACAAATTCTGCACAAGAAAAATGCAGTAAATGAAAAATATTGCATTTTTTTATGCAGTTTTTGCTTGGAAGATGTTGGTGGCTGCTTTACCTCATCCGCCGAATATAGCATTACGGCTGGTTATCTGGTATTCTGTTTTAAACGGTTCCAAATCCAGCAAACGTTCTGTCAATCCCCAAAATTCCGACACTTGACGGAGCGTCTCGCGGGAATTGTCAGATTTCCCTCGTGTCAGATCCGAGAGGCGTACCTCTTGCTGCCGATTCTTATGAGAGAATTTCAGGCAGAATTCTTTGGGCGAGGGCTCTCGTCCGTTTAATGACCTCATGTAAACCAGCGGTCCCTTGTATTCATTCCAGTCGTACGAGGCCCGTTGTATGCCAAGCAACCCCGTTAATACCTTGCAACCTTGCCTGCTGATGATCACAGAATAGGAAGGCTCCGACAGAAGTCCATACGCAATGATGGCACCAAACGAAACTATAACGATTTCAATGTTGGAGTTGGCGACTCCCCACCACATCCCCAATATGCCCAAAAGGGACATAATCACGATTTTCCAAATTATCTTGTTTCGCTGTGCGGAAAATGTTATGGTGCAGGTTTTCTCTGATACTGAAACGCGCACTCTGTCCGACATCGCATCGGCCGATGTCTGCAGTTGGGTAAATGTGGGCTGTTCGACAGAATTCATGATGATGCAATATTCTCAAAAAGAATGATGCAAAGATAATATTTTTCGGAATTATTCCTTTAAGTCTTGCAAAAAACAGTGTGATAATCTGCGTGGTCTGCGAGACAACAATATGCCCACGGAACTCGCAGAAATACGCAGACAGGATATTTACAAGATTCAAGGGGATAATTCAGATATTTTTTATTTTTGCAGCAAAATTGATTAGTGAAACATTTAATAAACTGAAAATTATGAAGAGGATTATCTTTTCCATGTTGTTTTTGTTCGCGGCGGTGTCCGTCTTTGCCCAGCAAGAGATAAAGTCCTTCGAGGTGAAGGGCTCCGAAAAGTCCTACAACCAGGTGAAGGTCGTGAACGAGACCTCCAACCAAAACTTTCACTGCAGAGTGGTGGTTCTGAACGCAGACAGCACTGTGAAAGAGGTGTATGGGGACTACGTGCTTAACGAGAGAGGGGATTCGGATGCCAACACGAAAAGCGGAAAGGACAGCAGGATCAACCAAGGAGCGTTATTGGGCATCCAATTCCCGAAAAGTTTCACCGGCGAAGTCTCCTTCTTTGTGGAATACAAGGACTACCCGTTGTTTGACGTGATTGTCATCCATCTGACAGACAAGGGCGGCGGGTACGAGGAAGAGTACTAAATTCTGAACACCGAATTAAGAACGAACAAATCACCGAAATCGTCGCGACCCAGCGTAAGTTCTTCCGCACGGGCGCAACGCTGCCTGTCAAATGGCGGATACAACAGTTTCAATCTTCCCCTGCGCGAGCACCCCTACACAGGCAAAGCCGGCGAATGGAAGATGAAACTACTGAAGTGGTTCGAGAGATGATCATTTCCCGGCAGACCTGCAGTCTGCGGACAAATGCGGCATTGATATTGCCCAAAATCCATATGGTGGTCTGCAATTGACTATGGTTCAATAACTTCTCCCTCTTCATACCACAACTCTGAATCCGAAGAAGTGTCACTTGGGTTGATGTCGGTATCTGGGACAGAGTCAATTGCCTCGATAAATCCTAGGTATATTTCTGGGAACTCGGATTGGCCGGGGGCAGGGACTTCTTCCTCTGCTTTCTCCTCTGTGACCTGTGGGGAGGCAGACTCCATGGCATTTTTTGAGAATGTACTCTCTTCGGGAGTGGCGTCGGGCGTTTGCTGATGGTGGCAGCCGCTCATCATCATGGCCGAGACCGCGATGCCTGCCACCGTCACGGCCTTTCCGAGACTCCGGCGTTTGGCCAGTTCCTGCTCCAGGTAACGGACTTCCGATTCGCAATAGGGGCACGTGCCGCGGCAATCGCCCTGGTGCGTGCATTCGCGCGTCTCCAGCGGGATGTCGTTCTCCCGCGCCACACGCTGTCGTACCTCCTTCAGAATTTCGCAAGTTCGTTTTCCTCTATTCATAATTGTTTGATTTTTTGGGTGCAAATATAAAAAAAACAGGAAACTATGTCTTGTACGTGAAGCAATCTATCTGCGAAAATCCTAACTCCTTGATCTTTATTACACTCTGTTTGATGTCTTCCTCGCTGTTGAACTCGGGGATCAGCGGTACGCGGATGGTCACCTGCACGGGGTCGGCATGCTTCGCCAGCCAGTGCAAGTTTTCCCATACCAGACGATTCGATTTCCCCGTGTAGGCTTCGTAAATCCGCTCATCTGCATCTTTGATGTCGATGATGTAGTGACTGACAAAGGGATGCACCGCTTGCAGGGCGGATGGCGCCACATTCAACGAGGTCTCCAAGGTGATCTTCCAACGGTCGCCGCAGAGTTCGTGAAAACGGCAGAGGAAGTCTGGACGGAGCAGCGGCTCGCCTCCGCCGAAACAGACTCCACCACCCGTAGCCACGAAGTAAAGATTGTCGATGAGCAACGCTTGGTATAGCGACTCCGGAGTATATAGACGCACGGGCGCTTTGGGGTCCAGGCATCTGGGATTCAGACAGTAGCGACAATGTAGCGGACAGCCATGGAAGGCTGCCAAGGCGGTCACGCCCTCGCCATCCATCCCGATGCGGTGGCGGTTGATGCCTATGAAAGGAACTTCAAGTGTGTCCACCTCGTGCCTTGGCTTGAAAATTGTTCGATGACTAATATTCGTAAATTCTCGTAGTGACGGTGACCTCCTCATCTTCGGTGCCTAGATTCTCAACATCCGTCCAGATGACCTTCACAGGAATGTTGTCTTGGTATTCATAGGTGAATGTCTGCTTGTTATAATCATAGCCACTAATGCGGGTGGTGATGGTCAGAGGATTGTTTTTGTTAACAAAGAGATTGGCTGCGACATTGGTGCTCATTTGGGCAAGCAGTCCATAAGTCGGGTTGATCTTGTTGTCATAGGTGAGATCCACCGTCTCGGTTACTGTCCCGATGAAACTGGTATAGTTAACCTCGATGGTCTTCACATTGTTGCCGCTCCATATCATAGCCATGGTGATTTCTTCGCCCTTGGCATCCTTAGAACAATTCTCCATGGCGGATTTTACTGTAGGGCAAACCTCGGGGATGATGAAATGCAACGGGTTGACGATGGCTGCCTTTTTCCAATCAAAGTCCTCCAAGCCGAGGTCGAAGTTCATTTTGATCAGACTGATTTTACTTCCTTTATGTTCGAACTCGTAAGAGCCCAACTCAACCCCATTGGAAGTCACCACGATTTTCTGGATTTTGTTGCCGTCATAAAAGCACTCACTATGTGAAACGGCGTTGTCCATAGCTATCAGGCGATTTGAGTTGTCGTAGGAAAATGTGGTGGTGAAGATGTCCATGCCACTATACTCGTCAATGGACGCAAGCAGGTCGCCGTCCCAGTTCCAAACTGCGGAAAGAGCTTGTACTCCATCCTCAACTTCATAGATTTTCTGAATTTTCTTGGAAGGGTTGTAAACACCCTCTTGATCTTTGTTGCATGCTGAAAATAAAGCGATTACGGCAATGCTGAGACATAAAATGATACTTTTTTTCATTGACGACAGGGTTTTAATATGATGCGGCAAAAGTACATTTTTTTGTAATCGATAGTTGCAGATGTGGTGTTGCCTTTTTGCCCAAAAATTGTATCTTTGCCGCCGCTAATATGCGAGGATGTTTTTTCTAAATGAAATTGAAAAATTGGAATAATGTTTGAAAGTTTATCAGAAAGATTAGAACGCTCGTTTAAGATATTGAAAGGCCAAGGTCGCATTACCGAAATCAATGTGGCCGAGACCATGAAGGAGGTGCGCAAAGCCCTTCTGGATGCCGATGTCAGCTACAAGATTGCCAAGGAGTTTACCGATGAGGTGAAGCAGAAAGCGTTGGGTATGAATGTGCTGAATGCCGTTTCTCCCAGCCAATTGATGGTGAAGATCACCTACGATGAACTCATCAACCTCATGGGTCGGGAGGCTATCGACATCAACCTGAACGCCAACCCGGCCATCATCCTGATGTCGGGTTTGCAAGGTTCCGGTAAGACGACCCACGCCGCCAAACTGGCCAACCTGCTGAAGAACAAACGCCATAAAAAGCCGATGCTGGTGGCTTGCGACGTCTATCGTCCCGCCGCTATCGACCAGCTGAAGGTGCTGGGTGAGCAGATCGGCGTTTTTGTGTATGCCGAAGAGGATAACAAGAAGCCTGTGGAGATAGCCAAGAACGGTGTGAAATACGCCAAAGAGTATGGCTATGACGTGGTCTTGATCGATACCGCCGGCCGTCTGGCCATCGATGAAGAGATGATGACTGAGATTGGCAACATCAAGGATGCGGTCAACCCGCACGAGATCCTCTTTGTGGTGGACGCCATGACCGGCCAGGATGCCGTCAACACCGCCAAGGCTTTCAACGACAAGCTGAACTTCGACGGTGTCATCCTGACCAAGATGGATGGCGACACCCGTGGCGGTGCTGCGCTGACCATCCGTTCTGTGGTGCAGAAGCCTATCAAGTTCATCGGTACAGGCGAGAAGATGGAGGCGCTCGATGTATTCCATCCCGACCGTCTCGCGGAACGTATCCTCGGCATGGGCGATATCCGTTCCTTCGTGGAGAAGGCCCAAGCCCAGTTCGATGAGGAGGAGGCCGCCAAGCTGCAAAAGAAATTGGCTAAAAACCAGTTCGACTTCAACGACTTCATGGCCCAGATCCAGCAGATCAAGAAGATGGGCAACCTGAAGGACCTGATGACCATGATTCCCGGTATGGGCAAGATGGTCAAGGATATGGACATCGACGATGATGCCTTCAAGAGTATTGAGGTCATCATCCAATCCATGACCCCGCAGGAGCGTGCCAACCCCGACATCATCAACGGGTCCCGCCGCAAACGTATTGCCAAGGGTAGCGGCAGCGACATCCAGGATGTCAACCGCCTCATCAAACAGTTCGAAGACACTCGCAAGATGATGAGGATGGTGAACAGCGGCAAGGCCAAGAACCTCATGCGCGCCATGAACACTCCCGGAAGAAGACCGCTTTAAGCAGTTAAGAATTAAGAATTAAAAATTAAGAGTTAAGAGTTGAAGGTTAATGGCTAATGGCCAACAGCTAATGGCTGATAGTCAAAGTCTAAAGTTAAAGTCTTAATAACGTATGACCAGAATTATTGACGGAAAAGAAATTGCATCCACCATCAAAACGGAGATAGCAACCGAGGTGAAATCATTGTTGGATCATGGCAAGCCGGCTCCGCACCTGGCGGTCATCATCGCGGGTGAGGACGGGGCAGCCTTAAGCTATGTGAACAGTATCGAGAAAAAGTGCAAGGCGGTAGGCTATATCTGCTCTGCCTATAAGTTTCCTGAGAATGTGTCGGAAACGGATTTCTTAGCCACGATTGATTTCCTGAATCAGGATGAAGAAGTGGACGGCTATATCATTCAGATGCCTTTGCCCAAGCAGGTCTCCATGGACAAAGTGGTGGCGCATGTGGACCCGAAGAAAGACATGGACTGCTTCCATCCAATCAACATGGGCAATCTCCTCTTGGGTAACGATTGTTATGCACCGGCCACGCCTTATGGTGTGATGGAATTGTTGCGCAGAGGTGGCGTCCAGACATCGGGCAAGAACTGCGTCATCATCGGTCGTAGCAATATCGTGGGCAAACCGTTGGCCATGATGCTGTTGCAAAAGGACGCCAATGCAACGGTGACCGTTTGCCATAGTCGCACCGAAAACTTGCCACAGGTGTGTCGTCGTGCCGACATTCTGATTGTCGCCATCGGCAAGCCGGAGATGATCACGGCCGAGTATGTGAAGGAACATGCCACCGTGATTGACGTGGGTATCCATCGTATCCCCGACGAGCATCAGCCCAAGGGCTACAAGGTCTGTGGCGATGTCAAGTTCGACGAGGTGGCCCCTCGTTGTGAGGCTATCACGCCCGTGCCGGGTGGCGTAGGCGCCATGACCATGGCCTGCCTGCTGCAGAATACGATGAAGGCGTACAAGGCCAAAGGGACTAACCCTGAACTTTGACATTGAACTTTGACATTGAACTTTGAACCATTAACCCCAAATTGTTATGAGCAAAAGATACTTGATTAGCGGAGGCGGCACGGGAGGTCATATCTTCCCGGCTTTGGCGATTGCCAATAAGATTAAAAGTGAACAACCTGATGCAGAGTTCCTTTTTATCGGAGCGAACGACAAGATGGAGATGCAACGGGTGCCCGAGGCGGGCTATGAGATCAAGGGACTGACCATTTACGGAATCTCCCGAGAGCGCTCATTCCGTGCCCTGAAGCGGAATCTCAAGTTGCCGTTTGTCTTGCTGAAAGCCATGCGGGAGGTGAAGAGATATATTCGGGAGTTCAAGCCCGACATTGCCATCGGTGTGGGTGGTTTTGCCAGCGGCCCGGCGCTGAAGGCTGCCGAGAAGTTAGGGGTGCCGACGATGTTGCAGGAGCAGAACTCCTACCCCGGGGTGACCAATAAGATGCTGGCCCCAAAAGCCAAGAAGATTTGTGTGGCCTATGACGGGTTGGAGAAGTATTTCCCGGCCGAGAAGATCGTGAAGACGGGCAATCCGGTCCGCGCCGAGATCCTGCATATCGAACATAAGAATCCGAAAGCATACCAATATTTTAACTTCGTGCCGGAGAAGAAGTTAGTGCTGGTTGTCGGTGGCAGTCTGGGTGCCCGCACGCTCAACGAGACGATGGCGGCTCATCTGGACGACTTCCGCAAGGCTGGCGTGCAGCTGCTATGGCAGACTGGCGAGCAGTTCTTCCGCAACATAGACTCTAAACTGCTGGCCGAGCAGGATGAATACATCCGTATTGTGCCCTTCATCAAAAATATGAATGACGCTTACAGCATCGCCGATGTGATCGTGTCACGTGCCGGCGCTCTGGCCATCTCCGAGCTCTCCATCGTGGGCAAGCCGGTCATCCTGGTGCCGTTCCCATACGCCGCTGAAGACCATCAGACCTTCAACGCCAAGGCGTTGTCTTCCCATGATGCCGCGATCCTGATTCCAGATGCGGAGGCGAAAGAGAAGCTGTTCCCCGAGTTGATGTCGCTGGTACAAGACGACAACCGCTGCCAGGCGATGTCCAAGAATATCCTGGAGTTTGCCAAGCCCGAGGCGATAGAGAGCATTTATCGGGAGATAGAGAAGATTGTCAGCTGTTAGCTATTAGCTATTGGCCTTTAGCCGATTGTTTATGGCTGCTGCTTACCACGGAGATCATTTCATTTAATTGTTTCTCGATAGTAATCAACTTGTCATTGAGATTTTTGTATGTCTCCAATGTTATGTAACCAATCTTTAAGGCTATAAGCAATTGTGTTTCCAATTCGAAAGCAGAGCCGATGCTGATGTGCAGAAAATGTTGGAATTCATTGGATGATTTTCTCCCAGCGCCTTCGGCAATGTTAGAAGCGATAGAAACACTTGCCCGTCTCATCTGATCCAATAAGCCATGTGCCTCATGTCTTGAAATTGATACTAGCACTTTATGAATGTCAACAGACAGTTCCACAGAATTCTTCCACACATTATATTTCCTATAATTCCTCATAATAAATAAAGTTTAAATAAACTGCAAAGATATAAATAATTTCAAAAAAATACAACATATTCATTGTGGCCAAAAGCTAACAGCCAATAGCCAACATTCCCCCTTTTCAATATGTCCTCACCAAACATAGCTCCGCAAATAGAAGAATCCTGGAAGCAAGTTCTCTGGGACCAATTCCAGTCACCCTATTTTTCAGATCTTAAACAATTTCTGTTGGAAGAGAAAAAACATTACTCCGTCTTTCCTCCTGGGAAATTCATTTTCAACGCTTTCAATTCCTGCCCGTTTGACAAAGTCAAGGTGGTCATAATCGGTCAGGATCCCTATCATGATGTGGGACAAGCGCACGGTCTCTGCTTTTCTGTACAGGATGGAATTCCATTCCCTCGATCTTTGGTCAACATATTCAAAGAATTGTCGGAAGATGTGGGATTCAGAATGCCCCAGAGTGGGAATTTGCAAAAATGGGCCAATCAGGGAGTACTTTTGTTAAATGCAACGCTGACAGTCCGTGCACATCAAGCCGGCTCACACCAGAATCATGGGTGGGAAACCTTTACCGATTGCGCTATACAGCGTTTGTCGGAACAGCGTACTGGAATTGTGTTTCTTTTGTGGGGGAACTATGCCATTCGGAAACGCGAACTGATTGATGAGACAAAACATTATGTGCTAACGGCAGCCCATCCGTCACCCTTGTCTGCATCCAGAGGATTCTTCGGATGCAGACATTTTTCCAAAACGAATGCCCTGTTGATGTCGATGGGAAAGTCCCCCATTGACTGGCAGTTGTAGCCAATAGCTAATAGCTAATGGCTAACGGCCAACACTCTTAGTGTTTAAAATGCCGTACTCCCGTGAACACCATCGCGATGCCGAGGTCGTTGCAGGCTTTGATGGAGTCTTCGTCGCGCACGGAGCCGCCGGGTTGGATGATGGCGGTGACGCCGTATTCGGCGGCCATCTTGACCACGTCGTCGAAGGGGAAGAAGGCGTCGGAAGCGAGGCATAGTCCTTGGATGATGCCTTTCCCTTTGGCCTCTTCCAGGGCGATATGGGCGGCGCCCACGCGGTTCATCTGGCCTGCGCCGATGCCGGCAATCTTGTTGTCGGCCGCCACGGTGATGGCGTTGGAGCGGACGTGCTTGCAGATCTTCATGGCCATCAACAGGGTCTTCATCTCCTCGTCTGTGGGTGCTTTGTCCGTGACCACCTTGATGTCGTAGTTCTCGGTAGAGTAGCGGTCGAGGGTTTGGGAGAGCATGCCGCCGGCCACGCTGATGAACATCTTGTCGTCGCCGTTCTCTTTGGAGGGGTCGAAGGTCATCAGGCGGATGTTCTTCTTGGTGGAGAGGTGCTCCAGGGCTTCCGGGGTGAAGCTCGGGGCGAGGATGATCTCCAGGAATACGGGCTTCATAGCCTCGGCGGTGGGGAGGTCGATTTCGCGGTTGGAGGCCACGATGCCGCCGAAGATGGAGACGGGATCAGCCTCGTAGGCGCGTTGCCAGGCTTCCAGTGCGTTGGCGCCCAGGCCTACGCCGCAGGGGTTCTTGTGCTTGACAGCCACCACGGCGGGCTCGTCAAACTCGCGCAGGATTTGCAAGGTGGCGTCTGCATCTTGTATGTTGTTGTAGGATAATTCCTTGCCGTGGAGTTGCTCGGCCCACGCGATGGAGTAGCCCTGCTTGCGTCCGGCATAGAAGGTGGCCTCTTGGTGGGGGTTCTCACCATAGCGCAGATGCTGCTTGCGGTTGAAGGAGAGCGTGATGCTCTCGGGCTCCTCTTCGCCAACCTGCTCGGTCAGGTAGCCCGAGATGCAGGCATCGTAGGCGGCCGTGTGACGGAACACCTTGGCTGCCAGCTTGCGGCGGGTCTCCAGGGAGGTCTCCCCGTTGTCGCGAATCTCTGCCAATACCTTGTCGTAGTCGTTCGGGTCGCAGACGACCGTCACAAACTGGTGGTTCTTGGCCGCGCTGCGCAGCATGGTGGGACCGCCAATGTCGATGTTCTCGATGGCATCAGCCCAGGTGACATCCGGTTTGGAGATGGTCTCCTTGAAAGGATACAGGTTGACCACAATCATGTCAATGGGTTCTATGTCGTTGTCCTTCATGGCCTTCTGATGGTCTTTGTTGTCGCGGATGGCGAGCAGGCCGCCGTGCACTTTGGGGTGCAAGGTCTTCACACGGCCGTCCATGATTTCTGGAAACCCCGTGACATCGCTGATGCCGATGGTCGGCACTCCCGCAGCATCCAAGGCCTTCTTGGTGCCTCCCGTGGAGATGATCTCAAATCCTGATTCTGCCAATCCCACCGCAAAAGGGATGAGACCGGTCTTGTCGCTTACGCTGATGATGACTCTTTTCATATTCTGATAGGTGTTTTACTTGTAATCCATTCTAAATGCACTCTGCAGGCCTTCCTTGCGTTCGTGGATGGTTGCAGGCAGATGAAGCGCAAAAATACAATAATTATCTCTCCATGATGTGTTCTTTCTCAAAAGAAATTAAATAAAAATTTTGTTAATCAGATATTGTATTTACAAAAATTTATTGTATTTTTGCCGTGCAAAATAAATAATAATTAAAAGAATCTTGTGATGGAAAACAAAGTAATGAATTTTGATTGGGAGGCCCACCTGGAATCTCTTCGCCATACGCGAGAGCTGATGAAAGAGAATGTGCTGCTCATGAAGAGTATTGAAGAGGAAAGGAAAGAAACCGACCGGCAGATGCGGGAAACCGACCGGCAGATGCGGGAAACCGACCGACAGATGCGGGAGACGGATCTTCAGTTGCAAGAAACGCGCCGTCTGGTGCAAGAGATGTCGCGGAAGGTCTCGGAGACGACGGCCTCCATGGCAGAATTGAGGATCTCGCAAGAGAAGACTTTTGCGCAGATGCGGGAAACGGATAAGCGATATGGCAGTCTTTCTTCGGAATGGGGTAGGATGGTGGAGGAGTTGTGCAAGCCATCCGCGCTGAAATTATTTATAGCAGAAGGCGTCAAGGTAGATCATCTGTATGAAGGCCCCCGGCATGTCAGAAGAAGTGACGATGAGATTGAAGTGGACATCACCTATTGTAATACCACGGAGGTGGTGGCCGTGGAAGTGAAGACTACCTGTTACAAGAAAGATGTGGATTATTTCCTCAAGCAGATGAAGAAGTTCAAAGTCTTGTTCCGGGAGTTTGCCGACAAAAAGGTGTATGTGGCGATGGCTGCCTTGAGGTTTGCCAATGGTTCGGATGTCTATGCGCAGCGACAAGGGCTATATGTCTTGCATCCGTCTGGAGAAGGGATGTTCTGTCTGAAAAAGCCGAATCAGCGGAAGCAGTTTTGAAATAATAATGTGGGGTGATGTGGTGCTAACGGGAGGCGGTCTCGTCAGGGGCGGGCCGCTCGCAGCGTTTTGCGCACTGCTCCATCAGCCAGCGCGGGGTGGAGGTGGCTCCGCAGATGCCGATGGACTCGTAAGGGGAGAGATCCAGGCGACGCACCTGCTCCGGGCGGGTGATGAAAAAGCTGTTGGGGTTGTGTTCTTTGCAGATGTTGAAGAGATAGAGTCCGTTGGAGCTCTTCTCGTCGGAAACGAAGAGGATGGCGTCATGCTGTTGGGCGAACTCGGCGGTTTGGGTCGCCCGGTTGGCCACTTTCCGGCAGATGGTATCCTTGTATTGGAAAAGATCACCGTTCCCGGCCTCTTGGTAGCACTCTTGTATGGCTTTGATCAGATGGAGATATTGTTCCAGACTCTGGGTGGTCTGGGAGTACAACATGGCTGGCCGGGTGTAGTCTATGCGGTCTAATTCCTCCTCGGAGGAGATGACGATCCCTTGTCCGTCCACCTGTCCCAGGAGGCCGATGACTTCGGCGTGGCCTTTCTTCCCGAAGATGAGGACCTGTCCTTCTTGTTGGCGGTGATGATGGAAGTCGTAGATGTTTTGTTGCAACTTAAGCACCACGGGGCAGGTGGCGTCGATGAGGGTGATGTTGTTCTGTCGGGCGGTCTCGTAGGTGCGGGGCGGCTCGCCATGCGCCCGGATGAGGACGGTGGTGTCGTGCAACTGTTCAAACTGTTCGTATGTGATGACATGCAAACCATTGCCGGTAAGCCGGGCCACCTCCTCGTTGTTGTGCACGATGTCGCCCAGGCAATAAAGGGTGTCGTGGTCTTGGAGGTAGCGTTCTGCCGCTTCAATGGCGTGGATGACGCCGAAGCAGAAGCCGGAATGGTCGTCGATGGTGATGCGCATGGGCGGTTACCAGTTGTCGGGGAAGAGGGAGTCCACGAATTCGGCGCGGTTGAAGACCTGCAGCTGGTCGATGCCTTCGCCGATGCCGATGTACTTGATGGGTATCTGGAACTGGTTGGAGATGCCGATGACCACGCCGCCCTTGGCGGTGCCGTCGAGTTTGGTGACAGCCAGGGCGTTGACTTCCGTGGCGGCGCTGAACTGCTTGGCCTGCTCGAAGGCATTCTGGCCGGTGGAGGCATCCAGGACGAGCAGCACCTCATGCGGCCCGTCGGGCACCAGCTTGCGGATGACATTCTTGATCTTGACCAGCTCATTCATCAGGTTGGTCTTGTTGTGCAGACGTCCGGCCGTGTCGATGATGACGACATCGCTATTGCGTGACAGGGCAGAGGCTACGGTGTCGTAAGCCACGGCGGCAGGGTCGGCGCCCATCTTCTGGGTGACGATCGGCACGTCAGCTCTCTTTGCCCACTCCTCCAGCTGTTCGATGGCAGCGGCACGGAAGGTGTCGGCCGCGCCTAGCATGACCGAATAGCCTTTCTTCTTGAACTGGTGTGCCAGCTTGCCGATGGTGGTGGTCTTGCCGACGCCGTTCACACCCACCACCAGGATGATGTAAGGACCCTCCTGCTCGGGGATGACAAAGTCGTTGACTTTTTCGATGTCATTTTCCAGCAACAGTCCCACGATCTCCTCCTTGAGGATGGTGTTCAACTGCTCGGTGCCGATATATTTGTCGCGCTGCACGCGTTTTTCAATGCGCTCAATGATCTGAAGGGTGGTGGTGACCCCCACGTCGGAGGTGGCCAGCACCTCTTCCAGGCGGTCCAGCACATCATCGTCCACCTTTGATTTGCCGACCACTGTCTTGGCCAGTTTCGCGAAGAAGTTCTCTTTGGACTTCTGCAGGCCGTCGTCTAACTCTTTCTTTTTCTCTTTGGAAAAAATGGAAAAGAAACCCATAGTCTTTGTTTTTAAATGCGGCGGCAAAGGTACTGAAAAAATTTTATATTTGCACCCTAAAAAATTAAAGACTGAACATGGATAATTTTATCGTTTCGGCTCGAAAATACAGGCCTGCCAACTTCCGCTCTGTGGTTGGGCAGGATGCCATCACAACGACCTTGAAGAATGCGCTTAAGAACCATCAGGTGGCGCAGGCTTTTCTGTTCTGCGGACCTCGAGGGGTCGGCAAGACCACCTGTGCCCGTATCCTGGCCAAGGCGCTGAACTGTCAGCATCTGACCGACGAAGGGGAACCGTGCAACGAGTGCGACTCCTGCCGTTCTTTCAACGAGTCAGCTCTTTTCAACGTCTTTGAACTGGATGCCGCCTCCAAAAACTCGGTGGACGATATGCGTCTGCTGGTGGAGCAGGTGCGCATCCCGCCGCAAGACGGTCCTTACAAGGTCTATATCATCGATGAGGTTCACATGCTGTCGCAGAGCGCCTTCAATGCTTTCCTGAAGACCTTGGAGGAGCCGCCGGCCTATGCCAAGTTCATCCTGGCCACGACGGAGAAGCATAAGATTCTGCCCACCATCTTGTCGAGATGCCAAGTGTATGATTTCAAGCGTATCACGGAACAGGATATGGTGAAGCACCTGCAGTATGTGGCCGAGCAGGAGCAGATCACGGCTGAGGAGGATGCCCTTCGCCTGGTGGCCGCCAAAGCTGACGGTGCCCTGCGCGACGCCCTCTCCATCTTCGACCAGCTGGTGACCTCCGTTGGGAAGGAGCTGACCTACCAGAAAGCCGCTGCCCATCTCAACGTGCTGGATCAGGAGAACTATTTCCGGATCACGGACTTTGTGTTCAGCGACAACGTATCTGACGCTTTGCTGCTGCTGGACGACATCTTGGCGAAGGGTTTTGACGGCCAGAAGTTCATCTCCGGCCTCTCTACCCATTTCCGGAACCTTCTGATGTCGATGAACCCTGCCACGCTGCCCTTGCTGGAGATGTCGGATGCCGCGAAGATGCAGATGAGGCAGCAGGCTCAGAAATGTGACAGGACCTTGCTGATCCGGGCGTTGGAACTCACCAACCAGTGTGATCTCAACTACAAGGATGCCAACAACAAGCGACTAACCATAGAGCTGTGCCTGATGCAGATTAATGCCAATTACGTCTATAAAAAAGTCAGGCAATCGCGGGAGCGGAAATAACCAGGAAAGCGGCGCGCCGACCGCTGAGGCAGCAAATCAGACTGCCACGGCGCCAACTCTCAAGCCACAACAGTCGCAAACTCCGTTCACTTTTCCGGGGTATCCGGCTATCAAAGAGATGCCGTCCATCAAGAACTTGGTGGGCCGGAGTGGTGAGCATGTGACTCCTTCGGCAAATACCCAACCAGCCGAAGTGGCCACCCCATCTGTGGAAAGTCCTGCCCAGGAGGTCCCTGCGGAGACTGCCCAGCCAGCCGTGGAAGCTGTGAAGCCGGAAGAGACCGAGGAACCTGCCCAGGAGGAATCCCTGGAAGGAAATTGGAATGAGGTGGTGGACGCACTGTTCGTGAACCTCCCCATCTTGTACTATACGCTCAAGAAGACGGTTCCCGCCTTCGAAAACGGAGTACTCTCCGTGGAGGTCTCCAACAATATCCAAGAGGAGGAACTGGAACAACGCAAGCGGGCAGTCCTCGAGTACTGGCGCACGCATTTCAAGATGGATATCGACGACTTTGAGATCGTCTTGAATGAGAACAAGGTGACCGAGACGGCCATCCTGACATCTGACGAGCAGTTCCAGCGGATGAAAGAGCAGAATCCCGAGTTGCTGGAGTTCTTGGATGTCTTGAAATTCAGAATGAAATATTAGTTATGTATTAAAAACGATCAGATATGAAGAAATTGATTTTTACCCTTGTGATGATGATATCATTCCAGATGGTCTTTGGACAGATGTGGTTGCACCATGCTGTCCCGGACGGTCGGGTGGACAGTGTGTGGAATGCCATCGGCTTGCCGCAGGGCTTTGATGGCGAGGGCGTGCTGATAGGGGTCACCGACTGGGGTTTTGACTACACGCACCCGGTCTTTTACGACACGAGCATGGTCAGCTACCGTGTTTTGCGGGCATGGGACCAGTACAAGATGTCGGGGCCGGCGCCGGCGGGCTTCAGCTATGGTACGGAATATGTCGGTCCGGAGGAGCTGTTGGCGGCCCATTGCGACACCTCCAACGACTATAACTTCGCCTATCATGGCACGCATTGCGCCTCCATCGCTGCCGGTGCCGGGGCGGGCACGGAGTACCGGGGCGTGGCTTTCGGCGCCCAGCTGCTCTTCTGCACCATCAACTTGAACTACGTGCAGTGCGTCATTGATGCCTGGCGCTGGATGTATGATGTCGCCCAGCAGGAGGGCAAACGCCTGGTCATCAGCATGAGCTGGGGCGTCTATTTCTTGGACAATATGGATGGAACCGGTGTCCTCGCCGATGAGGTGGAGCGCCTCTCTGATCTGGGCGTGGTGTTCGTCTCCTCGGCCGGCAACAACGGGGATGTCAACTTCCACCTCGAGAAGCTGTTCACGCAACGGGATACGGTCTATAGCCGTTTCAACTTTCCGGCGGTCTCCGGTGCCTACTGGGGCGCCTCCATCAACATGACCAACTACGACAATGTCACGAATTCCCCCAACAGCACCAACATACCCTTCTCTTTCCAACTGCTGGCGATGAACAGCAGCTATGAGGTGCTGGCTTCCACCCCGTTTGTCTCCACGCAGCAGGATGTCTATGTCGACTCCATGTTTGTCATAGACGGCGACACGGTGGTGTTCAACTACGAGGTGGTCTCCACCAACCCCTACAACCATGCCCCGAATGTGCGTCTTCGGGTCAAAAAGAACACCCATTTCCAGTATGCCATCGGTGTGACTGCCGAGGAGGGCTGGTTCCATGCCTGGAACCTGGCCGAGCTGACGAAGGCCTGGGGCAACTGGGGTGGTTCGTTCACGACGATTCCGCAATGGACGAACTCCATCGGTGGGGATAATCACTATGCGGTGAGCACCCCATCCAATATCGATGAGGTCATCACGGTGGCGGCCCATCAGTCGCGCTATACCAATAATGCCGGCTATTCCATCGGGGGCGCCATTGCCGACTTCTCCAGCGCCGGTCCCGGTTTCGGTAGTGAGATGAAACCCACCGTCTCTGCTCCCGGCAAGAATGTTGTCGCCGCACTCTCCTCTTATACGGACAGCTATACGGGCACATATACCAAGACGATCACCTTCAATGATCGCACCTATCGTTTCATCTCCTTGTCCGGAACCTCTATGTCGGGTCCCTTCGTGGCAGGTGTGTGCGCCCTCATGCTGCAGGCCAACCCTTACCTCTCGTCGGCCCAGGTGCTGGACATCATCGGGTCGTCGGCCTATCAGGACAGCTTCACCGCGTCGGCTGGCGAGCTCCGTTTTGGCCATGGCAAGGTGGATGCGCATGCGGCCGTGCTGCTTGCTTTGAACACCGTGGGTGTGGAACAACATACGGCCCCGGCCACTGCACAATATACCCTCTATCCGAATCCGGCCGCCGGCGAGGTCTTCGTGACGGCAAACACCAACGAGATGATGGCCCCCTGCACCGTCTATGACCTGTCAGGCCGTGCCGTGATGCAGGAGGTGCTCTATCCCGGTGTCACCCGTCTCGACATCGCCCATCTTACCCCGGGGTGCTATATCCTCCGCATCCAAGATGGCCGCCAAGTGATCACGCAGAAATTGATTGTCAGATAATCATTACCTTTTTCCCGAACCATTAGTACTATGACACCTAACAGTTCTTCAGCCTACGTGCCGAACGAGGAGTTGGAAAACAAGACCATCGTCCGGAAGTATTACGACCTTCTGAAAGTGCTCTATCATCGCACCACTCCGGCTGACCGCAAATTGATACGGAAAGCCTTCGTGCTGGCTACCAATGCCCATAACGGGGTGCGCCGCAAGAGCGGGGAGCCCTACATCTATCATCCGATAGAGGTGGCGATGATATGCTGTGAGGAGATGAACCTCGGCACCACCTCGGTGGTCTGTGCCTTGCTCCACGATGTGGTGGAAGACACCGAATACACCCTCGAGGATATTCGCGAGATCTTCGGCGATACCGTGGCCGAGATCATCGACGGCCTGACCAAGATCAGCGATCTGGTCATCGACAACAAGAATATCTCCCTCCAGGCGGAGAACTACAAGAAGATCTTTCTCTCGATGCTGAAAGACGTGCGGGTGATCCTGATCAAGCTGGCGGATCGGCTGCACAATATGCGCACCTTGGATTCCATGCCTCCCGAGAAGCAGCTGAAGATCGCTTCCGAGACCTCCTTCTTTTACGTTCCCTTCGCCCATCGTCTGGGCTTGTACAGCATCAAGAGCGAGCTGGAGGATTATGCCATGCGCTATACCAATCCCACGGAGTACTATGCCATTGCCGACCGCCTGAAGGAGACCGAAGAGCAGCGCGAGACGCTGATTCAGGACTTTGTGAAGCCCATCGTGGAAGAACTTAACAAGGAGGGTATCCAGGTGGAGGTGTCCAGTCGAACCAAGTCGGTCTATTCTATCCATCAGAAGATGATACGCAAGAATATCCCGTTCGATGACATCTACGATATCTTTGCCGTGCGCTTTGTGTTCGACAGTCCTGAGTCAGAGGAGTTCGAGATCTGCTGGCGCATCTACAAGGTGGTCTGCCTCCTGTATCAGACCAACCCGTCGCGAGACCGCAACTTCCTGATGCATCCCAAGGCCAACGGGTACCAGTCGTTGCATGTGACCGCCATGAGCAAGGCGGGCCGTTGGGTGGAGGTCCAGATCCGCTCCAAGCGCATGGACGTGATTGCCGAGAAGGGTCTGGCTGCCCATTACCGCTACAAAGAGGAGAACGAGGAGGCCAACGTGACGGATACGGATGTGAGCGACAAGCTGGAAGACTGGCTCTCCAAGACGAGAGAGATTCTCAACAGCAAGGACGCGGATGCCTTGGAGTTCCTCAAGGAGGTGCGGCTGAACTTGGAGCTGAAGGAAATCTACGTCTTCACGCCCAAGGGCGACATGAAGACGCTGCCCGCCGGCTCCACCGTGTTGGATTTTGCCTATCTGCTGCATACCAACCTGGGCGACCATTGTATCGGTGCCAAGGTGAACTATAATATTGTCCCGGTGGACAAGGAGCTGCGCAATGGCGACCAGGTGGAGGTCATCACCTCCAAGAAACAGATGCCCAAGCTGGAGTGGATCGAGGTGGTGCGAACCCCCAAGGCGCGTCGGAGCATCCGCGATTTCTTCCGCAATGAGCAGAAACAGATGAATATCTCCGGAGAACAGATGCTCCGGGAATATTTCTCCCAGCTGGGGGTGGAATATAATGAGGAAAATCTCCAGAAGATCATGACGGCCACCCTGAAGAAGTCGCCCGAGGAGTTCTGGAACGACATCGTCACCCACAAGATCACGAAAGACAGAGTACAGAAGATCCTCTCGATGAAGAATCCGAAGGAGATGGCTGAGTTCCAGAAGAAGGTCTCCGAGGAGATAGCCAACAAGTCGTTGGACCAGCTGATTGAGGAACAGCTCAACGAGACCCCCAACGTCTTTATGCTGGATGACGACTATGAGCAGATCAAGTATGTGCTGGCCGACTGTTGCAACCCGCTGCCCGGCGACCAGGTGGTGGGCTTCCAGGTGGCCGACAACCGCATTGTCATCCACCAGACCAGCTGCCGCCATGCCATCGAGCAGATGTCCAAGTTCGGCAACCGTATCATCAAGACCAAATGGCGCAAGGGACAGGATATCGCCTTCCTGTCAGGAATCCGTATTACCGGCTTCGACCGCAAGGGCATGATCAAGGAGATTGTGGATGTGGTCTCCTCCCAGATGGATCTGAACATCCGTTTGCTCAACATCGAGAGCAAGAACAATGTCTTCACCGGCACGATGATGCTCTACATCCAGAGTGTGCGTGCCCTGACCAACCTGATTGACAAGCTGAAGGCTATCGACCAGGTGGAGAAGGTGGAGCGTATTTAAACCATTTATAATCTAGGATAAGAACTCAAACAGAGAAAACGATGACCATTTTTAAAAAGATAGCGCGCTATTTCAACAAGTTTCTGGATGCGGAAGTGATTTTCGTCATGGATACCATCCTGTCGTTGCTGGCATCACTTCTGGCCCTGTTGCTCTTGGGCTATTTCCGCGGTACCGTCTATTCCACGGGCAAGTTCGCCCTGATATGGCTGCTCTCCTCACTGGTCTGCACGCTGGTGGCCAAGTTGATCTTCAAGAGCCATCAGCTCGTCATCCGGCATACCACCTTCAACGATATGATTCGCTTTGTGGTGGAGGCTTTTGCCAAGGTGCTGTTGATGAGCTTGGCGCTCTATCTGTTCAAAGAGTTCTTCAATGGGGTCGTCTTTGCCCTGATCGCCGATTTCTTCCTCACCATCTTCCTGGTGCTTTTCCTCCGTTTGGGAATGATCTCCGGATACCAGTTCTACCGGAGCAAGCGCAAGGAGGCAAAAAACACGCTGCGTCTGTTGGTCTATCGTACCTCCGACAAGTCGCTGGCTGCAGTGGTGCGCCTGAAGAACTCCAAGCACTATAAGATCCTGGGTTTCATCTCCAACCAAAACCAGCGCAACCAGATGATCCTCTCGGATCTGCCCATCTACGACTATAAGGATATTGACCAGGTGGTGCACGACTTTGCGGTGGATGGCATCCTCTTCACCACCGACCGGGATGCGCAGTACGAGCGCGACCGGCTGGTCCGTTACTGCTACGATCATAAGCTGCGTCCGCTCATCATCCCTTCCATCGACGATATCTCGCCCGATGGCAGCCTGAAGAGCGGGGTGCGTAAGTTGCGCATCGAAGACCTGTTGGGCCGCGAGGAGATCAAGATCGAGACCGACAAGATCATGGCCACTTTCCAAGACAAGGTGGTGATGGTGACGGGCGCGGCGGGTTCCATCGGCTCGGAGTTGTGCCGCCAGCTGGTGAACTTCAACGTGCGCCGGCTGATTCTCTTTGACAATGCCGAAACCCCCATGCATCAGTTCCGGCTGGAGTTGGAGGAGCGTTTCCCGGAGCTGGATTTTGTGCCCGTCATCGGGGATGTGCGGCAGCCTGCAAGATTGGATTTCGCCTTTCGTCAATATGGTCCCCAGATTGTCTTCCACGCCGCAGCCTACAAGCATGTGCCCCTGATGGAGGAGAATCCCTGCGAGGCGGTGCAGGTCAATGTGTTCGGCACCCATAATGTGGCTGACAAGTGTATCGAGTATGGCGTGGAGAAGATGGTCATGATCTCCACCGACAAGGCCGTCAACCCTACGAACATCATGGGGTGCACCAAGCGCCTGGCCGAGATCTACATCCAGTCGTTGGGACTAGCTGTGGAGTCGGGTAGGAGAGCGGGGAGTACCACCTTCGTGACCACCCGGTTCGGCAATGTGCTGGGCTCTAACGGTTCTGTCATCCCGCGTTTTGCGGAGCAAATCGCCAAGGGCGGCCCCGTGACCGTGACGCACCCTGAGATCACCCGCTTCTTCATGACAATTCCGGAGGCCTGCCGTCTGGTGATGGAGGCTGTCACCCTGGCCACCGGCACCCAGATCTTCGCCTTCGATATGGGCCAGCAGGTCAAGATCGACAACCTCGCCCGTCACATGATCGAACTTGCCGGTTACAAGCCGGATGTGGACATCAAGATCGAATACACGGGCTTGCGCCCCGGCGAAAAACTGTATGAGGAGGTCCTCTCCAACAGTGAGAACACCATCGAGACCGAACACAAGAGCATCTTCATCGCCAAAGCGCGCAAGTATGTATATGAGGAGGTGCTGCCCGACATCCTGGAACTGGAAGATCTGTCCGTCAAGGTGAACATCCCGGATATGGTCGTGAAGATGAAACAGGTCGTGCCGGAGTTTATCAGCAAGAATTCCGTGTTCGAACAATATGATGTTAGCCGTTAGCCGTTAGCCATTAGCCGTTAGCTGTTAGCCATTAGCTGTTGGCTGGATTGGGTATTGGCGGATTATACCTGGCAGGGTTCCTTTCAGGAGATTCTGCCCTTTGTTTTAATTGTTCGTATTTTGTTTATTATTTTTAACACCATGCGTTAAGATTATTTGTTATTTTTGCCGATATTTTTTTCGAAATATCTTAATAGAGGCATCGTAAGAATAAGAGCAATATTCATTTAACAATAATCATTAAATTCAAAGGGTATGAAAAGACTATTATTATTTTTGATGGCTGTGCTGCTAGGAATCAGCTCCATGCAGCTGTCGGCACAGCAAACCATTGAGATTGGTACGGGTACAGGAACAACCTACTATGGCCCGTATAATTCCCTATGGGGCTACTCCTTTGTGGAACAGATTTATACTGCCACAGAGATTGGTACCCCGGGCATTATAACATCTATCAGTTTCAACATGCAGTCCACAGACTCCCAGACCAACAACATCACGGTCTATATGAAGAATGTGAGCAGATCTTCCTTCTCATCCACCACTGACTATGAGACGGTGACGGCTGCGGACATCGTGTACAGCGGGAGTTATACGTTTACCAATGGTTGGAACACCATTACCTTGACCACCCCGTTTCTTTATGATGGTAGCAACAACCTGATGATTGCCTTTCATGAAAACACAAGTGGTTACTCTACCCGTTATTTCTACTATACCTCGATAACCAATGCGTTGATTTCATTCCATAGCGATAGCTCTGACCCAGACCCTTACAACCTGGGCTCCTATGGTGGAACCATATATACACAATCTAATCGTCCGAATATCAGGATTGAGATTTCGGCCGGCAACCTTGGTTGCTTAAGTATGACCCCCACGGTCTCCAACGTCGGCCCCTACACGGCTGACCTCAACTGGATGAACTTCCAGCAGTCAGCATCGAACTGGGATATCCTGTACGGCGAGACGGGTACCTTCGACACCCTTAGCGGCGGTATCCTCCTCACGGGTATCACGGACACTTTTTATACATTGTCGGGCCTCACTGCAGCCACCACCTACTCGGTCTATATGAAGTCCCATTGCTCTTCCGATGATGGCACGTGGTCTGCCCCGCGTACCTTTACCACCACGGCGGCTTGTCCTACGCCCACCAACCTTGTTGTTACGGGCCACACGGCCGAGGAGGTCACCGTTTCCTGGATGCCCGGTGCTGATGAGACTGGCTGGGAGGTGGCCTGCGTGCCCCACGGGACTCCGGTAGGTGCCGGTACTCCCGAATATGCCACCAGTTCCCCCTATACGATATATAACCTTACCGACAACACCCAATATGATGTATATGTACGTGCCGACTGCGGCAATGGCGAGAACAGTTACTGGACTTCCGCCGTTACCTTCACGACCGATCCGTACTGCACCCCGCCCACGAACGTGAGCGTTTCCCAGATTCAAGGCGCGTCCGCCCTCGTCACTTGGAACTATGCCCAGGTGGGCGCTACCGGCTATACGGTTGGCTACTCCGAAGCCGGTATGGACAACTGGATCACCCAAACCGTCACCGGCAACAACTACATGCTCTCCGGCCTAACACCGAATACGGCCTACGATGTGTTCGTGTATTCCGAGTGCGTCCAAGGGAATGTGGACACTGTCTATGGTAGTTTCTCCACCCACTGTCTGGCAGGAGGCGAAATCACCATTGGCAATGGTACCACCACCAATTATTATATTCCTGTGAACAATTATTATCATTACACCTATTCACAGCAAATCTACCTGGCTTCTGAGATGGGTGGACCTAGCGATATCACGAGTGTTTCGTTCGAGTATTCCTATGGTACTGCCATGACAGACAAGACCAATGTGGATATTTATTTAGGACATACCACCCAGTCCGCATTTACTTCAACATCCAATTATATTCCGGCTACTGGCCTGCAATTGGTGTATCACGGCAACCTGAACTGCCAGCAGGGCTGGAATGAGTTTGTCTTTGACACGGTCTTCCATTACAATGGTACCGACAACCTTGTGTTGGTGGTGGACGACAACTCAGATGATTACAATGGAACTGCCTATGTCTTCAGAGTGCACAGCGCCGGAGCAAACCGTTCCTTGTATTATTACAGCGACTCTAACAACCCCAGCCCATCTGACCCAACGGCTGTATCCACAAACTCATCCTATAGCTCGGGCAACCGTAGCAATGTGAAGTTTGGCGGCGACTGTGATTTGACGATTACCTGTATTGCCCCCAATCTCTATATCTCTGAAGTGACTGCCGAGAGCGTTACCGTGGGATGGGCGCCGGGCAACACGGAGACCTCTTGGGAACTGGAGTACAGCGCAGACAATATCAATTGGATTCCCGAAGGCTTTGTGACCACATCTCCCTACACGATCACCAATTTGTCTGCAAATACCTTATATTATTTCCGCCTCAGAAGTGATTGTGGCGGTGAGTACAGTGACTGGGCTCAGGTAAGCGTTCGCACGGATTGCGGTGCCCTTGCGCAGATGCCTTTCACAGAGAACTTCGATACCTATGGTACGGGTGAGGGTCATTATCCAGACTGTTGGGGCAAGATCAATACGTATAGCTCTGACAGACCGTACGTGAATTCTACCAACTATGCAGGTGGAGGTTCCCTCTACTTCTATACTGGCACTTCCGGCACCTATAACATGGCGATCATTCCGCAGGTTGATGCCACGATTCCTGTCAACACTCTTGTGGCAACGTTCATGTATAGAGCAAACAGTACATCGGACCGCCTGATTGTGGGTGTGATGAGTGATCCAAGCACCCCGAATACTTTTGTACCTGTGGATACCATTGCCCCCGGCTCTACTGCCACCGCATGGGAAGAGCGTGAAGTGATCTTCGCCAACTACACGGGCTCCGGCCAATACATCGCTTTCAAGAACGCATACACGACTACGAATGCCTACGCCTATGTGGACAACTTGGTCATCGACTTGATTCCGGAGTGCCCGAGACCCAATGATGTGATTGCTACCGATACCACGACTAACACCATTACGTTGAGTTGGACGGAGCTGGGAACCGCCACCTCCTGGGTGGTGACATATGGTCCTGCCGGTTTTACCCCCGGACCTAATTCCGGCACGACGGAGACCGTATACAGTCTTCCGCACACCATTACCGGTCTGAGCGCTTCTACAAGCTATGATTTCTATGTGCAATCAGATTGTGGTGGCAACTACAGCAACTATTCGACTGTCTCTACCATTTCGACGGCTTGTGATGCTATTACTGCGCTTCCGTTCACGGAACAATTTGACGCTTACGGTACGGGTGTTGCCACGGCATATCCTCCTTGTTGGGCCAAATACAGCACCTACACGGCCAGCACCGCACTGCCTTATTGCAGCTCCACCCATTATGAAGGTGCCGGCTCCCTGTATCTCTATGTCGGTACTTCCGGTACCTACAATATGGCTATCACCCCGCCGTTCGATGCCACGATTCCTGTTAACACGCTTATGGCAACGTTCATGTATAGAGCTTCTAATTCCACGGACCGCACAATTGTGGGCGTGATGGGTAGCCCTACCGATCCGACCACCTTCGTGCCTGTTGACACGCTCTATCCTGCTTCTACCGCCTCTACTTGGGAAATGCGACAAGTCTCATTCGGCCAATACACCGGTACCGGCCAATACATCGCATTCAAGAACGAATACACGACTACTGGCTGCTACACTTACGTAGATAATCTCTCCATTGATCTCATACCTGCTTGTCCGAGCCCCACCAGCCTTACAGCCACATCAGGTGCCAGCGACACGGTCGTTCTCTCATGGAGCGATCCCACGGGAACATCTTGGGATATCGCTTATGGTCCCACGGGATTCAACCCTGGCTCCGACGTGACTGCCACCATTGAATATGGTGTCACCGATAACCCGTACACCTTTACGGGGTTGGCTGCTGGCGTGGTTTACGACTTCTATGTACGCACCAATTGCGGTAATGGTGAATACAGTCCATGGAGCTACATGCCAGCTACGGCTGCTCCTTACCAGATCCAGATGGGTATTACGGGATCTTCCTCTGTTACCGGTTGTGGTTTCACCGTTACAGATAATGGTGGCGCCGGTGGTGATTATGCCAACTATTGTGACTACACCCTTACGATCTATCCTAGTAGTCCTGACTCATTGGTGTCAATTGCCGGTGTTTTCGTAGGAGAGAGCACTATCGACTACTTGAGCATCTATGATGGCACAACTGCTAATGCCGGCAATCTGATTGTGAAGATTACTTCCGGCACTTCCGGCAATCAGGTTAATTTCGGACCGTTGACCTCTGAAAGCGGACCGTTGACTTTGTTGTTCCATTCTGACGTTTCTGTTGTTTACCCAGGTTTCGTGGCCACTGTAAACTGTGTGGCGGCACCCACCTGTATTAAGCCTAGTGATTTTAGCATCAGCAATGTTACCAGTAGCTCTGTCACACTTACTTGGCATGAAGGCGGTAACGCCACGAACTGGAATATCGCCTATGGACCTGTGGGATTCACGATCGATGACAATACGACTATCGAGTTTGCTACGGACACAACCATAACCATAGAGTATCTGACATTTGGTCAAACGTATGATTTCTATGTACAATCTGACTGTGGAGGTGAGGTAAGTGATTGGAGAGGTCCTCTTACGGTTTCTCCTGGTACCTTCACTTTTGGTGTCACGGGTAGCAGTTCCATCACTGCTTGTGATTTGATTGTCTATGATGATGGCGGTCCTAACGGTACTTATTCCAACTATTGCGACTACACTTTGACGATCTACCCGACGGAGCCTGATTCTGTAGTTTCTGTATCCGGTATTTTCACTGGAGAGAGCACTCTTGACTACTTGAGCATCTATGAGGGTACAACTGTTACCGAGGCCAATCTGCTTATAAAGATTACTTCTGGCACTTCCGGCACTCAGATTAATTTTGGTCCTTTGACCTCTGAGACAGGTCCGTTGACCTTGTATTTCCATTCTGACGTTTCTGCTGTTTATGCTGGTTTTGCGGCCACGGTGAGTTGTGCTGCGGCCCCCACTTGTCCCAAACCGTATAATATTCAAGCTTCAGATCTGACGACGAATAGTGTTACCCTTACTTGGTCTCAGAATGGCACTGCCACTTCTTGGGACATTGAGTATGGTCCCAGTGGATTCACGCCAGGTACAGGAACGGTGGAGACTGCTTACAATTCTCCGTATACCGTTACCGGCTTGTCTGCTTCTACGTCTTATGACTTCTACGTTATTGCAGACTGCAGTGGCGACTCCAGTGATTACTCCAACGCATGCACGGTCGCAACCGCTTGTGATGCTATCACGCAGCTTCCTTTCACGGAGAACTTCGACAACTATGGTACGGGTACTGCCACGGCATATCCTCCTTGTTGGTCCAAATATACTACCTACACGGCCAGTACGGCACTGCCTTACTGCAGTTCCACCCACTATGCGGGAGTCGGTTCCCTCTATTTTTATGTTGCCACTGCCGGCACCTACAATATGGCTATCACTCCGCCGTTTGATGTTACCATTCCGGTCAACACCCTCCAAGCGACGTTCATGCATAGGGGCACTAACTCTACGGACCGCACGATTGTGGGCGTGATGAGCAATCCTACCGATCCGACCACCTTTGTGGCCGTCGACACGATTTATCCCGGCAGCCCCGTTTCTACATGGGTAGAGCAAGAGGTGGTCTTCAGTAACTACACCGGCTCGGGCCAATACATTGTCTTCCGGAACGAGTATACCTCCACGAGTTGCTACACCTACATTGACAACTTGTCCATCGACCTGATCCCGGCATGTCCGAAGCCTAAGAACTTGACCACCAGCAGCCCCACCGCCAATTCCATCAACCTGTCTTGGACAGAGATGGGTTCTGCTACTGCTTGGGTAGTTGAGTACGGTCCTGTCGGATTCACGCTCGGTACGGGTACCACGTTGAATGTGACGGGTACACCTTCCACGACCGTCTCTGGCTTGAGTGCCAGCGGCACGTATGACTTCTACGTGAAGTCTGAATGCGGCGGCGGTGATATGAGCCCCTGGAGTGCTAAAGCAACAGGTTCTACGTTGTGCGATGCTATCACGCAGTTGCCTTACACGGAGAACTTTGATGCCAACCCATGGACTTCCCTTCCGGGCTCTGGCGCTACTGCTCTGATGCCCAACTGCTGGGAACGTCTTAACACGTATTCATCTCCGAGACCGTTCTGTTATCAATATGCCAACAACATGTACAACAACACGCCGATGTTGTACTTCTATGCCACCAGCGGCAACTATAACATTGCCATCATGCCGGAGGTTGATTCCTCTATCCCTGTCAACACGCTCAAGGTTACCTTCATGTACAGAGGTTTCTCCTCCAGTTTCACTACCCCGTTGTCAGTGGGTGTGATGACGGACCCGACGAACCCCAGCACGTATGTGGAAGTAGCGACGGTGCCGTTCGACGCCAGTGTCACCAACTGGGTGAGCCGCGAGGTGAGCTTCGCCAACTACACGGGTACAGGCCAATTCATCGCGTTCAAGAATGGCGGTGTTTCCGCTACGTGTTATGCCATGATGGAGAATCTGGTGCTTGACTACGAAGACTCCACGTTAGTCAACACTTGCGAGGTGCCTACGGGTCTTGCTGTCAGCAACGTGACCACGAATACGGCCACGGCCACCTGGACCGCCGGCGGCACCGAGACCTCCTGGAACGTGCAGTACAAGGCCGCTTCCGCCAGCAACTGGCAAAGTGCCACGGCCAATGCTACGTCCTACACGATGACCAACCTCACGCCTGGCACCGCATACCAAGTGCGCGTACAGGCCAACTGCGGTAGTGGCGAGGTGAGTACCTGGACGAATCCGGTCTCCTTCACGACTGACCAGGAGCAGCAACAGACCTGCCCGGCTCCGACGAACCTGACCGCCACGGTGGATCATACCGACGTGACCCTGACCTGGCAGCAGGAGCCCAACACGGCCAACGAATGGCAGATCAACTACCGCTTGGCTACGGAGAGCACCTGGAGCACCGTGACTGTGACCAGCACCACCTACACGCTGACCGACCTGACGGCCAATGCCCAGTATGTGGCCAATGTGGTGGCCCACTGCACCAACGGCCTGACGAGCGACGAGTCCAACACGGTGACCTTCGAGACGAACAACATCGGCGTGGAGGACTATCTGAACAAGGCAGTCACCCTCTACCCGAACCCGGCGACGGAGATGGTGAGCGTGGCGGTTAGCGACGCCAACATCATGATCACGGGTGTGGAGGTTTACAACGTGTATGGCCAATTGATCAACACGATCGTGAGCACGGAGAACCCGTTGCGCATCAACGTCAGCGGCCTGGCCGACGGCATGTAC
>JAGCGA010000003.1 GCA_017649855.1 Bacteroidales bacterium
ACACTCTACCCGAACCCGGCGACGGAGATGGTGAGCGTGGCGGTGAGCGACGCCAACATCATGATCACGGGCGTGGAGGTGTACAACGTCTATGGCCAGTTGATCAACACGATCGTGAGCACGGAGAACCCGTTGCGCATCAACGTCAGCGGCCTGGCCGACGGCATGTACTATGTGCGTGTCACGACGGACAATGGCGTGGTGACGAAGAACTTCGTGAAGAGATAACCTGGCTGTTAGCCATTAGCTATTAGCAAGCGTGCGGCTTCGGGAAACCGGAGTCGCACGCTTTTTTTAGTTAGAAGTTTGAAGTTAGCAGTTATCAGTTATCAGTTTTCAGTTAGGAGTTAAGAGTATAAACGATGATCTGAGGTGCCCTCATATAATCGCATAAACGAAGATTATCCTCTCCCTTGTTATATCACGGTGATCTTCTTATACCGGATCCGTTTCGGTGTTACATTGCCGAGACGCATCTTCTTGTTTTCCTCGTATTCGGTGTAGCTGCCCTCAAAGAAATAGACCTGCGAGTCACCCTCGAAGGCGAGGATGTGTGTGCAGATACGATCGAGGAACCAGCGGTCGTGGGAGATGACCACGGCGCAGCCCGCGAAGTTCTCCAAGCCCTCCTCCAGCGCGCGTAGCGTGTTGACGTCGATGTCGTTGGTCGGCTCGTCCAAGAGCAGCACGTTGGCCTCCGACTTGAGGGTCAGGGCCAGATGCAGACGGTTGCGCTCACCGCCGGAGAGCACGCCGGCCTTCTTGTTCTGTTCGGTGCCGCTGAAGTTGAAACGCGACAGGTACGCGCGTGAGTTGATGAGCCGTCCGCCCATCATGATCTGTTCGTTGCCCTCGCTCACGACTTCCCACACGCTCTTCTCGGGATCTATGACGGTGTGCTGCTGGTCCACATAGCCCACCTTGACGGTCTCGCCCACTTTGAAGTCGCCGCTGTCAGGCTTCTCCAGTCCCATGATGAGGCGGAAGAGGGTGGTCTTGCCGGCGCCGTTAGGGCCGATGACACCCACGATGCCGTTGGGTGGCAGGTTGAAGTTGAGGTCGTCAAAGAGCAGCTTGTCGCCATACGCCTTGCGCACATGTTGGGCCTCGATGACGTTGTTGCCGAGGCGCGGACCGTTGGGGATGAAGATCTGGAGGGTCTCTTCTTTCTCTTTCACATCTTCGTTAAGCAGCTTGTCGTAGGCATTCAGACGGGCTTTTGACTTGGCGTGGCGCGCCTTCGGGGCCATGCGCACCCACTCTAATTCTCGTTCGAGGGTCTTCATGCGCTTGCTTTCTTGTTTCTGCTCCATGGCGAGACGGTTCGCCTTCTGTTCCAGCCAGGAGCTGTAGTTGCCCTGCCAAGGGATGCCCTCGCCTCGGTCCAGCTCCAAGATCCATCCGGCCACATGGTCGAGGAAGTAGCGGTCGTGGGTGACGGCGATGACCGTGCCCTTGTATTGCTGCAGGTGGGCCTCCAACCATTCCACGGATTCGGCATCCAGGTGGTTGGTGGGCTCGTCGAGAAGCAGGATGTCTGGCTCGGTGAGCAGCAGACGGCACAGGGCCACACGGCGGCGCTCACCTCCCGAAAGGTTCTTCACGGGCGTGTCGCCGTCAGGACAACGCAGGGCATCCATGGCACGCTCCAACTTGGAGTCCAACTCCCAAGCGTCGTATTGCTCGATGAGGTCGGTAAGCTCGCCCTGACGCTCAATCAGCTTGTTCATCTCGTCGTCACTCATCGGCTCGGCAAACTTCATGCTCACCTCTTCGTACTCTTTCAGCACATCCACAATCTTCTGGACGCCTTGCTGCACTACCTCCTTGACCGTCAGATTGTCGTCCAACTGCGGCTCCTGAGGCAGGTAGCCGACCGAGTAGCCAGGCGAGAAGACCACCTCGCCCTGATACGACTTGTCGATGCCGGCGATGATCTTCAACAGCGTCGATTTTCCCGCACCATTGAGGCCCAGGACGCCGATCTTCGCCCCATAAAAGAAGGAGAGGTAAATGTTCTTGAGGATCTGTCGTTGCGGTGGAATCGTCTTGCTGACGTTCACCATGGAAAAGATGATTTTCTTGTCGTCTGCCATAAAGATGATATTTTTGAATGAGGGTGCAAAGTTACAAAAATCTGTGAAGTTGTGCAATGATGAAGTATTAAACAATAAAATTAAGTAATTATATACATGATGGCACAACAAAGATGAGACCGACGGCAAAACCAATCGTTTTCATTTAATCTTAGGGCGCTTTATGGAGACACCAGCCCATAGAGCACGCGGGTGGGAAGGCCGACATGCGGTGCGGACGCGGCGTGAATGTCCGGCCTCCAACAGCGGCGTGCAAAGGCGCTTGCGTTTACAAAAATGCATGCCTACTGCGTCTTTCCCCTTTTGACACACGCTGCATTTTTGTTCACGTTTGCCGCCGCTGTCAGAGGGCGGACAGAGCGGGCGGTATTCATGTCGGCTTGATCTTTTGTAACTTTTCTATCAAGAGAAAAGTTAAAGACTATAATTGTCTGATAGACTGATACTTACCGCAATGCGCAACATCCTCTCTTTGCATAACACTCTCAAATAAAGAGATTCTGTTTTCACAATCATATTTGTGCCATCATGTATATAATCACCTAAAATTATGATTTTATGAATTTATGAGCAGTGACGTTTGGATTGAAAGGGAACACCGTCAAAGTTATCCAATCCTCATTTTCCTAAAAATACTATCTTTGCAAACATAGTCCAAAGGGCTCCTTTAATTTGTAAGTCTTTGAATATATGAATCTTTGGAAGATATATAATCCTGATATTCCACCTTTTATGCAGCCGTTGACGGAGGCGCCGGCGATGGTCCGCTTGCAGCACGTGGGGATGAATTGCGGCTGTGAGTACACCTCCTTCCCGATGTTTGAAGGACTGGACGATAGCTCCCGATACGACCATAGTGTCGGCTGCGCTCTCATCGTATGGCACTTTACCCATGACGTGCGTCAGGCTGTGGCCGCCCTCTTGCATGATATATCCACACCGGTGTTTGCCCATGTGGTCGATTTCCTGAATGGGGATCATCTGAGGCAAGAGTCCACGGAAGATGCGACCGAGAAGGTCATCGCCAATTCTCCTGAACTGATGGAAGCGTTGTCGGGGCTGGGTGTGCGCCTGGAGGAAGTGTCCGACTATCACCTGTATCCGATTGCCGACAATGATACGCCGCGACTTTCTGCCGACAGACTGGAATATACGCTGGGTAATGTGCTGAACTATCGTCTGGCCCCTTGGGAGACCATTCAAGCGTGGTATGATCATTTGGTAGTCGGGAAGAATGAAGTGGGGGAGGATGAGCTGATGTTTGACGACCTTGCGACTGCGGAGGCGTTTGCCCTTGCCGCGCTCCACATGTCTCGTGTGTACGTATCTGACGAGGACCGTTATGCGATGCAGATGCTGGCAGAACTACTGCGCAAACACCTCAACCGTGGGGTTATAACTCATTCCGATCTCTATCTGACTGAGCCTGAGATTATCAGCAAGTTAGAGTCAGATGCCTTGGCGGCTCATGACTGGCAGGTGTTCCGAGCTATGCGACAAATGCATAAGGGTCCGCATCCTGAGAAGAGTAGGGTGATCGCGGCCAAAAAGCGCTATATAAACCCGATGGTGCGCGACAAAGGTCGTGTGGCAGATCTGTCTCAAACTGTGCATGAGGACATGCAACGCTTCCTGGAAAACTCTTTTGATGAAGAGATATGGGGTTGGTGCTGATGCAATAAATTTTATCACGTTGAGTTTGGCGTACGCCTCCACGATGGCGATGGTGGTCTCCACTGCCTTCGGGCTCTTCAGGATGGTAGCCAGCATATAGAGCCCCTCCTCGGTGAAAGCCTTGGGAATTGATGTTGAATGTTTCTGACGATTGAACCGGTCGAAATTTTCGACCAGTTCTTGTTTCTCAGTCTCTGACATTGCCAAGATGTACCCTTCTGGAAATTTTTCCGGGTTGTTGGCAACGGCTTCGTTCACACGTTTGGTTTCAATGCCATACAGCTCCGCCACGTCGGCATCAATGATTACCTGCTGTCCGCGCAGGGTGATGATCCTGTTTTCTACTTCGATAATGTTTGTCATACGGTTGTTTGTTATATTATTAAAAATTTTGTAACAAAGATACAATGAATCGTGATGCTTGTCAAGGTTTGTGTAGATTTTGTTTTCTGCTGGCAATCAGTGATTTATAGGATTAGATTAATAATTATGATACTAAATTGTTAATTCTCGGATTCGATTTTTGGGAAAATGGGGAGAATAGTGTCAGGGGCAGCAACCCTGTCGATAATCTTTTCATCTCGAACAAAGGATGCATATCGTCCTTTTTTCAGCCTGTAGGGCTGAAGGGGCTGGTGGAGAATGTGGCGTTTCGTGTTCCCGTTTCGCACGCCGTAGGTGTGCGGGCAAGGTAGGGCAATACGAAGGCCAGGGGACGTGAGCGTGAGGATGCGCGTATGGGATTTTCTCGTTGCATGTATGGTTCGTTTTTTTTGCGATTGGCTCATGGACGGCTGCCTCTTGTTTTGAAAAATAATCAGGTCGCTAACGTATTCAAAACTCAGTGTCAAAGGACAAATGCGTTATAGGAAACGAACTGATGATAAGACAAGGCGGCAGGTATATGACGAGCGGCAATGCCCTCGCAATTGTGAGGGAATGCGTAGGAGGCTTAAAGCACAATGAGGAAACCACCAAATAAAGAACCATGAAGACGGTTGACATAGGGGAAAGGATAGACAGAATACGCCTAAGGATTGGAAAGAACACCGTGCTCAGGGACTTCGGATTTCCATGCTTTCCGTTGTACTGCTACTATCCGACAGATGTGCCTTGCATATCACAGGATTCTGTCAATATAAGGCGAATGATATGGAACCTCAAGTACGACAGAAACCATATCACCGCTGCTGAACATTCGCGAGCCGTCAGTTTCTTTGTCCCGAAGGTGGTGGAAACTCTATCTCTGATACTTGGCAGCGGACTGAAGGACTATGTGCTGATGTGCATACCGGCAAAGATAGTGCAGGGCAACGAATTGCGGTGGAAGGATTTCAGTCGTATCGTCTGCGAGGAAAGTGGTATGAAGGACGGCTATGGTTACGTGTCCATTTTGAGTGAGGGAACGCAGAAGCACCTGCACCTCGGTCGTGGCAGGGATGTGGAACTGTCATTCGACAGGGATGCCATTGACGGAAAATACATCGTAGTCTGCGACGACATCTGCTCATACGGCAAGACCATGAAGACTTTCTGCCGAAGGTTGCTTGAAAACGGGGCAAGGGATTGTATCGGCATTATGCTGGGCATCACCACGCATACCCTGCAACGGATTGAGCCAATAAAACTCTACGGCGATTATGATTTCCAAAGATGTTCTTCACTCAAATAATTATAATTTCAAAAAAAGCATATTTTTGCAAACAAAAACACCTCGTGTTTTATCGGGGTCTAACACCTTTAAAATTGACAAACAATAGGATGCAATAGATCTGAACAGAGTGGCCGTTTCTATGGGAAAAGTTCATAAAATGCTTGATGAACTTGAAAGCCAGTTGAAACGCCAAAGTGTTGAAGAGAACAAGGAGACTATATTTGTTTTGGCATATGCTTGCAGAGTGTCAATCTTAGACAGAATCGAAGCGAATCCATGGATGAGAGGAAATACACCTATCAAGATACCTTTGGGCCTTATACGATACAGAAGCGAAACCCTTGAAAGTGGGTTGCAGATAACAGTCGGCAAAATCGACGACATTGCCTCTTCAGATTACGAAGTATATAATGCTGTACAGGACATTTTTTCGAAGGGACCAACGTTTTATCAACTGCAGGCATTGCTCCCACCAGAATATTTACAGAAATTGTAACTCTTCAGATGTGCCGATTTATCGCCCTTATTTGAGTTCCTTGATTTGCTTCTCAACTTGCGGACGTATTTTTGTATTGGGATATGTCTGCAAATGTTTTTCCAAAATAGAGATTGCTGGTTTCCTTTTACCTTTTAGAAGGTAGGCTTTTGCAATATTCCAAGCAATGTCGTCTGTCAGGTAATAATAAGTGCATTGTTGATTATCAATTGCTTCATCGTAGAGTTTTTCCAAAGCTTTGATGTTTTCCAGAAGATTTTTCTTTTCATCAATGTCAGAAATTATCCCTTTTAGCTTATTTTCCATCACCAGATCTCGTTTAAGAGTGTCTTCAAAGACTGTTGTTGATGAATCTTCGCCCCTGACAGTCCCCATTGGGTCCGAAGTTGTATATTGGAAAAGATCTGACGGAATCACAACTTCTGCAAACGCCTCGCCCATTTCAACAGTTCTGTTATGATAGACGTATTGGAAGATGCCAATGCATAACAAGAGCGTTGCGGCCATGGAACCAGCCCAAGTCCAAAATTTAGGGGTAAAGACCAATGGCTTTAAACCAACCGCGTCAATAACGGAATCATCTGATTCCTGACCGACTGATTGCATATTCTTAATTAGCAAGGCCATGCTGACAGCCCTGTCTTTCAAATCTGAATCCTTGGATAATTCTTCTTTGAAATCAGATTCTTCTTGAGATGTCATCTGACCTTTGAGAAATTTCTCAATTCTCTCGTCTCTCTCAATTGTTTCTTGTTCTTCCGTCATCATCTGTTATCTTCTATGATTTGTAAAATGGCATCTTTGAATTTAGTCATACATCTGCTCTTTGTTGTTTTAGCAGAATCCTCACCTTTAAGCCCGCACATGTCTGCAAGAGCTTTCATCTTAAGATTCATCCAATAAAACCCCCAAAGAATGGTCTTGCATGGTTCTGGCAGGTTCTTGACCATCTCCTTCAAATCCAATTTGTCCAGAATGTCTGGGGAAGAAGCGTTGTGGACCATGAAATCAATGTTGTCAGTTTTATAATTATAGATGTCAATCAAAGATTCTTCAACAGGAACAAATGGGTTGCTACCTTGCTTCCGAAGATGCTTAAGCATTTGCCTGTGGCAAATAGACATGTAGTATGTGGATAAGGAACAGTCCTCCTTTTTGTATTTTCGATTTCGGATGTTGTCAAACAACGCTGTTGCGGATTCCTGGATAACATCTTCCACGTCCTCGGTAGGGACATGGGGAAACTTGTTACGAAGAAAAGCTTTAACTTTCTCTTCTTCCTTTTTAATGAATACTTCAAATTCGTCAGGTCTAGGCATCGGCAAATCACGCAATAGAAACACTCGGCAAAAATAGCATTTTTTCTATGAGAAGAATTCGTATTTTTGCCAATTGTTTTTAGTTTAAAATGGTAGGTCATGAGTAAGATAGTCATTATAGTCATTTTGATTGTGCTGGTTTTGGCATTGATATTCGTTGCTTTCGCACACAATTTGGTCAGGGACAAGGTTGAATTGGAACACACACCATTAGAGAAGAAGTTTGAAACGGTCATCCAAGAGGTCAATGCGGGACTCCTTGGCAGTGGAGGAAAAACAGTCACTTTTCCCAACGACAAACGCCACGTCAACCTTTTTAACGATAATTCTCCGAATCAGATAATAAATTTCTTGTATAGCACTGGTAATTTGTCCATCACATACAAATACAAATTCTTCCAACAGGAAATGGTTTTTGAACGGCTTTTCAAGGGAGTGAGGAACATTAACATTTATAACCAAACGGCATTGGCAAAAGAATTTGTAGGAGAGGCCTTGCAAAGGAAATCAGAACACGAACACAAGGTCCTAAGTGATATTGAAGGCTTCGATTCCAAAAACATTGATTTATCCGGAGACAGTGAGAATCCTGTTAACATTATGGCCAAGCCTTACGAATCTTTCACCAAAGAGCAAAGGATGTCTGTTGCCGTCCTCTTTTACATCATCGGATTGGCAAGTCATAAATCCGACAAGACAATAACAGAGGACGTCACTTTTAGACAAATGCTGTTGCCTCTCCATCTCAAATGGGATGAATGTTATGATTTTTACATCCGCAATGGAGAGGATTGTGCTCTTAAGAAATTGAAAAAGTTAGGAACATCTAACACGACACTGAAAAGCCGTGTCCTTTATAATGCAATGTACATGGCAAAGGGCGATGATTTCGCATCTGATTCATCCGGTTTTGAAAAACTTGTTGACTGTTTCTGTCGCATAGGATTTTCGGAGGATGAACTCAATAACGAAATTGAAAAATTAGGCCTTGTGGCAAAACTGCTTAGCTCTATGTAATACAGACAATGATTATGAACCCGAAAGAAGACATTAACGGCAAGGCGAGTTTCAGACCTGACACATTGGTGTCGGTTCTGCTTTTCCTATATTTCTTGTTATGCGTGATCAATGTCTTTCAAATTGTCGATTCTGCTGAATTCATCAAAGCATCAGACCCAATTGTGACAACCCCGCTTTGGGCTATTGTTCTTTTCTTGTCTTTGGGCTTTGCTTTTTCGTTCTATTCATTGATCTGTTATCTCAAAGGCAAGCAGCATTCCGTGTTTAGTATGCGGATGTCCATCCTTTACTTATTGTCTGTTGAACTGTGCTCACATCTTTTCAGAATGATAGATTGGATTGTTGCAGTGTTGTTGATGCTGCTATTTATAGCAGTAGGCGCAGGACAAAACATTCGGATGTGGTTGCCGCGCCACAAGCGTAGAATTGCTTTGCACGGTGCCATAGGCCTTTTACTATTAGCTACAATTGTGGCATGGGCCTCCTGCCTCGCCATAGGAGATGTCAGACACAAACGAGCATTGATTCCCTTTGACGATGTTGAAACTTTCCCTGATGAATACACAGATGGTGTAGTTGCATTTACACCGGGCAATGATTGGCTGTTAAAGGACACACCATCGAGTGTTGGTTGTTTCTCAAACGCTGACGGGGACGAGATCGCTGTTGCCACGATAAACGGACAGGATTGTTCAAGGTGTTTTTTTTGTGATGTTGTCAGTAGAGACTGTCCAAAAGAAATGCAGAACAAAGGCACTGGCGAGGTTGCCTATTTAGACACCATCATAAACGATAATTCATTATTCATTAGCACATACCGTTATGTGACAGATACTACAATGTATTGGACAATGGCCACGCTGTTTGCTTCAGAGGGATACAAGTGTTTCCAAGTGAAATTAAAAGAAACTGGCTCTTTTGACAATTACGAGCAACTGATTGGGGTGATGAAAACTGTCAGATTTGAACTAAAAAAGAGAATGTCCCCAAATTAGAAGGTAAACAAGGTATATGATAGTGATTATGAGAAAACCGATTATTATGACATAGAAGATTCTTTTCGACAAGAAACGTATCAACTCTTTCTTGACCGCCGTAGTGATTTTCTCGTTATTCACACAACAATCATAAATAACAAGATAGGCAAACAAGCAGCCAACAACAATCAAAAGCCATTTAACGACAATCATCATCATAAATATGCGCAAAGATACATTTTTTTTGAAACGTATGAATCTGAAAGACAAATTCAAGTCAGGACACGTCTTGATCAATGTTTTCTATCTTGCAAAGTTGCTGCTCTACATTGCACTTTCGTTGGCAAGTACAGTGGTCGTAGTGGTGATTGCACTTTTTGTTGCGGAGAATGTGTTTCCAAACCATGTCCATGTTCTGAATTATAAATTGACGAATAGCACGTTTAACCAGTTGAAAGCGAGCGGCCATTATCATGAAGCGATATATCTAATTGAAAACAATTCAGATATTTTGTCAGACACCGCGGCAGGTTTTCAAAGCTACCAAAGTAAAATGGATCTTTCAGATTGCTATATTCATGTGGGTGATTACGGGAAAGCAGAGGAACTTCTGTTGGATTGCTTCCGATATCCATTAGGTCATAGCAAAAAGATGCAGGCGAAGTTGAATAACCTGACAGGAGATGAAAAAAAATATCTTGCATTCCAGCAATATATGGTGGCCCGAGATTTGTTCAAATTATATGGAATCAAAGGAAACACACATGAGCAGAAACATTATTATGAAATAATGCAGACTTGTAGAACTGATGCCTTTGATGGAATGGAGGCTGATGCTGAGATGATTGGTGTTACGCCAGGCAATTTCAACCTGCTTCTATCCATTGATGACATAGACATGCTTAGGGAGACACAACCCGACAAGGCCTATAGGCAAATGGAGCAATTGATTGATTCTCTGGAGAACAGAGACGATATGAAGAAATCAATAATGCTGAAACAATTGAACAAATTGATCTCATGGCGACTGGAAGATGGAGACACCATAAATTCCTATTCAACCATATATCGTGCTGTAAAACTAGCAAAGTCTGTGGGGTTCAAGGATCAAAAAGAGTATTCTCAATTAGGCTGTTTGTCCGACTACTGCTACATGATTCATGACAAGGGCAATGGAAAGTACTTCTTGACCCAATATATGGAATATTTGGATGACAAATACGAAAAGGATGATTTGGAATATCTCGTCAATTGCCCCAGATGGTTTAGACTGTTAGAGGAAAGCAATGACATAGAATCGTTGATAAAAGAAGTCGAAAACTGCTGCAGAGGGTTACAGGACAAAATAGATGCAAATTACCAGAACATGAGTGAGGACGAGCGTGAGTATTTTGCTACATTACTTGACGAACCTTTCGATTACGCGCTTAGATTGTTGGAAAGCCACCCTGATGACTCACGTTTGGCCAATCTTTGTTTTGACAATGCCATGTTTAAGAAAGGATTGCTTTTGCGTTCGAACTTGGCCATCAGGAATGCTGTCAAGAATCTGAACAACCCTGGTTTGTTGAAGGATTATGACAAACTCCGGAAATGCCAAAAAGAATTGGTCGCCAGAAAAAGTCTGCATGGGCTCGGAAACACATATAAGTCCAAGCAACTTGAAAAGGAGATTAAAGAACTCGACAAAAAGGTCAGTGGAGGATGTGCGGTTTATTTAAGACAAAACAACAGCGACAAAATATCCAGAGAGGACATTCAGGAAAAGATGTCGAAGGATGATGCAGTCATTGAGTTTTTGGAGAATCGTTCCGGTGTCCTCTTTGCACTTGTCCTACCGAAAAAAGGTAATGTCCAATATGTCAGATTCTCTACAAAGGACGAATTGAAGCTTATCTTTGATGAAAAAGGAGCACTTGCGTATATGGATCCAGGGCTAACAGCGAAGATATTCAACAGCGACTTTGCCACGAAACTGAAGGATGTCGAGAAGATTTATTTCACGACATCCGGTTTTTTCAACACGCTGAATCTGACGGCCTTGGCACAGAACAACGGGGAACCAATGTGCCAAAAATACAAATTCACTTTAATGTCCAACGTGCGTGGTTTTTGCGACTTGGCTGCCAACTCCCAAAGTTTTATAAGTGATGGAAAGAACGGTAGAATAACACTGTGGGGAGGCATCGCATATTCCGATACTTCGGACCTCTCGGGAAATTTTGTCAACGCAGTTCCGCAGAGAGGTGAATCTCTTTGTCCGCTCCCGCGAACAAAAGTCGAAGTGCTTGGCATCCAAAGTGTCGTTAACAGAAATCATATTCTTTGTGCTTGCAATATTGGCAAAAATGCAACTGAATTTTCGTTCAAACAGCGAAGTGGCATGAACGACATGATTCTCCACATTGCCACACATGGTTTTTTTAAGGAAAGCCAACAACAAGAAGACAGGACTGCTCCCATGTTCAATTCAGGATTGTTTTTTGCAGGAGCTAATAAATACTGGACGAATGACGCGTTAGAGGTGGTTGGAGAAGACGGTATCTTGAGAGCCGCTGAAATTGCCGTTATGGATTTGTCTCAGTGCAAGTTGGCTGTCCTTTCTGCATGTAACACCGGAGTGGGTTATAATTCCGATGAAGGCGTTTATGGGCTGCAACGTGCATTCAAACTGGCTGGAACGGACAAAATCCTGATGAGTCTGTGGTCTGTGGATGACGACTGCACTGCCAAGATGATGCAATATTTTTATGAGTTTCTTTTTGATGGAAACTGTACAGTACAAGAAGCTTTCGAGAATAGCGTCGAAAAGATACGTAATGAAAATGGAAACGAATCTCCTGAAAAATGGGCTGCTTTTGTCCTTCTGAATTAGGATATTTTTATGATTGTGACAGTTTTTCCACTAAACTGTCATAATTTGTTTTGTCGGTCATTCTTTGATTAGCAAGCTCGACATCCCTTTCTGTAAGGAAATTGTATCTTGCTCTGCCAAGTCTCCTCAATAAGAAATCATGCCAATAACTCCCGTTATGGTTTTGCAACTTGTGCCTCCACGGAAGTGGACTGACACAAAAGTCCATCGTTTTAGAAATCATATTCAGTTCATCAGCGGAGTTGCCCCTGTTCAGCTGCTGGTTCAAGCAGGCATAGGCGTCTTTGTATCGTTGTGTGATTATTAGTGCTGAAGCCATCCTCATCCAATAGTCGTGTGCTGAAATGTCAATTGTTTCAGCTACAACGTCGCGTATAACAACGTTGAAACGGAATCTGCGAGTGAACAGAATATAGGAAATCACCCAGACTACTGTGCCGACAAGGATTAGAAATGTCAACAATTCTGTCAGTTTAACTATACCCAAAACAAATGCTATGACGGATATGCACGCACAAACCACAGCTGTTTTTAGCAACTCGTTAGGCCGATAGATATACATTTGGGGGGCAAACAGGAACGCAAACCAAGGGGAAACAAGCACAGCGAATGCAGTGTTGATTAAAACAACCCAATACCAACGAAGCGGAATTGCAATGAGCAAAGGTATCAATGCTACACAAAGCCCGAGCACATAACAAATAATCGAACTGAAAAGTAACTTTTTGCTCTCGCCTGCTGAATATACCAAATCATCAGCGCGATTGTTGTCTGACTTCCTGATACTTTTAATCTTACGGATATTCTCTTTTGCAAAAGAACCAGGAATATGCAATATGACAGCTGACGTGATCAAGGAAAAAGCATTCATATCTATATAAGTTTTGCGGTGCAAAAATACAAATTTATCACATGCTTCTTATCTTATAATCAGATGTTTATACAAACATTGATATTTTTTTCATTACGATTGTTTACCTTTTTGGTTTTCTGGTATTAACAGGTGTAAGAAACTTAAAAAACGTTGATATGAAAAAAATGACATCAAAAAAACAGAAGAAGCAAACCGGTTCACTGATGAACATCACTGACGGCTTAGAATTGCTTAAAAACACTAATTCGAATGTGCATAACAGAATCTCGAAGCAGTATTCTGACATCACAAAGAAACTCTTTTATGAACAATTGGATTTTCTTGATGGAAAGTACCTGAAAAATGTTGACATCGCACTTGAAAAAGGAAAGGTTACAAGAAAGACTCGCCGAATTGTTGAAAAAAGGATGTGCCAGACCTGGAACAGACAATTCAAAGGTAGTTCAAGAAAGGAAGACGGCAATTTCAAACGTCACAGTATGATACGTGCGACTTCCTATCAACTCTACAACATGGGACTGGTGGAAGACAATCTCGAACGTTCAGCCAGCACACATTGGAAGGTTGCTTTCGATTTCACCACACAACAATATGTCTTGAAGAAGAAATGTCAATATGACACTTGGGATGAGGCCCAGGCTGCAATCGTAGCGAAAAGGACAACGACATCTGATAATCGTGGTGAATTGGATGCTTATCAATGTCGTCATTGCGGACACTTCCACATCGGTCATTCATCATCCTCACAACAAATCAAAAGATCAGAAATCACCAATTGTATTGCTTAGATATAAATATTTATTAACCAAATAATTACTACGCTATGTACACATTAAATTTTAGAAAAATGAATGCAATAGACAAATGGCACACTTGTATCAAATAATCCACTCTACGAAATTAAATACAAATCAATATTATCAAACTTTTATAATCGATTTTGTCAATGATAAAGCAGAATATTATGAGTGCAACAGAACAAATAATAGAAGATTTTGCCAATGCTTGGAAAACATTGGATGCAGAACTCATCATAAAACATTTAGATAGTTCCTTTGTGTACGATTCGCAATGGGTTTTTGACAGTCTGGACTACAACGCATACATAGACTATATTCGGGTAAAATTCGAGACAATAAAGAAGACGAGTAATGGTCCCTCCGTAATGATAGTGCCAGACAGATACAGCGAGTGCGGCAAGATGATAGTTTTGAAGCAATCGTTCCATGATGCCCCTTGTTTTTATAGGATCAAGATAGCTGACGGCAAGGTTGTGAAAGGAGACCTATGTGTGTTTTAGTAAGTGAGACAACAGAATAAAAGTAAAACATTTCAAACAAACAATCATTAAATTTCAAAACAGATGAAAAAGAATTCATTATTATTTCCGGGTACAATCAGCTTTTATTGCGATGAAGACTACGATGATTACGATGATTACGGATATGACGATTACGAAAAGGGTTGCGGGGAAGGCTGGTCATGTGATGAATGCCCTCTGCTCGGTTGTCCAGCAAACGACAATAATTAAAATTGACAAAAAAACCATCTTTTACATTTCGTTATAAAGCATTAAATTCAATCAATTATGCAGGAGAAAATAATAAATAAGGACTATATCGGTGTCATAGTAGAAAAAAGTGGCAGATATCAATATGAAGAGACAGTCATTCCCTACCCAAGTGAGCTTGTCGAAAAATTATCAGCTATGAGGAAAGATGACAAATACTCTATTATAGATGTGCAGAATCTATTTTACAAGTATTATTCCAAAGGTAGCCTTAACAATATTAAGATAAACTATCTGTTTCCGAACAGCTATAGATCAACTTTCAATACTTTTGCGTGTCCTCCTAAACTGTTTAATGAAGAAGACTTTCCAGTCAACAGAGTAGAGATAGGTGGATTTATATCTTGTGGCGTGGAGGAATATAGGGCTTTTACATGTGGCTTTACAAGTGAAAAAGAATACGAATCGTTCATCAAGCGTAAAAAACAAGACTTCCTAAAAAGAAATCAAAAAATAGTTCTCAACAAACTTCAAGATAAATATAGACTTGGTCCTGATAAATACAAAGAAGAGTTGGATAAATTACAAAAAAGCGATTTCGCACATGAGATACAGCTTGATGATTTACGAAAGGAGTTTGATGATGAAGTAAACAAGTTGGTCTCACAGGATATTCATGAGTTGGAAAAAAAGCTCCGGGATTGTTTTGCCGAAGGGTGTATCCGTTATATTCATGCACTATGCTATGAAAACACCAAAAAGAATCTCCCAAAATCTACTCTCATGTTCTCTACCGAAACGATAGGATGGACTACATATAAACATAAAATCTCACAAAATGAACGCATAGAGGTCCTTTCAAATTTTGGATACGGATCACGCTCATACTCGTATTGTAATCTTTATTATAGAGATGTGCCCATACTTCCTTATTTAGACGCCGTAATATATGAATCAGTCTCATGGCAGCAGATTGTGAACTACACTCGCGGTTTTGAACCGAATAGGAAAAGCTGCTGGGAGGAGACATTTGAATTTGTCGTTCAGGTGTCTAATCTGATTAAAAAGAATCCTCAGAAATTTGTGAATGAATTTATCATAGAGGAAACCCGTCAGATGTTAAACCAATTGAGGGTATTCCTGCAAAGTTCGCCACGAAATCTCAAGACTTTTTTCAAGAATTCAAAACTTGAAGAAAGGAGATGTACATTCGTATGGAAAACATCAGACGAGAATTCGTATCGGATTTTTCCAGGGGAATGGGCCGATTCCATAAAAATCGAAAAAATCACAGGATGCCTATTTTTCTTGGACAATATGCGGAAGTTAAGTGAATTTTTACCTGTTGTCAAAATGTCTATCAAAGAACTAATAGACTTGAACAAACATATTACACCGATGATAAATTCGAATGTCTCGAAAATCAACAAGGAGCTCAAACATAACAAGAAAGTAATAGACAACCTGGAAGAAGAAGTCAAGAATCTTGAATCTAAAATAGAACAATGTAAAAACGATTTTGCTCCAGATTTGGAACGCATAATTAAATTAGAAGAAAAAGTCCGAGAAGAATACTTAAAGAAAAATCCTGAAATGACAGGCGGTTACCAAAAGTACAAAGGCTTAAAAGAATCATTATGTGAAAGAAATAATGAGTTAATGAAACAAAAAGAGAATTATCGCCTTAGATCCAACTTCTTGAAAACTTTTGAAGAGTGCAAAGAAAGGATACAAAAGTATATTCACAACTGAGATTTATTGCAAGAATTTATACGGATCTTACACAACGAAATATTAACGATATGAAAAAAATACTATTTAATATAGCTGCCTTTGTAGTGTTTATGGCTCTGATTTTCATTCTGCCCGATGTATTTGACATTTCTTTTGTTTGGGTGTATGTTGTTGCCGTTGCGCTCTATTTTGCGGCTACTTATTTGATTGATAAGTATGTTGACAATATCCATTCAGTTGAGAATTTGGAAAACAGCATCATCAAGAAAATGGAAGGAGAAGGCTACCAATGTGAAAAAGACGATGGCACGTTGGTTTATATGATGAATGGAAGAAAATATAGGACACATTTCTGGGAAGTTGGAAATGGAAGTTTTCGAACAAAATTTGTTGATTATCTAATCATTGATGATGACTGGAATGATATTACTAATGAAGGGAAAGCTGTCTTGGCTAATTATGTTAATGGGAGATGTCCTCATACAACATTCTTTTCTACCAATGACGGGGTTGTCTGTAGTTATATCGCATATGTGCAGAATTCTGCTGATTTCATAAAGGAGGCGAAAATAGGATACAATATAATAGGCGAAGCCATTGCCGAGGCAACGGATGTCCTGCCTCAAGTCAAGCAACGATATTCGACTATGGAAAATACTAATCCCATAGGTTTTGCAAACAAATAAGATATTCCATAACAAACTTACAATAACTATGTTAGGGGCAATTGTCGGGGATGTCGTTGGTTCCCCATTTGAAGTAAGGAAGATGAAAAGCACATCATTTGAATTGTTCGGCCGTGGTTGCCGATATACGGACGATTCCGTCATGACGGTGGCCGTTGCAGAATGGCTGCTCGACGACCCCTGCCTTTCCCATCCTGTATTGGAAGAAAAGATGGTGAAATACGGAAATCTGGATTCCAATGCTGGTTATGGTGGCATGTTCGCGGATCGGCTGTTTTACCCAGAGAGTATTTGGAACAATGGTATAAGAAGATCCTACGGTAGTCTCGGGAATGGTTCGGCTATGCGCGTGAGTCCTGTGGCTTGGTTCTTTGACACCTTGGAGAAAACCGAGCTCGTCGTAGGCATTTCGGCTAATATCTCGCACAACCATCCCGAAGGCATAAAAGGAGCGCAAGCTGTGGCTGCGGCCATCTTTATGGCCAGAAATGGGAAGAGTAAGGATGAAATCAGGGACTATATCATACGCAGATACAGATATGACCTCTATCGTACATGCGACCAGATTCGGCCTACATACGAGTTTGAAGTTTCTTGCCAGAAGTCTGTTCCGGAAGCTATCATCGCTTTTCTGGATAGCCGTAACCACAAAGGCACAAAAGGACACAAAGGACAGAAAGGGTCGTGGTGAAGCAATGGGGTGGGGCTAAGTTCAAAGTCAAAGTTCAAAGTCAAAGTTCAATGTTCAAAGTTCCACAAAATTGCTATCTTCGCCAATCGATGGTTTGGTTAGTCGGGAATGGTTTAATGGTTTATAATTAGTGAGTTATGAAACGTAAGGAGATCTATTTTGCCGGCGGTTGCTTCTGGGGCACGCAACATTTTTTTAAACAGCTGGAAGGCGTACTCGAAACAGAAACGGGCTTTGCCAATGGCGACACCGAAAACCCAACATACGAAGAGGTCTATACCGACACTACGGGCTTCGCTGAGACCGTCAAGGTGGTCTATGACGCAGAGCAATTGGACCTGTCGTTTCTGTTGGACATGTTCTTCCACGCCATCGACCCGACCATGCTGAATCAGCAAGGGCACGATGTGGGTACGCGCTATCGCACAGGCGTCTATTACACCGATGAGCAGGAACTTCCCTTGATTCGCGATTTCTTCAAGCGGAAACAGCAGGATTATGACTTGCCCATCGTGACTGAAATAGAGCCTTTGCGTAACTATTTTCCCGCCGATGGATATCATCAAGACTATCTGGACAAGCATCCTGACGGCTACTGTCATCTGCCTCAGGAACTCTTTCTCTTTGCCAAGAATGCCAAGATGAAAAAGTAGGGATTGGCGTGTTGAAGGGTGGCTGTTTTTGTGTATCTTTGCACCTTCTAAATATTATCCGATATGAAACGTTATCCTTTTATTATGTGTTTGATACTCACAACAGTACTGGGCACCAGCTGCCGAAAACACCAAGCAGAGACCGTCTCAGACGACAATCCGTTCTTCAAAGAATGGGATACTCCATACGGCGTGCCTCCTTTTGACGAGATTCAGAAGTCGCACTATCTGCCCGCTTTTGAAGAGGGCATCAAGCAACAACGCGAGTGGATTGAGAATATCGTCAACAACAGCGAAGAGCCCACCTTTGGCAATACCATCATCCCTTACGAATATAGTGGTGAACTGCTGAACAAAGTCGCGGCCGTCTTCCTGAACTTGGCTGCATGTTGTAATGATGATGAGATGAAGGAGCTCTCCGACACCATCATCCCGATGCTGACCAAGCATGAGGATGATATCATGCTGAATCAGAAGCTCTTTGCTCGCATCAAGCATGTATTTGAAAACCAGGAAAAAGAGCAGTTGAACAGCGAACAGAAGCGTCTCTTGGAGGTTATCTACAAAGGCTTCGTTCGGGGTGGCGCCAACGTGCCCGCCGACAAGCAGGAACGCTTCCGTAATATCAACGAGAAGCTCTCCAAGCTGACTTTGAAGTTCGGCAACAACGTGCTCGATGCCACCAATGCTTATAAACTTGTGGTCAGTGATGTGAAAAAGCTCAAAGGCCTCACGGAGGATCAGTTGCGCAATGCCTTGGAGGCTGGCAAGCAGGACAAGGCTACGGCAGGCAAGTATGTCTTTACCTTGGATATCCCCACCTGGGAGCCCTTCTTGATGAACTGCGAGGACCGCGAGCTTCGCAAAGAGATCTGGACGGCCTATGCCAGTCGCTGCCTGGGTGGCAAGTTTGACAATGCCTCCGTCATCAACGAGATTGCCAACCTCCGTCTGGAACGCGCCAAGCTGTTGGGTTTCGACACCTATGCAGCATACGTTTTGGACGACTGTATGGCCAAGACGCCCGATGCAGTGTACAAACTCCTGCGCCAGGTATGGAATCCCGCTCTTGCAAAAGCCAAGACAGAGGCTGCAGACTACCAGAAGATGCTGAGCAAGGATCATCCGGGCGCCAAACTGGAAGCTTTTGACTGGCGCTATTACAGTGAGAAGATGAGAAAAGAGAAATACGACCTCAACGATGAGGCCATCCGTCCCTATTTCGCCCTGGACACCGCGGTGAAGGGTCTTTTCTATGTCTGCAACAATCTCTATGGCATCACCCTCAAAGAGAATTCCCAGCTGCCCATCTATCACCCTGACGTGAAAGCCTTTGAAGTGTATGATGGCGGTGAGGTCATAGCTGTCGTCTATATGGACTTCTTCCCGCGTGAGAGCAAGCGCTCGGGCGCATGGATGACCAACTTCCGGGAGCAATATTACACCCGTGACGGCGAAAACCAAATTCCGATCGTGTCACTGGTGTTCAACTTCAGCAAGCCTTCCGGTAACAAGCCTTCCATGTTGAATGTGGACCAGGTGGAAACGCTTTTCCACGAGTTCGGCCACGCACTCCACAGCATCTTCTCCAATTGCCACTATAGAACCCTCTCCGGCACCAATGTGCCGCGCGACTTTGTGGAGATGCCTTCCCAGTTCATGGAGCACTTCGCCTTCGAGCCTGAGGTGATGAAAGCATACGCGCATCATTACAAGACGGGTGAAGCCATCCCGGATTCACTCATCAAGAAGATTTCCGCAGCCTCCACCTTCGGCCAAGGTTTCATCAATACGGAACTCCTCGCCGCTTCTCTGCTCGATATGGACTACCACGTCATCACCGCTAAAACCGACTTCAAGCTTCCCGAATTTGAAGACGAGAGCATGAACAAGATAGGTCTCATCTCTTCCATCATCTCCAGATACAAGAGTCCCTATTTCCAGCATGTCTTCTCTGGCGGTTATGCCGCTGGCTACTATAGCTACACTTGGGCTGCCATGCTGGACAACGACGCCTTTGAGGCCTTCCGTGAGAATGGCATCTTCGACAAGAACACAGCCACATCTTTCCGCACCAATATTTTGGAAAAAGGCAATACGGAGGATGCGATGACTCTCTATGTGGCTTTCCGTGGGCATGAGCCTTCCATCGATCCTCTTCTGAGAAACAGAGGTCTTAAATAAGCTCTCCGATGGATCCTATCCAAGAGAAAATCGACAAGCTGACGGAAGAACTGCACCGTCACAACTACTACTATTACATGCTGGACGAGCCGCGGATCAGCGACTACGACTTTGACCAGTTGTTACAGCAGTTGGCCGAGTTAGAGCGCCAATATCCGCAGTATGCGCATCCCGACAGTCCGACCCAGCGGGTAGGCGGCACCATCACCAAGCAGTTTGAGACGGCCCGACATGTCTATCCGATGTTGTCGTTAGGCAACACCTATTCGGAGGGAGACCTGTTGGAGTTCGACACGCGGGTGCGTGGTCTGCTCAGTCGCCAGCCTGCCTACGCCTGTGAGCTCAAGTACGACGGGGTTGCCATCAGCCTGATCTACGAAGATGGCGTGCTCGTGCGTGCCGTCACGCGTGGTGATGGGGTGCAGGGCGACGTGGCGACCGCCAACGTCAAGACCATCGGCACGGTGCCGTTGCATCTGACGGGCGACGTGCCCCCGCTCTTGGAGGCGCGGGGCGAAATCGTGATGCCCTTCGCCAGCTTCGAGGCCCTGAACGCCGAGCGCGAGGAGATCGGGGAACAGCCCTTTGCCAACCCCCGCAACGCCGCCTCCGGCAGCCTGAAACTACAGAACTCCGCCGAGGTGGCCAAGCGCGGCCTCCAGTTCAAACTCTACTACGCCTTAGGCGAGAACCTGCCCTTCCAGACGCACTATGACGGCCTCCAGACACTTCACCAGTGGGGCTTCCGCCTGCCCGACGTGTTGGAGCTGAAACCTGACATCCAGGGTGTGATGGACTTTATCGCCCACTGGCACGAGCATAAGAAAGAGTTGCCGTTCCCAATAGACGGCATCGTCATCAAGATCAACGACTTTGAGCAGCAGACACAGGTGGGCAGCACCGCCAAGAGTCCCCGTTGGGCCATCGCCTACAAGTTTCCCGCTGAGCGGGTGTCAACCCCGTTGCTCTCTGTCGATTTCCAGGTGGGACGCACGGGCATTGTAACCCCCGTGGCTAACCTGCAGCCCGTCAGCCTCGCCGGCACGGTCGTGAAGCGCGCCACCCTCAACAACCGCGACTTCATCAAGGATATGGACATCCACTATGGCGACTGGCTCTTCGTGGAGAAGGGTGGGGAGATCATCCCCAAGATTGTGGGCGTGGACGAGGCTCACCGCGCGGTGGATGCCCAGCCCGTCCAGTTCGTGACCCACTGTCCCGTTTGCGGCACCGAACTGCGCAACAACGAGGGTGAGGCAGGCCTCTTCTGTCCCAACGAATTGCACTGCGCTCCCCAGATCAAGGGCCGCCTGGAGCACTTTATCTCCCGCAAGGCCATGAACATCGACTCCCTCGGCGAGGGGAAAATAGACATGCTCTACACCAACGGCCTGGTGCGCAACGCGGCCGACCTCTACGACCTGACCTTCGAGTCGCTCTTCGGCTTGGAAAAGGTGGTGGAAGACGAGAGTGGGAAGAGTAGGGTGCTGAGCTTCAAGGAGAAGAGCGTGCAGAACATCCTGAACGGTCTCGATGCATCCAAGAAAGTGCCTTTCGAGCGCGTGCTCTACGCCATCGGCATCCGCTATGTGGGTGAGGTGACGGCCAAGAAACTGGCCCGCTATTTCCGCAACATCGACACGCTGGCCTCCGCCACGAAGGAGGAACTGATGAGCGTGGAGGATGTGGGCGACCGCGTGGCCGACAGCATCATCCAACACTTCAACAGCACCGAGAACCTGCAGGTGGTCATGCGCCTGCGCGAGGCCGGCCTCCAGTTTGAAGTGGATGAACAGACCGCCCAGCCAGCCTCCCAAAAGCTGAACGGCATGAACATCATCGTCAGCGGCGTCTTCTCCATCCCCCGCGATGAGCTCAAGGCGATCATCGAGCAAAACGGTGGCAAGAATGTCTCCTCTATCTCCAAAAACACGACCTTTGTGCTCGCCGGAGAGAAGATGGGACCCGAGAAACGCAAGAAGGCCGAATCACTTAATATCCCCATCTATTCCGAAGAGGATTTTTGGAAACTGATTAAAGATGAAGAAGATTCGTAACATCATATTCGATTTTGGCGGCGTCCTCTACAACATCCGTTATCAGAACATAGCGGATGCCTTTGCCCGCTATGGCTTTCCGGATTTTGACAAACTCTATTCCAAAGCCCACCAAACAGAGGTGTTCGACCTCTTTGAAGAAGGCAAGATGTCGATCCCCGCTTTCTGCGACCATATCCGTTCTATGTCTCAAAAGAACCTTACAGATAATCAGATAGCTGAGTGCTGGAACGCGATTCTGATTGATTTCCCGAACTCTTCCGAACAATTGTTGCAAAAGGTGCGGGATCATTACCGGATCTTCCTCTTCAGCAATACCAACCAGCTGAATTATGAGGCCTTCACGGAGCAGATGTTCCATAAGTTCGGCTATTCCGTGCCCGAGAAATATATGGAGCGTTGCTACTATTCGCAAATCCTCCATATTCGCAAGCCGAAGCCGGAAGGTTTCCAGTATATCCTGGAAGAAAACGGCCTCTTGCCCGAGGAGACCCTCTTCATTGATGATTCACCCCAGCATATTGCCACGGCCCGCCAGATGGGATTGCAGACGCACCACCTTGCCGAAGGCGAGACGGTTAATGATCTTTTTGATGAAAAAGGCTTTTATAAGATGGATGAACGTCGTGCCAGAACACTCTTCCTGGACCGTGACGGCGTGCTGAATGAAAGGATCGTGGACGGCTACGTGACCCGCCCGGAGGATTTCCAGTTCCTGCCCGGTGTCATGCTGGCCATGCGGTTGCTGCGTTCCCAGTTCGATCATATCATCCTCTTGAGCAACCAGCAAGGCATAGGCAAAGGACTCTTCACGATGGAGGACCTGCAGAAAGTGCATCGCTATATGCAAGCTGCGCTGGAGGAACAAGGCACACCGCTGGATGCCATATACGTGTGTCCTCACCTGGCCGCGGAGCATTGCAGCTGCCGGAAGCCTGAAACCGGTATGGTGCAGATGGCCCTGGCCGACTTCCCCGACATAGACCTTGCCCATGCGGTCATGGTTGGCGATTCCGTTTCTGATATGCAGTTGGCTCTTCATGCCGGCATCTTGCCAGTTAGTGTCGGTGACGACCCTGAATGTGCCCGGATATCCCGTTGGCATTATGCTGATCTGCTGGAATTCGCCAGAGACATATCTAACATTATATAAATACTTTACAAGGCTATGCTAACCTACTTCTTTATATGGTGCATCTGCTATCCGCTGTCGCTGCTGCCGATGGCGGTGCTCTATCTCTTAGCCGTTCCCGTATATCTGGTGGTTAACCATGTGGTGCATTATAGAAGGAAGGTGGTGGCGGAAAATCTTCGGAATGCCTTCCCCGAGAAAACACCTGCAGAATTACGTCACCTCAGAAACCGCTACTACTGGCATCTGTCCCAGATAGCCGTAGAGATGATCAAAATGCTGACCTTGCCGAAATGGATGCTCAAATATCGCTACTACTGTACCAATCCCGAGTTGGTGAACCGCTATTACGAGCAGGGGAAGAGCGTGATCCTGATGTCGTCGCACTACAATGACTGGGAGTGGATGATCATCGCGTTGGACGGCATGTTCCAGCATCATGGCGTAGGGGTGGGGAAGGCCAACAGCGACAAGGTCTTTGAGAAACTGGTGAACCGTGCCCGCACCCGCTATGGCACGGAGGTGGTCTTTGCCGACACCGTGCGCGAGACCTTCGCCCGCTATGCAGAGGGCGCACCGGCAGCCTTCATGATGCTGGCAGACCAGTCGCCTAACGACAAGCACCGCTGCTATGTCACGGACTTCCTGCATCAGAAGACCGGCTTTATCTACGGGCCGGAGCACTTTGCCCGCCAATACGATATCCCCGTGCTCTATTACCAGGTGGTTAAGGAGCGTATGGGCCGCTATCGCGTGGAAGTGCAGGTAATCACGGAACATCCCAACGATGAACCGCAGTACAGCATTACACAGCGCTATACGGAGCTGTTGGCGCAGACCATCCAGCAGGAACCGGCCTTCTGGCTGTGGAGCCACAGACGGTGGAAGTTCAAGTTCTAGAGGGAGTTTGGCAGTGATTGAAGGTTCAGGCTATGAAAAAGTGCAATAATTTGAGTTGTTATTCGTCTTAAAAATGTGATTTGAATTTTCACCGATCTGTCATCTCCTTTACAATAAACATGACTGGGAGTGATGGCATGATATAACCCCTAAAAATATTGATATGATGAAGTTTTTCCTTTTCCTGTTGCTGTTCTCAATATATTTTGCCATGTCTGCACAGGTGGCGATTTTACGTTTCACGGGTCGTGATACCACAGACCATTTCGTGAAACTTGACCATCTGATTGTCAAAAATCTGACAAGAGACTGGCAGGAAACTCTCCAATATCCGGACACCACATTGACCATTTCTTTCCATCCATCCTCCGTAGAGGATTTGGATGCATGGCAGCCGTCATCTTTGCAATGGACTAACAATTATCCAAATCCATTCCAAGGTTCTTCAATGGCAAGCTTGGCAGTGGGAGACGAGGGCGATGTGATGGTGGACATTACCGATATCACAGGGCGCACGGTTGCTTCTTCACATGAGGGCTTGCTGCAACCGGGTGTTTATCAATGGAACATCTCGCTAGCTTCAACGGGCGTGTATTTTCTCACGGCGCGTCAGAATGGTAGAACAGCTTCTGTGAAATTAGTGAACCAGGGCAATGGAGGAAAGAATGAAATCCAATACAGGGGTAATGAAGAGAAGCCAACGATGGATATCTATGAGGTGTCAAATCCTAAAGGACATACGCCCGGGCCGTTTAATGCTGGAGATTCGATGGAATATGAGGCCTTTGCCATGATTAATGGTGAGGAGATGGTGAGGGTGACCACGGTGGAACAATGGTCGTGTTTTACGACTATCAAACTCTATTTCGCTTTTCAACCAGGTTTTAATGATGGCTATCCTTGTAAGCGTTTCCCGATTGTAACGGATCATGAGGGTAATGTGTACAATACGGTTCAGATTGGTAACCAGTGTTGGATGAAGGAGAATTTGCGTACCACCAGCTATCCTGATGGTACCCTCATTCCCATCGGTACGGACCTTGACCAGTCAACGCCCTATCGTTATGCCCCTAACTATGACACCAGTAATGTGGCCACCTATGGCTATGTCTATAACTTCCCTGCCATTATTTATGGCTCTCCCTTTACCAGCGATTTGAATCCGTCTGGCGTGCGGGGTATCTGCCCTGTAGGTTGGCATCTGCCGAGTGATGCGGAATGGGAGCAGCTGAAAAGCTATGTGGGAGGTCTGTACGGATGTGTGACCAAGTCCTTGGCAGCCCCCATCTTGTGGCAAAGTGCAGGTACTAACAATTGTTATCCCGGTAATGACCCCACCCATAACAATGTCACAGGCTTTACGGCACTCCCGGCAGGCGAGTGCTTATATAGCACACTGTACTACTATGGACTTGGACAGAAAGCTGGCTTCTGGAGTTGTACGGAAACCTGCAATAATCATGTGCTGACCCGGGACCTGAATTACAATAATTCCAATATGTCTGTGGCTATTGATTCTGGGAAGGACTATGCTTTTTCCGTGCGATGTGTTCGCGACTAAATCGGGATCAAGCTTTGAGACCGTTTTATTCTTTGTTTTTTATTATTTTTGCAGATGCAAGAGGAAAATCTTACTTCTTGAAAATTAGATGTTTGGATTTTTCTCGATGTACTACAAAACTAATTATCCAATAGAACAATACCTATGAACGAGACACTGCAAACCCTCCAGAACCACGTGAGCGTGCGTCAATATACGGATCAGAAAGTCAGCGAGGATGTGCTGCAGCAAATCCTGAAGGCGGCCTGTAGCGGCTCCACGATGGGTAATATGCAGCTTTTCAGCATCATCGTGACCGAAGATGAGGCGATGAAGCGGAAGATGGCCCCGCTGCACTTCAACCAGCCCATGGCTACGCAGGCCCCGTTGATCCTCACGTTCTGCGCCGATTTCAACCGTTTCAACCGCTTTTGCGAGTTCCGTGACGCGGAGACCGAGGCCTATAGCAACATGCAAAGCTACCACTGGGCCGTCATCGATGCGCTCATCGCCGCCCAGAACGCCTGCGTGGCCGCGGAGTCCATCGGTCTGGGCTTCTGCTGGCTCGGCACCATCACCTATAATGTGGACAAATTCATTGAGGTTCTCCAGTTGCCCAAGCATGTCGTCCCGGTAGCCTGCATCCCCATGGGATATCCCGTGGAGAAACCCGCCCTGACACAGAAGCTGCCTGTGGAGGCGATGATCCACCGTGAGACCTATCGCGACTACGACCAGGCTCGCATTGACGCCCTCTATGCGGAAAAGGAACATTCGGATGAGACAGCCGGAATCCTTCGCGAGAACCCCGACTGCGAGAACCTCGCCCAGGTCTTCACCAAGCACCGCTACACCAAAAACGACAATGAAGCCTTTGCCAAGGTGCTGATGGAGACATTGAAAAAACAAGGCTTCTTTGCTGACTTATAAATCACTAACACAAACATTATGAAGAAAATCCTGCTCTTTGCCGCCCTTCTTTGCGGCCTCTTAGCCTGCAAGCATACCGACAAACTGCCCGCTGTGCATACTCAAAGCCTGGATTCCAAGTCGGGCTGTATCAGCAACGACTGGCAGTTCCAATATCAGGGGCAGTGGTACCCCGCCACGGTGCCCGGCAATATCCATACCGACCTGCTGGCCAACAACCTGATCCCCGACCCCTTCTACGGCACCAACGAGGACTCCGTGCAATGGGTCGCCGACAGCACCTGGACCTATCGTCTCATCTTTGATGCCGACTGTGCCGGAGAAGGCCGCCAATACGATGCACAGTGGCTGGTGTTTGACGGACTGGACACCTATGCCGAGGTCTGGCTGAACGGGGAGCGTCTCCATTCGATGGACCAAGATGGGAATGACACACTCTTGAACAATATGTTCCGCCGCTGGAGATTTGCCGTGCATGATCTGCTGAAGGAGAAAGACAACGAGCTGCTGGTCCGCTTTTATCCTTCGGTGCCTTTTGAAGAGGCTGCGGCGGCAAAGTTGCCCTATAAGCTGCCCGACAATCGTGTCTTCTCCCGCAAGGCCCAGTATGAGTCGGGTTGGGACTGGGGCCCGAAGCTCATCACCAGTGGTATCTGGAAGAATGTCCGGCTGGAGAGCTATAACGAATTTCAGGTGGAAAATGTGTATGTGTATGATACGGTTCCATCCCTGGTGAAAGGTAAAGACTGGCAGACATTGGTGCTGGTGGAAGTGGGTTCTTTCGATCATAGCCATCATAAAGTCAATCTGACGGTGGAGGCAAGCGATGAGAAAGGATTGGTTGCCAAAGTGGAGATGAAGGTGGAGCTGGAGCCCGGCGAAAATCTTGTGGAAGTTCCTGTCCGGATTCCGAATCCTGTCCTCTGGTGGCCCAACGGAATGGGAGAGCAGCATCTGTACACCTATACCGTCACGGTTCACGACCGCCAGTATGAGCAGCAGTATGTGGTGCGGCACGGTCTGCGCACTATCGAGCTGCTCCGCGAGAAGGACAGCATTGGCGAGTCGTTTGCTTTCCGAGTCAACGGCAAGCCCTTCTTCGCGCGTGGGGCCGACTGGATTCCGGCCTCTTCGTATGAGGGCACCCTGTGCGCCGATGGGGATGTCTATTGCCGCCTGTTGAACGACTGCCGTGATGCCAATATGAATATGGTCCGCGTCTGGGGTGGGGGCATCTACGAGCACGATGACTTCTACAATCTCTGTGATGATCTGGGCCTTTTGGTGTGGCAGGACTTCATGTTTGCCTGCAACCTCTACCCGGCGGATGCCGCGTTCTTGCGGAATGTGAGCTTCGAAGCCGACTACCAACTCAGACGACTGCGCAACCATCCCTGCATTGCCATCTTTTGCGGCAACAACGAGGTACATAACGGCCTGGAAGACTGGGGCTGGCAAACGGCTCTGGGATATGATGAAGCCACCGATGCCAAACTGCATGACGAATACAGTATGCTCTTCGAGAAGCTGCTGGCCGAAGCGGTGAACCGTTGGGCGCCTAAGACTCCTTATGTCCACTCCTCACCGGTCTTCGGCTGGGGGCACCCGGAGTGCTGTACCCACGGCTGTTCGCACTACTGGGGCGTCTGGTGGGGCGAGCAACCCTTTGACGTGTGGAAAGAGAAGACCGGTCGCTTTATGTCCGAATATGGCTTCCAGTCCTATCCCGCCATGAGCACTATCGCCACTTTTGCAGCAGCCGACCAGCAGAATCTCCTGTCGCCCGTGATGCGCAACCACCAGAAGCACGGACGGGGCGTGGAAATCATCACCAAGGCCATCAAGGAGGAACTGGGGGTTGGCCCGAATTTTTATAATCTGGCCGAGTTCTCCTACTGGAGCCAGCTGGTGCAGGCAATCGGCATCCGCCGCGCCATCGACGCCCACCGCATCCAGCACGATCGCTGCCGTGGAACCCTCTGCTGGCAGGTCAACGACTGCTGGCCCGTAGCCTCTTGGAGCTCCATCGACTATACAGGACGATGGAAAGCCCTCCATTACCAGTTCAGGGAGGCTTACCAGAATGTCGCCCTCTGTGTCGACCCGCAAGAGAAGTATAGCAAAAATGATATCTATATCGTCAACGACAGCCTCAAGGATATCTCCTGCGAGGTGCGCTGGCAGGTGCTGAACATGGATGGCACTCCAGTCACCCAGGAGCAGTCGGTCAAGAAGAAAGTGGCCAGTGACAAGGCTGTCAAGGTGCTGTCGCTGAATGCCGCCGATTATTCCAACAAGGCCGATAAGGTCTTTGCCAAGGTCCAACTCTATCTCAATGGGAAACTCCATGCCGAACGGACACTTTTCTTCGTCCCGGTGGGAGATTTGTCCATTCCTCATGATGAAATCCAACAAAAGGTGACGTATTATGCCGATTATGCGGAGATAACGCTGACAGCCAAAGCACTGCACTATGGCGTTTGTCTGGAAACCGATGCCTCCACGCCGATCCGGTATTCCGATAACTATTTCATCTTAAGACCTGATGAGCCCAAGAAGATCATTGCCTACTATGATCCTGCCAATCTTCAAAATGACAAACCCAAATTTGCCGTTAGTGATTTTTGGAAAATGGTCGTGAATACGGATTAATACACCAACATCACGCTGCCCTTGCGCTGTTCCACGGTGCCGTCGGGGAGGGTGTAGTAAATCTTATAAACATACACATCCATCGGGGCCACTTTGCCGTCAAAGTAGCCATCCCACCCCATGTAGGGATTGTGGGTGGAGAAGATGAGTGTGCCCATCCGGTTCCATATGTTGAAACTGTAACCTTCCGAAGAAACAAAAGAGCTGACAGGCAGGAAGACTTTGTTGATGGTCTGCAAGGGTGTGAAAGCATTGGGGATATAGATGGAAGGCAGTTGTCGTAATTCCAGCTGGTTGGATATGCTCTCGTCTTGGAAGCCATAGTCGTTCATCGTCTCGTGCGCCACCACATAGTACTTGAAAATGGAGCCGGACTCGTATAGATTGTTGACGTCGTCATAATAGGTGTTGATGGTGGAGGGGGAGATGTGCTCGGGTATCAACGCAAAGGTCAGCTCCGACTCTGTCTTGCGGTAAAGGTCGTAATAATCCACCTCACCATTCCATTCGCCATAATTGCTCCATTGAAGCACATCCTCGTGGGCGTTGGTGGCCTCACCTGTCAGCAAGATGTTGTGCGCGATGTTGGAGTAGCCGGCTGGAATCTGACAGCTGTTGATGACATAGGTCCGGTAATAATAGGTGCTATGGTTGAAGTCTGCGCTCTGGTCCTGGAAAGTGTAAGCGGCTCCGCTGAACCCTTGGGTCTCCAGGTCTTGGAAGTTGATACCGTCGTTGCTGCGCTGCAGGGTGATGGATTGGAAAGCCAGTGTGTCGCCGCTGGTGTGCACTTTGACCTGAACGTATTCATTGTCAATTACGGAAACGGAGCGTATATAGGTCATGTCGGACGATTCGTCGGCGTCCAGGCTAAAGTTAATGCGGTTGCTGGATGCGGTGATTTCTTCATCGTTGCTGAAAGCGCGGACGAAGGCGATATATTCCGTGTTCAGAAGCAGATCCTGAAGGGTGGTGCTAGTGGATGTGGTGTTCTGAACGCTCGTCCAGGTGGCGCCTTGGTCGGCACTCAGGAAGACCTCAAAGTGGTTCAAGCCACCGGTCATATTGGTGTAGGTGTTCCACGAGAGGGTGGCGGAGTGGTTACAAGCATCGATGGCGCCTGGATACAGCTTCATGTCACACTGCTCGTCCAGGGTCATTGGTGAGGAGTTGAGACAGGAGTCCAAGACCGCGATGCGATAACAGCGTTCGCCGCCAAACGGATCAATCCATGTGGTGCTGTTATAGACGGTGTCCAGCGGTTCCCAGCCGTTGTTGAGATAATAGACAATATAGCCGTTCATGTAAGGCTCGTCGGAGTGGAAACCCAACATCACCTGGTTGTCTTCCGTATAGGTGACACTATCCAGGACAGGGGTGGAGGGATGCAGACGGTCCACGACAAACACGGAGCCGATAGGGGTCTTGAAAACACAACTGTGGTTGTCACTGTAGTTGTTGGTGATACCTACCTGATAGTAGAGATAGTTGTAACATACGTCGGAGGTGTCCACATAGTGGCGCTCAGCAGTGGCCGGGATGGTGGCGAAAGGCGTGACGGGAAAGTCATCCTCGAAATCACGCATCTTGTACAGGAAGTAGGTGTCGCCCCACGTGGAGCCTGACATCTGGGAGGAGGGAGCTTCCCATTCAATGGTGACTAGCGAGCTGTCTGCGCTGGGGGTCACGGTGATGCTGATGGTCTGCACCACATTGGAATTGTAGGTGGCGCCACTGGCAGTCACAGCCTCAATGTAGCATGTGTAGGTGCTGGCAGGAGTGATGTTGTTGAGCACCGTACTTCCATAGTTGCACATCGTATAGTTGTTGCCGGGTGTCGCCGTGCCTACCATCGTGCCGTTCACATAAAAATTATAAGCGACAAAAGAGGCACAGTCGTCGGAGTTGTCCCACGACATCTTGACGCGCGTGTTGTTGTTCTGCAATTCCACACACTGCAAAACGGGCGGTTCTAAGGCATAACTCCCGAATGCACAGCAGAATATTAGTATGAAGATGTAGAGGACCCGTTTAGCCATATCCATGTCGTTATAACTTTTTACCAACGATGATCTGTGTGAATTTATTGTGTGTGAGACATTTTTTAGCCATTTCCATAATGTCCTCAGCATTCGTGCGTTGAATGGTGTCCCATAGCTCTTGCAGGATGGTGTGGTCGGTGTGCTGGTTTTTCCAGAAGGCGAATTTGGACATGTAGGACACAGAATTGCTCAGCTCCTGAATGACAGAACCCGTCATGTAGGTCTTGACGGTTTGCAACTCTTCTTCCGAGACAGGCTCCTCTTGCAGCCGTTTTAACTCGGAGAAACAGGCGTCGAGGGACTCTTGGGTATGGGCGGCATCCACATCGCTCTGGATGCTGAAGATGGACTGATTGCCGAAATAGACGGAGCTGCTGAAGATGCCGTAGGTGTAGCCCAGCTGCTCGCGCACGCACTGCATCAGGCGGGAGCCGAAGTAGCCGCCCACGAGGGTGGAGAGCACCTTGAAGGGAGTGCGCATCTCCTCTGCATAGCTGATATGGGGCATAGCCAGGCAAATGGAAGACTGCATGCTTCCCTCCACCTCTTGGTTCAAGAGGGGAGTATGGTCTGAAGGCATCTGGAATAAAGGAAGCCCTTCCTGTCTCGCACCTCGAGGGATGCCGCCGAAATGCTTGCGGATAAGGCTTGAAGTGGTCTCGTCCAACTGGCCAGTGACATACAAGGTGAGGTTGTCTGCACAGAAGTTCTCCTGATGATAGCGGTGCAGGTCATCGGTGGTGATCTCATTCAACGTGGCTTCCGACGCGGGTACGCCCGCAGCGCACTGGTCACCCAATAGGGCCTGCAACATCAGCCTGGAAGCCACAAAGTTGTTCTTCTTCAGGTTGTTGCGCAGCGCCTGCAAGCGTTGTTGCCGGATGATGTCTAGATACTCCTGGCGATAGGATGGGGTAGTCATCATCTCGACGAGTGTGGGTAATAGCTGCGGAAGATTGCGCTTGGGGACCACCATCTTGAGGCATACGCCATCGAGATAGATGTCAGCATCGAAGGTGGAACCGTAGAAATCCAACAGGTCTGCCATCTCGGCAGCTGTGTGGTGTGGATGACTGCCCTTGAGCAGCCCGTAGGTGAAGAGCGCCAGGTGTTTCTTGGGCTCATACATGGAGCCGGAACGGACATCCAGCTGCAGATGGATCAGCTCCAAAGTGTCATTGTGGAACTGGTACAAGGGAATGCCGTTATCCAAAGTGTCCACTTGTGGTGCCTGGGGACGGAAAGAGTGAAAAGGCTGTATCTCCGGCGCAATGCTTCTGTCTATCATCGTCATCTATTTCAATAAAACGACCTGTCCTTTGAGCGTCTTGGCATTGCCGTCTGGGTCTGTGTAGCGGATGACGTACATATAGGCGCCTCCGGGCAAGAGGGTGCCGTGACTGTAACCATCCCAGCCCTGTTCAATGCTGCGGGAGGTGAATACACGCTGTCCACTGCGGGAGAAGATATTGATTTCGTAATCCTGCACGATAAAGTCAGCTTTCGGCATGAATAGGTCATTAGTGCCGTTGCCGTCAGGGGTGAAGGAGTTGGGGACAAAGATCTGATAAGAGTTGGAAGCCTCTTCTGGAGACCCTGATGAACTCTTGGGGGCCAAGACTTCTTCCGTGGTTTCGGTTGCTGGCTTGGAAACACGTATGGGCTCATCCACGAGGCGTATCGTCTTTGTCTCGTTGACGACCGGGGCAGGTTGTGTCTGGTTTGCCAGGGTGGGGGTGGAAGTGACAACTGATGTCGGAGTTGTGACCGTAACAGGGGGCACCGCAGGCTCGGGAATGGGGGTCGTCGGGGCTGTCGCCAGACTGGGCGCCTCCACGGGGGAAGTGCCTGTTGGAGTTGATACGTTGTTGGCAGTCGGCACAACGGCACCCGGCTGGTTGGAAAGGGCAGGTGCTTGCGGGGCCGGTTCTTCCACCGTGACCATGGGTGCGGATGTGCCCTCCGATGTCGGCTGGGCAGACTTGTGCATCCACAAGGAACCGGCTACCAGGCCTGCTATGGCTACCATGGCACAGCCTCCCCAAGTGGCCCAACGTCTGATCCTGCGCCCGCGGTTGTACTTTACAAGGCGGGCATCGGCGGCAATCTGTTGCCATTCTGACTCGTCCACAGGAACGGTATACTCCGATAAGGCTTTTTTTATGTCTTTCATAATATATCTATTTCTTTTCCCAAATAGGCTTTAATTTTTTCTCGTAACGACTTCTTGGCGCGTGATATCAACGTTCTGACATTGGTGGGCGTCATGTCCATGATCTGCACAATCTCCTGCTCACTATAGCCATCCACCTCGTAAAGGTTGAATGCCATGCGTTGATTTACTGGCAACGTGTTGATGAACTCCACCAACTGCTTCATCGTCAACGTGTCGTGTGGGTGCTCCAGTGCTGGATAATCTGTGGTTCCTTCATCGGTCGACTCCATACGACGCAAACGCTGACTGCGCAGGTAATCAATGCTCTTGTTCACGGATATCCGGTATATCCAGGAACCCAAGGAGGAGATTTTATGGTATGATCCGATGTTGGTCAAGATGGTCACTACAATGTCGTGAAACAGATCCTTGGCTTCCTCAGTCTGAAAACCTAAGTAGCGATAACACACCGCCTTGATCATGGGACCGTATTCCTGATACAATATCTCCTGATAGGTTCCGTCACCTCTTTTGCATCCGTTTACAATATCCTTCTCTTCTTTAGTCATCACATTGATAACACTTTTGTAAGACGATTATCTCTCTTTTTTGTTGCAGTTATGGATATTTTTTTTTCTTTTGCAGGCAGAATTATAAGCCTATGTTCAAGCTGCAAAAATCGTATTTTTTACAAAAGAATGTGGTCTTCCTGGCAAAAGATTTGTTGGGGAAATATCTCTTTACCTGTGTGGATGGTCAGCTGGTGGGTGGAATTATCTTTGAAACAGAGGCTTATGTGGCGGAAGTGGACAGGGCTTCTCATGCTTATCATCATCGGAAAACCAAACGCAATGCGATGATGTACCATGAGGGTGGCGTCATCTATATGTATCTTTGCTATGGGATGCACCACATGTTGAACTTCGTCACCAACGAGGAGGATGTAGCCGATGCCATCCTCATACGGGGAATCTATCCGACTCATGGGGGAGAACTGATGTTGCAACGGACGGGCAAGACGCACCTGTCGCCGGCACTCACGGACGGTCCGGGCAAGGTGAGCAAAGCTCTTGGATTGACCGTGGCTGACAATGGCACCCCATTGGATTCAGAGAAGATATGGGTCGAAGATCGCGGTCTCCATGTGACGGAGGAGGATGTTTTGACCACACCCCGTATCGGCGTGGGGTATGCCGGGGAGGATGCTCTGCTTCCGTACCGGTTTGTGTTAAAAGAGGCTGCTAAGAGGGAATTGTGTCCCTGATGAGAGTGTCTGAGAAGAGAGTGTCCGTGGCTAAGTTGCTCGAGTGCATGATGGACTCTAAGGGCCTATGCAGTAATGAGTCTGGGAGGTTGGAGTTCTGCTTCATCAGGGAGAGATTTGAGAGCACTTCCTCCATCATCTTTTCAATCACCTCTTTATCGCTGATATAATATTCTATGGAGGTGACAAACTGATCTTTAGTGATATGATACCGGTCGAAGATTTCCTTGTATGAAGCCCGGATGAGTTTGTCCGTCTCGGGGAGGCTCATCGAGTCGAGGGTGGCATACACGAGCGCTTCGGCAATATAGCTGTCGGTCAGTACCTGTACCATGGTTTTCCGGTTGATGAGGTTTTCCGGTTTTTCAGCCACCACCTGTTTCTTGTGACAAGAGACGGTCAGGAGGCTGCAGATTATGATGAATAACAGAGCAGAACGTTTCATGATGATTAGAGATTAGGGTTTTCTACAGGGGTGAGGCCTATCTTGCGGCCCTCTTCCAGCATTCTGGCGATGGCGGCCTCACGGGTGTTGTCGATTTCACAGTCAAGAATGGCGTTGCTGACGGCATCTTTGATGGTGCCGATTTCACGGCAGGGCTTCAGACCGAAGGTATTCATGATGTCTTCGCCAGTGATGGGCGGTCGCCAGTTGCGCATCTTGTCTTTCTCTTCAATGTCGATGAGTTTCTCGCGAACCTTGGCGAAGTTCTGGAAGCAACGGTGGATCTTGGCGGAGTTTTTAGAGGTGACATCCGCCTCGCATAGCCGCATCAGATCGTCAATGTCGTCGCCTGCCTCAAAGAGGAGCCGGCGCACCGCGGAGTCGGTGATGATGTCCTCCACCAAGGCGATGGGACGAAGATGCAGCCCGACCAGCTTCTGGACATATTTCATCTTCTCATTGTTGGGCATGTGGAGCCGATGAAAGATGCGGCTCACCATCTTGGCACCCACGACCTCGTGGCCATGGAAGGTCCAACCTACCTGCGGGTCAAAACGTTTGGTGATGGGCTTGGCGATGTCATGCAGCAAGGCGGCCCAGACGAGCCACAGGTTGGTGCTGGACATGGCGATGTTGTCCACCACCTCAAGGGTGTGTATGTAGTTGTCTTTGTGTCCTTTGCCGTTGATAATGTCCACCCCTTTGAGGGCGATGAGCTCGGGGAGGAACTTCTCCAGCAGTCCGCACTCGTCCAACATGCGGATGCCGCGGGAGGGTCGGATGCAGAGCAGTATCTTGTTGAACTCCTCCATGATGCGCTCCTGAGAAATGATCTCCAGCCGATAGGCGTTCCGCTGTATGGAGGCGAAGGTCTCGGGATAGATGTCGAAGTTCAGCTGCGTGGCGAAGCGCACGGCACGCATCATGCGCAAGGGGTCGTCAGAGAAGGTCTTGTCAGGATCACAGGGGGTCCGGATGATCTTGTCCTGGATGTCCTGCAAACCGTTGAAGGGGTCGATGAGCTGGTAGCGGTTGGGGCCGTTGAGGGCAATGGCCATGGCGTTGATGGTGAAGTCGCGGCGCAGCTGGTCGTCCTCGATGGTGCCGTCTTCCACGATAGGCTTGCGGGAGTCGTGGCGGTAGGACTCTTTGCGAGCCCCCACGAATTCGATGTCGTAGTCGTGGTAGCGGAACTGGGCCGTACCGAAATTCTTGTATATGTTGACATGCAGATCAGGGGAGATGAGGGCTGCGGTGGCCGTGGCCAAGGCGATGCCGCTGCCGACCGTCACGATGTCGATGTCGGTATTGTGGCGGCGCATGATGATGTCGCGTACCACACCACCCACAGCATAAGCCTCCAGTCCCATGGCGTCGGCCGCCTGGGCGATGAGGGGATAGACAGGATGTTTGAGATATTGCTGGTAGTTCATCGTTTATTTTCTATATTGGCCGATTAAAACGCCCGACACATTCCAGGCGCTGAAGCTGCCGCCTTCAGGCTCGCCCTGCGGGATGGCGACGGTCAAGGTGTGTGGGCCCGGCTTCAGACCCGTCAAGTTGACGTGCACGGGCTGGGTGGCAGTGCCCGGGCACCAGCCGGAACGGGAGTAGTCGGACGAGGACATGCCATTCCAGAAGTTGCCGGAGGCCGGATTCGAAGTGCGGTAGGTGCCGCAATCCTCACGCCATGGCGTGAAACTGTAATAACGCTTCCCGTCAATCAAAAGGGTGTTCTCCTTAGGCACGAACTCGTCGCCCGTGTCCCAGCCGCCATGACCCGTCGTGATGAAACGCAACTCCAGATGCTCCACATTCTCCGGAACGGTGAAGGTGACGGTCAGACTGTCGGTGCCGAAGAGACGGCCGTAGTTCTGTCCCGCCATCTCCATCACATTGCAGGTGTTGAAGAGCGGTTCGACAAGATATCCCGTCTTGTCGTCAAAGTCCCAGGTGTCTCCCTCGGGGTAGGCCTTTAATGTCAGCGACAACTTGTGCCCGCCGCCGTCATAGTTGCCGATGAAAGCCCCGATATAGACATCGCCGTCCATCAGCGGGAGCAGGTCGCTGACGTCCTGTTTGTAGTGAACCTCATTGGCCCACTCGCGGCCCTCCAACGAACGGTACTGGTTGTAGTGGCGCACTCCAAAGGGTGTGAAGAAACGGACCAACTCCACGGGAGGATCGTAACTGGCTGTCCTGACTATGCCTTGATAGACACTGCCTTGCTTGTCGGTGAAGTAGGGGAGTACCTCTACGCTGTCTCTCAAGGCCTGCAACATGGAGATGGCCTTCCGGGCAGGGATGATGAAGATGGAACCCGTACGGTCGTAAGCATCCCCGTTGGAATACTCTGTGACCTCTGCAAAGACTTTGTAATGTTGCGGCAGGCGATCCAGCTTGACACGCTTCACAATCAGGGTGCCGTTGGCACAACGGATGACACTGTCGTATGGGAAAACAGTGGGTTTGGGTAACTTCGGGTTGAAGCAAATCTGCGCTTCCTCGAAGATGGGCCGCGTGATGACTTTACGGTCGATTTCCATTTTGTGGAGCTCCGAACCGGTTACCCGCGTTCCCTGTTTGCCATTCAGCGGACCGATGTGCTTGTCTTTCATGACGGAAACCAGGCGCAGGATGGCGTTGCCGTTGCGACGGTATTGGACCAATACGCCAGGCAAATCGGCAAAACCCGTCGAGGGTGTGGCCCTAAACTTTAAATCTTCCGTTGTCCAAAGCTCTATCTTGTTGGAAAACAAGGTGATGGTGTATTTTTCGCAATTGTAACCATTGATCTTTTCCTTTCCTTCTTTGGCATAATTCGCATGTCCATCCAAAGTATATACGGAATAGAAGCTGCCATCGGGGTATTGTAATTGAGAAACGATGGAGTCTTGGTCATAATGGATGTATGTGGACGAGATCGCCACCCCAGGAATGGAATTTGCCGGTTTGGCATCTGCTGAACGGATAAGAAGCCTGTCGCCCGAGCGCAACACCTCTGTCCGAGAAGTGTCTTGACCACCCACAGTGAAAGATTCGTAAATCAGTCGCTGCTGGGCTTCACAGACCATAGAGGTGACGACAACTAAGGTTATAAGGAGAATTCGTTTCATATGATGATACTTTTTTATGAGGCTGCAAAGGTACACAAATTAAGAATACGAAAAGTTGAGGTTCGGAGGTTAAAGTTGTCGTTAGTGTCAATGTTCAAGGATCAAAGTTCATTATCCATTCCTCCCACTTCTTTTTTTTATTATTTTTGCCAGCTAAAATGACAGAACAGACCAAACATTATTTCTGGATGCCCTTTATCGCTGTGCTGCTGCTCTTGGCAGCAATAGGTGCGGTTTTTGTTGGAGTGGTTCACATCCCTGCCAAGAGTGTGATGGTCTGTGTTTTGCAAAAGTTTGGTTTGTTTTCCGGGGTGACCATGCCCGAGTTCTATACGCTTACCTTGTGGCAGTTGCGCATTCCCCGCATTGTGATGAGCCTGCTGGCGGGTGCCTCCTTGGCTATCTGCGGTGCGGTCTTCCAGAGCATCTTCCGGAATCCGATCTGCGACCCCTACATTTTGGGTATCTCCTCAGGAGCCTCCTTGGGCGCGGCCATCGCCATCATCATCGGATGGGACACCTTCCTCTTCGGCATCACGGCCTTGGCCCTGGTGACGGCCCTCATCACGCTGCTCTTTATCGTCGGGGTGGCCAGGATTAAGGGCGGCCACGCCACCCAGACACTCCTGTTGACGGGCATCGCGCTCAACTTCCTCATGTCTGCAGTCATCACCCTCCTGATTGTCGTCAACCAACAAGAAATGCATAAGATATATTTCTGGACGATGGGCAGCCTCTCTTCGGTTTCGTGGCCCGAAATCGCCATCCTGTTCCCGATGATGCTGATGGCTGTCGTCGTTTTGTTCTATTACGCCAAAGATCTTAATATCATGCAGATGGGTGGGGAGTCGGCTCAGACACTGGGCGTGAATACCCATCGTACCACCATCGTGACGCTGGTCACCTCTTCCGTGTTGGTCGCCGTTATCGTCTCCTTCTGTGGTGTGATCGGCTTTATCGGCTTGATAGTGCCGCATATCGCCCGCCTCTTGTTTGGCAGCAACAACCGTCATCTGTTTGCCTACTCGTTGCTGTTCGGCGCCTTCTTCTTGCTGATTGCCGACACGCTGGCACGCACCATCGCCGCCCCTGCAGAACTGCCGGTGGGCAGCATCACCGCCTTGGCCGGGGCACCTTACTTTATCTATCTGGTGCTAAGAAAGGGCTTGTGATTTTCCCCGTCGGGATTATTGAAGGATAACTCCTTTTTTCAATGCCTCGTCGTAAAGCTTGTCCACGTAGTCGTCCAGAAAATGCTGACGCTGTTGGTTGAGCAACATCATGCGCACGGCAGCCTGCTCTTGCTCCGTCTCACTGACAGAACGCTGGTTCTTGTAGTTGAGGATGACCAATAAATAGTGATTGTCCCCAACCTCCTTCTCGATGGTCGGATGCGTCTTTACCTTGTCGGGCTCGATGTGGATGGATACCTCCCGCTGGATGTCTTCCAGGTAGAGCCATTGCTCGTCATCCAGCATGTATTCAACAGAGTCTCCCAGCAGGGCAATCAAGGTGTCTTTCTCATTGACACGCCTTTTTTCGTCGAACAGGATAGACTTGACGGTGGGCAGCAACGGGGATCCTTTGGCTATCTTGACATAGTTGAGTTGGATGATGGGCTTCTTGACAGCATAGCTGTTGTCATAACGTTGGTTGAAGACATCCATTTTCAATTGAAGGGAATCCTCATCCAAGGTCAGGTCTTTGGTGAGTTTGTCGTATAAAGCGTTGATCAGAAGGGAGTTTCTGTATTCGTCCATCTTCTTGTCAAAGTTCTTCTCCCGGGCATTCAGAAGCTTCTCTGCCTCATGGAGTAACAATTGCTCCCGAACCCACTGGTTGATGTAGTCGTGGACCAATGTCAGGCTGTCTTCGGTGGACAGGCCGGTGGGCATGTTCTTCTGAATTTCAGATTCGTAGAGCTTGTGGTAATAGACTTCCGCCACCAACTTGTCTTTGGATCTGTGACAGGCGGTTAACAGCAGGATGGCTGCCAGTGTGGTGGCTAAAAGTCGATGCATGGGTTAGTGTTTGAGAATGGAAGAGAAGACCTTTTCGTCCACCATGACGGGATATTTGGCGCGCAACTCCTTGACCCATTGCTGCTCCAGGTAGTCCTGATAGCGGGTGATGACCAGTGCGCGGATTTCGCTCATCGGCTTGTAAGGGGTCTCGGCGTTGGGATCATTGTTGGGGAAGTTGATCTTGATTTGCTCATAGAATTTTTCCAAACCTACGCTGTCCTGGATGGCGGCACCCCATACTTTCTGCGTGTTGATTTCATAAAGCAGGATACCATCGTGGAACTCTTTGACCAGGTCTCTGAATTCAGGATATTTTTCTTGCAAATGCTTCCTTTCGTAGGTCAAGATCTGCTCGCTGACGAAGTTGGGGTAGAGCTGATTCAGGAAGTCGGTCACAGGGCCAGTGAGCTTGACACCTTGGAAACGGGAGACATACTTGGCGAAATCTTGCACGCTCACCTGTTGGTCCGCGAAAGTGAAGATCGGTTTCAGCTTTTCGATGCCCTTGAGGGAGGAGATGTCCTGAGTGGATTGGAAGGTATTCTCGTCAACGTTCTTGGCGAAGAATTTGAAGGCTTTGGCCTTGCCGCTTTCGTTGTACTTATACTCCTTTTTAAGACGTTCCACGAGTGCTTCTTTGCTCTTCTGGGAGCGGCTGTCACGGGCGATACGTTGTTTAAGCATGTAACGGCTCTCCTCGTTGACGGTGGCTCTGGAGATGGAGTCGCAGCGGAGATAGTGCCATCCGAGTGTCGTCGGAACAGCGGCAGTCATCTGGCCGGGTCTGGCATGAATGGCAGCAGCCACATAGTTGCCGGGGCGACGGCTGGGAGTGAACGGCTCCATGCGGCCTCCTTTGTCTTTGGTGGCCTTGTCGTCAGAATAAAGCTTTGCCAGCGTGTCGAAGGGCACTCCCTGGTTGTAGGCAGCCTGGATTTCATTCATCCGCTCCAGGACCTCAGGTTTCACGTTGCCGCTCAACGCGGTGGAGTCTGCGATGAATATCTGGGAGAGCCATATCTTGCCGATGGCCGGGATTCTGTCCTGCACATAGACAATGTGATAACCAAATTGGGTGCGGAAAGGCATGGATACACTGCCTACCGGCGTGTTGAAAGCAGCCGACTCAAAGGGGTAGATCATTTCAAAGATGGAGAAATACCCTAACTCGCCTCGGTTGCCATAATGATGGGTGTGGTTCTGCGGGTTCACATACTCGCGGGCGGACTCATCCTCCGAATAGAGCGCTGCCGCCTCGTTGAAGTTCAGACCGTTCATGATCTGATCACGGATACCCAATATCTTATGATAGGCTGCCAACGTGTCTTTCGGAGAGGCAGATGGATTGCAACGAATCAGAATGTGCGAGGCGCGAACCTGACTCTTCGAACGCTCAAAAGCCTCCTCAATGAGTTCGTCACTTACCTGGTTGTCCACCAGATAAGGCTGGGCAGACTGTGTCTCGTAGGAGCCTAACTCGGCAATGAAGTTGGCGGCCGTGTCCAATTTCATGGCTTCGGCCTCCTGCACCTTCAGCCGGTAGTTGATGAAAAGCTCCCGGTATTCACGCAGGTCATTCTCCGTAGCCTCACTCAACATGTTGTTCTTTTGATAGGCTTTGACAAAATCCTGGACCGTGATGGTCTCATTGCCGATGGTCATCAATACACGGTTGTCATCTTGAGCATAAACAGCCATCAGGCCGAAACATAAGGCAAATAAAGCAGCAATTCGTTTCATTGTATTTTTTGTAATTAAGTATAAATCAAACTTTTTTGTAAAAAAATGACTTTAAATTTGAGTCAGCAAATATATAAAAATCTTTCTTGTTCATGAGTGATGATGAAGAAGATTTAAGGCGTCTGAAGAATCGTTTAAAAGGTTACCCGAAAGGAGATCCGAATGCCGTTCTTGCTCCATCCTTTCAGGTCTTTGGCATAAGTGATTCGGCGAACATAGTCGATGCGTATAAACTGAAGGATATTTTCAATGCCGGCCGTGATTTCCATGTAAGGCAGCTTGCCCAATTGCCCACATCCGTCTGGCAGAAGATATAGTCCTGGCGTGCTGGCACTGGGGATGTTCTTGGACGATAGTCCGCCATAGATGCCGCTGAAGGATAATACCTCCCTGAACCTCAAGCGGTTCCAAAGCGGGATGCGGTTGAAGATCCATCCTTTCAGGTAATAGGTGGCATAGAGCCCCACATATTTATCTAGGATGAACTCCATCGGTTTCATCAGACAGAAGGTGTTGGGGGAGAGGAATATCGACTGGTTGGTGGACGGGATGTACAGTTTGGGAAACGGTGTCGCATTCCAGATGATGCCTGCCTGAAGGGTGGCGTCGATATGGCCGAAGGCGGATAGCCAGAATCTTTTCTCGATGGAGAAGTCGGTCCGATGATACCAGGTCCGGCTATCCAGCAGTCCCGAGGTGTGGGTCAGTCGCATCACAGGTGCGTTTTTGGATAGTTTGAGAAGATTGTCTTTGCCCGACTGGTTGTTGAAGAGCCGCTCGCCCGGGGCCCAACGGAACTGCACGCGCCACTCCAGGTTGTGGAAAGCACTGACCCTGGAGATGGTCCCATCCGGGTTGATGCGCCAATAGGCCAAGGTGCCCGTGGCCTCGTTGTTCTCGTACTGCACCCAGGTGTCCAGACTGAGACGGAAGGGCCACTCCCGCTCATAGCGGAGCTTGATGCGCTGTACATACTGGGCTGAAAGGGAAGGGTCACCCGTCGTGTACGACATAAGAAAGTTGTCGCGATCCATGTAGCCATAACTCTGTCCCGGCATCTCGATGTCATACTGGGTGGTGAAATAGAGGGCATGGCGCAGGTGCTCGTTGATGTGCCGCTCTTTTTTTACAAAACTGTATGCCAGAGTGGCCTTGTATTTGAGTCGCTGATCCAGACACCCGTAGGCAAGATACCAGTTGAGAAACAACTGCTCATGCGCCTTAGCGGTGGTCATGCCCCCAAGTCTCAAACGTACGCCCTCCGTGGGGTTGTAACTGACAAGGTCGTAGATGGTGCCGATGTCAAAACCACTCTGTTTCCGATCTTTGGCCGTGGCGATGTAGCCGGTGGATAGAATCTCGGCCGTCTTCTCCAGCACTTTGAAGATGGGCGTCCGACGCAATTCCGTCGAGATGCTGTCCATGAACGACTCTTTGGTTGACAAGGGTAGGGGCCTCATCTTTTTCCATTGCCAATTCTTGTACTTGGTGTTGGGCGCGTCAACCTCACCACCCGTCAGGGCGGCGCTGATGGAGTCTGGCAAGGTGGCCCCGAGCTCGTATTGGTACCATAGGGTGTTCTGCCGGATATGTATCTGCCGCATCTTCTTCAGCTTGGTAAGAGACAACGCCGCAGTGGTCTGAGCCGTGCGAGGAGCCCATAAGCCGTTGTCTAGCTTCTGAAACTCCTGTGTTAAACGTAACTGTCTGACAAAGTTCATGTTAATATTGACCGGCACATTGATGGCATATTGTTTCAATGCATAAGTGCTGTCATTGACAATGTACAATCGCCCGGAAAAGCCAAAGGTGCGGCTGTTCACAGGCGAGAAGGAGAGCTCAATGCAGGAGATACCATCCAACTCAAGGGTGTCCGTGATATAATAATGATAATACAAGGTAGCCAAAGATGAGGAAAGTGGACTTACGAACTTGTTGAGCATCAGTTCGATGTCATTGTCAAAAATGTTGACCCCCTGGAAGATCTCTTCCAGATTGGCGCCAAGTCCTTCGTCGTCCAACACCTCGTCAACACCTTGCATCCGTCTGGCTGTCACATAGTTGATGCTTCTTTGAGGCGATTTCTGGTAATAGAGGTCGGAGAGCGTCTCCCGAAGCGAGAGTGTCAGCACCGGCACACTGTCTTGAGGAATGGTGTCGATATACTTCTCCAAAAAAGAGAACTGTTGCCGGATGCTGTTCTTTTGGAAGTCCACATCAAAACGTCCGAAGGTCATCACCATCTTCTTGTAGCATTGTGCTTTGTAATAGTCTGCCGCCTCGATGCGGTATAGGTTTTTGTTCTCGATCACCTTCTCAACCAGCTCGACGGCCGGATTCCCTTTGCGAACATACTTGGGCTTCTTCTTTTTGCTGATCACCACCTCTTGCAGAGGTTGGGTAGTGCTGATGAGGAAATTCCGTTGCCGTTGCTTCTTATTGATGATGACCGTGTCAGGATCATAGAAGAAGTATCGGACGATCAGGGTGTCGGTATTGGAAAAGGGAAGCCGATAGGAGCCGTCATTGCCCGTATAGGTGCCTACGGATGTGTTGTGCCATTGAAGTTGTGCCAAATAAACAGCCACGGTATCCCCTTTGTCGTCGATGGTGAACACCTTTCCTGCCAACGTCTGGGCCGATAGCTGCGCGAAGAAGAACAGCTGGAGAAGCAGACAGCAAGAGAGGCCTTTCAGCCATCTCAGTTTCTTATGGGTGTAGGATGATACTATCTTCTTCATCAGACAACTTTTACCGCGATAGTAGAAAACGTGATACCTATTATTTTATTATAGGGGTTTGCAAAAAAAAAAGCGGACGTCGGGAGGACGTTTTCAATGCCTTTATTCACAAAGATTACATGGGTGTCGCTTTTGAGGTCAAGCCACTCGCTTGAAATATTTTTTATTTTTGCAAGGTGGAAGGAAAAAATGTCATTCCGACTTCGACTTAAGCCTTAATCATCCAAAACGCCTAACGGGAAATAGCTTCTCCATCTCATGAACCAGAATGGCCTAATTGATCATAAGCTGCACATTTTATGAAAAGAATGATCCCAATCCAGATATTGCTCTTGAGCAGTGCACTGCTGTTGACCTCCTGCCACAGCAACCGCCAGCTGGTGGGCACGGGCAGTGTCAAAGCCCTCACAGACAGCATCTGGACGTACGGTATCAGCCATCCAGACGGTTTCACCTTGGACATCAACACGATGACAGAGCCGGTGAATGGGGTTGTCGTGGCGTATGCTGCCACGCAGGGGAGTCACAGCCGCAAGCAGCTCGGACGGGTGGTGCGGCACGCGAAGCGGCATGACGGCTATGTCGGCGGCTGGCTGGATGCCACCGACAGCCTCTACTATTTCGACAGCTCCCGTCTCTTCCCTGAAGATTCTCTCGATGCAGCCATTCGTTTCGGTGTCGAAAACGAACAACTTGCGGTGTTTGTTTTGTCGGAGGGGCGAGAGGTGCGGCTGGACACTCAAAACAGGTCACCCGAATGGACGCTTCAAGAGGCCAAATGTGCAGAAGGTCTGAACATACAGCCCACGGAAGACACCATCATCGTGAAATTGAACTGGTGGCTCGCCAAGGCGGAACTCCGCGACTTCTCGCTGGCGCATCTCGACAGTGTGATGAACACTCTTTGTCATCCTTGTGCCCGTTTTGAAATTACCTATTGGGATTATCAATACGAATACTGGTCTTTTATCCCAGCTAAAATGAGAGCAGAGTATCTGTATGACCGGATGAATGAAATGTGTCCGAACAATGTCACGGCAGTGCATATCCGGTATGAGTTGTTGAAGGAGTGGGAGGAGATTCCTAATCAGACACCCTATAAGGTCTTGATGATTTGTCGGAAACATTGATAAGGTACGGCTTTCGTCGTCGATAGTGGTGTAAAGCAAAAAAAAAGCAGCAAAACTTGCTGCTTTTTTTCTTTCGGGCGGCAGGTCGGATTCGAACCGACGACCCACGGAACCACAATCCGGTACTCTAACCAACTGAGCTACAACCGCCATATTGGGTGTCTCAAAAAGACGCGGCAAAAATACACTTTTTTTCAATTTCTGCACCACATCTTGAAAGAATTTTTTCCAGGCCCTATCGCTTGCTCTTTTTCATGGCTGCGATGGAGAGGAAGAGCCCCAGGATGATGCTGCAGAAGGCGGCGAAAAGAACTTGGAAATCTTTTGGCAAACAGAATGTTAGCGTATGCGCTGGAATCCAAAACAGGGGGATGGTCTTCTTGAAGACAAAACCCCATTGCACGTTCCAGTCGATGTCTGACAGGTACTGGCGCATGGGCATGACCTGGGCCAAACAACTAACTTTGCCATGATGTGCGGCAATGTGCATGTCGCAAACTTTGTGCAAAGTCATGAAGACCGGCGCAAAGGAGGTGTTCATCATCACGCTGATGCAGAATGCCCCTAACAGCTTCATCCCGGAAAAGCCACCCGCCATGGCCTCTGGCATGGAAGCGAAGATACTGTAACGCGAGAGAAAGCCGGGAATGCCGCGACTGAAAACATTCATCGCCAGCGCTATCCACATACCCAGAAGCCCCCAGATGATAAATTTGGGCAACAAACCGAATTCAGCATGGTAGTAAGAGCCAGTCTTGAGCCGAAGTCCTAACATCTCCCCGAAAGTGGCCAAAATGCCGAATTTCAAAAAGGCCATGCACAAAGGAACATGCTGGTTCCCGGCAAGATAGGCGGCATATACGGAGGGAAATAGGAAGAAGGGTAGCAGACAGAGGATGACAATGGCTATGACGATAAAATCAATCTTTTTCATGATGCTAATGGGATGATGAATGTTTTTGTATATAGCGTGCAAAAATACGCAAAATTTGAATGCCTTCGCCAGCATTGCTTCTGCCCTGCAACTGGCTTGAATCTTTTTCTTATGTTAAACACTCAATCAAGCAAGAGTTTATGCTGTGTTGTGACAATATGTCATATATTTTTGACAAATTGTGATTATTTTATATTTTTGCGCTTTCTTGTACATCAAAATTGATTTTAAAATGAAAAAATTATTTTTCCTGTTGACAATTTTAGCGTTGGTTTGTTCCTGCACCAAACCCGAACCCGAACCGGAATATCCACCACAAGAAACCACGGACACGACGGATGTAAGTGTGGATACAACGGATTATAACGAACCACAGGACAACATCTATCAATTCAAAGTGCTGGATGGCAATGGCGACAGCGTCTCGCTGGGCCTTTACCGAGGCATGGTGTTGTTGGTGGTGAATACCGCAACCCAGTGTGGCTACACTCCCCAATACACACGTCTGGAGAAATGGTATCAAGACTATCAGGATCAGGGATTTGTCATTTTGGATTTCCCATGCAACCAGTTTGGCGGTCAAGCACCGGGCGACTTTGACGACATCCACGATTTCTGTACCGCTACCTACAACATCTCATTCCCGCAGTTTGACAAGATCAATGTGAACGGCCCGAATGCATCACCCCTGTATGTGTGGCTCAAGAGCAAGAAACCGGGTAAGATCCAATGGAACTTCACGAAATTTCTGATTGACCGGAACGGTGAAGTGGTGGAGAGATTTGAACCCGACCAAAACATGAACCAAGTACAACAAGCCATAGAAGCCCAACTTGGACGATAATCGCCTTTGTATGGTATTTTTCCCATTTCTTATGTTAATTTAGCAATTATGAACAGACATGTAATCATTATGATCGGAATAGCCTTGGTATTAGGCTGTTCTTGCCAACCGAAAGCTGAAGTAGTTTCGGAAATAGATAATATAGAAAATGAAATAAACACTACTATGGAAGATCTTTTAACACGTCGAAGTGTACGTTCCTACACGGATGAAATTCCTCCCATGGAGGTCATTGAAGAAATCTGTAAAGCCGGCACCTATGCTCCTACCGGTATGAATCGACAAAGCCCTATCATCCTTGCTGTCACCAATCGTGAGGTGCGTGACCGTCTCAGCGAGTTGAACGCCCAAGTGATGGGTTCTGACAATGATCCTTTTTACGGTGCACCGGTTGTCTTGGTGGTGCTGGCAGACAAAAATGTACGCACCTATGTGGAAGACGGCAGTCTGGTGATGGGCAATTTGATGAATGCTGCCCATGCCAAAGGCTTAGGCTCTTGCTGGATTCACCGGGCAAAGGAGGTCTTTGAAACCGAAGAGGGTAAAAAGATCTTGAAAGATCTGGGTATAGAGGGAGACTATGTTGGCATTGGCAACTGCATCCTCGGCTATACAGAAGGCGACTATCCACAACCTGCCCCACGTAAAGAAAACTGGGTGTATTGGGTTAAATAGTCATGCTCAATTAAAGAGAAAAGGGTGGTTTGAGAATCTCAAGCCACCCTTTTTTATTAGGATTACGACAAGCTCCACTCGGCGCCGTCCTTGGTGTCTTTCACCACGATGCCGGCGGCGTTCAGCTCATCCCGGATCTTGTCCGACAATGCCCAGTTCTTTTCTGCCTTGGCGTTTTTGCGCATCTCCAGGACCAGGGCCATCGCTTTCTCCAGGGCGTCGTGCTCGCGGGTGTCGCCTTGCGCCAGCTCCGGTTTGATGCCTAAGATGTCGAAGAAGAAACTGCGGAAGGTGGTCTTCAACAACTCGATGTCCTCAGCAGTGAGGGTAGCATGGCCATCCTTGACTGCGTTGACGATACGTGCAGCGTCAAACAGTTCGGCAATGACCTTGGGGGTGTTGAAGTCGTCGTTCATGGCCTCATAGCAACGCTCTTGCAAAGCAGCGATGTTCTCCGTCGAGGAGCCGGATGCCTTCAGGCTGTCCAGATGACGCTCTGCAGCATACAATTTCTCCAGTCCCTTCTCAGCCGACTGTAACGCGGCATTGCTGAAGTCAACAGTGCCACGATAAGAGGCCTGCAGGACGAAGTAGCGGATGGTCATCGGGGAGTAGGCCTTCTCCAGTTTGGGATGGTTGCCCGTGAAGAACTCGTTGAGGGTGATGAAGTTGCCCAATGATTTGCCCATCTTTTGGCCTTCGATGGTGATCATGTTGTTGTGCATCCAGTATTTGACGGAGCTCTTGCCGTTGGCGACGGTGCTCTGGCATACTTCCGACTCGTGGTGAGGGAAGAGCAGGTCCATGCCACCGCCGTGGATGTCGAATTGTTCGCCCAGATACTTGGTGCTCATGGCGGTACATTCGATGTGCCAGCCTGGGAAGCCGACGCTCCAGGGGGAGTTCCAGCGCATGATGTGCTCCGGGGCAGCCTTCTTCCAAAGGGCGAAGTCGGCGGGATTGTGCTTCTCGCTCTGGCCGTCCAGCTCGCGGGTGTTGGCCATCAGCTCGGACAGCACACGGCCGGAGAGCTTGCCATAGCCGAAATCCTGATCGAACTTGGCCACATCGAAATAGACAGAACCCTCTGAAACATAGGCATAGCCTTTTTCCAAGATCTTCTGGACCATCTCAATCTGTTCGATGATATGGCCGGATGCGCGAGGCTCAATGGAAGGGCCCTTCACGTTGAGGGCATCCATGGCCTTGTGGTAGCTGTCCATATAATATTGTGCCACCTCCATGGGTTCCAGCTGTTCCAGACGGGCCTTCTTGGCGATCTTGTCTTCACCTTCGTCGGCATCGTGCTCCAAGTGGCCCACATCCGTGATGTTGCGCACATAACGTACCTTGTAACCGATATGGGTCAAATAACGGAACACCACGTCAAAGGTGACTGCCGGACGGGCATGTCCGAGGTGTGGCTCCCCGTAAACCGTCGGCCCGCATACGTACAAGCCTACATGGTCGGGGACGATAGGGGTGAGCAACTCTTTTCTCTTGGATAAGGTGTTGTATAATAAAACTTTGCCTTTATTGTCTGTAGGGTTCATAGTCGAATGTTATTTGTTGAATAATTGTTCTATCTGCTCACTGTATTTCTCGATGAGCTTATTGCGTTTCAGTTTGAGGGTGGGGGTGAGCTCGCCCGTCTGGATGGACCATTCGTAGCCTACCAGCGAGAAACTCTTGATCTTCTCGGTGTCACCGAAGAAGCGGTTGTATTTGTCCACAATCTTCTTGAAGAGGGCTTGGACCTCCGGATGATTGATCATCTCCTCGTTGGTGGTATAGTCGATCTCATGCTGGTGACACCAGTCTCTCAGGTCAGAGAAGTTGGGGACAATGAGGGCAGCGGCGAACTTCTGGTTCTCACCAACCACCAAGATGTTGTCAATCAGTGGATCCTCGGAGAATTTGTTCTCGATGAGGGTAGGGACCACGTACTTGCCGAAGGCGGTCTTGAACATCTCTTTCTTACGTCCCGTGATCTTGACACGTCCGCCAGGTGTGAGCTTGCCCAGGTCGCCAGTGTGGAGCCAACCATCTTCATCGATGGCTTCGGCGGTCAGGTCCGGCGCGTTGTAATAGCCTTTCATGACATGCTTGCCCTTGGTGAGGATCTCTCCGTCATCGGCAATCCTGACGCGCGTGCCGGGAAGTACATGTCCGGCTGCCCCAAACTCCAGTCCGCCTTTGAAGAAGTCGCTGACCGCAATGACAGGGGCAGACTCGGTGGTGCCATAGCCCTCCAAGATAGGGATACCCATAGCCCAGAACACCCGCGCGATACGCGGCTGGATGGCAGCACCGCCTGAGACGATGACCTTGAAGTTGCCTCCTAAAGCCTCGTGCCACTTGTTCAGCACCAGCTTCCGGGCCAACTTGAGCTTGCGTTTGTAGGACTTGCTAGGGTTAAACTCATAGTTCAGTGCCACCTGGTCAGCCCAGAAGAAGATCTTCCGCTTGATGCCGGTCATCTTGTTGCCTTGCGCCAAGATCTTGTCGTAAACCTTCTCCAAAAGACGGGGCACCGTAGTGAAAATGTCGGGTCTTAACTCTGCCATGTCCTGCTGTATCTTGGCGATGTTCTCACAATAATAGATAGGCAGACCCAAGGACTGGAAGGCATAGTTGAGCATGCGCTCATAGACGTGACAGAGGGGGAGATAACTCAGGATCCGGTTGTTTTCCGAAGTGGGAATGATGGGCAACACGCCCCGGATGTTGGTGAGGAAGTTCTCGTGTGTCAGCATGACTCCCTTCGGATTGCCGGTGGTGCCGGAGGTATAGACAAAGGAGACGACATCGTCCGGTGTGATGCTGTCTTTGATTTCTTGCAGATATTGGGGACTCGGGTTGGCGCGTCCTAACTCGATGAGCTCGCTCAAGTGGCGATATCCCAAGAGGTTACGGAATGTGTAAACCTTGTCGTTCAGCTCGGGAATGTTGGCAATGATGGCCGTGATCTTGCGCAACAACTCCCAGCCCGAAACAAAAATCAGTTTGATATTGGCATGGTGCAGGATATAGTCATAGTCGCTCTCGCTGATGGTCGGGTAAATGGCCACATGGATGGCCCCGATCTGCATGATGGCCATGTCCAAGAAGTTCCATTCGGGACGGTTGGGCGTGATGGTAGCCACACAGTCTCCTTTTTTGATGCCTAACTGCATCAAGCCGTAAGATATATTGTTCACGATCTGGACATACTGCTCTGTGCTGTATTTGATCATGACACCATTCTCTTTACCACAAAGAGCGTCCTCAATGGGGAATTCCTTCAGATCACGCTCTAAAATGTCAAACAATCTTGTGATTTCCATAACTAAAAAATAAAGCCGGCAAAAATACAATTTTTATATTGCATAGCGCATATTGCCCACGATGTCGGAAAGCATATTCTTGGCTCTCAGCAATTGAATCTTCACGTTGGAAAGGGAAATGTTGAGGGTTTCGGAAATCTCCTCATAGGACAACTCTTCGTAATAGCGCAACTCCACCACCTTGCGGTATTTCTCGGGTAGTTTCTGTACGGCCGAGCGAAGCATGGAGATCCGTTGTTTGTCCATCACCACATCCTCAGGCGTCATCGTGTGGTTAGACGATGACCGGTCGATGATCTGCTCGGAGGTCATATTGAAAAGGTCGTCGTCGATGCATTGGGGCGAATTGTTCTTGTGCCGGATATAGTCGATGCTGTTGTTGACCGCAATACGGTACAGCCAAGTGGAGAAGGCATACTGGGGCGAGTAGGCGTGCAGGTTGCGGAAAGCTTTGCCGAAGGTCTCCTGCGTCAGGTCTTCCGCATCATCGCTGTTCTTCACAATTCTCATCATCAGATAGTAGATGCTGTCTTGATAAAGATTCACCAACTCCGCATAAGCCTTCTGATCATTGAAGTCTATTGCTTTGCGCAACAAGAGGTAGTCTCTCTTGGCTTTTTCTGTAGAATAGTTTACGTTTCCCATTATTTGAATCTTTGGTGATGAAGATGAGCGCTGACAAAGTAGATCGGATTCAGGAAGGCGAAGAGTAGATCATAGAAGAGCAGCGCGGGAATGGTCTGTTTTTCGTTCAGTCGTTTGGCGGCAAAACCGAATACCAGATAAAGGCTGATGATGCGGACCAACGTGATGCCTAACACAATGGCGAGCATGACGATTTGGTTGTAGGTGGCCAGAATTGCCAATACCAACGCCAGGTAAAACAGAGGGTTCAGAATACCATAGAAATTGAGTAAGAATCTGTTTTTGGCCGTATTGTGCTTGCGAGTGTAGTAGAGCCCCTCTTTATGGTGCACCCAATACTTGTAGTAGGCCTGCCGCTGAAGAACCGTGTAGGAGTCGGGGTCGTAAACCACGGCGGTGTTCTTCCGGCTGGCGGCCTTGCTGATGAAGATATCCTCGTCACCATATACCAGATGGTTGTGGGAGGCGAAACCACGTTGCTTGTAGAACAAGGTCTTTGTGTAGCCGATATTCTTGTGGTCGCCACGATAGGTGCTGTGGACCAAAGCCAAGGAGAAATACTGCAGGGCGGATAACATCGTGTCGAAGTGCAACATCCGGTTGATGGGGTTGTTGCGCTTCATATAGGTGCTGTATCCCAAGACAATGTGCTGGGTGTCGGAGAATTGACTAGCCATGTGCTCCAGCCAGTGAACGGAAGAGGGGGCACATTCGGCATCCGTGAAGATCATATTCTCATATTTGGCACAACGGATGCCAATGGAAAGGGCGTATTTGTTGCCCCGAATGCTGGTGACAGCCGAATCCAAGTTGACAATATGAATGTTGTCGTATTGCTGCTGATACTCCAACAAGAGCAGCTTGGTGTCATCTTTGGAGTTGTCATTCACGATGACCAGTTCGAAGTGAGGGTAGTGCTGGTTGAGTAGGCGGGGGAGTGTCTTGAGGAGAACGGCGGCAGCATCTTTCACGACCAGAATGACCGAAACGGGAGGCGAGTCGAGCGTGACTTCTGGCGCCGGTTGACGCTTTCGGAAGGCGAACCGAGCATACAGCACATAATAATAGAGTAACTCAATGAATGTTATGAGCGCAAATACAACAACAATCACGAGCGATAAAGTCGCATCGAACATAGGTTGGTTAGGTTTAGGTTTCAGTTTGCAAAAATAATTTTTTTTGCATCGTAAAATGTAGTATTTTTGCCGCAATTTACTAACAAAATGAAGTTTATAATTAACAGAAAAGACGAAAAAAGCCACGCCAGAGCGGGTGTCATCACCACAGCCCATGGAGAGATTGAAACCCCCATTTTTATGCCGGTAGGCACCTTGGGGGCTGTCAAGGCTTTGCATATTAAGAATTTATATGAAGATGTGAAGGCCCAGATCATCTTGGGAAACACCTATCATCTCTATCTCAGGCCCGGCACAGAGGTCCTCAAGGCCGCTGGCGGCCTGCATAAGTTCAACGGCTGGAACCGCCCGATACTGACCGATAGCGGCGGCTTCCAGGTGTTCTCGTTAAGTCACCGGCGCAAGATCAATCCCGAGGAAGGAGTCTGGTTCCTGTCCCATATCGACGGCTCCAAACATCTGTTCAGCCCGGAGAGTGTCATGGATGTGGAACGTGCTATCGGCGCCGACATCATCATGGCCTTTGATGAGTGCATTCCATATCCCTGCGATTATGCCTATGCGAAAAAATCGATGGAGACGACCTTCAAATGGCTGAAGCGCTGCGTAAAACGGTTGGAGGAGACGGAGCCGCTCTATGGATACGAGCAGACGTTGTTTCCTATTGTGCAAGGTGGTGTGTATCATGATCTTAGAATCAAATCCGCCGAGTATTGCGACTCGGTGAACCCGGATGGAATCGCCATCGGTGGGGTAGCGGTAGGGGAGCCTACCGAGCAGATGTACGAGATTGCAGACCTCTGCTGCAGAGCCCTTCCCGAGGATAAACCCCGCTATCTGATGGGGGTTGGCACTCCCGCCAACATCATTGAAAACATCGCTCTGGGTGTGGATATGTTCGACTGCGTGATGCCGACCCGCAACGGCCGCAACGGCATGATCTTCACCTGGGATGGCATCTTGAATATGCGTAACGAGAAATGGAAATTCGACTTCACACCGATTGATGCCAACAGCGATCTCTTTGCCGACCAGCAATACACACGCGCATATCTGCGCCATCTGTACGTCGCTGATGAGATGCTCGGACCGATGATCGGCAGCATCCACAATTTGCATTTCTATCTGGATCTCGTCCAGACCGCCCGTCAGAAAATTCTCGAAGGAACGTTCGCGAGCTGGAAAAATGAAATTCTCCCGAAGATATCGCAGCGACTGTAACTGGAACTCTGAACCTTGAACTTTGACTTTGAACTATATCGACCGTCAGGTCAATATAGCCCGAATATTCAATTCTCAGGGCGATATCAGTATGCCTGCGCCAACATGTTGTTTTGTCCGATAATTTATATTATGTTAAATAGAGCTCGGGGGACAAAATAATAACAAGCGGATTTATTCAAGTCTAACGACTTTCACTACTCTTGAATAATGATCATGAAACAATTCTTATAGTGAGGAAGGTTAGTTCCGAACAAATCAGCTTGTCAGAATAACTATCAGGCTTCGTAATTATGCTCCACGCGTTCCCATTTCCGGAAACAGCTTCTGAACCGTAAGCCGATCACACCGAAAATGGCCTCCTTGAAAATGCCGGAGCTCATCTTGGAGATTCCAGCCTCACGGTCCTTGAAGATGATGGGCACTTCCACGATCTTGAATTTCAGTTTGTACATGTTGAACTTCATCTCTATCTGGAAGCCATAGCCGATATGTTTGATCTTGTCAAAATCCACACATCGCAGTGCTGACGCTCTGTAGCATTTGAAACCAGCTGTGGTATCCATGATGGGCATGCCAAGCATAATTCTCACGTACATAGATCCATAATAAGACATCAGCAGACGTCCCATGGGCCAGTTCAAGACGTTAACCCCTTTGCAATAGCGCGATCCGATGGCCAGGTCGGCATTTTGCTCCACGCAGGCATCGTAAAGTCGCTGTAAATCAGCGGGATCGTGACTAAAATCGGCATCCATCTCGAAGATGAAATCGTAATGGCGTGCCAACCCCCACTTGAAACCATGGATGTAGGCAGTGCCCAGCCCCAGTTTCCCTGTTCTTTGTTCCAAAAACAGTCTGTCGGGAAACTCCTGCATGAGATTCTTCACGATATCTGCAGTTCCGTCGGGGGAATTGTCGTCAATAATCAAAATATGGACATCTATCTCCTTGTAGATCGCCCGGATGATGTTTTCGATGTTTTCCTTTTCCTTGTAAGTCGGAATGATGACCAAACGTTTATCCATAGTAATCAATTTTATTTTACCAAAGTGATATAGACAGGCAGGTGGTCGCTATAACCGCCTTGATAGATACCGCCGGCAAACATGCGCCACGGGTAATTCATGTAAGCGCCAGACTGGCTGAGCATAAAGTCTTTTCTGAAGATATGTGCCATAAAGAATTTATAGCCATGTGTGGGGTTGACCAAACCTGCGGAGACAATCATGTTGTCGAGCAGCTCCCAGGAGTCGCGATAAGCATAGGACCCTACCCCATCGCGATACATTTGCCACATGGGGTTGTAGAGATCGTCAGGGGCCAGGTTTTTCGGATTGGTTCGGGTGCGAAGAGCTTCCATCATACTCTTGGCATTGGGGTTGTCGTTCATATCGCCCATAATGATGATTTTGGCATTGGGAGATATGGCCATGATGGAATCGGCGATGTGGCGGGCCATTTTGCCGGCGCCCAGACGGTATATCAAAGATTTCTTCTCACCGCCGATCTTGGATGGCCAGTGGTTGACAAGCAAGTGCACGGTGTCCTCGTCATCCAGAATGCCGCTCATGAGCCATTGGTCACGGGTGATGTAATCCGGATTCTCTGGGAAATAGAGCGAATAAGCCTTGGTGGAAAGGATCCTGAATCTGGCCGGGTTATACAGGAAAGCAACATCCACGCCTCTTCTGTCTGGCGAATCATGATGACAGACCTTCAAATGATAGGGAGACAACTGCTCAGTCGCAACCAAGTCGAGCAAAACGGACTCGTTTTCAATCTCGGAAACACCCAATACAACCAGTCCACCAGGCATTTTTGACATCTCCGAAATCACCTGGGACAACTTCTCCAGTTTGTTGAGATATCGTTCGGTGTTCCATCGGTATTCCCCATAGGGTAAAAACTGATCGTCGTTCTTCAATGGGTCATCGATGGTATCAAACAGATTCTCAACATTATAGAATCCTATATTGGCTCTTTGCAGGTTGGGCTGGGCGTACAGGAAGCCTTCTGCCAGAACGAAAAACAATAGTATAAAACCGATTCTTCTCATTTTTCAAAAAAATTGGAACGCAAAAATAACAAAAAAAGACAATCTCCCAATGGAAAATCGTCTTTTTTTTACAGCCTCCCCTACCCTGTCTTCAGGCTATCGGTTCAGCGCTTTATCTCAATGATTTGGTGGGCGATATGATGATCGTCCAGGATCTGGTGCACGCGGTTCTCGTCGGTGTCGGTGATGAAGACCTGGCCGAAGTGGTCGTTGCCCACCATGTTGAGCAATTCTGAAATGCGGCTGCGGTCCAGTTTGTCAAAGATGTCGTCCAATAGCAAGATGGGCTTGATCCGTTTTTGGCCGAAGCAGTAGTCGAATTGTGCCAGGCGCATGGCCAGGGAGAAAGACTTCTGCTGGCCTTGGGAGCCGAAACGTCTGACGGGCTGCCCATTGAGCAGGAACAGGAAGTCGTCTTTGTGGGGACCGAAGTTGGAGAAGCCGGTCTTGGCATCTGTGGACCAGTTTTCTTGGATGCCAGCCTCAAACGTGTGGTCCATCAGCCCTGACTGATAAAGGATCTCCACATTCTCGGCATCTTTGGTCAACTGTTCGTAGTGTTTTTGGAAAATGGGCTGGATTTCGGTGATGAAAGTCCTTCTGCGCTCGAAGATCTGCTGACCGAGAGGGCTCATCTGGTCATCCAGGATTCTCAAGATAGTCTCTTCAAAATGTCGTTCATCGAGCATCTTCTTTAACAGTGCGTTGCGTTGTTGGAGCAGCTTGCGATAGGAGATCAGCTCTTGGAGGTATTCGGCATCGAATTGGGAGATGACCGCGTCAAAGAATTTGCGTCGCACCTCGCTGCCTCCATGGATGATCTCACTGTCGTACGGGGAGACCATGACGACCGGATACTGTCCGATATGGGCACTCAGACGCGGGTACTCTTTCTTGTTGGCTCGCATCGACTTGTGCCCGTTCTTATAGGTGCAGCTGATATGGGCGCTGTTGTCGCTCTCCCGTTGACAGAAGGTGCCGTGGATGGCGAAGAAATCAGTGTTGAAGCGAACGGAGAAGATGTCCTGTGCCGAGAAATAGCTCTTGCAGAACGAGAGGTAATAGATAGCGTCGAGGAGATTGGTTTTCCCGCTGCCGTTCTTGCCCACAATGGCATTCACGTTCCCGTTGAAGGAAAACTCAGCCTCCTCGTAGCTTTTGAAGTTGGACAGTTGTATGTTCTTAAGATACATCTATAATAAAATATGTAGAGACGACTTGCGAGCCGTCTCTACCAAGATAATTGCAATTTATTATAAACCAATAACATTCAGCCCTTGATTGAAGCGGATGTCTCTGGGGATGCCGGCCTTGTTGATGCGGTCGAGATCTTTTTGCAGGTTGCTGCCGACGGTGCCGTGTTTCTTGCTGAACTGTTGGGCGAATTCGAAGTTTCCTTCGGCCTGGGTCTTGAGAATCAAGGCAATCCAGCTGTTCATGGCATCACGGGCTTTGTCATAGTCGATATGATAGGTCCCATTGCCGGTGCGTTTGAAGGCGCCGTTCTCTTCCAGATAGTTGTAGCACATCATGTTGGCGATGCCGTGCGCCTCTTTGGCACCGAATCTGACGGAACGGAGCAATCCCACGATGTAGGTGGTGATAGCATCCTCCACGGAGATGTCGGTGATTTCGCCTTTGTCAATCAAATTACAGACAAGATAGAGTCCGATGATGTCGGCCTTGGCCTCTTCCCAGCTGGTGTTTTCGGTCTGCATGGCATCATCCACAGAGCCTTTGCCGTTGATAGTCTGTTTAACGCCTAAGCCGTGGGCCACCTCATGGAAAGTCACATTCCAGAAGAAGGCATCGAAGGTGATATGGTTTTGCTCCGACGGCTCGATCACGATCTCGCCGATGGGCTTCATGATCTTGTCGAACTTGGCCTGCATGGCGTTGCGCAGCTGGAAGCGGCGGGAGCCCTTCTCCTCCTGGATTCTGTCGTCATTCGGCAGGTTGATGGCGATGGTCTTGCCAGCCGCATTGCAGTCGCCACCGTAGAAGATGACATCGTAGATGTTCATGTCGGAAGAGGTGCCCGGCACGTAGTTTTTCTTGTGTTGGGGCTCGCATGGCAGTTCTTTCTGCAGCTGCGGCAACATGGCGACAAACTTGTCCAACTTGCCACTCTCCTCTTCGTCTTTCACCAGCACAAATGCCTCGTAGGAGGTCTTCACGCTATTCAGCTCATCGTCATAGTTCTCGATAGGACCGAACACGAAGTCCAGCTTGGTGTCTTTCATGTCCATCCAGGCGAGGTCTGATTTGTAGTAGTCGTCGGTCAGAAGGGCTTTCTTGCGCTCTGTGAGATATTTCTTCATGGATTTGTTGTCGGCGATGGCGATGGCCTTGTCGAGCAGTTGGCACACCTTGTCGATCTTATCCTTGTACATCTCGTGATACCAGAGGGTTTTCAAGTTGTTGTTCTCGTCGCGCACCAGCACCGTGTAGTGGGAGCTCTTGTTGGGGTCGTCGTAGGCCTCGAACTCCTCTTTTGTGATGTCGTGGGGATAGTAGTTGGCAGTGACAGGCTTCTCGCCATAGCCCTTGATGAAGGGAGCATTTCCGCGCAGACGGTCCCAAGCGCCATAGTTGATCATGGCATAGTCCTTGACCCACGGGTCGCTGATGGTGTCCAGGATGGACTTGTCGCCGAAGGTCTGCTCCCAGAACAGCTCGTCCATAATCTCGCCGATCTCGAAGAAAATGGGGAGCAGCTGTTTGTCGTTCTCGCTCAGTTTGGAGATGTCGGTGGTAAGGTCAAAATAGGCGTACTCTTCCACCTTCTGCTGCATCTCGCTGATCTTCTCGCCCGTGACGGGATCTGTTTTTTTCTTGCTACATTGCGTTGACATCAGCAGGATGCCGCCAAGCAGGATAACCATAGTAATTGATTTTTTCATAAGAATCTTATTTTAAATGAATAATAAACAAAGAAATAGCCTCCATGGATGCGTTTTTCCCATCATACCATAGAGGCTGCAAATATAATTATTTTATGGATGTCTGGCGGAAGAAAAATCTCAATCGAGGACGCAGCGGACCGAGAAGCCGCTCTTGCGATCGGAGACGATGTCAATGCCGGGAGCTGAATTGCCATTAAACACCACTACAGATTGGGCACTGGGGCCATTGGCTTGGCATCCTAAAGTGGTGCTCCATAACATTGACTCACTTCCAGGTGGTGAATATGACGCAGTGGTATAATAATTGTAAACACCCGCTGGTAATATCGAAAAACCAGTGGCATTATTGGTGGAAGGGTTGTTGCCTGGGGCGCAAGACCAACTTGCGAAATTCCAATAATTTGTGGAAGCCCATGCTTTGGCAGTATTGTAAGAGTTGTTGTTGCAGAAGTATTGGCTCTGGCTTCGCACATAGTTGTCCAGTTGTTGCCATTCCGCTATACTGGGCACATGCCAGCCCTCTGGACAAATACCTTGCACGCCCGAAGGATTGCTGTCGCTCCCGTTGGCGCCGTGCATCACGGCAGGCCAGTTGTAGAAATAGCCAAAGAGCGCCACATTGGCACTGTCATTGTTGGGATAATAACGGTAAGCGTCGGTATTGCTGCCGTTAACTCCCAAAGGGATCATCGTTCCGTCAGTGTATCTGACAGAGCGGAGATTTTCTTTCGCCCAGCATTGGTTGCCGATCTGGACCGTGTTGTAAACATTGCCGTCGTAGTCATACACATACGGGAGTCGCTTACAAGGAAAGCCGTCATTAATCCCTTGCGGGAAAGCAAAATAAAGCTTGATAAACTGTGTACTACTCTGTTCCTGCACCAGACTCAAAGATATTACGTCAGATCCGTTGATGGTGGCATAACCGATATATTCCATCTGGTCCCCTTGATGGAACGGTTGGTAGGAATTGCCCTTGGGTGACAAGCCGTCAAGATCTTCTTGAGAAGAGAGGCCATGGTATTTGATTCCATTCTTTCCCCCATTTCCCTGGTTTACAATCTTGACAGATGCAGATTTGCCGTTCTGCTTTGCTATGAGAAAATAGATACCTGCCGCAGCAAACGTCATGTCCAACTGGTGGGATCCGGGAAGAACGGATGTCATACGAGAAGACTCTACGACACGCCCCGTCATATCCGTGATGTCAATTGTCACATCGCCGGCCTCCTGCACACGTAGGGTTGTCAGGGCGTTTCCTTGGCACGGGTTGGGGCTGCAAGACCAGTGGAGAGGCTCGACCGATTGCCAGGTTTCCACGCCATTGGGTCCGGGGGTGGCATGCAGTTGCAGGACGGTATCAGGCCAATAGAGGGTCTCCTGCCAGCCTTGGGAGAGGTTCTTCACTTGGATTTGTTCAAGACGCACATAGCGGTTGCTGGTATCCCGCCCCGAAAAATACAAATACACCGTCTGGGCGTAAAACACCGTAGCGGTCATAACTATCACAAGGGAGAGTAAAAGCTTCTTCATCATAAATGATTAAATCTGTTGTCAATAAAAAATGGTTCATATTTACATCCTATAAGACGAATGAACACCTATTTTTATTACACTTTGCCAACAAAAAAAATCATTTTTTCGGGGGGGGGTAATATGTTGATTTTTAATGTTTTATTATAAAAATTTTACCACATCCCTCATGCTCTCCATCTCCTCCAGATTGATCTCGATATTCTCGGTGATGAAGTCGTTGAAGGGCTTCATGGCCTGGCAATAGCCGGCGATGATCTGCACGGCATCTTGGCGCTGTAGGACGTCGTCGGGCAGGTCGAAGGAGATGGTGTAGTCTTTGGGGAGCAGATATTCGGGATGTGGGAAATCCTTTGGATAGCCGTTGGGGATTCGTTTGTAATAGTTCAGTCCCAAGGTGGGTTTCCGTTTTTGCAGTTCCGGGTCTTGCATGATGCCATGGAACAGTTCCGCCTGGTCCACGATGGCGTGGCGCAGGGCGTGCATCTCCTTGGTGGGCAGCCACCAGACACCGCCCGCCACCATCACCTTGCGCGGCTCTATTTGGATGTAATAGCCTCCATAGTACGATTTCTTTCCCTTTTCATTGATATAGGTGCCGAAATGTCCTTTATAGGGTGTCTTGTCTGCAGAAAAACGGATGTCGCGATAGATGCGGAATTGACAGTCTTTCGGGGTGAGATAGGAAACCGAAGGGTCGAATGCGGCAATTGATTCGATCAGCTCGGCCGTCAGCTGGGTGAACTCGCCCCACGCGGCATCATAAATTGCCCGGTTGGCCTTGAACCACTCGCGGTTGTTGTGCGTGATGAGCTGTCTCAAAAACGACTGCATGATATTGTCCGTTTCCATAGTCTTGTGGTTTACAAATTCTTTTTCAATACTTTTACCTCGGCGCATATCTTGTTGACATCCAGTCGGTAGCCATGGTCCTGCATGCCAAAGAGGGCTAGGAACTCCACATTCTTGTGGATATCGAACAGCGTGGAGACGGTCAGATTCTGAAGATGGAAACCCTGGTTTAGCGCCTCGCTCACCACCTTCTGGATGGCGACTTTGTATCCTTTCTCCTCTTTGACGATGCCATTCTTGTTCAGAAAAGAGGGGCCGGCCTCAAATTGGGGTTTGATGAGGAGCACCATGCGGCCGTCGGGCTTCAGGAAGGTGTGGCAATATGGGAGAATGTAGGTCAGGGAGATGAAAGAGACGTCGGAGACGATCATGTCGAAAGGTTCGCCTTCGGCCTCTTCCAAGGTCAGTTCGCGGAAGTCGCGGTTCTCGATGGAGAGCACCCGGCTGTCGGCGCGGAGTGTGTCGGCCAGCTGGCGTGTGCCCACATCGATGGCCACCACCCTACTCGCCCCGTGTTGCAGCGCGCAATCGGTGAAGCCGCCCGTGGAGGCGCCCACATCCAAGATGCGCAAGCCTTCCAGGGATAGCTCGAAGTCTTCGATGGCCTTCTCCAGTTTCAGGCCACCCATGCTGACGTACTTGTTGAAGATGTCGATCACCTCTACCTGTATGGAGTCATCCACCTCCAAAGAAGATTTAGAAACCAAACAGCCATTCACCTTGACAGTATTGTGGCGAATGGCGGTTTGGGCTTTCTCCCTCGATGGGAAGAGCTGTTTTTCTACCAGATATTTGTCGAGTCGCATAGCAGTGACGACTTAGCGTAAACGGTCGGCGCTTCTCACCAGCGCCTCGTCTTTCTTGATGAAGCGGTTGGCAAAATAGAGGCATGCGGCTTCTATGGCAATCAAGATGATCAGCAGGATCTGGTTGGCGAAATGGAATCCTGTGATGGTCTCTCCGCGCAGGGAGAAGAATTTCTTGATGATGACGTCAGGACACAACCACAGCATCAGCATCAGGGCGATCAGATAGACGATCATCGTGATGGAGACGATATTGCTTTGGCGGATTCTGTTCTTGAAGGAGAACAGGGCGATGGCGCACAGTATGGCGCAGGTGGCCAACAGGAAAGCGAGATAATAGAGTCGCATGACCGCCACGCCATCAGGGATGTTCATCTTTACACAGAGAGCATTGTATATGTATTGTGCATTGGAGGTGTCGAAGATGCCAATGGGGAGGATGATCAGAACGATAGGCACGATGATGCCTACAAGAAGAAACAGGGATTGTATTCTTTGAATCATAATAATCAGTTTTTTGTGATGTTACTCTTTATTGCCAACGGTTTTGCTTAAGATGAAAGGCGGGAATTTCTGCATTTTCTTGCCCACCGTGAATTTCGGGGAGAATTTGATTTTCACGTTGGAGGGATCGCCGTTCCCATAGTCTTTCAGGTTCTTGGCGAACTTCACCAGGCTGTTCAACTCGCCCTCCTGGTTGCGCAGAATCTTCACCATATCGACGGCAATGGGCACCTTGATGGGGGTGGTGGCATTGGGTCTGATGATGATAGACTGGTCGTCGGAGGTGCCAGTGGCTACGGAAGCGTTGTCGATGAGCAGTTCATAGTCGTAAGCGATCATCTTGGCATCCCGGGGCGTGGTGTTCTTCACGTTGACCTTGACGTTGCAGCCTACGCGGAAATCCTTGTTCTTGATGGCGGTGGCGGCTGATTTCAGGTCGTTGATGCTCAAGTCGGAGACGCTTTTGATATTGCTCATGTTGATGCCGGCCCAGGTGATGTCGGTGATGCCGTCCAAGTCGAAGGAACAGCGCAACAGGTTGACCACCTTGGAGAGTCCGCAGCTGCTCACGGCCACGGCGACACAAAGCATGGTGATGTAAATAAGGCTTTTGTGAAACTTTTTCATTGATTTAAATTTAAGAATGGATAAGGCGACCGTCTTGCAGTTGGATTTTGCTGTCAGACAGGGCGGCCAGTTCTTCATTATGGGTCACGATGACGAAGGTCTGCTTGAATTGGTCCCGCAGTTCGAAGAAGAGCTGATGCAGTTTGCGGGCGTTGTCGGTGTCGAGGTTGCCGGAGGGCTCGTCGGCGAGGATGATCTCGGGTTTGTTGACGAGGGCGCGGGCCACGGCCACCCGTTGTTGCTCGCCCCCCGACAGCTCGGAAGGCTTGTGGGTGATCCGCTCCTTGAGATGCAGGAAGTCGAGCAGCTCCTCCGCCTTTTTCAGCGCCTCCTTGCGGGAGAGCCCCGCGATCATGGCCGGCAGGGCCACATTCTCCGCGGCCGTGAACTCGGGCAGCAGATGGTGGAACTGGAAGACGAAGCCGATGTGACGGTTGCGGAAGTCCGACAACGCCTGGTCCTTGAGGCGGCTGATGTCGGTGCCCTGGATGACGACGGACCCGCTGTCGGCGCGGTCGAGCGTGCCGATGATGTGCAGCAAGGTCGACTTGCCGGCACCGGACGGGCCGACAATCGTCACTACCTGACTATCCCCTATCGACAGGGATATCTTCTTCAGGACCTTCAGGCTGCCGTAGGATTTTTCGATTTCCTTGACCTCGATCATTTAATCCGTTCAAAAACAATGTAGAGACGCAATGCATTGCGTCTCTACAGAGTGAATCATTATTTCTTCTCGATTTCGGCGGCCAGTCTTGTGGTCAACAGCGGGACGATCTTGTTCAGGTCGCCCACGATGCCCAGATCGGAAACCGTGAAGATAGGCGCGAACTTGTCCTTGTTGACTGCAATGATGAAATCGGACTCTTCCATGCCAGCGAGGTGCTGGATGGCGCCGGAGATGCCGAGGGCGAAATAGAGGTCGGGGCGCACGGTCTTGCCGGTCTGACCCACCTGACGGTCGTGGTCGATGATGCCGGCATCCACCATGGCACGGGAAGAGGAGACTTCCGCGTTCGGGAAGACGTCGGCGAGGGCTTGCAGCTTCTCAAAGCCTTCCTTGCAGCCTACGCCGCGGCCGCCGGAGACGAGCACCTTGGCCTCGGTGATGTCGATTTTGCCCTTGTCAACCTTCACGTTCTCGACCATGCGGACGAGGAACTTGCTCTTGTCGAACACAGGCTTGAAGGTGATGACGTTACCCTTGCGCTCAGGGTCACGAGGCATCTTCTGCATCACGCCGGGGCGCACGGTGGACATCTGCGGACGATGTTCCGTACACATGATCGTAGCCATCAGGTTGCCGCCGAAAGACGGACGCGTCATCATCAGCTCACCCGCATCGGAGATCTCCAAGCGGGTGCAGTCGGCGGTGAGGCCGGTGGTGAGGCGGGCAGCCAAACGCGGACCGAGGTCGCGGCCGATGGTCGTGGCACCGATCATCAGGATGCTGGGTTTGAACTTCTCCACCACCTGGCAGATGGTCTGCGCATATTGTTCTGTAAGATAGTCTTTCAATTCGGGCTCGTCGATGCAGATGACCTCATCGGCACCATATTCGATGAGCATTTGGGCGTGCTTGGCGATGTTGTGTCCAGGGAGGACGGCCACCACCTTCTCGTTCAGCACGCCGGCCAGCTCGTGGGCCTTGCCGAGCAACTCCAACGCAACAGATTGGATGACACCGTCACGTTGTTCAGCAAATACAAATACGTTTTTATAATCGGTTTTTTCCATTGTTCTGTTGTTTTAGGGTTAGATAATGAATTTTTCTTTCAGCTTGCTGATGATGATGCCCACAGCTTCTTCCGCATCCACTTCATAGACTTGGCCGGGAGATTTCTGCGGTTTGGTGAAGGATTTCTTCACGCGGGTCGGGGAACCCTTGAGACCCAAGCGGTTGGGATCCACGTCGATCTTGTCGGCCGTCCAAATCTCCACCTCCTTGTCAAAAGCCTCCATGATGCCCTTCACGCGCATGTAGCGGGGCTGGTTGGCGGTGGCGAGGACAGTGAGGACGCAAGGCGTGGGGACCTCGAGAATCTGATAACCCTCTTCAGTCTCTTTCTTCACGGTGCAAAGGCCGTTGTTGTATTTGAGATCCACGGTGTAGGAGACCTGCGGAAGTCCCAGATGCTCAGCCATTTCGGGAGCCACCTGCGCGGTGTCGCCATCGATAGCCTGACGACCGGCGATGATCAGGTCGTAGTCGAGCGTCTTGATGGCACCGGCCAAAGCGTAAGAGGTGGCCAGCGTGTCGGCACCGGCGAACTTACGGTCGGTAAGCAGGATGGCGCGGTCGGCACCCATGGCGAAGGCCTCACGGAGGATGGCGTCGGCTTGCGGGGGACCCATGGTGATGACGGTGACGTTTGCACCGTACTGGTCTTTCAGACGGAGAGCCATCTCAAGGCCGCCCTTGTCATCAGGATTCATGATGCTGGGCACACCGTCGCGAATCAATGTCCCAGTCTCGGGATTGATCTTAATTTCGTTCGTGTTAGGAACTTGTTTGATACAAACTACAATGTTCATACTTTAGTTATTTTATTACGATTTTCAGATAATATTCAAATATATAAAATAAGGCGGCAAATATATGAAATTTTAGGATATGAACAACGGGGAAAATTGCGGACGTAACCATCCTTGTTTTTTGTCCGAACGCCCCGACCCGATGTAGCAAAAAAGGGAGTTATATGCATGGTGGCACAACGACAACATATCGTCCGTCACTGCGCCATCCCACAACGTCTCGGAGAGACGTGATCTCAATAACCCCAGACTAAACGCAGTGCAGTCTGGGGAGGGACAGCGCCCCGACCAACCTCGCACCGCGGGAGTCACATGCCATAAGGCACTGCCCCAACCCGGTGCGAAATGGAGGAACCTCGCAAGATGCCATCAAATATCGACACAAAGGTGCCATGCAGGTATGTCATCACCCAAAAAAAGAGTTCTGCAACATCGTACAGAACTCTTTATCTCCCTAAAGATGAAACTTTCTTAGAACCAAGGTAAAAACCACTCTATAAAGGAAGCCTCCTGAAAGTGCTGCTCCATGTTCTGCGGCTCGGGCAAGGTCCATTCCTCCTCCACATTATGCATGATAATGGTGGCATTTTGCTTCCCTCCTTTCGTGTAGAAGAGGGCTTTCAGATTCTCCTCCGCCGTACAATTCTCAGGAACCGTGTCCCAGTCCGCGATAATCTTCAGCGTCAAATCCCCAGCAGCCCATAGGTTATGGATGTCCATGCCTTTGAAATCCTGTATCTGGGCATCCTTGAACGTGAACGACTGGCAGTAATAGGTCTCCTTTTCATGGTCTCTCTTCGCCAAATAGTGGTAGGCGCCCTCCCCTGCCAGCGTGAAATCCTGTCCTGTCAGCGAGGCAGGCACGGAATTGTCGGGAAATGTAAGTTCTAACTTGGTAAACCACGGGAAATAGTCGGGATGTTCTGCCCATGCGGGCTGGGCATGAATTGTCCAGGTGTTGCTGCCGTTCAATCTGGATAACGACATGCTGCATGAGTTCAAATAGGTGGTATGGAATGGAGTACTCGAATAGGCCATGGTGTCCCAGCCGATCTGCCAACTGACATTGGGGCGATTCAGCGTGTAGTCGCCATGGGTGTTGATGCCGAAAATCCTGCGCCCGTTCAAATAGAAAAACCACCTGTTGTCTGGACGTTCTTGAATCTCATAATTCGGGAAATAGAGATTCTTGATGCTGTCTTTCTGATCATCCGGGGCGTTCAACCAGGTGTTGAACTTGAATGCCACATCGGGACAGCGCATGAGCACCTCTTCGGTGGCATCCAGCCAATAGGCGGCGGCAGAAGCGCCCTTGCCATTCTTCTGATCATTTTTCTCTACCGTACAACCACATAGTAACACGGTGATTGTCAATATGATGATAAACTGTATTCTTTTCATGATAGCTCAATTTTTCTGTTGTTATTTCTTGGGGTTGAAACGGAACCCCAAACCGGCATTCACGTAACCTCCTTTGTATCCACAACCCAACTCGGCAAAACCAAACCACCGCTGGTTTCCGGCTGTGAAGCCCAAAAGAGTGAGTTGAAATGCCAGATGATTGTTGTGGGCTTTGTAGTCTGGGTAGCTTTCGCTGTATTCAAAGGCAATACCGCAGGCTATGCCGCTGTACATGGCGAAATGCTCCCGGTACAGAGACGAAAACCGGACTGCCGGCATGATGGAGATGAAGTGGTCTCGGTACTTGCCCATCTTTTGGTCCGTGTAGACGTCTTTGAAAGAGCCAAAGAAACCGCAATAGCTCACATCGCCGCCTACCCACAGCCATTTTAGCACGCGGAAGCGGTAGCCCAAGGTGATGGGACATGTGGTATAGATATTCCCGATATGGTATTGGTTCTGCAGCCATACCTCCGGATAGTAGTTGGGCTCAGTCCCTGCCCTGTTCCTGAAATAGTTGACCCTGGCGGGATCGCCCACCCCGAGGGTGAACTCGTGCCGTTTGAATTGTGTCTTCCACCCCTGGTCTTTCGGCGAAGAAGTCACCGTCTCTGTTTTGTCTGGGGCTTGATAGCCTGTCGTGTCAACCTGTGCCGGCGCAGCGGTGTCCATCGCCAGAACCATCAAGGCTGCCAGTCCGATATTTTTGATGCTGTCCATATTTGAATAATTATCGTGTTCATCATTAAAGACGATGTTCTCGTCAAAGGTGACAGTTGTAGAGGAAAAATCTTGGGTCGTCAGGGGGTTGCCCCCTGCCTGTTCAGCCTGTCCTGCAGGGACGGTGTGCCGCTTCTCGGCGAGGGTACTGGCGTTTGGCTCGACGGAGGCCGGAGAGGCGGCAGGTCGCTCCCCTATTGCCGGATTGGTGTTTTGTCTGACAGGCACTGTGGGCGTGGCGACGGGCGTCGCGACCACAGGGTCGTTGTTCGTCTCTGCCATTTGTGGAGACGCATCAGGGATGGTCTCGACAGTGTCGTAAGCCATGGTGGCCTGTTGCTCCATCGGGGACGGCGTCTTGGCTGGGGAGGGACGCAGCACCTGCCAGGCGATGACACCCCCGATCAGACCGACGGCCGCCATGACGAGGAAGAGAGCCTTGCGCGTCGCGACGGTTGCGCCCAATTTGGAAGAAGTGTCGGATGGGGGTGGAAAAACCGTGCCCCCAGCCTTGGAGGACTCCATTCCATAGTCCGACAACATCGAACGGTAGAAGCGGTCGAGTTGGCGGGTATTGCTCTTGATTATTTTTCGTAAAAACATAGTCTAATCCTTTCTTTTTGTTTTCATCACTTCGTGTTTGTCGGCAAGCATCTTGCCCAACCGTGCGCGCGCCCGGTGGTGTAACTGCTTGGAATAATCGACGGAGATGCCCAGCAAGGTCGCGATGCGCTTGTGGGAATAACCCTCTATGGCGTAAAGGTTGAACACCGTGCGCTGCAACTCGGGAAGCTGCCGGATGGTCTCCGCAAGCTCATCCGCCGTAATGTCCTTCACGCCCAGGGCGACATCTTCCGCCTCCTCTTCCTCGGCGAGTTCTTCCGGAAGAGGAACAAAATCAGGCTGCTGGCGCAAATAGTCAATGCATTGGTTCACCGCGATGCGCTTCAGCCAAGCGTCAAAATTGAATACTGCCCTGATCGTGTGGAACTTTTCCATCGCCTTGAGAAAGATGTCATGGGCAAGGTCCTCCGCCACGGACTGGTCACCCACATAGAGGTAACAGAGTCCGGTGATGCGGCCGATGTTGCGTCTGTACTGGTTTTCCCAAAACGATTCGTTATCCATACAAATTAATTACACCACGTTGCGACAACTCATACAACTATAAGACGAGAATATGCAAAAAGGTGACAGTTGTGGATTGTTTTTCTCTTTTTTACGAAAACAGGGGCAAACCATAAAGGTCGCCCCTGTATCCCATAAGCCGTATGCACCGTCTTCTATTTGAAGAGATTGCCGGCGATGACCATGCGTTGCACTTCGGAGGTGCCTTCGTAGATCTCGGTGATCTTGGCATCGCGCATCATGCGCTCCACCGGGTACTCGCGGGTGTAGCCGTATCCACCGTGGAACTGCACGGCCTTGGTCGTGACCTCCATGGCGGTCTCGGCGGCGAACAGCTTGCAGCGGGCGGCCTCGACGGCGTAGGGCTTGTGCATATCCTTGTTGTAGGAAGCCTCGCGCACCAACAGACGGGCGGCCTGGATCTTGGTGTCCAGGTTGGCCAGCTGGAACTGCGTGTTCTGGAAGGCGGCGATGGGGCGACCGAACTGCTTGCGCTCCTTGACGTACTTGACGGTCTCATCCAAGGCGCCCTGGGCAATGCCGAGAGCCTGTGCGGCGATACCGATACGGCCGCCGTTCAGCGTGTTCATAGCGATCTTGAAGCCCTTGCCTTGTTCGCCGAGGAGATTCTCCTTCGGGATGCGGCAGTTTTCAAAAATCAGCTCGCAGGTGGCGGAGCCGCGAATGCCCATCTTCTTCTCCTTCTTGCCAATGGAGAAACCAGGGGTGCCCTTTTCCACGATGAAGGCGGAGATGCCCTTGGTGCCCAACTCCTTGTTGGTCATGGCCATCACCACATACACGTGCGCATAACCGGCATTCGTGATGAAGATCTTGGTGCCGTTGAGCACCCACTCGTCACCGTCCAGGACGGCCGTGGTCTGCTGCATGGCAGCGTCGGTGCCGGCATTGGGCTCGGTCAGACCGAAGGCGCCGATCCATTCACCGGAGGCCAGTTTGGGTACATATTTCTGTTTCTGTTCTTCTGTTCCGTATTCGAGTATCGGGTTGATACAGAGTGAGGTGTGTGCTGACACGATGACGCCGGTGGTGGCGCATACGCGGGAGAGCTCCTCCACGGCCATCGAATACATCTGGTTGGTGCCGCCCTGTCCGCCGTATTCCACCGGCACAGGAATGCCCATAATACCTATCTTGGCCATCTTCTCAACCGTCTCCATCGGGAAACGTTCCTGCTCATCCACCTCTGCGGCGAGCGGCTTGACCTCGTTCTCCGCAAACTCGCGGATCATCTGCAAGAAGAGTTCTTCTCTTTTATTTAAGCTGAAATCCATATTATATTACTTGATATTTGACAATTCTATGAATGATAAAAAGGCTAATAGCTAATAGCTAATGGCCAACAGCCGATTAGTCAATCTCCATCGGTTTGAGATCCGGGGAGACGATGAAGTCGGCCTCGGTGGCAGCCTTCACATCCTCGACGGTGAACTCCGGATAGAGCTCTGTCAGGGTCAGGCCTTCGGGCTTGAACTCCATCTCGCACATCTCGGTGATGATCATGTTGACCTTGCCCTTGGCGGTCAGGGGCAGGTTGCATTTGTGCAGGATCTTGGGAGCACCCTTCTGGGTGTGGATCATGGCGATGATGACGCGGGCGTTGGTCAGCAGGTCCATAGCGCCACCCATGCCAGCCACGAGCTTGCCGGGAACCATCCAGTTGGCCAGATCGGCGTGCTCATCCACCTGCATGGCACCCAAGACGGTGGCATCCACATGGCCGCCGCGGATCAGGGCGAAAGAGTCGGCAGAGCTGAAAGAGGCCGCACCGGGCTGAGCGGTGATGTAACCGCCACCGGAGTTGGTCAGGAACGGATCCTCCTTGCCCTCTTCGGGGGTGGGACCGAATCCCAACATGCCGTTTTCCGTTTGCAGGATCACATGCACGTCTTTCGGTAAATAGTTGACTGCCATCGTGGGAAGACCGATACCAAGGTTCACCACATCGCCGTCGTGCAACTCTTTAGCCACACGTTTGGCGATAATTTGCTGCATTTGTTGTTTGTCCATATTGATGAGTTTTAATAAATAATATCTATAAAATTTAAGCGGGGCAAAGATACAAAAAATGTTTATCTTTGCACCCGACTTTTTTCACGAATTGAAAAAGAATGCGATTCGGGGATTGTAAGGTCATCATTTTTTGGCTAAATCACTAACACTCCAATAGAAACCAATATGGAATTAATTGCAACCAACGAATATCAGTTTTTGAAGACCGGCCTGGAAGACCGCATTGCCGTGGTCGCCATTTCCGCGCCGAAGTCGCTAAACGCGCTGAACTCTGCCATTCTTGCAGAGCTGTCGCATTATGTATCACACCTCGATGAGGATGTCAGGGCTCTCATCATCACGGGGGATGGCGAAAAGTCCTTTGTGGCGGGGGCTGACATCTCCGAGATGGCCTCGCTGGATTACCTTGGCGGGTGCGCGTTTGGCAAGGCCGGCGCAGACCTCTTCCGTCAGATTGAGACGCTGCCCATCCCGGTCATCGCCGCCGTCAACGGCTTCGCCTTGGGCGGTGGCTGCGAGCTGGCCATGGCTTGCGATATCCGCATCGCCTCCAACAAGGCCAAGTTCGGTCAGCCCGAGGTGGGACTGGGCATCATCCCCGGCTTCTCCGGCACCGTGCGCCTCGCCCGACTGGTGGGCATGGGCCTCGCCAAGGAGCTGATCTTCACGGGCAAGGCCATCCGCGCCGACGAGGCTCTCCGTATCGGATTGGTCAATGCCGTCTATGAACCGGAAGAGCTGATGAATGCCGCCCTGGAGATGGCCCGCAAGATCGCCGAGAACGCCCCCATCGCGATCAGTTATGCCAAGGAGTGCATCAACCAAGAGTGGGATATGCCCGCCGAGACAGCTATCGAATACGAGACCGAACACTTCGGCAAATGCTTCGACACCGAAGACCAGAAAGAAGGCATGCGGGCGTTCCTGAACAAGGAAAAAGCAGAGTTTAAAGGACGTTAACTTTGACTTTGAACTTTGACTTTAACTTTAACTTTAACTTTGAACTCTTAACTCCAAACTGATCACAGATCACTGTTCACTGATCACTAATCACAAATCACCGATCACTAATCACATTATCAAAATAAAAAATACTATTATGAAAATTTGTGTTATTGGAACAGGTACTATGGCCAAGGGCATCGTGAAGGCTTTCGCCGCCAAGATGCCGGTCGTTATGAAAAGTAGAACCCAAGAGAGCCTCGACAAGGCCATGGGCTCCTTCGCCAAAGGATATGGCAAACTGGTTGAGAAGGGCAAGCTGACCCAAGAGGCCGTTGACGCCATCCTCGCCAACATCACCACTACGACAGACTATGCCACCTTCGCAGATGCCGACCTCGTGATCGAGGCTGCCGTGGAGGATATGCAACTCAAGAAGGATGTCTTCACCGAGCTGGACAAGATCTGCAAGCCGGAGACCATCTTCGCCACCAACTCCTCCTCTTTGTCCATCACGGAGATTGCTGCCTGCACGAGCCGTCCCGCACAGTTCATCGGCATGCACTTCTTCAACCCTGCCGACAGAATGGCATTGGTGGAAGTCATCAAGGGACAGACCACTTCCGACGAGGTATGCAAGACCATCATCGATCTGGCCACCTCTATCGGCAAGACTCCTGTGCCGGTGAATGAAGCTCCCGGCTTTGTGGTGAACCGCATCCTCATCCCGATGATCAACGAGGCGGTGGGCATCTTGGCCGACGGCATCGCTTCCGCCGAGGATATCGACAAGTGCATGATGCTGGGCGCCAACCATCCGATGGGCCCGCTCGCCTTGGCCGACCTGATCGGCAATGATGTGAACCTCGCCATCATGGAGGTACTCTACAACGAGTTCGGCGACCCGAAATACCGTCCGCATCCGCTGCTCCGCAAGATGGTGCGCGCCGGTCTGCTCGGCCGCAAGACCGGTGAGGGATTCTACAAATACTAATAGTATCCTGCCTGTTGAACAAAACGAGGATGATTCGGTTGTGTCATCCTCGTTTTTATTATTGAATTTGGATATGAATGGGATGGTGTTTGTCCTGTGTTTCATATAAATTGTATCAATTAATTTATTATTTTTGCTGGCGAATATTTTTATTGTGTCACAATGAGAAGACAGTTATTGTATGGCGTAATGTTGTTATTTACAATCATCTCCCTTCATGCCCAGAACACCACTCTTCCCGTGGGCACGGTTCCGGGCAGTGAGGGAGTGTCCTCTATGGGGGCTGCCACCTACACCATACCCATTGAGGTAGTGCCTGGCACACACGGGGTGCAGCCGGAATTGAGCGTGGTGTATAACAGCATGACAAGTTGCGGGATATTAGGAGAGAAATGTGATCTGGCTGGTGTGTCATGTATTTCACGAGTGGGAAGAACAGAGTTCCTTGATCATGTTGTTTCTTCAGTTTCGTTCAATAATAAAGATCGATTCTCTTTAGATGGTAATAGGTTGGTTTGTATGGATCCAACTCAGTATGGTCTTGATGGAACCACCTATTATACTGAATTTGAGGATTTCTCAACGATTGTGTCATACGGAACAATCGGCTTGGGCCCGGCATATTTCAAAGTCTTTACACACGACGGAGCTGTAATAGAATATGGGTACAGTGAAGATTCAAGACAGATGACAAGCAATGGTGTTCTTAATTGGTTTGTTAGCAAATATACCGATATACATGGCAACTTTATGACCTTTGAATATGCACATTCTGGAAATGAAATATGGATTGAAGAAATAAATTATACTGGGAATGAGGCTGCTGGTCTCCATCCTTATGCAAGAGTTAGATTTGAATATGATTCGAGCTGTCATATAGGGTCGTCATTTGTGGGCGGGCAACAAATAAGGCATACACATCTACTGCATTCTATTATTGTAGAATTCAATAATGGTTTAGAATATGATAATGTCAGACAATATAATTTCACATATTCCACATCTTTTCCAAAAAAACTCTTATCTGTAGATTTGTATGCTCAGGGTGTTTCCGCTCTCCTAAACCCCACTGAATTTCAATGGGAAAATCCATCTTTTGGATCGGTAGACACAATTATGATTCCAAACTCCCCGTTTGACTGCCATCGTAGTCATGTTGCAATAGATTTTAACAAGGATGGTTATTGTGATATCGTTGAATATGATGCCTACCATTGTTATTACTTCTCAAATGTAAACAATTCTTTCCAATGGGTACATACTTCGGGGACCTTACAACAATATTATATTCTACAATGTATACCAGCCGATGTGGACGGGGATGGTATTAGTGAATTACTGACAGTTTTCAAAAATACACAAAACAAAGTGTTTGTCACCAGTAGTTATATGGAGGGCAATGATGTTCAATCGGTGTTAATGGTTGACACTTTTGTCGCGGCTAATAGAGTGTCCGCTTATACTGGCGATTTTTATGGAAATGGTAAACAGCAGATACTTCTTCTAATCAATGATACAGCTATGGTTCTTGCTGACAATAATCATTTTTCGATCATGCAAGGGTTGTCCCATCCTATATTGACTATGGATTTTGATGGGGACGGACAAATGGAGATAATGGAGTATGGAAGGTATCTGTCTATTTATAAGTACAATGTTGATTCCCATCATATTTCATTGTATAAAAGATTGAGTTTTTCAGGCGGAACTATAGTGAACAACGGGGACTTTAACGGAGATGGTATATCTGATCTGTTATGCCGGAAAATCAATATAAATAATGAGTATGTCTATTGTGTGGCGTTTGGGACTGGAGATGGTTTTACAACTGTTACACCCCTCAATGTCTCAATTAGTCATACTGCTTCAGCCTTTATACCGCTAGTTCTGGATATCAACTGTGACGGATATGATGATATCGTCGCTTTTGCTGGTGACGAAGCCAATGGTGTTAAAATGTTGCATTATTTAGGACGTGGCTTTTACCATGACACCTTATACTTCAATTGTAATCCTAATGCGTGGATGCAAAATCCCTATCTATATACATCTATGGACTTCAGTAGCGGGTGTAACTACTTTACAATTGGGGATTTTGACAATGATTATGCCATAGACATTCTCTGTTCAAAAGATTTAGGTTTGACTGGTAATGCTTTTTTTGTCTATAGGTTTGGAGCACCCAAACAACAACAAAAACTTTGCAAGGTAGAAAAAGGAGATGGCTCCTTCTGTCGCTGGAATTTTGTGGGAATAAGAGGGCTTCATTTTAAATACGCCTCGTTTATGACCATTACTCCGTACTATTACGATGTGGTGGACACTATGATTATCACAGGTGGTTCTCTATCTGAATTGCATAAAAGTCATTACATATATGAGCAGCCCATTTATAGTTCACGCAGAAGACAGCTTATGGGGTTCTGCAAAACAGTTGTTGTAGATGAAACAAGACAGATGTCGGACACTATTTTGTATGCTAATGTGAAAGCATACGATGTCTGGCAGGATGTGCTACTCCCTATCAAGAGGGTGACCGTTCGAGGCGCTACGCCTATAACTTCTGCCACTTACCAGTCTGAATGTGTGTTGCGTCCGCTTAATAGACGGATGCCATTTGTCAGAGAGTCTGAAGTCATAAACCATATTGACAATACCGTTACCATACAGAAAAATACCCTTTCACCAGATGGCTTTCTTTCTGGAGCTTCGACCGCAGTTCAAGATGAGTTCACCCATGAAATGGTCACAAAGGATTCTGTTAAGTATCACTATACTAGTATTGCATTGTCTAATGGGGCTGTCATAAAACCAATTGACACTACGATCAACCTCTCCTATATGAGTGGCTCGACAGTATCCTTGACCCATATTCAGATGGCTGCATACAGCCCTTCTGGTAACAAAGTATCCTCCACCCTGATTGCCAACGGCACTTCCGTCACGGAACAATACGGTGCCTACGACGCCTTCGGCAACCCCGCCACGGTGACGCTCTCTTCGCAGGGGCTTGCCAGCCGCACGCAGACCTTCTCCTACGATGCCACGGGGCGTTTTGTGCTGCTGGAGACCAACGCTCTGGGCCACCAGACCAGCCGTCTGTATGACCCCGCTACTGGCCTTGTTCTGTCAGAAACCGATCCCAACGGCCTCATCACCCGCTACTCCTACGATGCCTTCGGCAGGCCCGACACCATACGCTATCCCGACCACACCATGCGCACCTTCTCCTATCGCTGGTATGTGGGCAGCAGCATCCCCGCCGCCAAGACTTATACGGTGACAGCCATGACAGGACAGTCCAACACAGAGAAGTATTTCGACCTGCTGGGCCGTGTCGTCTGCACCAGACAGGAAGGCTACTACACGGACACGCGTTACAACCCCACGGGCACCGTCCTCAAGACATCCGCTCCTTACACATCCCTCCACACCGCCGATGCGGACAAGCTGTGGCACACTTGGCAGTACGACCATCTCGACCGGCCGACAGCGGAGCAGGGCCCCCATACCGACCTCAGCTACAGCTATACGGGCCGCACCGTGACCACCACCGACAACCTGCGGCAGAGCACGGCGACACAGACCACAGACGCGGCGGGCAGGCCTTTGTCGGTCACCGACCCGGGCGGCACAATTGGCTACCAGTATGCCTTGGACACTTACAACGGGAGACCAGTATTGCGCACCACCATCACCGCCAACGGAAATGCCACCGTACTGCTTTCCGATGTGCGCGGCAATCGGCTGAGCATTGCCGACCCCGATGCGGGCACCATCACCTGCACCTACAATGCCTACGGCGAACTGCGGGCGCAAACGGATGCTCGCGAAGTCACCACGAGCTTTGCCTACGACGCACTGGGGCGAGTGACAAACAAGACCTATGCCAACACCGACGGAATCCTGAAGCGTGTGGCCTACAGTTACGACCACTACACTTCAGCCAACCGGGGTCGCGGCAGGCTCTATCAGGTCACCATGGACAACCACCCCTCCGAACAGTTCCTTTATGACACATTGGGCCGCTTGGCAGAACACACCCGCTATGCGGAGGGACTTCCCTATACAGACAGCTACACCTACAACTCAAAGAGCCAGGTGGCGACCCGTTCTTTTCCCGATGGCTATACGATGAGTTACAGCTATCTGAGCAGCGGAAGAATGGAGAGCGTAAGCTTGGGAAACACACGGCTGCTGAAGGTGTATGGATATAACATGTACGGCCAGCCCTCTTTGTGCGAGTATGGCAACGGCCTCTTCACACAGCGCACCTACGGCCCCACGGGCCTGCTCACCCGCATCAACACCGGGGAGAAGCACGACGTGCAGTTTGAGCCGATAGTGATACAATCCCTGGGAGACAGTCCCAACCTGATAGTCCCGGACGACCCCGGCCCGGTGATCATCGCCTATACGGTGGACAGCACCGTGCAGAACCTGCGCTACAGCTACGACGCGATGGGGAGGCTGACACGCCGCTCGCAGATGAACAGCCGCTATGAGACCTTCCAGTACGACAACCTTGACCGGCTCACGGCCTTTGGACAGGGTATGGTAAACAACGGCACGCCGCAAACATATTCCACCGTCTATGACGGGCAGGGCAACATCCAGAGCCACACGCTGGCGGGCAGCTACCAGTATGAGGGGGCACAGCCGCACGCGGTGACGGAGGTGACCCCGTCAGCGGACTATCCTGACGCCATCTCAGCGGCCCAGTGCGCAACGGAGTACAACTGCCACAACCAGCCCTCGCACATCGCGGAGGGAGATGTGGAGATCCTACTGGAGTACGATGCCGAAGGCCAGCGCAGCAAGGCGGTCTTCAAGCGCAACGGCCAGGAGGAGCGCACCCGATATTACATGGGCGACTACGAGCGGGAGGTGCACGCCAATGGCACGGTGACACATTACCATTACGTTTCCGGACCTATGGGCTTGGCGGCGATGGTGGTGACTCGCGGCGGGGCCGACAGCATCTTCTATGTGCACCCCGACCGTTTGGGCAGCATCACCCATATCACCAACAGTGCCAAGCAGGTGGTGCGCGCGCTGCACTTTGACCCGTGGGGCAATGTGAAGAGCGATGCCGACTGGACGGTGTTTGCCGACACGGTCCTGGCCGACACCTCTCGCCACTTCCGCCTGGAGCGGGGCTTCACGGGACATGAGCATTACACAGAGTTGAAGATAATAAACATGAACGGACGTTTGTACGACCCTGTCATCGCCCGCTTCTTCTCGCCCGACAACTTCGTGCAGGCGCCGGGGAGCACGCAGGGCTACAACCGCTACTCCTACTGCCTGAACAACCCCCTGCAGTGGGTGGACCCGAGCGGGGAAAGTCTTCTTGCGGTAGCATTTGTTATTGGCTCATTTATAAATGTGTTCTTCCAAACGATATCCGGCAACATCAACAGCGCTAGTGATTTCATGTTTTCTGCGGTAATAGGTGGACTTGCAGGCATGGCAGGTTCAGCGGCTGGTAGTGCCGCATTTGCAGCTGTAGGAGTCGGAGGATTCTTGGGAGGAACTGCTTCGGGTGCTGCCTCTGGCTCAGTCGCTGGTGCAATTAATGGATTTGGGAATGCATTGTTGAGCGGCCAAGATCTGGGTACATCATTTGGTTACGGCTATTTTGGTGGATTTATAGGTGCATTAAGTGGAGGATTGACGGGAGGATTATATAACGGTATTTCAGATGCTATTCATGGTTACAGTTTTTTGGATGGAAGTAGAATAGACGAATTTATCATGGGAGAGGAACCAATGATACAAGATTATAAATTATTAGCTTCTATGTATGACAAAAGCGACATAGCAGATTATAATGATATGCATTTGGCGTACCGAATCAATAAAGTTTTTGGCGTACAACGGTGTGATTTTAATATTGATGTTATAACAACTCGCACTGAGGGATACGGATTGACTACATCGGGGTATTATATCAATAAAAAAGGAATTCTTGTGGGTGGTTACGTCCGGAGTTTTTCATCAGGAAGTAGCGACATGCATATTTCTCCATATTTTACAAGTGCATCAGATATTGAGTTTAAGGCAGTTGTAGGTCATGAATTAATCCATTCATATCATTATTATATTTTGGGAGATAGTTTCCAGAGAATTTGGTCTGAAATGGTTGCATATAGATACACATACAATACTTACATTCGTGGTAACGATTATGTACGTGCTTTTACCACATTACAAATCGCCATGAAAAATCATTATTGGAGTACGTTGTACCCGAGTAACTATAATATACCAACACCCTATCTTTTCTATTGATTATGAAAAATACAATATTTTTGTTTATCACCTTAATCACAACATGTCATTGCTTTTCTCAAATACTTTCAGGGCATTACATTCAATGTAGATCTTTTTTTTATAAGCCAAGTGAATTTCAAATTGACTTGTATTTCTTTGAACAAGGGACCTATATGATTGAAATACGAGAACAACAAAATGTCTTACAAGATGACAGTATTCTGACGGCAAACCTTGAATCTTATGAGATTGATGATTATGAATATGTGATTGTTCTATCCAATGGGTTTTTCAAAATAGATTCAAACAAACTGCTCCTTACGGATGCTATTGAAAATTACACAATGGTTTTAAAAATTGATCAAGACCGATTAATTGCTGATAAATCGTTTGGTTTTATGAATGGTCTTGTTTTTTGTTTCTCGGACACTATTTCTGAGTGTAGAATCACAGAAAAATTCAAGAATACAGATAATTTTATAACAGAAAAAGAATGTGAAACGTATAATGCGGAACACTCAAATCAAAATAAATTGAACTATGGTGTTTATGGTTGCAAATATGACCTTTTAAGCAACACTCTTAATTATAGAATTAACGCAGACAGTACATTTGTTATCACTTACAAGAGAAAAATAATATCAGAAGGCAAATGGATACGAAAAAACAATATTCTTATATTAACCGATAAGGATTTGTTATATCCTTTTTACCTATTGATTGGTAACGATTTTCTATTAAAAAAACAAGGAGGAAGATATATTAAAATTCCTTGGATATATGAGGCATAATACCGTTAGTAATGAATACGTAACAGCTGTAACCATATTGACCATGACGCATTGGATACTATCGAATTCTACGATGGTCTATATTCCTCAAAACTCCTGTCTTCGTAGAAGAAGATGATCTTGACAATTTTCTTATCTCCCTGAGAATTCAATATTCGCTCGCGTTTCGGGCGCTCGGGTGCAGGATGCGATTCTGCATTTCGGGCACGTCCGCGCGGTGCTGTCGCCTTGATGGGCGCAGGAGCCTCAGGAACTTCCTCTGCAACAGGCTCAGCGATAGGCATAGTCTCTGGCATCACATCTGGCTCGGCCACGGGTTCATCAACAGGGGCTGGCTCTTCATCAAAGGCGTCGAAAAGACTCGTCTGACGCAATTCCAAATCCGATAACTGAGGAGCGGATTCCTCCTTCGGCTGGACAGCAGGAGCGGGCTCCTCCGTCTTTAACATCTGGCCCATCCCCATGATTAACCATTCCGAATTGATCTCCGGAAATGCCGTCACAATCTTTTTCACAATGTCCAAACTGGGCTGGTTACGACCATTCAAAATATGGGTCAGTCCCGATGGATTGATCCCTATTTTTTCAGCAAAATTGGATTTTGACAATTGTGAATACTCTAATACTTGAATAATTCTATCTGTCATGATATTGTTTTTACTTTTGTATTTTTTCAATTATAAAATAATAATCGTCGTGTATAAAACAGGAGCGGCAAAAATACATTTTAATTCTTTACAAAAATCAATATCCCACAATAAAATTTCAAAATGTTCACAAACTCATAATTCATCACTTCAATTAATGCAATATAACAATCTTATTATTAGCATAATGATAAAATATAATGATATCAGAAAACCGATGTTTATAAACAAGCTGCCTTATACTAAACCGATACATTAAGTAAAACATATAATAATATTAAAAATCAGTATGTTATACAAGTATATTGTTAGATGGTAGATTGTAAGGGCAGAAATTGGTGGTCGCCTCCCGCACAATCTGGTTGACATGGACTATTCGTGATATTGATGTAATGTAAAATTTGATTAGATACACCAAAATTAATTTTATGAATGTAAAGCCTACATGGCTGTCGGTATTTTATTTTTGTAAATTGTCGTAATGCTTATTTAGGGTTTTACAAATGTAATGCGCGACGATTCCTTGTCTCTGGAGAGTGTCGTGATGCATGATCGGTGTCTACTGGTGGAATCGTACCCGGGTGTGGCTCAAGCACCCTTACAGCATTTTTTTCAATATTCTTCTGTCGATATGAATATTCGTGAAATATTGAATTCTCGGGCGGATATTGTTTTTGGAGCATCCCCTACCCGATTTTTATATTTTTCTATTGGGGCAGGATGAAAGATGTGTGAAATTTCTATATCTTTGCAACCTGTTTATATAGAATATTAATTCCTTAAAAAACAATCTGAATATGAAACCTAAAATCGTTATTGGAAACTGGAAAATGAACAAGGGCTTTGAAGAGGCCGAGGACTTGATTTCTGAAATTGAAGAGAAACTGCAGGATTACAACTTTGAAACGGAGATCGTGTTGTGTCCGCCCATGTTGTATGCAGAACTGGTCACTGATCATGCGAATGAGGAAGGCAGCCAGTTTTATGCCGGTGTTCAGAATGTCAGTGAGTATGAGAACGGTGCCTATACGGGTGAAGTCTCTGCCGAGATGTTAGCTGGCATGGATGTCTCCTTCTGCATTGTAGGTCACTCCGAGCGCAGAAAATACTTTGGCGAGACCAACGCTATTGTCTTGAAGAAGATGCTCCGCCTGTTGACCAACGACATTGTGCCAGTAATGTGTTGTGGCGAGACCTTGGAAGAGCGCAAGGCTGAGAAGCATTTCGAGGTGGTTCAAAAACAGATTGAAGAGACTATCTACCAGCTGACCCCCAAACAGTTGGAATCCACCATGATTGCCTACGAGCCCATCTGGGCCATCGGTACGGGCGAGACTGCCACACCGGATCAGGCACAGGAGATGCTCTCGTTCATCCGTTCCCTCATCGAGAAGAAGTTCGGCACCGAGATGGCCGTCAACACCTATATATTATATGGTGGCAGTTGCAACGGCAAGAATGCCCTCGAACTCTTCAGCCAACCCGATGTGGACGGCGGCCTCATTGGTGGCGCCTCCCTCAAAGCCGATGAGTTCATGAAGATCATCGAGGCAGGCGAAACCGTCATCAAAGAGAACTAATCATACTCGAGGCAATTTTCGCAAATTCACGAAAAATCCTTAAATTCAATCGATTATGCGCAGACTTCTGAGTTTCTGGCTACTGCTGGCCCTCCTCTTCTCTTCGGTAAATCTCTTTGCCCAGGAGGAGGAGGATCCTTGTGTGCAGAAGATGGACAAGGAGAGCGAGCGTATCTTCAAGAAGGCGCGCGACCTGCAGAAGAGTGGCAAGAAGGCTGAGGCCTTTGAGCTGTACGACGAGATTCTGGAGAATCATCCTGAATACCTGGAGGTTAACTATTACTACGCCTACGGCTTGTACAGTCCGCTGGCGGACAATAACTATCATGCCATCAAGAAGGACAAGTCGGACGTGACCCGGGCGCTGGCAGCCTTCAACAGGATGTACAACGTGTGTCCTTACTACAAGATACACTGCAACTTGTATGCTGCCCGGCTCGCCTACTTCAACGAGATGTTCTCGGAGGCCATCAAGTTCGCCTCTGTCATTGTGGACAATCCGGATCTCTTCACCAAGATCACCGACACGGCCAAGCTGTCAGAGGCGCAGCTGATCATCCGGAAAGCCCGTTTCTACAACAACATCTTGAATCATCCTGTCCCGTTTGATCCCAAGCCGGTGGCGGGCATCAGCACCCAGTATGACGAATATCTGGGCACCCTCTCCCCCGATGGCGCCTATTTTTACTTTACCAGACGCAAAGAGGTTCCGGTGCAGAACGCCTTTGGTGCTGGCGACGGCGAGACTGAGCGGCGGGAGTTCTTCTCCCAGAGCGCGCAGAAGAACGGCCGCTTCCAGACCGGTGCGCCCCTCCCCGACCCTTTCAACCACTCCAAGAGTGAGGGCAGTCCCACCATCAACATCACCAACGACCTGCTCATCTTCACCCGTCTGATGCCCACCAACGACAGCAGAGGAATCGTCTATCAAAACTACGACCTCTACTATTCCGAGCGCATCGGTGACGAATGGACCGAGCCTAAGAGTCTGGGCAGCAACATCAACAACCCCAACACGTGGGAGTCGCAGGCCTCCTTGAGCTCTGATGGCAAGATCCTCTTCTTCGCGTCCGACCGTCCCGGCGGCTTCGGCGGCTCCGACATCTGGTACTCCCATCGCAACAGCGACGGATCCTGGCGCAGACCCGTCAACCTGGGACCTAAGATCAACACTGCGGGCGATGAGCGCTCCCCCTTCCTGCACACCGACAGCAAGACCCTTTACTTCTCCTCCTCCGGCTTTGACGGCATTGGAGGGCAGGATATCTACTACTCCAAACTCGATGCTCAGGGCAAGTGGAGCGACCCCGTCAATATCGGATTCCCCATCAACACGGAGCATGACGAGGTCGACTTCTTTGTCAGCTTGGACGGAGCCACGGGCTATTTCTCTTCCAACCAGTATGAGAACCACGACTGGAACATCTACGAATTTGAATTGTACGAGGATGCCCGTCCTCACAAGATGCTCATCGTGAAGGGCACTGTCACAGCCGATGACGATGAGTTGGAGAATGCTGTGGTCGAGATCCGCGACACGGCGGCCAAGGTCATCGCCACGGGCGTTGTCAGCAACAACAACAAGCAGTATGCCGTGGCCACCGAGGTGCCCAAGGAGGATGCCGCCCCGCTGATCGTGACCGTCAAGAAAGAGGGCCACTCATACGACGCGCAAGTCATCACGCCCGAGCAAATTGCCACCCAGCCCATCATCACCAAAGATGCGGAGATTAAGTCCATTGAGACGGGCAAGGTGTGTGATCTGAAGGACATCTACTATAAGACTAACTCCTATGAGCTGACGCAGGCCTCGCAGGTCATCATCAACCTCTTTGTGGAGTTCCTGCGCGACAACCCGACGGTCAAGGTGGAGATCCAGGGCCATACCGATGATGTGGGCAACGACAAAGACAACCAGATCTTGTCGGAGCACCGTGCCAAGGCAGTCTATGACCTGGTCATCAGCAAGGGCATCCCTGCTAACCGGCTACGTTACAAAGGCTATGGCGAGTCGCAGCCCATCGCTGACAACAGCACGCCTGCCGGACGCGCCAAGAACCGTAGAACCGTTTTTCTGATCTATGAGCAATAAGACCCTATATTTCTTAGGTATCGGGGGCATCGGCATGAGCGCCCTTGCCCAATATTACATGTTGCGCGGTGCCACCGTGCATGGCTATGACCTGACCCCCTCCCCCATCACGGAGCGTCTTTCCCAGATGGGGGCGGTGATTCATTATGAGGAGGACTGCACGAAGATCCCTGCACAGGTCGATATGGTCGTGGTGACCCCGGCGGTGCCGAAGAGTCACGCTGAGTACCAGTATTTCCTCTCCCAAGGTGTCCGCTTGTGGAAGCGCTCCGAGGTGTTGGGGATGCTGACGGAAGACCATCCCACCCTTGCAGTGGCGGGCACGCACGGCAAGACGACCACCACCTCCATGGTGGCCCATCTGTTGTCGCCCGAGGTGCCTGTTGCGGGCTTCATCGGCGGCATCGCCAAGAACTTCGGCAGCAACTTCGTCTATGACGACCAGCCCCAGCGGGCGGTGGTGGAAGCTGACGAGTACGACCGCTCCTTCCTGACCCTCCATCCTGCCGCGGCGGTCATCACCTCCATGGACGCGGACCATCTCGACATCTACGGCACGCGGGAGAATCTTATCGAGGCATTCGGGCAGTTCGGGAGACAGAGCCGTCATCTCATCGTGGAGCACTCCATAGCCCATCTGCTGAACCATCCCGACAAGGTGACCTACGGGTTCCAGCCAGAGGCCGACTATTATGCCTGTCATGTGGATGTGAAGCCCAACCTGCTGACCTTCGACTTGCGGATGCCGGATGGGGAGTGGAAAGCCTTGAAGTTGCGGGCCAATGGGCTTTACAATGTGCTGAATGCCACGGCGGCCATCGCGGCGGTGCGGCATACTGACCAAGTGCCGGAGGCTATTGTCCGCGACAAGTTGGCCACCTTCTCCGGGGTGAAGCGCCGTTTCGAGTATGTTGTGGAGCGCCCCGACTTCATCTACATTGACGATTATGCGCACCATCCGCAGGAGATCAACTCGGTGCTGACGGCAGTGCGGAAGCTCTACCCGGAACGCCGGCTGACCTGCATCTTCCAGCCCCACCTCTACAGTCGCACCCGCGATTTCGGGCCTGAGTTTGCCAAGGTCTTGTCGCAGGCCGACAGGGTCATCCTGTTGCCCATCTACCCGGCGCGCGAGTTGCCCATGGAGGGCATCACTTCAGAGTGGCTGTTGGGCATGGTCACGCAGCCAGATAAGCTCTTGTTGCAGAAGTCGGAGCTCATCCCCTACTTGCGCGAGCACCCGCAGGAGTTGTTGCTGACCGTCGGCGCTGGCGACATCGACCGGTTAGTGCCGGCGATTGGGGAGTTGTAGTTGGAAGACTTAGAGAAAAAATCATCCAATTGTTTGGAGATATTAAAAAAAATGTATTTTTGCCGTTGGAGTCAGAAGGTAATTCTGGCTGACGATTCTGCGGATTCGTCGCGCACTGGGTCAATGGTTTCATCATTGGCCTTCAGTTTTTTATATAGTAGTCGCAATCTTTCCTCATACCTGATCCAAACCTCTTGGATATCAATTCCTATCGCAAGCCTGCTGGCGATCGAACGCAACATATAACCATCCGTAAGTCCGCAATCATCCACCACTATTCTTGCAGACTGTTTAGAACCATGATTACACATGTTCCTAAATGATTTCTTAGCCTGATTACCAGTATAGCCCTCATGCTCGTACCATACACCATCAACCAGCATATCCGGGCATTTGCCATAGTATGCCGTCCCTCTGAGAGATCCGAAGATTTGCTCGTATGCGGGATTCTTGTAGGGCACGTCTAATTTCGGAGGCATCACCACCTGTTTACCCTGCTTGGCGAAGAATGTCGCGCAGGCCAATATGCGGCGGAAATCCTCCGTCGTGCGATCAATGGCGTTATATACCACCACTTTTCCACCGTTGGGAAAAATGGCTAGCATCTCTGTGGAGAGATCAATCGGATGTCTGCTTACCTGTTCCGTTTTCGATGCCGTCTTCATAATGGGCGGCAAAGATACGATTTAATTGTAAAATATTGATTATCAATCAATTATTTACAATTAATTGTAAAAAAAAGGAGCTCTATACCTGATGGCGCCCACGTGTCAATGTCAAATAGCATCTTGCAAAGTCCCTCCCTTTCGCACCGAGGTCGCGCCGTGTCTTGTGGCAAGCGATCCCCGCGGTGCGATAATTACTGGGGGCGCCGTCTTCCCCCAGACTGCAATGCGTTTAGTCTGGGGTTATGGAGCTCAAGTTCTCTAATGGCAAAAATAATGGTAAAGCATCGTGCTCACAGAAACCAAGAATGGGTGAAACCTCCTATCTATTTGATCGAATTTTAATAATAAATATTAAATATTTAAAAATATTTGACAATTATAAAAAGTTGTCGTATCTTTGCAACCAATAATAGTGAACCGGAAAAACTAGTGAACATGAAACAAAAAAGTCATCTTCCTGAACTGATAAGCAGACCTTTAGTCACTACGGCTTCTCAAGAAGATGACGCGGCAAAAATACAAATAATATCTGAAAATGCAAGAATAAAATTATTAATAGTCTCGAAAAAATATGCTGGCATCCATGATCCTGAAGGGTTTATTACCAATTTAAAAAGAGCCTTAGGCATGGGCACTGACAAGGCCAGTAATTACAAAGTCTTTAAGATAGCTCGAACAGGGCACCGCGTTACCATCCGGGTCAGCAACCATCATGCAAATGCGATCAAGTATTTGGAACATGAAGCCACTGACTTCAACTTGAGCATTATGGTGTCGAAACGATACCGAAAAAACACGTTCCGACCGCATCCGGGTGTGATGCTGAAAGAGTATGTCTATATGGGCCGACAATTAGAGAAGGTAGACAGTCCCTATTCGCAAGTTGCCAAATCCATAGCAGGTTTTTTGGAAACTGGCGAGTACGTTGATACCACCGGCGTGGCCAAGGTAAATGTGTCGCCGTAAAAAGTGTTGATGTCTGACAGCATCTGGCAAAATGCCTCCCTTTCGCACCGAGGTCGCGCAGTGCTTCGTGGCAAGCGATCCCAGCGGTGCGATGATGGTCGAGGGCGCCGTCCTCCCCCAGACCACTCTACAAACGCATGTCCGTATTTAACAATTAAAAAAATGAATAGTAAAAGGCATTCTGTAAATTACTGATAACCAATGTTTAAAAATCTATGCCAAACCCTTGACAAAGGCTGGTTCGTGCATTATCTTTGTGGCTGGAATCTTAAAAAACAAAACAACCTCAAACTACAATGCATAACCTCTGCAAACGCTCCATCCAAGACGACCATTTCATGTAACGCAGGTCCCGGCCTTCGCAACACCCCCTCGGAAGAGTTGTCAATTCTTAGTTGAAAACGGTAAACCATAACGACATCCTCTTAGTTTCTTAACTCAATTTACTATGGAACAACTAGACCACATTCAAAATCTCATCTACATCATTCGCGGGCAGCGTGTGATGCTCGACTACGACCTTGCTCGTATCTATCAAGTGGAGACAAAATCTCTTAATCAGGCTGTAAAAAGGAACATAAAACGCTTTGAGGGTGAAGAGTTCATGTTTCAACTCTCGAAAGAGGAATGGAACGCAATAAAAACGGAAATAAAAAAATCATACGACATTAACAATCAAGATATTACAGTTTTGCGGTCACAATTTGTTACCGCAAAATCTGTCCAGAAACAACGTTTTCAGCCATACGCTTTCACAGAAATTGGGGTGGCCATGCTCAGCAGCGTCTTAAGATCCGAAGTGGCCATCTATGCGAACCGAAGAATCATGAAGGCCTTTGTCAGCTACCGACATATGACTGAAATGCCACTGGCAGCCACCTATCTTGAATTGCGAAAACAGATCGAGGATCTCCGATCCGAGGTAAACGAAATCCTGGCCGACCAGAACGAGATAAACGAGCTCACCCGCGCACAGTTGGATGCCATCAGCACAGTTCTGTCGGAATTGCAAGCACCAGCCTCTTCCGTCCCAAGCCGCCCCATCGGGTTTATTCGTCCTACAGAGGAGGAAGACCATGAACCATGATGACACCCTCTTAACTTCTTAGTTTCTTAACTCAATTTACTATGGAACAACTAGACCACATCCAAAATCTCATCTACATCATTCGCGGGCAGCGTGTGATGCTCGACTACGACCTTGCTCGTATCTATCAAGTGGAGACAGGACAACTGAAGCGTCAGGTCCGGCGCAACATTGAACGTTTTGAAGGTGATGATTTCATGTTTGAAATCACACACGAAGAACTCTTGAGATGCCAAATTGGCACCTCAAGTTGGGGAGGCAGTCGTTATGGAGCTTTCGCCTTTACAGAATTAGGCGTAGCTATGCTTAGCGGTGTCCTTAATTCAAAAGTAGCTGTTGATGCAAACCGAAAAATAATGCGTGCATTTGTCTGCTACCGTCACTTGGCGGAAATGCCACTGGCAGCCACCTATCTTGAATTGCGAAAACAGATCGAGGATCTCCGAGCCGAGGTGAACGAAATCCTGGCCGACCAGAACGAGATAAACGAGCTCACCCGCGCACAGTTGGATGCCATCAGCACAGTTCTGTCGGAATTGCAAGCACCAGCCTCTTGCGTCCCAAGCCGCCCCATCGGGTTTATTCGTCCTACAGAGGAGGAAGACCATGAACCATGATGACACCCTCTTAACTTCTTAGTTTCTCAACTCCTCCGGTCACCATGGCCATCAATGCAAACAGAAAAATCACAGATGTGCGCCGTTCCCATTTTTTTCTTATCTTTGCATTTTTAAAATTCAAAGGACATGCAAACACGTATCGCCATCTTGGGATATGGCAACATAGGAAAGGCCGTGGAACAGGCCGTGCTGGCCGCCGAGGATATGCAACTGGCCGGCATCTATCATCATAACGACAATCTGGACGCCATCGATGCTGATGTGGTGGCGCTTTGCACCCCCACCCGTGAGGTGCCCGCCTTCGCAGCTCAACTGCTGCAACGTGGCATCGCCACCGTGGACAGCTTCGACATCCATGGGCAGATCTACGATCTTCGTTCCCAGCTGACGCCTATTGCCAAGGAACATGGCGCGGTGAGCATCATCGCCGCCGGCTGGGATCCCGGCTCCGACTCCATGGTGCGCACCCTCCTGCAGGCCATCGCCCCCAAGGGCATCACCTACACCAACTTCGGTCCGGGCCGCAGCATGGGCCATACCGTGGCCGCCAAAGCCATCCCCGGAGTCAAGGACGCCCTCTCCATGACCATTCCCCTCGGCACCGGCATCCATCGCCGCATGGTCTATGTGGAACTGGAACCCGGCGCTGACTTCGCCACCGTGGAGAAACAGCTGCTGGCCGACGACTACTTCGCGCACGATGAGACGCACGTCATCCCCGTGCCCTCCATCGATGCCCTCAACAACGTGGCCCATGGTGTCAACCTCGTACGCGACGGCGTGAGCGGCTGCACCCACAACCAACGGTTCGAGTTCAACATGACCATCAACAACCCAGCCCTGACCGGCCAGGTGCTCGTGGCCTGCGCCCGCGCGGCCGTCCGAATGCGCGCCGAACAACGCCACGGTGCCTTCACCATGATCGAGATCCCGCCCATCTACCTCCTGCCGGGCGACGAGGAGCAACTCATCCGTTCATTGGTATAACCATCGATTATTATTCCTAAACATCCTAATATGAAAGATCTGAAAAAAGAACTAGAAGCTGTCGGCATCACTGGGCCGATCGAGATTTTCCACAACCTGTCCTACGACGAGTTGTACAAACATGAAACCAATCCTGCCCTCACCGGCTATGAGAAGGCCTACCAGACCAAGTCTGGCGCCTTGTCCGTCGATACCGGCATCTTCACGGGGCGCTCCCCCAAAGACAAATACATCGTCATGGACGAGAATACGAAAGACAACGTCTGGTGGGCTGGTCCTAACAAGAAAGGATCCGACAACAAGCCCATCGACCATAAGACTTGGGAGCACTTCAAGAGACTGTGCCAAAAGCAGTTGTCTGGCAAGAAGGTCTATGTAATGGACGGCTACTGCGGTGCCAACGAGAACTCCCGCATGAAGGTGCGCTTCGTTTCTGAGGTCGCCTGGCAGGCCCATTTCGTCAAGAACATGTTCATCCGTCCTACGGAGCAGGAACTGGCCGACTTCGAGCCCGACTTCGTGGTGCTGAATGCCGGCAAGACGACCAACCCCAACTGGAAGGAGCAGGGCCTGAACAGCGAGGTCTTCGTGGCCTTCAACCTGACCGAGCGCATGGCCTTGATTGGTGGCACCTGGTATGGTGGTGAGATGAAGAAGGGTATCTTCTCCGTGATGAACTACTTCCTCCCGTTGAAGGGCATGGCCGCCATGCACTGCTCCGCCAACGAGGGCAAGGACGGCGACACCGCCATCTTCTTCGGCCTCTCCGGCACTGGCAAGACGACGCTCTCCACCGACCCCAACAGAGCGTTGATCGGCGACGATGAGCACGGCTGGGACGACAACGGCATCTTCAACTTCGAGGGCGGCTGCTATGCCAAGTGCATCAACCTGAGCGAAGAGAAAGAACCCGATATCTTCCATGCCATCAAGCGTGATGCGTTGTTGGAGAACCTCGTGGTGGATAGCGAAGGCAACATCGACTTCAACTCGGCTGCCAAGACCGAGAACACGCGTGTCTCCTACCCCATCTTTCACATTGACAACATTGTGAAGCCCATCTCGCGCGGCACGCACCCCAGCAAGATCATCTTCCTGTCTGCCGATGCCTTTGGCGTATTGCCTCCGGTGGCCGTCCTGAACCGCGAGCAGACGATGTATTACTATCTGAGCGGCTACACCGCCAAGCTGGCCGGCACCGAGCGTGGCATCGTCACCCCGCAGCCGACCTTCTCCTCCTGCTTCGGCGCAGCCTTCCTGTTGCTGCACCCGACCAAGTATGCGGAGGAGCTGGCCAAGAAGCTGGACGAGCATAACGCCACGGCCTACCTGGTCAACACGGGCTGGATCGGCGGCGGCTACGGCGTCGGCGAGCGCATCTCGCTGAAGGCCACCCGCGCCATCATCACCGCCATCCTCAACGGCGAACTGCTGAACTGCGAGACCGAAATCGCCAAGCCGTTCAACCTCTACATCCCGAAACATGTGACGGGCGTGGACGACAGTATCCTGAATCCGGAGAACAGCTGGGCCGACAAGGCTGCTTACGCCGAGAGCGCCAAACAACTAGCATCCTCCTTTATCAAGAACTTCGAGAACTTCAGCGACACCGAAGAAGGCAAGGCCCTCATTCCGTTCGGACCGCAACTGTAATATAGCAAAAGGCCATTAGCCATTAGCTATTGGCCTTTTGCCTTTAACTCCTAACTGACAACTGATAACTTTCTATGAGTATTACCACCGCCTTTAAAAACGCCTTTGAGCGCAAGATGGAGAAGAACTGGGACAAGATCTTTGTCCTGGTGGACATTCACGACACCATACTCAAGGCTTGTTACGAGCAAGCAGAGTGCTATGAATACTTCCCCATGGCCAAAGAAGCACTTCAAGAGCTCTCCTCCCGTCAGGATATTTGCCTTATCCTATGGTCGAGCTGCTATCCGGAAAAGCTGGACTCCTATCTGGACAGATTTCGCAACGATGGCATCGCATTCGACTATGTGAACCGGAATCCCGAAGTGGTCAACACGTCATTGGCCTGCTTTGACGACAAGCTCTACTTCAACGTAGGCATCGACGACAAGTTTGGCTTTGATGCGGAGGCCGACTGGGCGGAAGTGATGGAAATTCTGAAAAGTTATCAGTAAACAGTGAGAAGTTTGTAGTTGTGATTTCTCCGAAAACGAATTAAAAAAAATCCCGATATCTTGCGATACCGGGATTTTTTAATGGATGATAGCAGGGATTAGCGGGCAACCGTGAATTTCTGGTTGACGACGCCATTCTCCGTGTTCACTCTCAACATGTAAACGCCATTGGAAAGGCTGCTGGTGTTGATTTGAGTGTTCAAGCCATTGACCATCTCGATTTGGATGGTCTGACCCATCAGGTTCATCACTTCAACAGACTGAATGTTGGAATTGGCATTCACATTCAAAACGCTGGAAGCAGGGTTCGGGTAGATGGAGATGTTATTCTCAACATCGTTGATGCCCACACCTTGGGTTACGGTAATATTGTCAAAGAAGATATATAATTTATCAGGATCAGATTCTACCTTAAATGCGATTCTGACAGTCTGACCGGCGTATGCGCTGAGGTCAATGCTTTGAATAGCCAGTGCGCTGTTGTTGATCGTCTGGGTAGGAAGTACGTTCACGGCAGAAGCGGTAGAACCACCTTGAGGGATAATCCATACGGAATATTTTTCAGAATAAGATCCAGCACAAGCATAGTGGTAGCCAACGTGAGCGTCAGCAGGAAGGGTCATTTCCGGAGAAATCAACCAATCATTGGCAGAAGAAGTCGCGCTGTAAAAATAGGCGGCGACACCGAGGTTCTCCACCTCGTCGTATGGCATAATCGTAATGGTAGTGCCATCGTAGTTAGCATCTTCAATGATCCAGCAGTCGCGGGTGTCGGAAGAGGGTTCAAAGTCCTCGACAAACGGGAAGTTCGTGATTACACTGCACTCAATTCCCTCTCCAGCCAGTGTGATAGTTGCAGAAGCGCCTGTGGTGCTAACCGTAACAGAACCTGAGAAAATACCAGCCGTGGCAGGCGTAAACTGAACATAAATCGTCTGATATAAAACAGACGCACCAGCAGGGATCGTCACCGTAGAGGCAAAGTTCGTACCATCCAAAGAAACTGCATACGGAGCAGCCGTAGCAACGGTAATATCATCAGAAGCAGCAACGATAGTAAGCTCGACTGCAGCTGTTTCACTGTTACCCGTCGGGTTTTTACCGAAGTCGATAGAGGTAGGATTAGCCGTGATGCTAGCAACTGCATCGGAAGATATAGAGAAGTTGTCAATATATAATCTGAATTGGTCAGCCAAAGAGGTGCATTTGATGGCGATTCTGTAGTTGCCATTGAGAGAACTCAAATCCAGATATTGGGTGAGCGGAGTAGTGGAAGTGTTCGACACATCCACGGTATTCACTAACAAAACGGTATCCGTGGCACCGAAGGCATAAACCACGAAGGTCTCCGGGAAATAAGAAGAGGCACACCAATAGTCGAAAGAAGCGATCCCATTTCCAGTCAGAACAAATTCCGGGGAAATAAGATAGTCATCAGCAGCATTGGAAGCGTTATAGGTGTAATATGCATAGCCTTCATCAAGGTCAACGGTGAAGGTGCTTCCATCTTCATTAGCATCAATAACATTCCAGCAATTCAACAAGCCAGCCTGATCAAAACTGAAATTATAAGGATAGGTGGAAACCGTGCAGTCGATACCCGTACCAGTGAGGACAACCGTGCTGGAGGTAACGCCAGTGGAAGCTACCGTCATGGAACCGTTGTCTGTGCCAATGGCGGTAGGAGTATAACGGACATAAAGAGGTGCGGTAGTGATATTACCTGTACCCGTGGTGGCTGTCAGTGTAGCGGTGGTGCCGAAGGTGACACCGTCGGCAGAAACAGAGAACGGAGCAGCGGTAGTGACCGTAATATCATTGGTAAGAGAGTAGCCCGTCAGGGTCATCTGGTAATCAGCGTGGCTGCCAATGGCGGACATGCCCAAAGCAATCGTGTCGGCAAGAGCCACGATAGTAGGCGTGGAGGGCAAGGAACCGAACTGAACATCATCAATGTTCAACCAGAACATGTTGGTCACATTCCAGTGACGAATAGCCACATAGATGTTCTGACCTGCATAGGCGTTCAAGCTGATGGCCAAACGCTGATAGTCGTTGGTGGCCACACCCTGATACACAGAGGTGAAATCTGAAGTGGCAGTGCCCGTAGTGGACACATACACGCCAAACACCTCAGCATAATCGGTGGCATCCTGACCTCTATACCAGAAGGAGATAGAGTCGCCAGCGCTCACAGCCAGTTGAGGGGTGATCAACCAGTTGTCCGGAGTAAGGGCACCCACACCGTTGACGTAAGATGAAGAGGTAATACAAGCATCTCCTGAATGTACATTGAAAGTACCGATGGTTGTTGAAGAAACCCAGTTGTAACCGTCGTTGTCCGCATCGATAGTGGTCCAGCCGGCAGGAACAGTAGATCCCTCAAAACCCTCATTCAGGAAGGTCACCTGTGCCTTGGCACAGAAACTCATCACAAATAAAGCGATGAATAAAGATAAAATTTTTTTCATTTTTTGAGTGGATTTTGGTTAATAATAAGTTGATAATGTGTATTTTACAAATATCCTATCCCATAAATAATCAAGATGGCAAAAATAACATTTTATAGTTAAAAAAAGTTGTTTTCTCTGTAGTATTTTCACCCCTCTGAGAAGCGCTAAAAAAGTGTATTTTTGCTACCGTTTTTATAAAGGATTGACTATGGATACCATTTGTGCCATATCCACCGCCCAAGGTGTCGGCGCCATTGCTGTGGTGAGGGCTTCCGGCCCTTCTGCCTTTGCGGCAGCGGGACATCTCTTCCGTCCGGAGGCTGGCATCGCCACCCTACCCGCCCAACAGGCCAAGTTCGCCTATCTCTACGATGGCGAGCAGTTGGTGGACCAAGTGGTGGTGGTCAAGTATGCTGCCCCGCGCTCCTATACTGGCGAGGATATGATAGAGATCTCCTGTCACGGCTCCCTCTACATCCAGAAAAAGATCCTGGAACTACTCATGGAGCATGGTTGTCGCATGGCCCATCCGGGCGAGTTCACGCAGCGTGCCTTTATGAATGGCAAGCTGGACCTGCCGCAGGCAGAGGCAGTCGGCGATCTGATCAGCTCCCAGAGCGAGTCTTCCCACAAGTTGGCCATCAACCAGTTGCAGGGCACCATCTCCCGCAAGCTACACCAGTTGCGCGAGGAACTGATACAGGTGGCTTCCCTCTTGGAGTTGGAGTTGGACTTCAGCGAGGAGGATGTAGCCTTTGCCGATCGCGACAAGCTGGCCTCTCTCTTGGAGAACATCGCCACGGAGACGGCAGCCCTGACACAGTCGTTTAAGATCGGCAACCTGCTCAAGACGGGCATTCCCGTGGCCATCATCGGCCAGCCTAATGTGGGCAAGTCGACGCTGCTGAACGCTCTGTTACAGCACGACCGGGCCATCGTGTCGCAGATGCCAGGCACCACGCGCGACACCATCGAGGATACGCTTACAATCCAGGGCACGTTATTCCGATTCATCGACACGGCTGGCCTGCGCGACACCGACAACGAGGTGGAACAATATGGCATCGAGCGCTCCTACCAAGCCGCTCAACGGGCGGCCATCCTGCTCTATCTCTACGACCTCAGCCGCCAGACGGAGGCAGAAGTGGCCCATGAGCTGGATGCCCTGGGACGGCAGGTGGATCTGAGCGACAAAGAGGTGCTGGTGGTTGCCAACAAGACCGACATCGTCCTGGCCGCCCAACGACCCGACCAGATCGCAGGCTTTCCAGTGGTATACATCTCCGCTAAGGAGAAGACGCAGACCGCTCTGGTAGAAGAACGCCTGTCTGCATTCGTGGAACAATATGCCATCCACGATGCCGCCCTCTTGACCAACGAGCGCCATTATGGTCTGCTACGCGCCATCGGCCACTCCGTAGACAATGCCCTTCAGGGACTCGCGGACGGCATCCCTACCGACCTGCTTGTGGAGGACATCCGCGCGGCCCTTGCCGACATGGGCACCCTTACCGGCACCATCTCCACAGATGATATACTGAACAACATTTTCGGACATTTCTGTATCGGAAAATAAAATACAACCGCGATGAGTAACACGAAAAAATTCGAATATGATTATTGGCGGCCCGCCGTGACGGTCGACAATGTGGTCCTGAGTTTCGACGGCAACCAACTTCGCATGTTATTGATACGCAGAGGGAAAGATCCCTACAAAGACCTGTGGGCGTTCCCTGGCGGTTTCATGGATGAACATGAGACCTTGGAGGAGGCTGCACAACGCGAGCTGAAAGAGGAGACCGGCCTCAAGGCCAAACCCTTTATCCAGATAGGCACCTTCAGCCAACTGGACCGCGACCCGCGCGGGCGCACCATCACCACGGCGTTCCTCACCATCGTCAGACCCAAAAACGTCAACGTCAAAGGCAATGACGATGCCGCCGAGGCCTGCTGGTTTCCTGTCCACAACATGCCCATGTTGGCATTCGACCATGAGGAGATCTTCCAGAAAGCCAAATTCATCTTGAATGTGCTATTCATCACGACCCCTGTTCCCTTCCTCCTCATGAACGACACTTTCACCCTGCCCGAGATGCAGAGGCTCTTCTCGGAAGTCTATGAACGCGAGTTCGACCGGCGTAACTTCCAAAAGAAATTCATCGCCTCCGGCATGCTGTCACCAGTAGCCAACGACAACCAGGAGCGCAGCAACGCTCCCGTCTATTATCGTTTCAATCAGGGTGGGTTTTACGATTACCAGAAGAAAAAATTCCACATCAGCTAGGCACTACATCTCCTTCCGGAGTCGCGCGACCGGAAGATTCAATTGCTCCCGGTACTTGGCCACGGTGCGGCGGGCCACCTCATAGTCCTTCTCCTTCAAAGCAGCACACAACTGCTCATCCGATAACGGCTTGCGCTTGTTCTCCCCTTGGATCAGCTGACTCAAGATGCTCTTGATCTCCTTGGATGAGACATTGTCATCATTGACAGCCTCCGAGAAGAGATGCTTGACGGGGATAATGCCGAAATCAGTCTGCACGTACTTGCTATTGGAAAAGCGAGAGACCGTGGAGACATCCAGCTTCACCTCGGTTGCGATAGTCTTGAGGACCATCGGTTTAAGTTGCGAATCGTCGCCAGTGAGGAAGTAATCCCGCTGATGCTGCATGATCGCATACATGGTATTGTACATGATCATCTCCCGAAGACTCAATGTGTTGATGAATAATTCTCCTTTGTCCACATATTCCTTCATGAACTGGATGGCCTCCGCCTCTTTTCGGGACATCAGCTTGCGGTTCTGGATCGGCGCTGCGAAGTCCTTGTTGATGCGCACCTTCGGAAGATACTGGTTATTCAAGGTCAGGGTCAGTTTGCCTTCATGGGAAGAGATGGTAAAGTCAGGGCTGATGTTGCTGCCCGACTGTTCCAATTCGGTGCCAGAATCTACCGGCTTGGGATCCAGCGAGCGGATCATCTTCAGCACCTGCTGCATGGTTTGTGCAGAGATGCCCATGTTGCCGGCTATTTTCTCATAGTGTTTTTTGGAGAAGAGATCAAAATAGTCCTGCAATACGGTGATGGCATAACGGGTGATGTCGGACGGATCGGACTGGCGGCGCAGTTGGATGAGGAGACACTCTTGTAGGTTGCGGGCGCCCGTGCCAGGCGGGTCCAACTCCTGCACATAATTCACCAGGATGCGCTCCACTTCTGCGACAGAGACATCCACATTGTAGTTATACAACAGCTCGTTAGCCACTGCCTGGAGGTCCATGGTGAAGTATCCGTCATCGTTAAGATTACCCATCAGATAGCCGGCGACAAGACTTTCCTGTTCGTTCATCATCATCTCTCCCAACTGGATCATCCATTGTTCGCGGACAGACTCATGAAAGACACCTACATTGTCGCGCGCGGGGCTCGCCTCCGGCGCATTGAGACGTTGCAAGGTGCGCTCCGTGACATAGTCGTCCATCTCTTCCTCGTTATAGTAATCCTCGTTGAAGATTTCATCATCACGAAGCGGCTCGGACACCTCAAAGGGGACCCCGTTTTCATCGTACTCCTCCTGTGGCGATTCTTGCAGGTTTTCAGCATCCGTTTCTTCGGACACAACCTCCAGAGCCGGATTCTCATCCACCTCCTTCAGGATCTCCTGCTCCAGCGACACGTTGGGCATCTCCACCAGCTGCATCAGCCGAATGGTCTGCTGGGTGGCAATCTGTCGTTGCTCCGCTTTCTGTTCTTGAGATAGTCTTGTCGGCATTGATTGGTAAAAAAAAGGGCGTCTTTTGAACGCCCTATGTGATCATCTAGAATTCAGCATTTTGAGGGGTTCTCGGGAACGGGATGACGTCACGGATGTTGGTCATGCCGGTAACAAAGAGCAAGAGACGCTCAAAGCCCAAGCCGAAGCCGGAGTGCGGAGCGGAACCGAACTTGCGGGTCTCAAAGTACCACCAATATTGCTGTTCAGTCATGTTCAGTTCATGCACTCTGTTGAGCAACTTTTGATAGTCGGCCTCACGTTCGGAGCCACCGATAATCTCACCGATAGTCGGGAACAGCACATCCATAGCACGGACGGTCTTGCCGTCGTCGTTCTGCTTCATGTAGAAGGCTTTGATCTCCTTCGGATAGTTGGTCAGGATCACCGGACGTTTGAAATGGTTCTCCACGAGGTAGCGTTCGTGTTCCGACTGCAGGTCAATACCCCACTCCACCTTATAGTCGAACTTCTTGTCGGCCTTCAACAGGATGTCGATGGCGGACGTGTAGTCGAGACGGACGAAGGGTTCTTTGAGGACGGACTCCAGACGATTGATGAGCTCCTTGTCAAACATATCATTCAGGAAGCGCAGGTCATCCATGTTGTTGTCGAGGGCATACTGAACAAGATATTTGATAAAGTCCTCCGCGAGGTCCATGTTGTCGGTGATATCGTAGAAGGCCATTTCGGGTTCTATCATCCAGAACTCGGCGAGATGGCGGGGGGTGTTGCTGTTTTCAGCGCGGAAGGTAGGGCCGAAGGTGTAGATATTTCCTAAAGCCAAGGCGCCAAGTTCGCCTTCCAGCTGACCAGAGACCGTCAGGTTGGTGTGCTTGCCAAAGAAGTCCTTCTTATAGTCCACCTGTCCGTCCTCCGTGCGAGGCACGTTGTTGAGGTCGAAGGTGGTCACATTGAACATCTCGCCGGCGCCTTCTGCGTCGGAGGCGGTGATGAGCGGGGTGTGAAGATAGAAGAACCCTCTGTCGTTGAAGTATTTGTGAATGGCGAAGGCCATGGCGTGGCGCAGACGCAGCACACAGCCGAAGTAGTTGGTGCGAGGACGCAGGTGTGCGATCTCACGCAAGAACTCCATGGAATGGCCCTTCTTCTGCAAGGGGTAGATCTCGGGATCGGCGGTGCCATAAAGCTCTATCATGGTGGCCTGCACCTCCATGGTCTGCCCTTTGCCCTGTGACTCCACGAGGACACCGTCCACATGCAGGCAGGAGCCCGTCGTAATCTGTTTCAGCAATGCCTCATCGAACTTGGTGGGGTCCACCACAATCTGAAGGTTGGAGACGATAGAGCCGTCATTGAGGGCGATGAATGCCACATTGCTGTTGCCACGCTTGGTGCGCACCCAGCCCTTGACACAGACCTCATGGCCGAAGCCTATCTCCTCCGGATGTTTGAGAATATCTTTGATTCTGCTTCTTTTCATTATTACGTTCTGTTAATTTAAATAGGATTGTAAAACACGACATTTCGGATTGTGACGCAGTTTGCGGATGGCCTTCTCTTTGATCTGGCGCACACGCTCACGGGTCAAGTCGAACTGCTCGCCGATCTCGTCCAACGTCATCGGATGCTTGTAGCCCAAGCCATAATAGAGCTTGAGGATGTCAGCCTCCCGCTGGGGAAGCGTCTCGATGATGCTGCCGATCTCATGTTGGAGAGACTCGTGAATCAGGGCTGTGTCTGGCGGTTCCACACTCTCGGAAGGATATACATCGTAGAGGTTGGAATCGTCGTCTTTGGTCAGGGTGGCGTCCATGGAGAGATGACGCGGGGCATTCTTCAGGGACTCCTTGACTTCCGTCTCGGTAAGGTCCAGACGCTCTGCGATCTCCGAGAGTCTCGGCTCACGCTGATACTCCTGCTCCAGAATGGCGATGGTCTTGGTGATCTTGCTGATCGTGCCCACCTTGTTCATCGGCAGACGCACGATACGGGACTGTTCAGCGATAGCTTGCAAGATAGCTTGACGGATCCACCATACCGCGAAGGAGATAAATTTGAAACCACGCGTTTCGTCAAAACGACGAGCCGCCTTGATAAGACCAAGATTACCCTCGTTGATCAAGTCTGACAGGGTGATACCTTGATTTTGATATTGTTTTGCCACGGAAACCACAAAACGCAAATTAGCATTCGTCAGTTTCTCCAAGGCGTCTTCATCACCAGCCTTGATCTTGCGGGCCAACTCAGCCTCCTCGTCTGCTGTCAACAGAGGCACCTTGCCAATCTCATGCAGATACTTGTCCAGAGACGCCGTCTCATTTCGGTTGGTAACCTGTTTTGTAATGTGTAATTGTCTCATCTATATTTCTAGATTTTAAAGTAACGGCTTATCTTTACGAAAAACCACATTATTTTGTTACAATATTTAGAAACTGTAGCCGATGCCTAAACCGACCACCTCTTTAAACTGTACGCGTGCGCGAGGCCCTTCGGAAAATTTACGCCATGCCGGACCGTCAATCAACACCTGGTCATAGTACTTCAGGGAGGTCATCAAGCTGACGCTGAACACCTTCAGGAAGTTGTAGGTGATGGCCACATCCCAATCCACATCCCAGTTGAAGAATTTCTGCTGTTTGGAGGTGTAGGGTGTGAACAACGTGATCGTGGAGATGACCTTCAGGTTCTTGGTCAGCGTGTAGTTGATGCCGCCGTTGATACGAAGACCCAAGGCTGCCATCACCGACTTGTAGGTGCCATCCTCATTCTGGGGAAGACCATAGTTGGGACGCAGGCTCTCAAACATACAGGTGGTCAAACGGCCGGCGATCGGGAAAACACCGACGGTGAAGATGTCGTTGGGACGATATTCGACACCCAGTGCCAAGTCCGTGTAAGAAGGAGAAAGCCATTGGGAAATCAGAGTGTGGGTTCCGCTCTCGTCGTTGAGATACTTGAAACCACGTGCATACTGGGACTTGAAGCTACCCAGCAGGGTGAGATACCATTTCGGATGCATCTGGAAACCGCCCTTGGTGGTCAGGTTGAGTTTGTCGTTGGCCTTTCTCCATGTCGGGTTGAGATCAGAAGAATACATGGCACCCAACTCGGTGTCCAGGTTCGTATCCCACGTCCATTTGTTTTTCTTGAAAGAAAGCGTCATGTTGCCGTACAAGAAACCGGTCACGTTGTTGTTACCACCGGCTGCCCAGTTGAAGAGGGCTGTTTGTGCAGCATTCAAGCCCACCGTACCTGTAAATTTCCAGTTTTTGGCGCTGTCGATTTCAGCTGCCTTCACCGTGGTGGCCACCGCGGCATCCGCAGCTGCTTTCTCTTCCACCTGGGCATTCAAAAGCACCATGGTGCTGATGCCCAACAAAACAAGTAAAAATAGTTTCTTCATAGATAAAAATTTTATGATATTATTAATGATTCAATTTATGATATGCTCGCCACCATTTGTCCGGAATCACATCCTGGCATGCCAAGTTGTAATCCCTTTCCGAACAGGGGAGATAATATTTTTGGACGACCGTATTCTCTTGTGTCATAATGGGGACCACCATCCACCAACGGTTGGTCTTGCGACTGCAATAGAAGATCATCTCGTCGAAGGCACCGGAAACAGCGATACTGTATTGGCGATATTGCTGCTTGTTGGTGAAGTCACCGTCTTTCTGACGGTGCAGATAACCCTCCACAAAATACCAGATGATATGTCCGATCAACTGGGCGGTCTGTCCTCCATAGTCTAATGTGGGATCGAATTCAAAGATGCCAAAAGAGGTCAGCTTGTCGCTCACGCCCGCATATTTGGCAATCTGACAGATCTCCTCGCCATAGAAGCCATTGGAGGAGTTATGAGGACAGCCGGGGGCATCGGGACGACGGACAGCCGCGATATCGATGGATACCATGTCTGCATTGCGCACCAACGGCTCCACCTCTTCGATATTCTTGCGCATCGTGCCAACGCGGTACACCTCAAAGAGGAGCTCTTCCATCAACTTGGTGCTGGCAGGACTGTTCATATACGACTGATAGCCGATATTGGCATAGTTCATCAGGTAGTTGGGCTGTTGCAGGATGATCTTATTGAGATAGGCATCGGATCGCATCGGGTCAGCCTCTTCCCCTAAATCAAAACGGGGATCCACAGCCACCAGATTGACCACCCGCTCCAGTTTTTCATAGGCTCTGTAGTTGGCAAAAGCCAAATCGTTGCTACCACCCAAGATGATAGGTATCACCTTGTTAGAGAGCATGTCAGCCAGAATATCTGCAAGAGCGCTGTAGGTATCCTCCACCCTGTTCCCCACTTTGAGATTGCCCATATCCAGGATACGGACCGACTTATTCCAGTGATAGAGGGTGTACAGATAACGGCGGATCTCATCGGGAGCCAGGGTACAGTGGTCGTTTCGGAAAGCATTGCGGGCTTCGGGCACACCAACGATGGCAATCTCGGCCTCCGAGATGTCCAGCGGTTCCTCAGGATTGTAGAACAACACATGGTAGGCCAACTGCTCCTGGCTGGAGAGCTGGTCGGTGATACCCAAGGTATCAATGTCAACGCGTTCAAAGAATAATGAATAATCCATGACTATGATCTTCTTCTTATCGTTTTCTTCTTTGCGGTGGGAGCCGTGGAGTTCATGATTTCCACACAGTCGGCGTAGGTCAGATTCTCCGCCAGGGTTTCCTTGGGTATCTTGTAGTTGTTGCTGCCATCTGTGATATAGGCCCCGTAACGGCCGTTCATGACACGCACGTCGCTGTTTTCCTCAAACTTGCGGATAACGTTTTTGTTGTCAGCATTTTTCAGATAATCAATAGCCTCTTCCAAAGTCAAGGTGGCCACATTGGTATTCTTGTCAAGGGTGAAGTTCTTGTCGTCGTATTTCAGGTAGGGACCATAGCGGCCAATGACCACGTGGATCTCCTTGCCATCCCACTCGCCCAGGAGCTTCGGGGCTCGGTCGGCCAGCTCCTGTTTCTTAGCCTCAATCAATTCAACGCAACGCTCATAGGTGATGGAAAGAGGGTCGTCGGTCTTGGGAATCGTGACGTACGAGTTGTTGTATTTGACATACGGGCCGAAACGGCCGGAGCTGACAATCACATCGCTTCCCTCATACTGTCCCAGATTACGGGGCAGCTGGAAGAGATTCAACGCCTCCTCCAAGGTGATAGTCTCAATGAACTGGTTAGGCTGCAGACGCGCGTAGCGAGGCTTGGCATCCGCATAGTTCTCCCCTATCTGCACCATCGGACCATATTTGCCCAACTTGGCAAACACCTTCTCATTCGTCTTGGGATCATAACCCAAAAGCCGTTCTCCACTAGCCTTGGAGGAATAGTTCAGGGCATCGTCCACTGAGTGATGGAAGTCGTTGTAGAACCGTTTGAGCATGTCTTGCCATTGCTCCTTGCCTTCGGCGATATCGTCAAACTCCTTCTCCACGTCGGCGGTGAAGCCATAATCCATAATCTTTTCGAAGTTCTCCTGCAGATAGCCATCCACCACGATGCCCACATCGGTCGGGAAGAGTTTGTCCTTTTCATAGCCATACTTCTCTTTCTTCTCGTCGCATTTGATATGGCCGTCTTTCAGGGTGATCAGCTCATACTTGCGCTCTTTGCCAGGACGGGAGGTTCTGTCCACATAGCCTCTCTTCTGGATGGTGGTGATGGTGGGCGCATAGGTGGAAGGACGTCCGATGCCCAACTCTTCGAGGCGTTTCACCAGACTGGCTTCCGTGTAGCGGGCTGGGGGCTGGGCGAAACGCTGGGTGGCGGTCACGCTCTTGGAGAGCATGCTGTCGCCAATCTGCACGGCGGGGAGCAACCCCTTGATCTCTTCCACGTCCTCATCTTTCGATTCAGTATAGACTCGCAAGAAACCCGGGAACAGGATCACTTCCCCAGTGGCGACGAATTTCTCCGGACGGTTGGAAATCGGGATGGTGATGTTCGTCTTCTCCGTCTTGGCATCGCTCATCTGGGAAGCGATGGTCCGCTTCCAGATCAGATTGTAGAGGTTCTTGGCGAAGGTGTCGCCCGGCACCGTCAGTCTGGACAGGTCTGTCGGACGGATAGCCTCGTGCGCCTCCTGAGCCCCTTTGGTCTTGGTCGTATATTTGTGCGGATGGGAATACTCTGCACCGTACTGCTCCGTGATCACCTCCTTGGCGGCGGCGAGCGCGTAGGCGGACAGGTTGACAGAGTCGGTTCTCATATAGGTAATGAAACCCTGCTCGTACAGCTGCTGGGCCACGACCATGGTCTTGCTGACCGTGAAGCCGAGTTTGCGGGCCGCCTCCTGCTGCAAGGTGGATGTGGTGAAGGGCGGCGCGGGACTCTTCTTGCCCGGCGTCTTCTCAATGGCATCCACCCGGAAGGTGGCACTCTTGCAATCCTCCAGGAAAGCAAGCGTTTCGTCATGATTCGGGAAACGCTTGTTGAGCTCCGCCGTCAGCTCCAGCTTCTTGTCACGCTCCGGGAAGAAAAGACCGTCCACCTTATACGAAGAGGTGGTGTTGAACTTTTCAATCTCATGTTCGCGCTCCACAATCAGCTTGACGGCCACAGACTGCACACGGCCGGCAGACAGCTGGGGTTTCACCTTCCGCCAGAGCACCGGCGAAAGCTCGAATCCGACCAGACGGTCCAAGACGCGGCGCGCCTGCTGTGCATTGACAACGTTCATATCCAATTCTCTCGGGTTGTTCAAGGCATTCTCAATGGCATTCTTCGTAATCTCATGAAAGACAATACGTTTCACCTTCTTTGGATCCATGCCCGTCACTTCCATCAGGTGCCAGGAGATGGCCTCACCCTCGCGGTCGTCATCCGTTGCCAGCCAGATGGTGTCTGCCTCTTTCGACATTTTCTTGATGTCTGCAATCAAAGACTTCTTGTCATCCAGAATCAGGTAGTTGGGCTCGAAATTCTTGGAGACATCGATACCCATATCCTTCAGCGGCAAATCACGGACATGTCCTTTGCTGGAAATGACCGTAAAGTCCTTGCCGATGAACTTTTGGATGGTTTTAGCCTTTGCGGGAGACTCAACAATAATCAAATTCTTGCTCATAGTATTTCTATTTTTTATTTTTCAATATGGAAAACAGTTTGGTTGCTATAGGGGTAACCGAGAAGCTCATCCACGGTTGCCCAGTCTTTTTGGGTGATGGCGGAACGGATGGCGGCAGAATGGACACCCGACTCATGGAGCATATATTCCGGAATCGGGATCACCTGAACGCCATGTTCCTCACAATAGCGGGTGATGGCCTCTTGTGTACCCTCCTTGTGGTTCCCGATGGTATGGTTGGGGCCCATCAGCAGGTATTGTGCATGCAGGGTGTCCAACACATAGCGCTGCAGGAACTCACGATAAGTACAGGAGGCAAGGGTCTGTGTGAATGGCAGGATAAGCACGGCATCCACCCCCTGCGCCTCCATCAGCTGGAGGTTTTGCGACAAGGTGTTGATGGTGAAGAAGGAAGCCTCAGGATGCAACACCAGCTGCGGATGGGGGTCAAAGGTGATCACCACACTGCGACAATCGTGCTGGTGAGCGGTTGAGCACAGCCACTGTAAGATCTGACGATGCCCCAAGTGGACCCCGTCAAAAGAGCCGATGGCCACTACGGATGCAACATCCCCAACAACCTCTTCTATGCCTCTGAATATCTGCATTACAGGTTAGTTTCTCAAAGACGCACCTGCCTCGCGCTGGTAGGCGGCAATCAGTTTGTTCATCACCTTGTTAATCTCCTCATCCGTCAAGGTCTTGTCCGGATGCTGCAACACGAAGTTGAGTGCATACGATTTCTTCCCTTGCTCAATACGGTCTCCCTCATACACATCGAAGAGCGAGATCTGCTTGATGAGCTTGGAACCAAACTTGAAGCCAATCTGCTCCAAGGTCTCATATGTGACAGCCTTGTCAACAACCAAAGCCAAATCGCGTTTCACGGCCGGATAGGTGGCTATCTTGCCATACTCCACGCTGCTGTTGACATGACGAACAATCGCCTGCCAATCCAGCTCTGCGTAGCACACAGGCTTTTTCAAGCCCACAGCCTTCAATACTGAAGGAGAGAGCACACCGAAGGTGGCAATCTTTTCATCGCGGAGATAGTAGGAGTAGTGATCCGAGAACATGCGAGGATTCTCGTCCACCTTTCCGGAGAGCTGCTCCACCGGGAAGTTGATTCTGACCAGCATGTTGGTAATCATATTCTTCAGATAGAAGACATCCAAATCTTCAGCACGATGATTCCAGGAGTCCTCCCCGTTCTTGCCCGTCACAAAAAGAGCCAACTCCTCGCGTTCCTGATAACGGGTCATCACATCATCTCCCTTTTCAGTGGCAGGATTCAAGGCATACACCTTGCCAAACTCGAAGAAACGCAAGTTGACATTCTTGTTGTTGACATTGCGGGCCACATTCTCCAAACCACTGAAGAGCAACGTCTGACGCATCACATTCAGCTCAGAGCTGAGCGGATTGAGCAACTTGACCGTCTCAGCAGCGGATATGAAGTCGAATTTCTCCGCATAGTCGCCACGCGTGAGGGAGTTGTTGACCACCTCGTAAAAACCGTTGTCGGCCAGATAGCGCGAAATGGACATCTGCAGCTGATAGGCCAAATCTTGTCCTTGGCAGGAGGAGAGTTTGAACTGAATGGTATCCGGTATTTCGATGTTGTTATAACCATAAATACGAAGCACCTCTTCAATCAGGTCTATCGGGCGGGTCACATCCACCTTGTTCAACGGGACCGTCACAATGCAATAGTCTTCCGTGAAAGAGTTGATCTGTATGTTGAGCAGTTGCAGGATCTTGGTCACCTGGTCTTTCGGGATGACCTTGCCAGCGATTCTGTTCACCTCGTCATAATAAAGGGTGATGCTGGCAGGATTGATCTTGACTGGATAAACATCATGGATATCGGCCAGCATATTGGCGCCGGTCAGGGTCTGGATCAGGTTGGCAGCTCTTTTGAGCGCATAGATGGTGATGTCTGGATCGCAGCCGCGCTCATAACGGAAGGAGGCGTCGGTCTTGAGTCCGTGACGCTTGGCCGTTTTGCGGATGGAGACAGGATTGAAATAGGCACTCTCCAGGAACACGCGCTTGGTCTCGCGGGTGATTCCTGAATGCAAGCCACCATACACGCCGGCGATGCACATGCCTTCCTGCTCATTGCAAATCATCAGGTCGTCCGCATGCAACTTCACCTCATTGCCGTCCAAGGTGACAAAAGGAGTGTCTTGGGGCAGATTCTTCACGATGACCTTATGGCCCTGGATTTTGTCCGCATCGAAAGCATGCATGGGCTGACCCAGTTCAAGCATGATGTATTGGGTGACATCCACCACGTTGTTGATAGGACGCACGCCTACCGATCTGAGCTTGGTCTGCAGCCACTCCGGAGAGTCACCGACCGTGACATTGTCCATATACAGGGAGGAATAGCGCGGGCAGGCCTTCTGGTTTTCCACCGTGACGTCAATATGGAAATCCACATTGGAGATAGGTTTGATATCATGGGCGGAAGGCAACACCAGCGGGGAGCACTCGATGCCATTCTGGATGAGGGCGGCGTAGAGATCCCGCGCCACACCCACATGGGAGATGGCGTCACAACGGTTGGGCGTCAGGCCTATTTCAAAGATTGTATCCGACTCCACATGGAAATATTCGGATGCCGGGGTGCCCGGGATGGCGTCAGGGTCCAAGACCATGATGCCGTCGTGGGAACTGCCAAGCCCAATCTCATCCTCAGCACAGATCATGCCTTCGGAGAGCTCGCCGCGCAACTTGGATTTCTTGATGGTAAAAGACTCATCGCCGGAATAGAGCACCGTACCGATGGTGGCTACTACCACCTTCTGGCCGGCATCAACATTGGCGGCACCACAAACGATATGGAGTGGTTCCTCCTGTCCCACGTTCACCGTGGTCACATGCAGATGATCCGAGTTCGGATGTGCCTCACAAGTCAGCACTTCACCGATAACCAGTCCGCGCAGACCGCCTCTAACCGTTTCAAACACCTCCATACCTTCCACCTCAAGTCCGCAATTCGTCAAATAAACTGCCGTCTCTTCGGCAGACAAGTCAAAGGTAAGCAGGTCTTTTAACCATTTGTAAGAAATCTTCATAATTCTATTTATTTGTCTATTAGTGAATTAAACAAAATTGCCCATTTTTTGAAATGGGCTGCAAATATATAATATATATAATAAAATTGGTAGGGCTGATTGATTTTTTTATTTCCGGATAACGATTGTCCCCATTTAAGGCACAGGGTCATAGCCACTTCCGCCCCAGGGGTTGCATGACAGGATGCGCTTCAAGGTGAGCCATCCGCCCTTGATCGGACCATGTTTCCGGATGGCTTCGATGCCGTAGTTGGAGCAGGTCGGCGTATAGCGGCAGGAGCGTCCGATCAGCGGGGACAACGTCCATTGATATATCTTGATGAAGAATATCATGACGGCTCCGATGGCTTTCGATATCCCGGAAAACAGCTTCTTCATAAGGTCTGGTGAATTTTCTGGTTGATTTTGGATGCGGCTTGGACGACGGTCTCATAATCGGCCATCTCCTTGGCCACATAGACCCAGCACATCTGCAGATGGCGGTCAGCGGTGGCGTCTGGAGACTGGAACTTATGATGGCGATAAGCCTCCCGCATCAACCGCTTGAGCCGGTTGCGGTCCACTGCACGATGGAATCTACGTTTGGGAACCACCACCGCCAGGGAAGAATCCACGCCCGGACGGCCGGTCACAAACCGGTAATAACATTTGATGGGAAAGGCAAAAACCGATTGCCCACCGGTGACTATCTCTTGAATCTGGAGGGTTGACTTGATACGATGATCCCGCGAAAACGATGTGTTAGCGTCTGCGGGTTGCATTGTCTTTCAAATAAGCATCGATGGCATCCGTGATGGAAGCATATTCAGCTGTGGGTGCCGTGACTTGCGCGGTGAGTCCCTGCTCTTCCAAAGCGGACACAACGGAATGGCCCAAAGCGGCAAATGTGATATCGCCCTGCTCAAAGTCCGGATAGTTCTCCTTCAAAGAATGAACCCCGTTCGGACTGTACAAGACAATCATATCATATTTGCTGATGTCGATATTCTCCTTGAGGTTGGCACTCAGCGTCTCGAAAACGATGGCCTCGTGATAGCGGATCTCATGCTCCTGCAAGAAGGCCAGCAACTCCGGATTCGCTCCCGACTGCCCACAAGGGACAAGCATCTGCAACTCCTTGTTTTTCAATAGGATCTCATGGAAATTAGAGATAGATGAATCCTTGGAGAAGAAGATTTTGCGCTTACGGAACTGGATGTATTTCTGGAGATAAACAGCCACCGCCTCGGTAGAGCAAAAATACTTCATCGTTTCAGGCATCACCAAACGCATCTCTTTACAGAGATCAAAGAAATTGTCGATCGTATTTTTGCTATAAAAAATGATAGCCTGATGCTCCAAAATATTCACCTTCGTCTTCCGAAAGTCTATCGCTGATACATTCTGGATTTTAAAGAATTTATAGAAATCAATGTTGATGCTATATTTCTTCTTCAGGTCTCCGTAAGGAGATTTTTCGATATCCGCGGGCGCATTTTGCGAAATCAGGATATTCTTTATCTTCATATTTCTTATTTATAAATGCCTTTACTTTAAATAGTTAACATGAACTTCACCAATATAACGTATGGTAAAATTTCAAGGGTGCAAAAATAAATAAAAAATTGAAACAAATTATACCTTTTGGGATTAATTTTATAGGAATTATAAAAAAATATGCAAACAAGTATCAGAAATACAACAATATAGACAGGAATTGCCTGTTTCAAGCCGGCCAGCATAACCAGAGCCAAGGCCAGATACAAGGTCAAGGCAGCGAAGGTGGTGAAGATAAACTTGTGCTGATGAAGGGCGAGTTTGTCTCTCTGGTGATCGAACAGATAGATATATAGATTTTGCAACAGCAGTTTCACAAAAAAGATGGTCGTCAGCAGGAGCAACGACAGTCCATAACAGCCTAAGTAGGTGAACTGGTTGATCAGCTCGGGCTTGTAGAGCTCCACGAGCGTGGTGATGCCCAAGGCAAAAACGGTCATGTTGAAGATCAGCATCACGTGGAAGATACGCTGCTCCAAAATCTTCCCCTCGCGCTGGAGCAGGGAAAAATAGCGGGGCACCACCAGTGCCTTGATGATCTGGAGCACCTTGCCGCGGGATGTGGCCACAATAATCGCCAACAACACCAACAAGGCCAACAAAAGCAAGACACGCCAGTCATTGGCATGAATCACTGGAGTGTCGCTAAAACCGGAAAACTCTAAGGAATGTCGATTAAATAAGGTGGAGAGCAGCACTATTTCACCAACAGTTTCTTGGAAGACAACATACGGCCATCGCTTTCTATGCCATAGAAATAGATACCTGCTTTAACACCCGTGAGGTCCACCACGCTCTTGCCAGAGCCAGAAGCCACTCCCCGGTATACTTCCATGCCCGTCAGATTGCGAATAACGACATAGGCATTGGAGACATTATCCAGGCTATATTCCAAGGTGACAGAAGAGGTAGCAGGGTTCGGGTAAGCGGAGAGCTTCGAAACAGAAGCAAACTCCTGAACACCCGTTGTTGGCGTATAATTGATCGTGAAACAGATGGTGTCGCTAGCATCGTCAGCATTCACAATCGTGAAGCGAACCCGCTGCGTAGCGTCATTCTGGGGTGAAAAAGAAGCATGGAACACATTTGCCTCATCCGTCAGGTCCCAAAATGATTCAGCATCCAAAAAGAGTTCTTGAGACGTGTTGCCGGTATAGCAAGTGCCGCCGACACAAAAGGTGATGGAGCTGGGATCAGCATCGGTCAGCACCTGTTTGCGCACCCGGAAATAGACATCTTCCTGCGTGTTGTTGAAAAATTCAACATACGTGTTGGTGGTAACGCCTATGGTCGGTTGAACGTAAATAGTGGCGTTGTTGGGAAGCGTCGCGTTCTCGTATTTCAATGTAAGAGGCTGTGCGCCAAGGGCTAAGGCGAACAGGCAAAATAATATGGTAAACAGATTTCTCATATTCTTGTACGTTTTTTTTCAGGCTACAAAAATACAAAAAATATTGCTTTTTACAAGGGAGGATAAAAAATTATGACAAATTCTGCAAAAGCTTCATAAACAGCTGGTTGAAAGGCGGAGCCACTACTTCTATCGCCTCGTGCCGGACAGGATGTTCAAACCGGAGTCGCCGGGCGTGGAGCGAGATGCTGCCATCCTCATTGGATCTTCTGGCCCCATACTTCAAATCGCCCTTGATAGGACAACCGATAGCCGAGAGTTGGGCCCGGATCTGATGGTGTCTTCCTGTATGCAGATCCACCTCCAGCAAGTGATAACGGTCGCCACTTGCCATCAGGTGATAGGAGAGTTCGGCGCGTTGCCAGCCCTCCCGTTCCACCTTGGAGGCTTCTGACGTGTTGGTGCGCTCATTCTTGCGCAGATAGTGTAGCAGCGTGCCCTCCGGCTCTTCCGGCGCCTGCTCCACGATGGCCCAGTAGGTTTTCTGTAACGTCCGCTCCTTGACCATCGCGTTCATTCGGGCCAGCGCTTTGGAGGTCTTGGCAAAGATGACCGCACCGCTGACGGGCCTGTCGATACGGTGCACCAGTCCGCAGAAGACGTTGCCGGGCTTGTTGGCACTCACCTTGATATATTGGCGCACCAACTCCAGCAAAGGCTCGTCGCCTGTCTTGTCGCCCTGCACAATCTCCCCCGCCCGCTTGTTCACAACAAGCAGATGGTTGTCTTCGTAGAGGATACGGCTGCCGATGTCGGCCAAATCAGTATTGTTCTGACTCATTGGGGAAGTTGCGGCTCTTGACATCGTCGATATAATGCTCGATGGCGCCCACAATCTCCTCGCTGAGGTTCAGGTAACGGCGCAGGAAGCGGGGTGAGAACTGTTGGGTGATGCCCATCATGTCGTGGAAAACGAGCACCTGACCGCTGGTCTCGCGACCGGCGCCAATGCCAATGGTCGGGATATGGAGCGTATCGGTGACCTTTGCGGCCAACGTGGCCGGAATCTTCTCCAGCACCAACGCAAAGCAACCGTGTTCTTCCAGCAGTTTGGCATTCTCCATCAGCTGATCGGCCTCCTCCTCGCTGGTGGCACGCACCGCGTAGGTGCCAAACTTGTTGATAGACTGAGGGGTAAGGCCAAGATGCCCCATCACGGGGATGCCGGCGCTGAGGATGCGGTCGATGGACTCGATGACCTCTGCCCCACCCTCCAGCTTGACGGCGTCGGCGCCCGACTCCTTCATGATGCGGATGGCGGAGGCCAGGGCCTGCTTGGAGTTGCCTTGATAAGTGCCAAACGGCAGATCCACCACCACCAGCGCGCGCTTGACGGCACGCACCACCGAACAGGCATGGTAGATCATGTCATCCAACGTGATGGGCAAGGTGGTCTTGTAGCCCGCCATCACATTGGCGGCAGAGTCGCCCACCAGGATGACATCGATCTTCGCCATATCCAACAAAGTGGCGATAGAATAGTCGTAAGCCGTCAGCATGGCAATACGCTCGTTGGCATTGCGCATTTTCTGCAGCGTGTTGGTCGTGATTTTCGTAATGTTCTCTGTTAAATATCCAGCCATTTCTGCTTTGAATTTAGAAAGCGCAAAAATAGTAAAAAATACAATGTGCAGTCGACTATTTGCCATTGGTTGCGGAAAAATGCAGAAACTATGCGGAAGTGATGCGGAAACTCAAGGAAGAATGATGACAAAATAATTTCCACGTATTTCTGTTTTTTCCGCACATTTCCGCATCAAAGAGAGTAGATTGCGGAAAAATGCAGAAACTATGCGGAAGAAATGCGGAAACTTAAGGAAGAATATGGATAATAATATTTCCGCGTATTTCTGTTTTTTCCGCACATTTCCGCATCAAAGAGAGTAAATTGCGGAAAAATGCAGAAGCCATGCGGAAGAAATGCGGAAACTTAAGGAAGAATATGGATAATAATATTTCCGTGTATTCCGCCACTTCCGCCTATTTCCGCATCAAAAAAAGGGAGAACCTATCGGCTCCCCCTTTGAAAACTATTAAATCATCACTCCCTTACTCCACCGGAATGTCCGTATTGACGTTCTTGGAGCCCCAGAGGGCATAGAACAGGATGTAGGCGGCGCAGGCCAGCACCACGAAGAAGCTGGTCATGTAGCTACCCGTAACGTCGGCGAGCCAGCCCTGGAGACCCAGCACGATGGCGAAGCCGAACACCATGGTCATGAAAGCACCGGAGGCGATGGCAGTGTATTTGCCCAATCCTTCCGTTGCCAAGTTGAAGATGGCGCCCCACATCACAGAGGAGCACAGACCGACGAGGATGAAGGCGAAGATGCCAATCGGCACTTGCGCCCAGATCACGGAGAGGTTAGCCCAGTCGATGCCGGGGACCTTGACCATCACAGAGCTGGGGGCGAACATGCCGAAGGCGACGAGCGCCACAGCCAAGCCAGACACAGTGGCCAGCATGGTCTTCGTGGAGACCTTTCCGCCGATGGCGCCACCGATGAACCGGCCGACGAGCATCATCAGCCAATAAACGGCTACAATAAGTCCTACCACCGTGCCGTCCATGCCCAAACCTGGCGTGGCAGCATCCGGGGCGGCTGTCATATACTGCATCATGTAGGTGGGAGGACCCACTTCCACAGAGCCATACAGGAAGATGGCCAGGATACCCAATTTGAAATGACGGAAGGAGAAGGCGCTGTACTTGTCTTTCGGCGCGTTGGCATCCTTCAGCTCAACAGGCTGTTGCGGCTCCTCAATCTTGGTGAAGAGGATCACGATGAAGGCGACCACGAAGATGGCCAGGGCGATCATCAGCGCGGGGGTGGCATCGGCAATCTTAGCCTTGGTAGCCTCACCGATGAGCGCACCCATGATGATGTACACCGCCACAGCAGCGGCAGAGTTGAAGACACCACCGATCTGGATCAGCTGATTGCCCTTGTTGCCACCACCGCCCAGCAGGTTGAGCATCGGGTTGACGACCGTGTTCAGCATGCACATGCAGAAACCGGCGATGAAGGCACCCACCAAATAGACGGCGAAGCTGCCGACCTGACCGCTGAGCCATTGTACCAGGATACCGACAATACCGACAGCCAAAGCCATCAAGGCGGTCTTCTTGTAGCCAAAACGCTTGATCAGCATGCCCGAAGGAATACCCATCACCAAATAGGCGATAAAGTTGCCGTAATTACCAATCTGGGACAAAAAGTTCGAGGCCCCAAACTGGTTTTTGACGATGACGGCCATCGGTGAACACAAGTTGGTCACGAAGGCGATCATCGCAAAGAGGGCGATCATCACAATGATAGCACCCCATTGTTTTGTTTTTGTACTCATTTGTTCGTTATTATAAAGTTGTTAAAAAATAAAATTTGATTGATTTCTGATATGTTTCACCGGGTCGGAGGATAGTGCCGGGGAAGTTGTCATGATTGGGAGCGTCGGGCAGGGCCTGGCACTCCAGCGCCACCCCATCATAATCATGATATTGGTGACCATTCTTCCCTAATGGACAGCCTTCCAGCCAGTTGCCGGTATAGACCTGCAGTCCGGGCTGGTTCGTGGCGATCCCGACCACACGGCCGGTCCCCTCATGCGAGAGCACAGCAGCCATGCGCAGTGTGTCGTCGTCATCATCATCCATTTCCAGCACCCAACAACTATCGTAACCTTTGCCAAAACGGAGAGCCTCAAAGTCTGCCCGGATGTCTTGCCCGATCAACTTCTCTTCGCGGAAATCCATGGGGGTTCCTGCTACGGGAAGCATTTTGCCTGTGGGGATAAGATCTGGGGCCGTATCCAGATAGCGTTCTGCATAGATTCTCAGATGATGATCCAGCACATCGCCAACGCCCTCGCCTTTCAGGTTAAAGTAGGTGTGATTGGTCAGATTGACAATTGTCGGCTTGTCGGTCGTAGCCTGCATATCCACCTGCAGTGCATTGGTTTCCAGGAAAGTATAGCGCACCGTGGCGGTCAGTTTGCCGGGGTAGCCTTGCTCTCCGTCTGCCGCAGTGTAGGTGAAGACCACGCTGTCGCCCACCACCTCGCCGTTCCACTTGCGGTTGGCAAAGCCCAACGCGCCGCCATGGAGGTGGTGCTTGCCGGCGGCCGTGTTCAGGTCCAGCTGATAGGTCTCGCCATCGATGCTGAAGCGGCCGTAGGCGATGCGGTTGGCACTGCGTCCGGGCACCTTGCCCATGCAGGGGCCGTCGCCGAAGTAGTCTTCAGCCTTGGCATAGCCCAGGACGATATCCGCCATACGGCCATCCCTGTCGGGGGTCATGAGGCTGACAATACCCGCCCCAATCTCGCTCAACTGCACGCGCAGGCCATGCTCGTTCTCTATCGTGAACAGCCGTACATCAGCCCCCTCATGATCCTTACCCCAGATTTTTGTTTCAATATGCATTTATTTAGAAATGTTGAATTGTTGAACTGTTGAAATGTTGAATTGTTGAATTGTTGAGAAATCCTCCCTATTATCTATGAACTTTGACTATGAACTTTGGCCGTTAGCCATGAACCACCAACTATTATCTATTATCTGTTATCTATTATTCTACCCAGTTCTTGCCCCTGCGGGGCCGCTCAAGGAATAACTATTATCTATAATCTATTAACTATACCCACAACCTCTCCGGATACACGCCCTTCCCAATCAGCTCCCGCACCTTGCGCATCACCTCGGGTTTGTCTTCCTTATAGGTGACCCCAAACCAAGAGGCGTTGCTGGAGAGCACTTTCACCTTGGCAGTGCCGTCGTTAATAGCGTTGTTGACCATCAACGGGATGTAGAACTCGGCTTTGATATTGGTCTGGGCGGGCCCTTTCAAAAACTCTACAAAGCCCTTCTCTGAGTAATCGAAGAAGTCGGGGGTGAAGCCGAAGAAGTTCATGGAGACGAGCGAATCCATGTCCAAGGGATGCGAGCCGGTCTCGTCGGTGTAGGCTGCGCCGCCATCATCGGTATGGCCGATGGCAGTGCGCTCCACGATGGTCAGCAGGTTGTCGTCCGCATCGGCGGTGCAGATGCCACGCGACACGGTGCCGAAATCGGACATGGTATTGCGCAGCTTGTAAGCCACCATGCTATAGGCTCCTTTTTGGCCTGCGCAATGACGCAAATAGTCGGCCAGCACCTCGTAGGCTTCCTTGCCGTAGAAGTCGTCCGCATTAATGGCGGCGAACGGCTCGTGGATCACATCCTTGGCCATCAGCACGGCGTGGCAGGTGCCCCACGGCTTCACACGCCCTTCCGGCACCGTGAAGCCCGCCGGCAGCTTGTCGAGCGACTGGTACACATACTCTACCGGGATGCCGAACTTCTCGGTGTTATTGACTTTCTTAAACGCCTCGGCGAAGTCTTCGCGGATGACGAAGACCACCTTGCCGAAGCCGGCACGTTTGGCGTCATAAATGGAATAATCGAGGATGGCCTCATTGTTGGGACCGATGCCGTCCATCTGCTTCAAGGCCCCATAGCGGGAACCCAAGCCAGCGGCGAGAACTAATAATGTAGGAGAAGACATGTTGAAAGTTATTAGTTAATAGTTGATAGTTAATAGTTATTCATTGAGCGGCCCCGCAGGGGCAAGAGCTTGGTAGAATGATAGATAATAGATAAGAGTTATTATAGAAAATTAGATTTTGCGACTTCCGTCGGAGATCACGACGTCGTAGACCTTGGGTTCGTGGCCGAAGTGGGCGGCGAATCGTTCCTGGGCGGTAGTAATGAACGTGTCGTACAGTTCCTCCTTCACCAGGTTGATGGTGCAGCCGCCGAAGCCGCCACCCATCACACGCGAGCCGGTGACGCCGCACTCCTTGGCTATTTCGTTGAGGAAGTCCAGCTCGTCGCAGCTAACCTCATAAAGCTTGCTCATGCCATGATGGGTACCATACATCTTCTCCCCCACAGTCTCATAGTCGCCGCGTCCCAAGGCCTCGCAGACATCCAGCACCCGCTGTTTCTCTTCTATCACGTAGGCTGCGCGGCGGTAATCCTCTTCCGAGATCTCACTCCAGACCTCTTCAAGCATCGGCATATCGGCATCACTGAGGTACTTGACTTCCGGATGACGGGCCGCGATATGGCGGCAGACATTCTCGCACGACTCCCGGCGTTTGTTGTACGCCGACGAGGCCAGCTCGTGCTTCACTACCGTATCCAGCAGTACCAGCTTATAGCCTTTCGGGGCAAATGGGAAATACTCAAACTCCATGGTGGCACAGTTGAGACGCATCAGATGGCCGGTCTTGCCAAACAGGGAGGCAAACTGGTCCATGATGCCGCATTTCACCCCGCAGTAGTTGTGCTCCGTGGCCTGCCCGATACGGGCCAGCTCGAACTTGTCTATTCCTAGATGCAGGAGATCATTCAAGGCAAATGCGAAAGTGCTCTCCAGGGCCGCAGATGACGACATGCCAGCACCCACGGGGACATCTCCATAGAAAGCCGTGTCAAAGCCTTGCAACTGATAGCCACGCTTCTGGATTTCACGACAGACACCAAAGATATAACAGGCCCAGTGATCGGCGGGCTTGTCCTCCTCACGCATGCCGAACTCGCAATATTCGTCGTAATCGACCGCATATGCCCGCACCTTGTCGGTACCATTCATCGACACACAAGCATAAATGGCCTTGTCGATGGCACCGGGAAAAACAAATCCCCCATTATAGTCCGTATGTTCACCAATCAGGTTCACACGGCCCGGGGAGGCATACAAGGCTCCCTCTCCTCCAAAGCGTTGATGAAAAAGAGATTGTAAGGTATCTATATTCATTATTTGTATAAATTTCAAACGAGGGCGCAAATTAACAAAAATTTGAATCGAATACGAATCTATTTTTCAACACCCATCACTGAACAAGTCATCCTCTTGAAAAGTGTCGCCTTGACCTCTATTTTTTTTCGAGGGATACCATAAAATAACTATTTTTGCAACCTTAAAAACAAAGACCTTTATTGTTCCGACTTCATTTTAATCCTACACAATATCAAAACACGTTTTTTATGAAAAAAATTCTCACCACACTCATCCTTCTGTTCTGCATCGCGGGTGCCGCCTTTTCCCAAGAGGTGAAATTCACCTCCATGGACAATGATGCTTTTGCCAAACTCATCAAGAAAAAAAGCGTCCAGCTTGTGGACGTGCGCGATGCGAGACAATACAACAAAAGTCACATCAAAGGAGCCATCAATATTGAGTTCTCCTCCAAAGGATTCGACCGCATGGTGTCGGAACTTAAGAAAAAGAAGCCCATTGCCATCTATTGCAACTCCGGACGCAGCAGCAAATCAGCAGCCAAGAAGCTCATAGAACTAGGTTTCAAAAAAGTGTATGAGTTGGACAACGGTTTTCGCAAATGGGAGGGTGCCAAAGAGCCCTCTGCCAATAATAGTCAGCAATAATTGAAGAATCGACCCATGCATATTACCATCAACAAAGGGTTAGACCTCAGATTAGCAGGCGCCGCACCTGACATACGGCTGGATTTCGTCTTGCCAGAAACCTTCCACATCCGGCCGTCCGACTTCCGGTGGCTGAGCCCCAAATTGCTCGTACAGGCCGGCGACCGCGTGGAAGTCGGCAGCCCGCTGTTCCACGACAAGCAGGATGAACGGATCGTGATTGTCTCGCCCGTGACCGGCACCGTGCAGGAGATTGTGCGCGGCGAGAAACGGGTCATTGAGGAGATCTCGATTGCCCGCGACGTGAACGCGCCCACGGAGACAAGTGTCCACTTCGAAACACCAACCACTGGAGATGACGTTCGCACGTCGCTATTGCAGCATGGCTTGTGGCCTTGTCTGCGGCAGCGTCCCTACTCCACCATTCCCAATCCAGGCGCGAAACCCAAATCGGTCTTCATATCTTGTTTCGACAGCAACCCGCTCGCCCCGGACTTCCATGTGCTGATGCGCGGCAAGGAGGAAGATTTCCGCTACGGCATCCAGATGTTGCAACTGGCCGCCGGCGACCAAGCTCCGATACACTTATGCATGAAAGAAGGTGCTGATAATCAAATCTTTGAAACTGTCGAAAACGTACAGAAGCACTACTTCAGCGGTCCGCATCCCGCCGGCAACGTCGGCACCCAGATACACCGCATCGACCCCATAGACAAGGGCGAAACGGTTTGGTTCCTCGACCCGCAGGAGGTGGCCCGCATCGGCCAGTTCTTCTCCCGTCATATCCTGCAATTCGACAAGACAGCCGCTCTGACAGGACCCGCTGTCAAGAGTGCTGGCTACTTCAACACGATTTACGGCGCAGATCTGTCCGCGTTACTCGCCGGCAACCTCACACAGGAGGATGCCCGCGTTATCAGCGGCAGCGTACTGAGTGGCAGCAAGATAGAAAATTCCCCTACCCTCGCTTTTCATGACCGGCAAATCACAGTCATTGAGGAAGGAGGCCAACGCGAGATCCTCGGGTGGCTGCTGCCGGGATTGAAGAAGTGGAGCCTCTCGCACACCTTCCTCGCCTGGCTCACGCCCAAGCGCACCTACGATGTCAACACCTCGCTTCACGGTGGCCGCCGCACCGTCATGATGACCGACGTTTACGACAAGGTCTTCCCCTTCGACCTGATGCCGCTGCAACTGCTCAAGGCCTGCGAAATCAAGGACATCGAGCAGATGGAAGCCCTCGGTATCTACGAGGTTGACAGCGAGGACTTCGCCCTCTGTGAACTCGTCTGTCCCTCAAAAAAAGAGTGGCAACAAATTGTATATGAAGCAATTATGGAATTATCACTGAACAATTAACGATGAAAAGAAAATACATACTATGGGTTGTGATTGTCTTGGCTATGTTAGGGAGCGCGTGCAAAGAGAAGAAGAAAGCCACAACGACAGCGGAGTCATTACAATTACCTGTAATACACATTGTTACTGAAAAAGAAATTCCTTGGGACAAGCGCATTCCGTGTGTAATGTCAGTGGTTGCGAACCACGATTCCGTGTCTTGGAGTGGGAAGGTGAAGTTTCGAGGTGGTATTTCCTCCAAATATCACAAACACTCCTATTCGGTGAAGCTCTCGGCAGCGCAATCGCTGTGTGGTATGCCCGAGAACCGCAGCTGGATTCTCAACGCAAGCTACATTGACAAGACTTTTATGCGGCACAAACTTTGTTATGACCTTTTCAACATGATGGGTGACAATGATTTAGCGCCAAAATGCGCCTACGCTCTCGTGCGCGAGAACAATCAGCCGCAAGGACTTTATGTCGTTATGCAACGGCTCAACAAACATGTCTTAAATATCGACGACAGCGATCCCGAAGCGGTCATTTTCAAGGAGCCCAAACTATTCTACCCTGACAGCAAAATGCCTGCAAAAGATCCTCTCGACGAGAACTATCACGGGCAGTCATACCCTGACTTCGAGAAAGGAGACCGCAGCGCAGTGATTGACGAGTTCCGCAACTTCATAGTCAAAACTTCAGATGAGGAATTTTACAATCATATTGGAGAATGGATTGATTTACAAAATCTTATCGACTGGCATTTGTTCATTCTCTTCACGAACAGCGGCGACGGCGTGCTCAAGAATTTCTATCTGTATAAGAAAGACGCCAACACCCCGTTCCGCATTGCCCTTTGGGACTGCGACCACAGTCTTGGCCGCGACGGCGACAACGAGAAAAACATGCTGAAGCACTTACCAGAAGAGCGTCGCAATATATTGATAGACAGAATGATGAAGTCTGACGAATACGTTCAGCGGTTGAAAAGTCGTTACACCGAATTACGCCGATCAGGCATCTTCTCCTACGAAAACATTGAAAAGCTGATGAAAGAAAATGACCCGTACGTCCGATTGGGTTTGGAAGAAAACACCCGCCTTTGGCCTTACGACAGCGAAAACTATTACGATGCCGCCACCTACGACGAAGAATACGCCTTGATTTTGGAGTTCGTGAAGCGAAGCATTGCCCGGCTTGACGCCCTTCTATCCCCTTCAAAAAACCCAGAACCTAAACTCTAAATAATTCAACGCCTTTTACGAATTAATCATGCCGAATTAATGATCATGAGTATCTTCCTTAAGCAGCCCCGAAGGGGCAAGACGCGCGAAGCGCAATTAACCCCACATAAGCGCAGCGCAGTGTGGGTCGTGACCCTGATCATGCTCTTGCTGGCCGGGTTCTCGATGCGAACACAGGCCCAAACCCAACCCACCTGGGAGTCCCTCAACCAGCGCGGCTACCCGCAGTGGTTCCAAGACGCGAAACTCGGCATCTTCATCCACTGGGGGCTTTACTCCGTGCCGTCCTATGCCTCCAAAGAGGGCTACGGCGAATGGTTCTACCGCGGACTGATGCAGAAGGTGCCCGAACGAACGCGCATCATGAGCTACTACGCCGACACCACCAAACCCGTCTTCGACCAATACAAGGAACTCACAAAATACTGGCACGCAGAGCTTTGGAACCCCGACGAATGGGCGGATCTTTTCAGATATGCAGGGGCAAAATATGTGGTCTTGGTCACCAAGCACCACGACGGATACTGCCTGTGGGACAGTCAGTATCAGCCCGAATGGAACAGTGTGGTGAGCGGTCCGAGACGCAACATCGTGGAGGAGTTGACCACCAGCGTACGCGACCACGGGCTGCGCATGGGCTTCTACTACTCGCTGCCCGAATGGACCAACCCGCGCCACATCTGGATGGTCGATCCGGACAATGAGATTGGTGACTATGTGGACAACTATATGGTTCCGCAGTTCAAGGAGCTGGTAAGCCACTACAAGCCCGACCTCATCTTCTCTGACGGCGACTGGAACAACACGGCGGAGCAGCTGCGCTCGCAGGAGATGATCAGCTGGTACTACAACACCGTGGGCGCGGACGCCATCGTGAACAACCGCTGGGGCAACGGCACGAAGCACGGTTTCCTCACGCCCGAGTACAGCGCGGGCATCGCCAACACGGAGGTGCCGTGGGCCGAGTGCCGCGGTCTCGGACGCAGCTTCGGGTTGAACCGCAACGAGGACTTAGACAATTACATGACCGACAGAGAGTTGATCCAACATTTTGTGGAATTGGTGGCGCACGGCGGCGGCCTGACCCTCAATGTGGGGCCCAACGCAGACGGCACCATCCCGCTCATCCAGCAGGAACGACTGAGAGCACTCGGCAAGTGGCTGGAAATTAACGGACAGGCCATCTACGGAACACGCCCGTATGAGATCCCGTGCCAGCGGGAACGCACTGACATTTCTTGGCCAATCTTATACCAAAGGGAAGGAATCGACTTTGATTGGGTTCGGAATGCGCCGTTGCGGGGCGTGAGCACAGACCATTTTGACATTAGTTGGTGGGGCGTTGTGGAAGTGCCAGAAGACGGAAAATACACCCTGATGGCCCATGCAGATGATAGAGTATCCGTTTATGGCGGAACAAATCCAGATGTTTGGGACACTTTACTATATTATGACAAAAATGCGGTTTCTAATCCGAAAGGGCAAACCGTAATGGAGTTGCATAAAGACGATGAATTAACACTCATTGTGAATTATCATGAGAAAGACATGGAGGCTACTGTCTCCTTGATGTGGAGCAAAGACGGCGAGGAACCGACACCTATGCCCTCTTTTTGGGGAGGTAAAGTATATTGGGATCGCACCATCCGCTGCTTCACTACCAAAGACAGCAACCTCTACATCATCGAGTTCGAGCGCCCCGACCGCACAAATCCTTTGGTAATCGAAAACATGCCGATAATTAGCCCTGAGGCGACATTCCGACTGTTGGAAGACTGGGGATATAATGCCAAGCTCAAATGGAAGCAGGACAAGCACGGCACCCTCACCATCGACTTCTCCAGCATAATGCAGGAGTTATTGAACCATCTGGAAAACGCCTGGGTGATTGAGGTGGAGGGTTATAAGGCACCTGTGGTTAAAATGAAAAGGAATTACCATTTGAACGTTTGGTAACCGGATAATGGGCTGATGACGGATAACAATGTCAATCAACATTCACCAGCGCCTCTATCGGCACCGTACTGTCCATCAGGCCGATGCGGGTGTCGGAGGCGTGGCGATTGACACCCGTGTAGGCCAATGAGGCATCCTCGTAGCGGCGGAACTTCAGGATGGCATCGTTCATCTGGGCGCGGTTGAAGACACCGACACGTAACAACAGATCAAAGTCGTCAATGGTCAGGCCGGTAACGCGCTCAAACAGACTCGGTTCCAACTTGCGGATGACATCCTCCAAACTCTCCTCGCGGTAATCGGTGAGATACATGAAGATGGGGATGCGGGTGGCGAACTTCATCAGTTTCTCCTGCACTTCGCGCCGTTTGGAGCGGTATTCCTTCTCTTCCTGCGTCAGCTCTTTCTTCTTTTTGCTATCATTCCCTTCTCCTGCCTCGCGTTTCAGTTTCTTTATCCTATCAGCACGATTGACGATGTTTTCGATGATGTCACTGCCCAGAGCACGGAAGCCTTCTATCTTCATGATGGCAGCCATAGCTTCGGGATTGTTCAATACACGTTGTAGCGTGGTGTTATCGACATTCACCAACTGCGCGCTATTCCAACGGCGGGCCAGCAGCGTGCCGCTGGTGCCGTTATCCACAAAATCAAGGATTTCAGTGGCATCTACCCGTTTCATGGAACTGCCGTCAAATTGCAGGATGGGCAGAAAGTTGATGAACTCATCCACCTTGTCGGTGATGCGGCGGTTGCTATCCACATCCAGCTGGTTGGCGTAGGTCACCACCTCGCGCAACGCACGATTGGGAGCGAAGTCGAACACGTAGCAGGTGGGCTTGAGGATAGTCCGCTTTCTGGGGTCCTCCTCGTCGGTGGCGGTCCACGGGCTTTGCACCCGGAAAGCCGTCTGGAAGTAGGTTTCCGGACTTGAGCAGTTGCGTAGCATCAGCAGTCCGCCTAACGGTCGAAGGGTGACGCCCGTGGTCAACTTGCCGCAGGTCAGCGTGATGGTGCGGGTTTTCAGCGGGTTGTCGCCCATAGCCTCGCGCACGGGACCGAGGGCATCCACTCCGATACCGGCCTTGACGCCGCTACAGTTGATGATACTGTAGTTCTGGTAGAAACCGTTGGCGGGTCGGTGCAGCAATGCTTCCATCGCATCGCACGAAGCCACGTTGGGCAGGAACCACATCGTGTGGGCGCAGAGGTCGAGCAGACGGGTGTCCTCGAAAGGCAATGCCGGCCGCACATTGAGCGGCGAGCTGCCATCGCCGAAGATGGAGGCCTTGCCGCGGATAATGTCGAGCCATTTCTGCACGGCTTTCTCATGGACGAAGGTCTTGCCCTCAGCGCGGAAGAACTCGTTGAGGTCAAAACCGTCCATATCCCACTGCTCGATCATCGCCCCGAGGTCCTGCGGCATCTGGTAGGTCATCATCACCATGGTGGGCATCTCCAAATAGGGACCGCCGATGGCCTCTTTCCGTGCCTGCTCATCCTGATAGGTCCAGTTGAAGATTTGGCTTTCCATAAACTCGCCTGTGGCAAGAGCGCGGAAAGGCGTGCCGCTGAGGTAGAGGTAGTGCTTGCCCGTGATGGACACATCGCTGTCGTCCCAGGCGCGCCCGCTTTCCACGTCGATGCCGCTTTCACACATCACCGCATCCTCTTCCGCCTGCCGTCGTTTGGCCTCGGCATCCCCGAGGTCGAGCAAACTCTTGGCGTTGTCGTTCCAGGCTCCGAAGTGGTACTCGTCCAGCACAATGAGATCCCAGTGGATGCTGTGTACCCACTCGTTTTTGGTCTTGATATTGCCGTATTTATCCCTGCCGAGATAATCCTGGAAAGAGCCGAACACCACAAGTGGTTTTGATGATGACAACGACGGGAATCGTTCCTCCATGCGACTGCTATAGTACCGCCAGCCCTCGAAGTCGCGGTGGCGCAGGAGGTCATCGCGCCACGAATCCTCCACGGCGGGTTTGAAGGTGAGCACCAGCACCCGTTTGGCACCCATGCGTTTGGCGAGCTGGTAGGTGGCGAAGGTCTTGCCGAAGCGCATCTTGGCGTTCCAGAGGTAGTGGCTGGGACGGTCAGGTTCTTCTTCGTCCATCTTGGCAAAGTAGTCGGCGGTCTGCCGCACCGCCTGCGCCTGCTCTTCTCGCATCTCGTAGTCGAGGTCGCGCACCGTTTCGATGTCCGTATCGCGGTGCCGCACAGCCACGTATGCCGCCTGTGCCTCGCGTAGGGAGCAGCGGCACCATTCGCCGATGAGTTCCTTGCCCATCCGGCGCAGGTAGTCGTGGAGGTCGTGGTCGCCGAAGCTTTCGCCGCTGCCGTCGGCGTAGAAGGCGTTGTCGTGCCACAGCAGGTGGTAGGTCTTGTACGGCTCGGTGATGGGGTGTTGCTCGTCAATGCGCTCGTTCACATCTTGGCGGCCCGTCTGTCCGATCTTGATCCAGCCGGGGAAGGCGATGTCGTCGTACATGTAGATTTGCGGCACCGAGCGCCGACTGTTAGGGAGGATTTGATCTATGGTCTGCATAATAATGTAAGTTTGTTCGTTTACTTATTTATAAGCGAACGTTCTTATGCAGAAATATTTAAGAGAAAAAATTAATGATACAAGCTACCGTGGACCACATCGCGAATCCAAACAAACTGCTCGTTTGTCGCGCCGTCGATACAAACCTCGTATGCGAATACGAATCCCTCGCACAGAAATTCGTGCCATCCTTGCTCAATCCAATCCTGCTTAAGCCAAGCCGTACGGAATCCTTGCATTTGACTTAAGATCTGCAATCCTTTCTCCATCCGCCATATTTTTCTGTCCACTGTTTCCTTAGTTAAGGAAGGGTGGTTCAGCAATGCCGCACAGTAGAAGTCATGGATTTTCTTATACACTAATTCGTCAACGAGTACTTTCATGCCTTTGCTTTGTAAAATGCATCCACCATAGCAAATAATTTGCCCGTAAATTGATCAAGAGTCATACTTCTGTGCTGTGCCTCTTTGATGGAACACACACGAGGAACAACGGGGGTGTGCTCCACGCAACCAGTATTATGGTTGTGAGTGCTTTCCACCAAATCTTCCATGTGTTGCTCGAATTCCTCCAGCGTAAAACTCTGGGCTATTTCTTCTTCGCTTACTGTGCGAGGGAGAGATGACGGATACTTCAACTCTGCTGTGTTAGCTCCAACTGTATCATATTGGATTTCAGGCTCGCTAACTTTTTGTGTTTCAGATTCTTCTTTAGAAAATTTGTATTTCATGACTATTATTTATTTTTTTGCAAAGATACACATCTTCTTTAAACTCCGCAAGTTTTTCTCCTAAAATTTCAAAGAACGCTCTGTTTGTGTTTTTTTGTTATTCCATCGGCCGGATCATGCTCTCAACAAAGGCAATCTCGTCCTTGTCCAAGCCGTATTTCTCGTACAGCATCTCGTCGGTCCAGGGGTGGGAGAAGTCTTGGAGGGGGACGAACTTATAAACTTCTCTTGTAGTAGATTGTGTGACCTTCCTCAACATTATTAAAAATCTCATGAAACGAGTCTTTATATAGCTGATTACATTCTCGCACTCTTCTTTTGAAACAAACGGACCAATATAGATGTATGTTTCTGAACTGACAGTATTGGGCTCACCAACGAAGGGAACACCTAAAATAGGATGAGGAAAGCTATCACTACCACTCCCAGCTCTTGCTATATAAACTTTGTATGATTTCACATCTTGTTTGTTTTTTGTTATCATCTTTTCACTGACATAAGATACTCCTTGATTTTCATACAATTTCAAATAACCACTGTGATAGTCTTTCTCACCATGAAAATTTGTGCTCAAACCAAACGGCTGACGTGAACTAACTTTATTTGCTAATGTGGGCTCTTTTAAAGAAACAACTTTATGTAATATACTTATCGCCTCATTATAGCGAATGAATACATCGCTTCCTTTTTCTAACAAAGGTCTTGAAACAGGATCCCCAACTTCTCCATTTTGATGAGTATAAATCATACAATCACCCCGATTATCCCTGTTCCAAAGGAAATAACATACACCTCCTTTAATTTGTACTCCGGGAAAACATTCATACGCTTGAGGATAATCATGAATAATACGCAATCTGTTGTCATGCAACATTTCGTCTCTAAATTCATCAAGACCTTTGCCACCTGCATACCAGCGAGCAGGAACTATCATCACAAGATATCGCGGATTGATTTTTTTAGCCTGCGTAATGAATCTATCATATATTGGCATTGCACTAATACCAAAACCCCCGTCGCTTAACTGATACGGCGGGTTTCCGATAATGACATCAAATTGCATATTTTCAAAGACTTCGTTTATACTTTTGTGAATAAATGGATAAGCGTAACTTTCAATGGTTTCTACGCGGTCATATTGCGCTCGGTTAGCACCACAATGCTTGCATTTGCCGTTAACCCAAGTGTGTAGGCATCGCATATATCTCAGATTGCCCTGCACGTCACGAAAGGCCGTGCTGATGCTGTACTTGCCGTTGGCCTGTTTGGTGCAGTAGAGCGTGCGGCGGCTCATCTCGGCGGTGAGGTCGGTGCAGGCGATGCCGAAAACCTGCTGGGTCATGATGTGGTCGATGCGCTGCTGCAGGTCGGGAATCTGTTCTTCGAGACCCGCCAACAGCCGTTTCGCAATCTCGCGCAGGAAGACCCCGCTCTTGCTGCAGGGGTCCAAGAATCGCGTTTTGCTGGAACGGAACAACTCCTGCGGCAACAAGTCGAGCATTCGGTTGGCCAACTCGGGCGAGGTGAAGACCTCGTCGCTGGAATGGTTGGCCAAGCAGTTGAGGATGTCTGGACTATAGTGTGTCATATCGATA